>NZ_JHWD01000007.1 GCF_000622225.1 Roseomonas mucosa ATCC BAA-692 | reverse complement strand
CATGGCGAAGGCGAAGTTCGAGCGGAACAAGCCGCACTGCAACATCGGCACGATCGGGCACGTTGACCACGGCAAGACGTCGCTGACGGCGGCGATCACGAAGGTGCTGGCGAAGTCTGGTGGGGCGTCGTTCACGGCGTACGACCAGATCGACAAGGCGCCGGAGGAGCGTGCGCGCGGGATCACGATCTCGACGGCGCATGTGGAGTACGAGACGGCGAACCGGCACTACGCGCACGTGGACTGCCCTGGCCACGCCGACTACGTGAAGAACATGATCACGGGTGCGGCGCAGATGGACGGCGCGATCCTGGTGGTGTCGGCGGCGGACGGTCCGATGCCGCAGACGCGCGAGCACATCCTGCTGGCGCGCCAGGTGGGCGTTCCGGCGCTGGTGGTGTTCCTGAACAAGATGGACCTGGCGGACCCCGACCTGGTGGAGCTGGTGGAGATGGAGGTGCGCGAGCTGCTGTCCTCCTACCAGTTCCCGGGCGACGACATTCCCATCGTGAAGGGCTCTGCGGTGGCGGCGCTGGAGGACAAGACGCCCGAGATCGGCGAGCAGGCGATCCTGCAGCTGATGGCGGAGGTGGACCGCTACATCCCGCAGCCGGAGCGTCCGAAGGACCTGCCGTTCCTGATGCCGATCGAGGACGTGTTCTCGATCTCGGGCCGCGGCACGGTGGTGACGGGGCGCGTGGAGCGTGGCATCGTGAAGGTGGGCGAGGAAGTCGAGATCGTGGGCCTGAAGGACACGGTCAAGACGACGGTGACGGGCGTGGAGATGTTCCGCAAGCTGCTGGACAGCGGCGAGGCGGGGGACAACATCGGCGCGCTGCTGCGCGGCACGAAGCGTGAGGACGTGGAGCGCGGGCAGGTGCTGGCCAAGCCGGGCTCGATCACGCCGCACACGCGCTTCAAGGCCGAGGCCTACATCCTGACCAAGGAAGAGGGCGGCCGGCACACGCCGTTCTTCACGAACTACCGTCCGCAGTTCTACTTCCGCACGACCGACGTGACGGGCGTGGTGAAGCTGCCGGAAGGCGTGGAGATGGTGATGCCGGGCGACAACGTGGCGATGGATGTCGAGCTGATCGCGCCGATCGCCATGGACCAGGGCCTGCGCTTCGCCATCCGCGAGGGCGGCCGCACCGTCGGCGCCGGCGTCGTCGCCTCCATCGAGAAGTAAGGCCCGGCGCCCTGGCCTCGTGCCGGGGACGGGTACGGAACGGCGGTCCGCAGCGATGCGGGCCGCCTTTTTTTCTGGCGCGGCGGCCGGGCCGGCCGGGCACCGCCCCGCCGCCTGGGCGCCGCGAATCCCGGTCCGGATGGGCCCTGCGGGAGGGATCGTAGCTTGGTCCCAGGGATTCCCGCCGGGGCCGGCCGCGGCTCCTCCGAAGGTCCGGGCGGGCGGGGATGGGCGGGTTCTCCCGGTGCCATGTTTTCCCTGTGCGGCCATCTCGACAGGACAGTTTGTCTATCCTATAGACCCGGCCTCACGGCGATGCCGCGTGCAGGGGCGTAGCTCAATTGGCTAGAGCGCCGGTCTCCAAAACCGGAGGTTGGGGGTTCGAGACCCTCCGCCCCTGCCACCGTCGCCATGCTTGATGAGGCGGGCGATGCCGGCGTCGGCACCGCCCTCGAAGTGTTGGAGAGGCCGGCCCTTGGCCAAGGTGAACCCTGTGCAGTATCTGCGCGACGTGCGGCAGGAAGTGGCGCGCGTCACCTGGCCCACCCGCAAGGAGACCCTGATCACCACGGGGCTGGTGCTGGCCCTGTCGGCCCTGGCGGCCGTGTTCTTCCTGGTGGTGGATCAGGTCATCCAGTTGGGGATGAGTGCGCTGTTCGGGTTCGGCTGAGGCGGATTGGGAGATTCGGTCATGGCCGGCATGAAGTGGTACGTCGTTCACGTCTATTCGGGCTTCGAGAAGAAGATCGCCCAGGCGATCAAGGAACAGGCCGTGCAGAAGGGGCTGGAGCACCTCTTCGGCGAGGTGCTCGTCCCGTCCGAGGAAGTGGTCGAGGTGCGCCGCGGGCAGAAAGTGAATGCCGAGCGCAAGTTCTTCCCCGGCTACGTGCTGGTGAAGATGGAGATGACGGACGACGCGTGGCACCTGGTGAAGGACACGCCCAAGGTCACCGGCTTCCTTGGCGCCCGCAACAAGCCCGCTCCCATTCCCGAATCCGAGGCGCAGCGGATGCTGCAGCAGGTGCAGGAGAATGTGGAGAAGCCGCGCCGCCCCTCCGTGGTCTACGAGGTGGGCGAGCAGGTTCGCGTGGCGGACGGTCCCTTCACCAGCTTCAACGGCGTGGTGGAGGAAGTGGACGAGGAGCGCGGCCGGGTGAAGGTTTCGGTCTCCATCTTCGGCCGGGCCACCCCCGTGGAGCTGGAATACGGGCAGGTGGAGAAGGTCTGAGGGCCTCTCTCCTTTTCGTGGTTTTGCAGGGGGCGCCTTCGGGCGCCCTTTTTCGTGCCTGCCGTCCAGGGGCGCGCGCAAAGAGGAAGGGGGCCGGTCCTCGCGGACCGGCCCCCTTCCCGAAGCGATGCCTGGAGCGTCTGCGCGATCAGCGCAGGACGATCTCCACGCGGCGGTTCTGCGGCTCGCGCACGCCGTCGGCGGTCGGCACCAGCGGACGGCTCTCGCCGAAGGCCTCGACCGTGATCTCCGAGCGCTGCACGCCGTTGCGCACCAGCTCGGCGGCCACGGCGTCGGCGCGGCGGCGCGACAGGCCCATGTTGTACTGCGGCGTGCCGGAGCGGTCGGCGTGGCCGGCCACCTCGATGCGGGTCGAACCCGTGCTACGCGCGTTCTGCGCCGCCTCGGCGATGATCTGCCGGGCACGGTCCGTCAGGTTGTAACGGTCCCAGTCGAAGAACACGAGTTAGGTGCGGGCGGCGTTCTGGGTCGGCGCCGGGGTGGGGGCCAAGGCGGCCACCGGCGCCGGCGGGGTCCACAGCGCGTAGCGCAGGCCCAGCATCGCGGAGTGGTTGAAGTTGTCGTACTTGATGTCGTAGGTGCGGTCGATCGAACGGCCGGCCGCGCTGGCTGTGACGGTGGTGGAGAGCCTGTTCGAGAGCGTGCCGAAGAAGCGGTACTCGGCCGTCACGGCGAGGCCGGGCACGGCGCGGACCGGGAAGGCCAGGCCGGCCATGGCCTGGTAGGCGAAGTCGCCATCCGTGTCGTCGCTGCGGACCTGGGCCCTGGCATTCAGGTCGCTGGTGTTGAGGTTGATCTGGGGGATGGCGTTGGCCGGCAGCTGCGCCCGCTGTTCCGCCGTCAGGTTGGCGAGGAAGCGGCTTTGCAGCTCGCTGTTGACACGGCTGACGACGCGGTCCGCCAGGCCGGCGGGCGCCGTGGCGTCGATGGAGCCGGACAGGCCGCGATGGCTGGTCCAGGCATAGCCGACGCCGACGCCGATATAGGGCATCAGGGCGCTGGACGAGATGCCGTAGCTGCTCAGGTCGAAGTCATAATAGGCATTCGCCATGATGCCGTAGGTATCGGCGCTGCCCTTGGCGCGCGGCAGGCGGTAGCCGGCGATCGTGTAGCGGTCGAGTTCGTTGGAGCGGTAGTTGCCCTCGATCTCCAGCCGCAGCCCATTGCCGAAGCCCCAGCCGACGCTGCCCAGCCCGGCCCAGCCCAGGTTGAAATCCGTGCGGATCTCGCGCGACAGGCCGCTCTGGGCCAGGGTGCGGCCGATTGCGCCGCCGATATTGCCGCTGTTGGGGTCATGGAAGTTCAGGCCGGCGGCGCCGCCCAGATAGAGGCCGGTTACGGGCTGCGCCAGGGCGGCGCCGGGGGCCAGGAAAAGCGTCGAGCATAGAAGACGTCGCCAGAAGGCCATGAAGGCTCCCTTCAGCGGCATAGCCACTGGTTGGTTGTGATGCAGCAATTACAACCATGAAGGGATGTGTCTTTGAAATACACGCATCGATAGAAAGCGTTAAGGAAACGACCCGCCGGGCATCTGTCACGGAGGAGTGATGCTTTCGGGGAACACCTTCCCCGACGGGGAAGGTGTTCCGGGACCGTTCAGACCACGCGCAGGAGGGGGCGCGCGGTGCGGGCCAGGCTCTGGTAGAGGCTGACATAGTCCTCCGCCATGCGGCGGGCGGTAAAGCGCTCCTCGAAGCGACGGCGGATTCGCGCGCGGGAGAGCTCCGGCAGGCGCCGGATGGCGGCGACGGCCTCTTCCTCGTTCTGGACGATGAAGCCGGTGACCCCGTCCTCGATCACCTCCGGCACGGAGCCGTGGTTGTAGGCGATGACGGGGGTGCCGCAGGCCATGGCCTCGATCATCACCAGGCCGAAGGGCTCGGGCCAGTCGATCGGGACGAGGAGCGCCCGGGCGCCGGACAGGAAGTCCGGCTTCTGCCCGTCACAGATCTCGCCGATGAACTCGACATGCACCTGGGCGACCAGGGGCTCGATGTGCTGCGCATAGTATTCCGCGTCGGCCTTGTCGACCTTGGCGGCGATCTTCAGCGGCAGGCCGGCTTCGGCGGCGATGCGGATGGCGCGGTCCGGGCGCTTCTCCGGCGCGATGCGGCCGAGGAAGGCGAGGTAGCCGGGCTCCGCGTCACGCGGGGTGAGCAGATCCTTCGGCAGGCCGTGATGGATGGTGGCGGCCCAGCCGGCCTGGGGCAGCGGGGCACGCTGAGAATCGGAGATCGAGACCACCGGCGCGTCCGGGAAGGCGTCGAAGATCGGGCCCAGCTCCGGCAGGTCGAGGCGGCCGTGCAGGGTCGTCACCCAGGGCACCTCCTGCCGGCTGAACAGGGAGAAGGGCAGGTAGTCCAGGTGGAAGTGCAGCAGGTCGAACTCATGGGCGCGGCGCAGGACCTGTTCCAGCATCAGGGCATGGGGGGCCATGGGGTCGCGGACCGAGGGATCGAGGCGCAGGGCCTGGGGCCGCATGGGGACAAGCGTGGCGCTGGTCTGGGAATCGCCGCTGGCGAAGAGCGTCACGTCATGGCCCAGGGCCACCAGTTCCTCGGTCAGGAACGAGACGACACGCTCCGTGCCACCATAGCGCTTCGGCGGAACGGCTTCGTACAACGGGGCGATCTGCGCGATACGCATTCCGGTGGCTCTCCTTCTCGTGGCTTCAGGGACATCCTCCCTTCCGGATCCCGGACTGCCCCCCGTTTGTGTCCATTTCGGGGGTTTTTCGCGGGGCTTTCGTGGTGGCTCCCGCCCGGATGGTCCCCTCCGCGCCGCTGCCCGGGCAGGACCTGACCCCACCAACGATTTAACTGTGACCGGAATGGGGCAGCCGTACCAAAACTCCGCCAGAAACCAGGGCTGAACTCAGCGTTGTTAGTTTCACACCACGATCCGCTGGCGGGGTTCCCGTTGCTCCGGGTGCCCCGAACCGTGGGCAGGGAGGACGGGGTCCGAGGCACGGTGTCGTGACCCGTTTCGGGAAGGGAGGCTTCATGGCCGATCTCCGAGTCATCGAGAACATGCAGGCGCCCCGGGGCACCTTTCCGGGGCCCTCCGCGGAGGCCGAGGCGGAGGGAACGGAGGCGCTGCTGCGCTACCAGACCCGGCCCATGGGCTTTCTGTTCCGCTACATCCGGAAACGCGGGCCGGCGCATGCCATGGTGCTGCTCTCGGTGGTGCTGGCCGTGGCCTGTTCCGTGGGCACGCAATACGCCATGAAGGGACTGGTGGACGCGATGTCCGGCGGGCCCGCCGCCATGGCGGCGGTCTGGGTGGCGCTGGCGATGCTGGGCGCGGTGATCGCCGCCGACAACCTGCTGTGGCGGGTGGGCGGCTGGATCTCCACCACCGCCTTTACGGGGGTGACGGGGGACCTGCGGAGCGACCTGTTCCGCCACCTCTCCGGCCATGCACCGGATTATTTCGTGGACCGTTCGCCGGGCGTACTGGCCAGCCGGATCAGCGCGACCTCGAACGCCGCCTGGACGGTGATCTCCACCTTCACGTGGAACACGCTGCCGCCGACCATCGCGGTGATCTTCTCGATCGCCCTGCTGGCCAGCGTGGACGTGTCCATGGCGCTGGTGATCGTGAGCATCGCCGGCGGGATGGCCTATCTGCTGACGCGGCTGGCAGCGAAGGGCAGGCCGCTGCACATGGACTATGCCGAGAAGGCCGCCGCCGTGGATGGCGAGCTGGTCGATGTCGTGCAGAACATGAACATCGTGCGGGCCTTCGGCTCCATCCTGCGGGAAAGGGCGCGCTTCGCCCGGCAGGTGCAGAGCGAGGTGAACGCCCGCAAGCGCAGCCTGCGCTACATCGAGAAGCTGCGGCTGGCCCATGCGGTGATGACCGCGGCGCTGACCATCGGGCTGTTGTTCTGGGCGGTCAGCCTGTGGCAGGCCGGGCGGGCCAGCACGGGCGATGTGGTGATGATCTGCTCGCTGGGCTTCACCATCCTGCACGGGACGCGCGACCTGGCGGTGGCTCTGGTGGAGATGACCCAGCACGTGGCGCGGCTGTCCGAGGCGGTGTCC
This sequence comes from Roseomonas mucosa ATCC BAA-692, assembly GCF_000622225.1. Lineage (GTDB taxonomy): Bacteria > Pseudomonadota > Alphaproteobacteria > Acetobacterales > Acetobacteraceae > Roseomonas > Roseomonas mucosa. The sequence goes on along the minus strand of NZ_JHWD01000007.1, from coordinate 273,743 downwards.
ACCCTGCTGGTGCCGCATGCCCTGCCGGATGCCAAGGATGCACGGCCGCTGCGGGTGCGCGGCGGGCGGATCGACTTCCACGACGTGCGCTTCTCCTATCCGGGGCGCGGGCCGGTGCTGCGGGGCTTCGACCTCGCCATCCAGCCGGGCGAGCGGATCGGGCTGGTCGGGCGCTCGGGCGCCGGCAAGTCCACCGTGCTGACGCTGTTGCAGCGCTTCACCAAGGCGCAGGGCGGGCAGGTGCTGATCGACGGGCAGGAGATCGGGGCGGTGACGCAGAAGAGCCTGTCCGACGCCATCGCGGTGGTGCCGCAGGACGTGTCGCTGTTCCAGCGCTCGATCCTGGAGAACATCCGCTACGGCAAGCCGGAGGCGACGGACGAGGAGGTGCTGGCGGCGGCCGAGGCGGCCAATTGCCGGGACTTCATCGAGGCGCTGCCGGAGGGCTTCGGCACCGAGGTCGGCCAGCGGGGCGTGCGGCTGTCCGGCGGGCAGAGGCAGCGGCTGGCGATCGCCCGGGCGTTGCTGAAGGACGCGCCGATCCTGTTGCTGGACGAGGCGACCTCCGCGCTGGACAGCGAGTCCGAGGTGGCGGTGCAGACCGCGCTGGAGCGGCTGATGCAGGGGCGGACGGTGATCGCCGTGGCGCACCGGCTGGCGACGCTGCAGAATTTCGACCGGATCGTGGTCATGGATGCCGGCAAGGTGGTCGAGCATGGCGCGCCGGACGTGCTGGCGCGGCAGGCGGGCATCTACCGCGACCTGCTGACCACCCAGGGCATGCTGGCCGCGGGGGCGCCGGCCGAGAAGGTCAGCGCCGCGGCCTGAGGCTGGGTGTGGCGATGATCGGCGCCCGCCTGCGGAGCCTGCGCCATCGGATGGAGGAGGGATGGGAGAAGATCCTTTCCTCCCCGGGCGGGCCGGGCAGGGTGGCCCGGGGGATCGGAGCCGGAGCCTTCGCGGCCATGTTGCCCGCCTTCGGGCTGCATCTCGTGCTGGCGGCCGTGCTGGGGTTCCTGCTGCGGGGCAGCATGGCGGCGGCGGGGGCGACCTGCGTGCTGCTGGGCAACCCGCTGACCCATGCCCTGCTGATCCCGACGGAATTCGCGCTGGGCCGCTTCGTGCTGCAACGTGAGGTCCACTCCCCGGTGCATTCCCCCGGCTTTGCCGGACACCTGCGGCTCGGCCACTGGCTGGAACTGGGGCTGCCCGCCTTGGAGGAACTGCTGGTGGGCGGCGTGCTGATCGGCATTCCGGTCGGGCTGGCCGCCTGGTTCGTGGCGCGCCGGGTGCTGTTGCGCCGGGCGGCGGCCCAGGGCGCTGGAGCCGTATCGCGGGGCTGACCTGCGCCGCCGGATGGATTCGGCAATGGACAGGGCGCGCGGGCGGGTGTAGAGGCCGCCCCTCACTCGCACCGATGGACGCGGGAGGCCCAGCCATGGGCCGCCCTACCGCGCGCCCCCGGTTCCTGGGGATGGAGTATCATGGCTAAGAAGATCGTCGGCTACATCAAGCTGCAGATCCCGGCCGGCAAGGCGAACCCGTCGCCGCCGGTCGGCCCCGCGCTGGGTCAGCGTGGCCTGAACATCATGCAGTTCGTCAAGGAGTTCAACGCGGCGACGCAGCAGATGGAGCCCGGCACCCCGACGCCGGTCGTCATCACCGCGTATTCCGACCGCACCTTCTCCTTCATCACGAAGACCCCGCCCAACACCTACTTCCTGCTGAAGGCGGCGAAGCTGGACAAGGGCTCGCAGACTCCCGGCAAGGGTGGCGCGGTGGGCCGCGTGACCAAGTCGCAGCTGCGCGAGATCGCGGCGGTGAAGATGAAGGACATGAACTGCCAGGACGTGGAGGCCGCGGTGAGCATGCTCGCCGGTTCCGCCCGTTCCATGGGCATGATCGTGGCGGAGGGCTGAACCGATGGCCGGCAAGCGTCTGAAGAAGCTCGTCGAGGGTCTGGACCTCGAGAAGTCCTACGCGCTGGAGGAGGCGATCCGCCTCGCCAAGGCGAATGCGACCGCCAAGTTCGACGAGACCGTCGAGATCTCGATGAACCTGGGCATCGACCCGCGCCATGCGGACCAGATGGTCCGTGGCGTGGTCGGCCTGCCGAACGGCACCGGCAAGACGGTACGCGTGGGTGTCTTCGCCCGCGGTCCCAAGGCCGAGGAGGCCCAGGCGGCCGGTGCGGACGTGGTGGGCGCCGAGGACCTGGCCGAGCAGGTGCAGGCGGGCAACATCAATTTCGACCGCTGCATCGCGACCCCGGACATGATGGCCCTGGTGGGGCGCCTGGGTAAGATCCTGGGCCCGCGCGGCCTGATGCCGAACCCGAAGCTCGGCACCGTGACCATGGACGTCAAGGGCGCCGTGACGGCGGCCAAGGCGGGCCAGGTGGAGTTCCGCGCCGAGAAGGCCGGCATCGTGCATGCCGGCATCGGCAAGGCCTCCTTCGAGGAGGGCAAGCTGCTGGAGAACGCGCGCGCCTTCATCGATGCGATCCAGAAGGCCCGTCCGACGGGTGCCAAGGGAACCTATGTGAGGAAGGTCGCCCTGAGCTCCTCCATGGGCCCGGGCCTGAAGGTGGACGTGGCCTCGCTGGCCTCCGCCTAAGAGATACGCCTTCCTCTCGAAGGGGAGGGCGGACAGGGCGGAGCCTTCGGGACCCGCCCGAACCTGTCGGAAACCGTAGGTGGCCCATCCGGGCCTTGATGCGGCCAGGCCGCGCCAACGGTAGACGGGGCGTCAAATCGATCTGTTTCCCGGGGCCCGAGGGCACCGGGCAAGGCTCGGCTTGGCTTTCCGGCTTACTGGCAGGCGAAGAGGGTGCGGCGGGTGCCGTGCCCTCGCGTGAACCGCCGGAGCCCTTCCAAAAGGCTTTCCGGCTTTCGTTTGGAGACGGAGTTGGACCGTACGGAGAAGCGCGAGTTCGTCGCGACCCTCGCCGGCGTGTTCGCCGAGACCTCCTTCGTCCTGGTCGCCCAGAACAAGGGCATGACCGTGGCCGAGGTGAGCGAGCTGCGGCGTCGCATGCGCGGTGCGGGCGCGACCTACAAGGTCGCGAAGAACCGCCTGGCCGGCCTCGCCCTCGACGGAACCCGCTTCCAGGGCATCCAGCCGCTGCTGAAGGGTCCGACCGCGCTTGCGTGGTCGAAGGACCCGGTGGCCGTGGCGAAGACCGCCGTGGAATTCGCCAAGACGAACGATAAGTTCGTGATCCTGGGTGGTGCCCTCGGCACGCAGACCCTGGCCCTGGACGGGGTCAAGGCACTGGCCGAGCTGCCCTCCCTGGAAACGCTGCGTGCGCAGCTCGTGGGTCTCATCCAGACCCCGGCGACGCGCATCGCGGGCGTGCTGCAGGCTCCGGCCGGGCAGCTGGCGCGGGTGTTCGGGGCGTATGCCAAGAAGGACGAGGCGGAAGCCGCCTAACGCGTACCGGCCTGTCCGGTTGCCGCAAGGGCGCCGGGCGGGTCTTGCAAAGACCAAGCCAAGCCACTAGATCGAAGGACATACGAATATGGCTGATCTCGCCAAGCTGGTTGACGAGCTGTCGACCCTCACGGTTCTCGAGGCCGCTGAGCTTTCCAAGATGCTCGAGGAGAAGTGGGGCGTTTCCGCCGCTGCGCCGGTTGCCGTGGCTGCCGCCCCGGCCGCTGGTGGCGCCGCTGCCGCCCCTGCCGAGGAGCAGACCGAGTTCACCGTGACCCTGGCCTCCGCCGGCGACAAGAAGATCAACGTCATCAAGGAGATCCGCACGATCACCGGTCTGGGCCTGAAGGAGGCCAAGGATCTGGTCGAGGGCGCGCCGAAGGTGATCAAGGAGGCCGCGTCCAAGGACGAGGCCGAGAAGATCAAGAAGGTGCTCGAGGAGAACGGTGCCAAGGTTGAGGTCAAGTAAGACCTTTCAACCGGCACGCTGCCGGGGCTACGGTGCCGGCGGCGGACTGAGTATTTGAGCGGTAGGGGCGGAATTCCGAAGACAGTCGGAGTCCCGCCCTTGCCTGCGTTTCCCTGGACCAGTCCCTGTCGCGGGCTGGTCCTGGCAAACGCGGGGCACGACACAGGTGCACCCCGGCCGGGGGGAGGGGGCGTCCCAGGACGCCACCTTGGCCCCGGCCGGAGACAGAAGGAAGCAGGGCGCGCATGAACGCTATCGCAAAGTCGTTCGGGGGCAAGGGGCTGACTGGCCGGAAGCGCATCCGCAAATCCTTCGGGCGGCTGCCCGAAGTGGCGCCGATGCCGAACCTGATCGACGTGCAGCGGGCCTCCTACGAGGCCTTCCTCCAGATGGGCGTGGACCCGGATGTCCGGAGCCAGGCCGGGCTGCAGGAAGTGTTCAAGTCCGTGTTCCCGATCGACGATTTCGCGGGGCGCGGCCGGCTGGAGTTCGTGCAGTACGAGCTCGAGGAGCCGAAATACGACGTCGAGGAGTGCATGCAGCGTGGCCTGACCTTTGCCGCGCCGCTGAAGGTCCGCCTGCGCCTGATCGTCTGGGACATCGACGAGGACACCGGTTCCCGCTCCGTCCGCGACATCAAGGAGCAGGATGTCTACATGGGCGACATGCCGCTCATGACGGACAACGGCACCTTCATCATCAACGGCACCGAGCGCGTCATCGTCTCGCAGATGCACCGTTCGCCGGGCGTCTTCTTCGACCATGACAAGGGCAAGACGCATTCCAGCGGCAAGTACCTCTTCGCCGCGCGCGTGATCCCCTATCGCGGCTCCTGGCTCGACTTCGAGTTTGATGCCAAGGACATCTGCTATGTCCGCATCGACCGGAAGCGCAAGCTGCCGGCCTCGACGCTGCTCTATGCGCTGGATTCCTCGCGCACCGAGGCGCTGCGGGCCGAGCGGCAGGGCGACCTCGACTCCTCCGAGGTGCGGGGCATGGATGCCGAGGAGATCCTCGGCACCTTCTACGGCAAGGTGGTGTTCACGCGCGGCCCCAAGGGCTGGTCGCGTCCCTTCGTGCCGGAGAGCTTCCGCGGCGTGAAGCTGCTGGAGGATCTGGTCGACGCCGACAGCGGCAAGACGGTCGCGACGCGCGACACAAAGATGACGCCGCGCCTGGCCCGCAAGATCGCCGAGGAGGGGACCAGGGAGGTCCTGGTCGGCCGGGTGGACCTGATCGGCCGCTTCCTGTCCGATGACCTGGTGGACCTCAACACCGGCGAGATCCATGGCGAGGCCGGCGAGGAGCTGACCGAGGCGAAGCTGACCGCCATCGAGGATGCGGGCTATGACAGCCTGCCGACGCTGGCCATCGACCAGCAGGTCGGCCCCTGGATGCGCAACACGATCGCGGTGGACAAGGCCACCAACCGCGACGAGGCGCTGATGGACATCTATCGCGTCATGCGGCCGGGTGAGCCGCCGACGCCGGAGACGGCCGAGGCGCTGTTCCGTGGCCTGTTCTTCGATCCGGAGCGCTATGACCTCTCGGCCGTGGGCCGGGTGAAGATGAACATGCGCCTGGGCTTCAGCCTGCAGGACGTGCCCGACACGCAGCGGACGCTGCGCAAGCAGGACATCCTGGCGACGCTGAAGACCCTGCTGGAGCTGAAGGACGGCAAGGGCCAGATCGACGACATCGACAACCTCGGCAACCGCCGGGTGCGTTCGGTCGGCGAGCTGATGGAGAACCAGTACCGCGTCGGCCTGCTGCGGATGGAGCGCGCGATCAAGGAGCGGATGGGGTCGGTCGACATCGACACCGTGATGCCGCACGACCTGATCAACGCGAAGCCGGCGGCGGCGGCGGTGCGGGAGTTCTTCGGCTCCTCGCAGCTGTCGCAGTTCATGGACCAGACCAACCCGCTCTCCGAGGTGACGCACAAGCGCCGCCTGAGCGCGCTTGGCCCGGGCGGCCTGACGCGCGAGCGCGCCGGCTTCGAGGTGCGCGACGTGCACCCGACGCATTACGGCCGCATCTGCCCGATCGAGACGCCGGAAGGCCCGAACATCGGCCTGATCAACAGCCTCGCCACCTTCGCCAAGGTGAACAAGTACGGCTTCATCGAGACGCCGTACCAGATGGTGCAGGACGGCAAGATCGTCGGCGAGCCGCGCTACCTCTCCGCCATGGAGGAGGAGAAGCTCGTGGTCGCCCAGGCGGATGCCGAGGTGGACCGTGACACGGGCGAGTTCCGCTCCGAGCTGGTGAGCGTGCGCCAGAGCGGCGACTTCCGGCTGGTGAAGCCCGAGGAGGTGACGGCGATCGACGTGTCGCCGAAGCAGCTCGTCTCGGTGGCCGCGGCGCTGATCCCGTTCCTGGAGAACGACGACGCCAACCGCGCGCTCATGGGCTCGAACATGATGCGGCAGGCGGTGCCGCTGGTGAAGTCGGACGCGCCGCTGGTGGGCACGGGCATGGAGGCCGCGGTGGCGCGGGATTCCGGCGCGACCATCGTGGCCCGGCGCGACGGCGTCATCGACAGCATCGACGGTGCGCGCATCGTGGTGCGGGCGACGGCCGAGGACGGCACGACCAAGGGCGTGGACATCTACCGCCTGCGGAAGTTCCAGCGTTCCAACCAGAGCACCTGCATCAACCAGCGCCCGCTGGTGAAGGTGGGCGACCGGGTGCAGGCGGGCGACATCATCGCCGACGGCCCTTCCACGGAGCTGGGCGAGCTGGCGCTGGGCCGCAACGTCATGTGCGCCTTCATGCCCTGGAACGGCTACAACTTCGAGGACTCGATCCTCATCTCCGAGCGGATCGCGCGGGACGACGTCTTTACGTCGATCCATATCGACGAGTTCGAGGTGATGGCCCGCGACACCAAGCTGGGCCAGGAGGAGATCACCCGCGACATCCCGAATGTCGGCGAGGAGGCCCTGCGCAACCTTGACGAGGCGGGCATCGTCTATGTCGGTGCCGAGGTGAACCCGGGCGACATCCTGGTCGGCAAGGTGACGCCGAAGGGCGAGAGCCCGATGACGCCGGAGGAGAAGCTGCTCCGCGCCATCTTCGGCGAGAAGGCCTCCGACGTGCGCGACACCTCGCTGCGCCTGCCGCCGGGCGTGTCGGGCACGATCGTGGACGTGCGCGTCTTCTCCCGCCGTGGCGTGGACAAGGACGAGCGCGCCATGGCGATCGAGCGCGCCGAGATCGAGCGGCTGGCCAAGGACCGCGATGACGAGCGGGCCATCCAGGAGCGTTCGTTCCACTCGCGGCTGCGCGAGAAGCTGCTGAACCGCAAGGCGTCGGGCGGCTTCCGGGGCGTCAAGGCGGGCACGGTCATCACCGACGAGGTGCTGAACGAGTTCGCCAAGGTGACCTGGCGCCAGATCGGCGTGGCCGATGACGCGGTGATGGCGGAGATCGAGGCGCTGAAGCGCGAGTTCGACGCCGCCGTGGAGCGCCTGCAGAAGCGCTTCGAGAGCAAGGTCGAGAAGCTGCAGCGCGGCGACGAGCTGCCGCCCGGCGTGATGAAGATGGTCAAGGTCTTCGTCGCGGTGAAGCGGAAGCTGCAGCCGGGCGACAAGATGGCCGGCCGCCACGGCAACAAGGGCGTGGTCTCCCGCGTCGTGCCGATCGAGGACATGCCGTTCCTCGAGGATGGACGCGCGGTGGATCTGGTGCTGAACCCGCTGGGCGTGCCGTCGCGCATGAACATCGGCCAGATCCTGGAGACGCATCTGGGCTGGGCCTGCGCCAACCTGGGCCGCCAGGTGGGCGAGCTGGTGGAGGACTATCGCCGGGCGGGTGCTGCGCGCGACGCGCTGGTCGCCAAGCTGCGCGAGGTCTATGGCGACGAGATCGTCGACGAGCAGGTCGCGGAGATGACCGAGGACCAGCTCATCGAGCTCGGCGACAACCTGTCGAAGGGCATTCCCATCGCGACGCCGGTCTTCGACGGTGCGCGCATCTCCGACATCGAGACGATGCTGGTGAAGGCGGGGATGCCGACCTCCGGGCAGATGCAGCTGATCGACGGGCGTTCGGGCGAGCCGTTCGAGCGCAAGACGACGGTCGGCTACATCTACATGCTGAAGCTGCACCACTTGGTGGACGACAAGATCCACGCCCGTTCCATCGGCCCCTACTCGCTCGTCACCCAGCAGCCGCTGGGTGGCAAGGCGCAGTTCGGCGGCCAGCGCTTCGGCGAGATGGAGGTCTGGGCGCTGGAAGCCTATGGCGCCGCCTATACGCTGCAGGAGATGCTGACGGTGAAGTCGGACGATGTGTCCGGCCGCACCAAGGTCTATGAGGCGATCGTCCGCGACCAGGACAGCTTCGAGGCCGGCATCCCCGAGAGCTTCAACGTTCTGACCAAGGAGCTGAAGAGCCTGGGCCTGAACGTGGACCTCGAGAACCGCGGCAACTGAGCCACTGAGAGGATCGCGCCGGCCCCCGCCAGCGGGGCCGGCCGCTGATTTCGCGGCGGCGCGCCCCCACCGCCGCAGGCTGGACGAGAAGGAAGGCCCATGAACGAGCTGATGAAGATCCTTGGCCAGACCGGCCAGGCTGTGAGCTTCGACCAGATCAAGATCACCATCGCGTCGCCGGAGCAGATCCGCTCCTGGTCCTATGGCGAGATCAAGAAGCCCGAGACGATCAACTACCGCACCTTCAAGCCCGAGCGGGACGGGCTGTTCTGCGCGCGCATCTTCGGTCCGATCAAGGACTACGAGTGCCTGTGCGGCAAGTACAAGCGGATGAAGTTCCGCGGCATCATCTGCGAGAAGTGCGGCGTCGAGGTGACGCTGGCCAAGGTGCGCCGCGAGCGCATGGGCCATATCGAGCTGGCCTCGCCGGTCGCGCATATCTGGTTCATGAAGTCGCTGCCCTCGCGCGTCGGCCTGATGGTCGACATGTCGCTGAAGGAGCTGGAGAAGGTCCTCTACTTCGAGTCCTATGTGGTGCTGGAGCCAGGTCTGACCGACCTCAAGCTGCACCAGCTCCTCACCGAGGACCAGTACCAGAACAAGATGGACGAGTTCGGCGAGGACGCCTTCTCCGTCGGCATCGGGGCCGAGGCGGTCAAGCAGATGCTGACCGGCATCGACCTGGGCAAGGAGAGCGCGACGCTGCGCGCCGAGCTGAAGGAGACCTCCTCCGAGGCCAAGCGCAAGAAGTACGTCAAGCGGCTGAAGCTGATCGAGAGCTTCGCCGAGGGCGGCGCGCGGCCGGAATGGATGATCCTGGACGTGGTGCCGGTGATCCCGCCCGAGCTGCGCCCGCTGGTGCCGCTGGACGGTGGCCGCTTCGCGACCTCCGACCTGAATGACCTGTACCGCCGCGTCATCAACCGCAACAACCGCCTGAAGCGGCTGATCGAGCTGCGCGCCCCCGACATCATCGTGCGCAACGAGAAGCGCATGCTGCAGGAGGCGGTGGACGCGCTGTTCGACAACGGCCGGCGCGGGCGGGCGATCACGGGCGCCAACAAGCGGCCGCTGAAGTCGCTCTCCGACATGCTGAAGGGCAAGCAGGGCCGGTTCCGGCAGAACCTGCTGGGCAAGCGCGTCGACTATTCCGGCCGTTCGGTGATCGTGGTGGGTCCCGAGCTGAAGCTGCACCAGTGCGGCCTGCCGAAGAAGATGGCGCTGGAGCTGTTCAAGCCCTTCATCTACTCGAAGCTCGAGAAGTACGGCCACGCCACCACCATCAAGGCCGCCAAGCGGATGGTGGAGAAGGAGCGTCCCGAGGTGTGGGACATCCTGGAGGAGGTGATCCGCGAGCATCCGGTGATGCTGAACCGGGCGCCGACGCTGCACCGCCTGGGCATCCAGGCCTTCGAGCCGACGCTGGTCGAGGGCAAGGCGATCCAGCTGCACCCGCTGGTCTGCACCGCCTTCAACGCCGACTTCGACGGCGACCAGATGGCCGTGCACGTGCCGCTGAGCCTGGAGGCCCAGCTGGAAGCGCGCGTGCTGATGATGTCCACCAACAACATCCTCAGCCCCGCCAACGGCAAGCCGATCATCGTGCCGTCGCAGGACATCGTGCTCGGCATCTACTACCTGAGCCTGGAAACGCCGGAGTTCCGTGCCTCGGCCGACAAGGCCGAGTATGACGCGGACGGGCGGCTGGCGAAGGCCGGGCCGCCGGTCTTCGCCGACCTGGGCGAGCTGGAGCAGGCCCTGGCGGCCGGCAGCATCACGCTGCACACCAAGATCCTGGCGCGGCGCAAGACGATGCGCCCGGACGGGTCGGTGGTGAAGGAGCGGGTGGTGACCACGCCGGGCCGGATGATGATCGGCGCGCTGCTGCCGCTGCATCCCAGCCTGCCCTATGCGCTGGTGAACCGTCAGCTGACGAAGAAGAACGTCTCCGACGTGATCGACGCGGTGTACCGCCATTGCGGCCAGAAGGAGAGCGTGATCTTCGCCGACCGGCTGATGGGCCTGGGCTTCCGCAACGCGGCCAAGGCGGGCATCTCCTTCGGCAAGGACGACATGGTCATCCCCGACAGCAAGGGGGAGATGATCGACCGCACCAAGGCCGAGGTGAAGGAGTTCGAGCAGCAGTATCTCGACGGCCTGATCACCGCGGGCGAGCGCTACAACAAGGTGGTCGATGCCTGGTCGCGTGCCACCGAGGAGGTGGCGGGCGCCATGATGAAGGAGATCTCCAAGCAGGAGGTCGGCACGCCGACCAACTCGGTCTGGATGATGTCGCATTCCGGTGCCCGCGGTTCGCCGGCCCAGATGCGCCAGCTCGCCGGCATGCGCGGCCTGATGGCCAAGCCCTCGGGCGAGATCATCGAGCAGCCGATCATCGCGAACTTCAAGGAAGGCCTGTCGGTGCTGGAGTACTTCAACTCCACGCACGGCGCCCGCAAGGGCCTGGCCGACACCGCGCTGAAGACCGCGAACTCCGGCTACCTGACCCGCCGCCTGGTGGACGTGGCGCAGGACTGCATCATCGTGGACATCGATTGCGGGACCGAGCGCGGCATTACCGTGCGGGCCGTGATGGATGGCGGCGAGGTCGTCTCCTCGCTGTCCGAGCGGATCCTGGGCCGGACGGTGCAGCGCGAGATCGTGCATCCGGACACGGGCGAGGTTCTGGCCGAGCGGAACACGCTGGTCGAGGAGGCGCTCGCCGACCGGATCGAGAAGGCCGGGGTGGAGGAGGTCTATATCCGCTCCGTCCTGACCTGCGACAGCCGTTCGGGCGTCTGCGGCCACTGCTATGGCCGTGACCTGGCGCGCGGCACGCCGGTGAACGTGGGCGAGGCGGTCGGTGTGATCGCGGCCCAGTCGATCGGCGAGCCGGGCACGCAGCTGACCATGCGTACCTTCCACATCGGCGGCGCCGCCCAGCGCGGGGCGGAGCAGTCGGCGGTGGAGGCCACGACCGACGCCACGGTGCGGATCACCAACCTCTCGGTGGTGGAGAACAGCCAGGGCGCGCCGGTGGTGATGAGCCGCAACTGCGAGATCGTGCTCACGGATGGCCAGAACCGCGAGCGGGCGCGCTTCCGCGTGCCCTATGGCTCGCGCATCCTGGTGGCGGAGGGGGCGCAGGTCCAGCGCGGCCAGAAGCTGGCCGAGTGGGACCCCTTCACCCTGCCGATCATCACGGAGCGGGCCGGTTTCGTGGAATATGCCGACCTGATCGAGGGCATCACCCTGGTCGAGCGGCAGGACGAGGTGACCGGCCTCTCCTCCAAGGTGGTGGTGGACTACAAGGCCTCCTCCAAGGCCGACCTGCGCCCCCGCCTGATCCTGAAGGACGAGAAGGGCGGCGTGGTGAAGCTGCCGAACGGGGCCGAGGCGCGCTACTTCCTTTCGCCCGACACGATCCTGTCGGTGGACAATGGCGCGACGGTGCATGCCGGCGACGTCATTGCCCGCCTGCCGCGTGAATCCTCGAAGACCCGCGACATCACGGGCGGCCTGCCGCGCGTGGCGGAGCTGTTCGAGGCCCGCCGGCCGAAGGATGCCGCGATCATCAGCGACATCGACGGCCGGGTGGAATTCGGCAAGGATTACAAGGCGAAGCGTCGGATCATCGTGAAGCAGGACGTCCCCGACGGGGAGGCTCCGATCGAGCGCGAGTACCTGGTGCCGAAGGGCAAGCACGTCTCGGTGCAGGAGGGCGACTACGTCAAGGCCGGCGACCCGCTGGTGGACGGCCCCCGCGTGCCGCACGACATCCTGCGGGTGCTGGGTGTCGAGGCGCTGGCCAACTACCTCGTGAACGAGATCCAGGACGTCTATCGTCTCCAGGGCGTGAAGATCAACGACAAGCACATCGAGGTGATCGTTCGCCAGATGCTGCAGAAGGTCGAGATCCTGGAGCCGGGCGACACCACCTACCTGATCGGGGAGCAGGTGGACCGGATCGAGTTCGACATCGAGAACGAGCATCGCCTGCGGGCGAAGGAGCGGCCGGCCCGGGCGGAGCCGGTGCTGCAGGGCATCACCAAGGCGAGCCTGCAGACCAACTCCTTCATCTCCGCGGCCTCCTTCCAGGAGACCACCCGGGTGCTGACCGAGGCGGCGGTGGCCGGCAAGGTCGATACCCTGGCGGGCCTGAAGGAGAACGTGATCGTCGGCCGGCTGATCCCGGCGGGCACGGGCTCGGTGATGAACCGGCTGCGGGCGCTGGCCGCGCAGCGGGACAAGGGGCGACTGCCGGCCTCGACTCCGGCTCTGACGGGCGGGAGCCAGGAAGCGGCCGAGTAGGGCCCGGGCAACCGCGTTCCATGCATGGCAGGGCCGGGACCTTCGGGTCCCGGCCCTGACTGTTTCGGGGCGTTCTTGCTTGACTCTGGAGGGGGGGAGGGGTAGGTCTCCGCCCCTCGACGGGGCTCACGGGCCTCGAAGGTTTTGTTCTTGGACGACAGCTCTGCGCCGCCGAGGCTGCCCTGTGCTGGGGGCGAAGTTCGGGGGTGGGATGGTGGCCCGAGGGGTGCGAAGGATCGCGCTCTGTCGGGCCCGCTCGCATGGCGGGGCTGGCGGCCACTGGGACGGGTTCACGAAGGGGCGTCATGCCGACGATCAACCAGCTCATCGCCCAGGGGCGCGAGCCGAAGCCGAGCCGCAACAAGGTTCCTGCGCTGCAGGGCTGCCCGCAGAAGCGGGGTGTTTGCACTCGCGTCTACACCACCACGCCGAAGAAGCCGAACTCCGCGCTCCGTAAGGTGGCGAAGGTTCGCCTGACCAACGGCTACGAGGTGGTGAGCTACATCCCCGGCGAGGGGCACAACCTGCAGGAGCACTCCGTGGTCCTGATCCGTGGCGGCCGCGTGAAGGATCTTCCGGGCGTGCGCTACCACATCCTGCGCGGCGTGCTCGACACGCAGGGCATCGCGAAGCGTCGTCAGCGGCGTTCGCTCTACGGCGCGAAGCGTCCGAAGTAAGGGGCTGAGAGATGTCTCGTCGTCACAGCGCAGAAAAGCGCGAAGTCCTGCCGGACCCGAAGTTCGGCGACATCGTCCTCAGCCGTTTCATGAACGTGCTGATGTATGATGGCAAGAAGAGCACCGCCGAGGGCATCGTCTATGCGGCGATGGACACGCTGAAGCGCCGCGCCGGCGCCAATGCAGACCCCCTGCGCGTGTTCCATGAGGCGATGGATAACGTGAAGCCGGCCGTCGAGGTGCGTTCGCGCCGCGTCGGTGGTGCCACGTACCAGGTGCCGGTGGAGGTTCGTCCGGAGCGCCGTCAGGCCCTGGCGATCCGCTGGCTGATCGAGTCCGCGCGCAAGCGCGGCGAGAGCACGATGGAGGAGCGCCTCTCCGGCGAGCTGATGGACGCGGCCAACAACCGCGGCGCCGCCGTGAAGAAGCGTGAGGACACCCACCGGATGGCCGAAGCCAACAAGGCTTTCAGCCACTACCGCTGGTAACAGACACCCGATCTTTAGAGAGACACGACCATGGCGAAGGCGAAGTTCGAGCGGAACAAGCCGCACTGCAACATCGGCACGATCGGGCACGTTGACCACGGCAAGACGTCGCTGACGGCGGCGATCACGAAGGTGCTGGCGAAGTCTGGTGGGGCGTCGTTCACGGCGTACGACCAGATCGACAAGGCGCCGGAGGAGCGTGCGCGCGGGATCACGATCTCGACGGCGCATGTGGAGTACGAGACGGCGAACCGGCACTACGCGCACGTGGACTGCCCTGGCCACGCCGACTACGTGAAGAACATGATCACGGGTGCGGCGCAGATGGACGGCGCGATCCTGGTGGTGTCGGCGGCGGACGGTCCGATGCCGCAGACGCGCGAGCACATCCTGCTGGCGCGCCAGGTGGGCGTTCCGGCGCTGGTGGTGTTCCTGAACAAGATGGACCTGGCGGACCCCGACCTGGTGGAGCTGGTGGAGATGGAGGTGCGCGAGCTGCTGTCCTCCTACCAGTTCCCGGGCGACGACATTCCCATCGTGAAGGGCTCTGCGGTGGCGGCGCTGGAGGACAAGACGCCCGAGATCGGCGAGCAGGCGATCCTGCAGCTGATGGCGGAGGTGGACCGCTACATCCCGCAGCCGGAGCGTCCGAAGGACCTGCCGTTCCTGATGCCGATCGAGGACGTGTTCTCGATCTCGGGCCGCGGCACGGTGGTGACGGGGCGCGTGGAGCGTGGCATCGTGAAGGTGGGCGAGGAAGTCGAGATCGTGGGCCTGAAGGACACGGTCAAGACGACGGTGACGGGCGTGGAGATGTTCCGCAAGCTGCTGGACAGCGGCGAGGCGGGGGACAACATCGGCGCGCTGCTGCGCGGCACGAAGCGTGAGGACGTGGAGCGCGGGCAGGTGCTGGCCAAGCCGGGCTCGATCACGCCGCACACGCGCTTCAAGGCCGAGGCCTACATCCTGACCAAGGAAGAGGGCGGCCGGCACACGCCGTTCTTCACGAACTACCGTCCGCAGTTCTACTTCCGCACGACCGACGTGACGGGCGTGGTGAAGCTGCCGGAAGGCGTGGAGATGGTGATGCCGGGCGACAACGTGGCGATGGATGTCGAGCTGATCGCGCCGATCGCCATGGACCAGGGCCTGCGCTTCGCCATCCGCGAGGGCGGCCGCACCGTCGGCGCCGGCGTCGTCGCCTCCATCGAGAAGTGATGCATCGTGGCTGACGCGCAAAACATCCGCATCCGCCTCAAGGCGTTCGATCACCGCGTGCTGGATGGCAGCACGCGGGAGATCGTGAACACCGCGAAGCGGACCGGCGCGCGGGTGCGGGGACCGATCCCCCTGCCCACGCATATCGAGCGGTTCACCGTGAACCGTTCCCCGCACGTGGACAAGAAGTCGCGCGAGCAGTTCGAGATCCGGACTCATCGCCGCCTTCTGGACATTGTCGACCCCACCCCGCAGACCGTGGACGCGCTGATGAAGCTCGACCTCGCCTCGGGCGTGGACGTCGAGATCAAGATCTAAGGCCGGGAGGATAGCTGCCATGGCCGCCACTAACGGCCGTACCGGCCTGATCGCCAAGAAGCTGGGCATGACCCGGCTGTTCAACGAGGACGGTTCGACCGTCCCCGTGACCGTGCTGCATGTCGATGACGTGCGCGTGGTGTCGACCCGCACCGAGGAGAAGGACGGCTATGTCGCCCTTCAGATCGGTGCCGGGAAGGCGAAGGTGAAGAACGTCTCCAAGCCCAACAAGGGCCACTTCGCGAAGACCGGCGTGGAAGCGCCGGCCAAGCTGGTGGAGTTCCGTGTCGCTGCCGACGCGGTGCTGGAGCCGGGTGCTTCGCTGACGCCGTCGCACTTCGTCGCAGGTCAGCGCATCGACGTGACCGCGACCTCGAAGGGCAAGGGCTTCGCCGGTGCGATGAAGCGCTGGAACTTCCGTGGTCTCGAGGCGTCGCACGGCGTGTCGATCAGCCACCGCTCGCACGGTTCCACGGGCAACCGCCAGGATCCGGGCAAGACCTTCAAGAACAAGAAAATGGCCGGCCATCTCGGTGTCGAGCGCATCACCACCCAGAACCTGGTGGTGGCGGGTGTCGATGCGGAGAAGGGGCTGCTGCTGGTGAAGGGCTCCGTGCCCGGCGCCGCGGGGGCCTGGGTGATGGTTCGCGACGCCGTGAAGCGCGCGCGCCACGCCGACGCGCCCTATCCGGCGTAAAGGTAGACAGAAGCGATGCAAGTGAAGGTTATCACTCTCGATAACGGCCAAGCCGGCGAGATCGAACTGCCGGAGGAGCTCTTCGGAGCCACTCCGCGGTCCGACATCATGGCGCGCGTGGTGCACTGGCAGCTCGCGAAGCGACGTGCGGGTACCCACAAGGTGAAGGGCATGGGGGAGGTCTCCGGGACCACCAAGAAGCCCTATCGCCAGAAGGGGACCGGCAATGCCCGTCAGGGCTCGCTCCGTGCGCCGCAGTTCCGCACCGGTGGCGTCGTGCATGGTCCGGTCGTCCGCGACCACGGCTACAGCCTGAACAAGAAGGTCCGCCGCATGGGCCTGATCTCGGCGCTGAGCCAGAAGGCCCGTGACGGTAAGCTCGTCGTGATCGACGTGCCGGCCGAGGCGGCCAAGACAGCGCAGCTGGCCAAGCAGGTCAAGGCGTTGGGCTGGACGAGCGCGCTGGTGGTCGATGCGACCCCGGCCGAGGGCTTCGTGCGCGCCGCGCGCAACCTGCCCAAGGTCCAGGTCATGCCGACGGTCGGCGCCAACGTGTACGACATCCTCAACCACGACATCCTCGCGGTGACGCGGGCCGGGGTCGAGGCGCTGAAGGAGCGGCTGGCGTGAGCGAGACGCAGGAGAAGGCCAAGCGCCCGGTGATCGGGCGCGAGCGGATGTACCAGGTCGTGCTGGCGCCGCTGGTGACGGAGAAGGCGACCGCCCTGAACGAGCAGGGCCAGGTGACCTTCAAGGTGGCGCTCGAGGCGACGAAGCCCGAGATCAAGGCCGCTGTGGAGGGCCTGTTCGGTGTGACGGTGAAGGCCGTGAACACCGTGGTGGTCAAGGGCAAGACGAAGCGCTTCAAGGGTCGTCCCGGGGTGCGCTCGGACTGGAAGAAGGCGATGGTCAAGCTCGGCGAGGGCCAGTCCATCGACCTCACGACGGGGCTCGCGTAAGCCATGGCATTGAAGAACTTCAATCCGGTCACCCCGTCCCTGCGCGGGACGGTGCTGGTGGACCGGTCCGAGCTGTGGAAGGGCGCGCCCGTCAAGCAGCTCACCGAGGGCAAGAGCAAGTCGGGCGGCCGCAACAACCACGGCCGCACGACCGTTCGGTTCCGTGGTGGCGGGCACAAGCAGACCTATCGCTACGTGGACTTCAAGCGGAACACCAAGTTCGGCGTTCCCGCGACGGTCGAGCGGCTGGAGTATGATCCCAACCGCACCGCCTGGATCGCGCTGCTGAAGTACCAGGATGGCGAGCTGGCCTACATCATCGCGCCGCAGCGGTTGAAGGCCGGCGACACGGTGGTCTCCGACCAGCGCGCCGACATCAAGCCGGGCAATGCGATGCCGCTGTCGGCCATTCCGGTCGGCACGATCATCCACTGCATCGAGCTGAAGCCCGGCGCCGGTGCGAAGATGGCCCGTTCCGCGGGTTCCTACGCGCAGCTGGTCGGCAAGGATTCGGGCTATGCCCAGATCAAGCTGATGTCGGGCGAGCTGCGGCTGGTGCGCGCGGAGTGCATGGCCTCGATCGGTGCCGTGTCCAACCCGGACAACAGCAACCAGCAGATCGGCAAGGCTGGTCGCTCCCGCTGGCTTGGCCGCCGTCCGCACAACCGCGGCGTGGTCATGAACCCGGTCGATCACCCGCATGGCGGTGGCGAGGGCCGGACGTCCGGTGGCCGCCACCCAGTCACCCCGTGGGGCAAGCCGACGAAGGGCTACAAGACCCGCACCAACAAGCGGACGAACAATCTGATTGTTCGCCGGCGCAACGCGACGAAGGGCTGATTAGATGGCTCGCAGTGTTTGGAAGGGGCCGTTCGTCGACGGCTACCTGCTCAACAAGGCGGATGCGGCGCGTGCGTCGGGGCGGAACGAGATCATCAAGATCTGGAGCCGCCGCAGCACGATCCTTCCGCAGTTCGTCGGCCTGACCTTCGGGGTCTACAACGGGAAGAAGTTCATCCCGGTGCAGGTCAACGAGAACATGGTCGGCCACAAGTTCGGCGAGTTCTCGCCGACGCGGACCTTCACCGGCCACTCGGCCGACAAGAAGGCGAAGCGGGGCTGAGATGAGCAAGCCGAAGCATGATCGTAGCCTCGGGGAGACCGAGGCGAAGGCGACCACCCGGAACATCCGGGTCTCGCCGCGCAAGCTGAACCTGGCCGCCGGTCTGATCCGTGGCAGGAAGGCGCAGGACGCGGTGGCGATCCTGACCTTCTCCAAGTTCCGGATCACCGACACGGTCAAGAAGACGCTGGAAAGCGCGATCGCGAACGCGGAGAACAACCACCAGCTGGACGTGGACCGTCTGGTGGTGGCCCGCGCCGAGGTCGGCCGTGCCGTCGTCATGAAGCGCTTCCACGCCCGTGGCCGTGGCCGGTCGTCGCGCGTCGAGAAGTGGTTCAGCCACCTGACCATCGTGGTGGCGGAGCAGGCCGAGACCGCGTCGCAGCAGGAGGCCGCATAACATGGGTCACAAAGTCAACCCGATCGGGCTGCGGCTGGGCATCAACCGCACCTGGGATAGCCGCTGGTACGCCGATGCCGGCTATTCCAAGATGCTGCACGATGACCTGAAGCTGCGTACGAAGCTGAAGGAGCGCCTGAAGGGCGCCGGCGTGTCGCGCATCGTGATCGAGCGTCCGGCCAAGAAGCCGCGCGTGACGATCCATGCCGCCCGTCCGGGCGTGGTGATCGGCAAGAAGGGCGCCGACATCGAGGTGCTGCGCAAGGACCTGGCGAAGCTCGCCGGGGCCGAGGTCTCCCTGAACATCATGGAGATCCGCAAGCCCGAGATCGACGCGACCCTGGTCGCCGAGAGCATCGCCCAGCAGCTGGAGCGCCGCGTGGCCTTCCGGCGCGCCATGAAGCGCGCCGTGCAGTCCGCGATGCGCCTGGGTGCCGGCGGCATCCGCATCAACTGCGGTGGCCGCCTGGGCGGGGCCGAGATCGCGCGCATGGAGTGGTACCGCGAGGGCCGCGTGCCCCTGCATACCCTCCGCGCCGACATCGACTTCGGCACGGCGACGGCGAAGACCAACTATGGCACCTGCGGTGTCAAGGTGTGGATCTTCAAGGGTGAAATTCTGGCTCATGATCCGATGGCGCAGGACAAGCGCGCCGCGGAGCAGGCGCCTCAGCGCTGAGGCGGGATGAATCATGCTGCAACCGAAGCGCACGAAGTTCCGGAAGGCCCATAAGGGCCGCATCCATGGCCTGGCGAAGGGCGGGTTCACCCTGTCCTTCGGCGGCTTTGGCCTGAAGGCCCTGGAGCCGGAGCGAGTGACGGCCCGCCAGATCGAGGCGGCCCGTCGCGCCATCACCCGCGCCATGAAGCGTCAGGGTCGCGTCTGGATCCGGATCTTCCCGGATGTTCCGGTCTCGACCAAGCCTGCCGAGGTCCGCATGGGCTCCGGCAAGGGCGCGCCCGAGTATTGGGTGGCCCGCATCAAGCCGGGCCGCATCATGTTCGAGATCGACGGCGTCAGCCAGGAGACGGCCCGCGAGGCGCTGACCCTTGGCGCGGCGAAGCTGCCGATCAAGACGAAGTTCGTGGCGCGTCTGGGCGCCGAGGCGTAAAGACATGACCAAGATCGCAGATGTCCGGGCGAAGAGCCCGGACGAGCTGAAGGCGATGCTGCTCGATCTCCGGAAGGAGCAGTTTAACCTCCGCTTCCAACGTGCCACTGGACAACTGGAGGCGGTTTCGCGTATTCGCGCGGTGCGGCGCGACATCGCCCGCGTGAAGACCGTGCTGGGCCAGTCGGCCCAGGCGGACAAGAAGGCCTGACGAGGAGACCCCGGCGATGCCGAAGCGAGTCCTCACCGGGCGGGTCGTGAGCGACAAGGGCGACAAGACGGTTACCGTCCTCGTCGAACGTCGTGTCATGCATCCGCTCTACAAGAAGTTCATCAAGCGCTCGGGCCGCTATGCGGCGCACGACGACGCCAACCTGTGCAAGGAAGGCGATACCGTGCGGATCGAGGAGTGCCGCCCCATCAGCAAGCGCAAGAGCTGGCTGGTGGTCGCGCGCAACGGTGAGGACGTCGCCCGTCCCGCCGGCTTCGAGAGCGCCCCTGTCGCGGAGAATGCGGCGGCATGATCCAGGTTGAATCCAACCTCGACGTCGCCGACAACTCCGGCGCCCGGAAGGTCCAGTGCATCAAGGTGCTGGGCGGTTCCAAGCGCAAGACGGCTTCTGTCGGTGATATCATCGTGGTGTCCGTGAAGGACGCCATTCCCCGTGCCAAGGTGAAGAAGGGCGAGGTGCATCGCGCCGTCATCGTCCGCACGGCCTATCCCGTGCGGCGTGGCGATGGCTCGGCCATCCGCTTCGACAACAACGCGGCCGTCCTGATCAACAAGCAGGGCGAGCCGATCGGCACGCGTATCTTCGGTCCGGTGGTGCGCGAGCTGCGCGCCCGCCGTTACATGAAGATCATCTCCCTGGCTCCGGAGGTGCTGTAATGGCCGCGAAGATCCGCAAGGGTGACCGCGTCCAGGTGATCACCGGTTCCGACAAGGGCAAGCGTGGCGAGGTGCTGCGCGTGATCCCCGAGGATAACCGGGCGATCGTCCAGGGCGTGAATATGGTCAAGCGGCACCTGAAGCCGCAGGGCATGAACCAGCCGGGTGGCATCCAGGAGAAGGAGGCGACGATCCACCTCTCCAACCTGGCGCTGATCGATCCGAAGTCCGACAAGCCGACCCGCGTCGGCTTCAAGGACGTGGACGGCAAGAAGGTCCGGGTGGCCAAGACCTCCGGCGAGGTGCTCGACGCATGAGCGACACTCAGAAGGAGCTGCCGCGCCTGCAGCGGCACTACAACGAAGTGGTGCGCAAGGCTCTGCAGGAGCAGTTCGGCTACCAGAACGTCATGGAGATGCCCAAGCTCTCCAAGATCGTCATCAACATGGGCGTGGGCGAAGCGGCCGGCGACAGCAAGAAGCTGGACGCGGCCGTGGCCGACCTGATGGCCATCGCTGGCCAGAAGCCGGTCAAGACCCGGGCCAAGAAGGCGATCGCGGGCTTCAAGATCCGCGAGGGGCAGGCGATTGGCTGCAAGGTCACGCTGCGCCGCGCGCGGATGTACGAGTTCCTGGACCGTCTGGTGACGATCGCGATGCCGCGCGTCCGCGATTTCCGCGGCCTGCCCGGCAACCGTGGCTTCGACGGCCGTGGCAATTTCGCCATGGGCCTGAAGGAGCAGATCATCTTCCCGGAAATCGCCTACGACAAGGTCGAGGCGGTGCGTGGCATGGACATCCAGTTCGTGACCACGGCAAAGACGGACAAGGAGGCCAAGGCCCTTCTCAAGGCCTTCGAGCTGCCTTTCGCCAATTAATCTCGGAAAACCGGCCCGGCCCGTTCCCTTCCCAGTTGGCAGGGGGCGGGTGGGGCCAGGTTCTGGAGGATAAGATCGCATGGCCAAGACTTCGGCTGTCGAGAAGAACAACCGGCGCGCCAAGCTCTCGGCGCTGCACGCGGAGAAGCGTGCGGCGCTGAAGGCTCTGGTGATGGACCGCGAGGCGCCCGTCGAGGAGCGTTTCGAGGCCACCCTGAAGCTCGCGCAGCTGCCGCGGAATGGCGCCAAGGTGCGCGTCCGCCTGCGCTGCGAGCTGACTGGCCGTCCCCGCGGGAATTACCGCAAGTTCAAGCTGAGCCGTAACGCGCTCCGTGACCTGGCCTCCTTCGGCCAGATTCCCGGGCTCGTGAAGGCCTCCTGGTAAGGCGGAGGATCGATGTCCCTGTCCGATCCGCTGGGTGATATGCTCACCCGTATCCGCAATGGTCAGCGCGCGCGGCAGAGCCGCATCGTGTCTCCCGCGTCGCGCCTGCGTGCCGACGTGCTGGATGTCCTGAAGCGCGAGGGCTATATCCGTGGCTACAGCTCCGAGGACGTGCGCCCTGGCGTGAGGATCCTCAACATCGAGCTGAAGTACTCGGAGGGCGAGCCGGTGATCAAGGAGATCAACCGGGTGTCCAAGCCGGGCCGCCGCGTCTACGCGAAGATCAAGGAGCTGCCGAAGGTCTATAACGGCTTCGGCGTTTCCATCCTTTCCACGCCTCGCGGCGTGATGAGCGACAATGAGGCCCGCGCTGCCAATGTTGGCGGCGAAGTCCTCTGCCGCGTGTTCTGAGGAGGCCGGCCCCATGTCACGCGTCGGCAAGTATCCCGTCACCGTCCCGAGCGGCGTCACCGTCGCCCTTCAGGACGGCGTCGTGGTGGCCAAGGGCAAGCTCGGCGAGCTGCGCCTGCCGGTCGTCACGGAAGCGGTGGATGTGAAGATCGAGGACGGCTCCGTCACCGTCTCGCCGAAGGGCGAGGACCGGCGGTCGCGCACGCTGTGGGGCACCACGCGTTCGCTGATCAACGGGATGGTGACGGGCGTTTCCACCGGCTTCTCCAAGTCCATGGAGATCACCGGCACGGGTTACCGTGCGGCGGTCCAGGGCAAGGAGCTGGTGCTGAACCTCGGCTACAGCCACGAGATCCGCTACGCGATCCCCGAGGGGATCAAGATCACGACCGAGCGCCCCACGGCGATCAAGGTCGAGGGTGCGGACAAGCAGCGGGTCGGCCAGGTGGCCGCCGAGATCCGCGCCTATCGTGGTCCCGAGCCCTACAAGGGCAAGGGCGTCCGCTACGACAACGAGGTCATCCTCCGGAAGGAGGGTAAGAAGAAGTAATGCGCAAGCTCGCACTCCAGACGCGGCGCCGCTCGCGGCTCCGCTTCCAGCTGCGGCAGAAGGCCGGCGGGCGTCCTCGCCTGTCGATCTACCGCTCCGGCCGGCACATCTATGCGCAGGTGATCGACGACAAGGTGGGCCGCACCCTGGCGGCTGCCTCGACGCTCGAGAAGGACCTGCGTGCCCGTACGGGGGCGGATGTCGACGCGGCGACCGCCATCGGCAAGCTGGTGGCCGAGCGTGCCATCGCGGCCGGTGTCTCGGCGGTGGTCTTCGACCGCGGCCCCTATCTCTACCATGGCAGGGTCAAGGCCCTGGCGGACGGCGCCCGCGAGGGCGGGCTGTCGTTCTGAGGAGCGTCTGACGCATGGCATATGCACCGAGGTCCGGTGGCGGTGGCGAGGGTGGTGACGGCGAGCGCCGTGGCCGCGGCCGCCGTCGCGACAACGACCGCAATCAGCAGCAGGCCCACAGCGAGGGTGATGAGCTCCGCGACAAGCTGGTGACCATCAATCGCGTCGCGAAGGTGGTGAAGGGTGGCCGTCGCTTCTCCTTCGCCGCGCTCGTGGTGGTGGGCGACCAGAAGGGGCGCGTGGGCTGGGGCGCCGGCAAGGCGCGCGAGGTTCCGGAGGCGATCCGCAAGGCGACCGAGCGCGCCAAGCGGACGATGATCCGCGTGCCGATGCGTGAGGGCCGCACCCTGCACCACGACATGATCGGCGAGTTCGGCGCGGGCCGCGTGATCCTGCGCGCGGCGCCGGCGGGCACCGGCATCATTGCCGGCGGCCCGATGCGCGCCGTGTTCGAGACGCTGGGCATGGGCGACGTGGTCGCCAAGTGCACCGGCACGACGAACCCGCACAACATGGTCAAGGCGACCTTCGCGGCGCTGGGGAAGGTGACCTCCCCGCGTGCCGTGGCGGCGCGGCGCGGCAAGAAGGTCTCCGACCTGATCGGCCCGCGCAAGGACGAGGCCGCTCCGGCGGCTCAGGAGGCTGGCGGTGTCTGAGACTGCCAAGAAGACCGTGAAGGTGACCCAGACCGGGTCGCCGATCGGCCGCAAGCCCGGGCAGCGCGAGACGCTGATCGGGCTGGGGCTGAACAAGATGCACCGGACCCGCGAGCTTGAGGACACCCCCGCCGTGCGCGGGATGATCCGCAAGGTCGCCCACCTCATCAAGGTGGAGGACTGATCATGGTGAAGCTCAACGAGCTGCGCGACAACGAGGGCGCCCGCCCGAAGTTCAAGCGCATCGGCCGCGGCATCGGTTCCGGCAAGGGCAAGACGGGTGGCCGCGGCGTGAAGGGCCAGAAGGCCCGCACCGGCGTGTCGCTGAACGGGTTCGAGGGCGGTCAGCTCCCGATCTACCGGCGCCTGCCGAAGCGGGGCTTCGTGAATCTCTTCCGCGTCGAGTACGCGCCGCTGAACATCGGCCTGCTCGACAAGGCGATCGAGGAAGGCCGCCTGCCGGCCGACCAGGCGCTGGACGAGACGATGCTGAAGGCGGCCGGCGTGGTGCGGGTCAGCGGCAAGCGTGCCGGTGTCCGCCTGCTCGCCAAGGGTGAGATCAAGCGTGCGGTGAACATCACCGTCACCGGTGCCTCGCAGGCCGCCATCGCGGCGGTCGAGGCGGCGGGCGGCAAGGTGACGGTCACCGCGCCGAAGGCTTCGGAAGAAGCTCCGGTCGCTTGATTTGCGCCTCCCTGGGGGGCTACCTGACAGCTGATGTCTTCGCTGCGGCGCGCGGGGGACCTCCCCGGGCGCCGCAGTTGTATGGAGGGTACGCATGGCGTCCGCCGCCGAGCAGCTCGCGGCCAATCTCAACCTCGGGGTGCTGTCGCGCGCCACCGAGCTGAAGAAGCGGCTCTGGTTCACACTAGGGGCACTGATCGTCTATCGCCTCGGCACCTATATCCCCGTCCCTGGCGTGGATGCCTCGGTGATGGCGGATATCCTGCGCCAGCATGGCGGCGGCGTCCTGGGCATGTTCGACATGTTCACGGGCGGCGCGCTGGGGCGCATGACGGTCTTCGCGCTGAACATCATGCCCTATATCTCCGCCTCCATCATCGTGCAGCTGATGACGGCGGCGATCCCGTCCTGGGAGGCCCTCAAGAAGGAGGGCGAGAGCGGACGGAAGAAGCTCAACCAGTACACGCGCTATCTGACGGTGCTGATCGCGATCTTCCAGGCCTATGGCATCGCCGTCGGGCTGGAGGGGATGCAGGGCGCCATGGGAGCCTCGCCGGTCTATGCCGGGGGCACCTTCTTCCGGCTTTCCGCAGTGATCACCCTGGTGGGCGGCACGATGTTCCTGATGTGGCTGGGTGAGCAGATCACCGCCCGGGGCATCGGCAACGGCATCAGCCTGATCATCTTCGCAGGCATCGTGGCGAACCTGCCGCATGCCTTCGTCTCGACCCTGGAGCTGGGCCGGACAGGGGCGCTCTCGACGCCCTTCATCATCTTCTTCCTGCTGGTCGCCCTGGCCGTGATCGCCTTCGTGGTGTTCATGGAGCGGGCGCAGCGCCGCATCCCGGTGCAGTATCCCAAGCGCCAGGTCGGCAACCGGATGTTCGGCGGCGACTCGACCCATCTGCCTCTGAAGCTGAACACGGCCGGCGTGATCCCGCCGATCTTCGCCTCCTCCCTGCTGCTGCTGCCGGCGACCTTCGCAGGCTTCGCGGGGGCCGGGCAGGGAGAGGACACCTGGCTGAGCCGGGCGGCGCAGTGGCTGGCGCATGGCCAGCCGCTCTACATGGGCCTGTATGTCGCGCTGATCATCTTCTTCGCCTTCTTCTACACCGCTGTGGTCTTCAACCCGCAGGAGACGGCAGAGAACCTGAAGAAGAACGGCGGCTTCGTGCCCGGCATCCGGCCGGGGCAGGCGACGGCGGACTATTTCGACCGGGTGCTGACGCGGCTGACCCTGGTGGGCGCGATCTACCTCTGCATCGTCTGCCTGATCCCGGAATTCCTGATCAGCCAGTACGGCGTGCCTTTCTACTTCGGCGGCACCTCCCTGCTGATCATCGTGTCCGTCACGATGGACACGGTGGCGCAGGTGCAGTCTCATCTCTTCGCGCACCAGTACCAGGGCCTGATCCGCAAGGCCCGGCTGGGGGCGCCGGGGGCTGGGGGAAGCCGGTCCCTGCCGAACGGTAACCGTCCGAGTGTTGGGAGACGTCGTTGAACCTGATCCTGCTGGGGCCTCCCGGGGCCGGAAAGGGAACCCAGGCCAAGCGCCTGGAGGAGAAGTTCGGGGTCGCGCAGATCTCGACGGGCGACATGCTCCGGGCGGAGGTCAAGTCTGGCTCCCAGATCGGGCGTGAGGCCAAGGCGATCATGGAGAGCGGCGGGCTGGTGCCCGACGCGATCATCACCGCCATGCTTGCCCTGCGGGTCGCCCGGCCGGACTGCAACAAGGGCTTCATCCTGGACGGCTTCCCGCGCACGGTGCCCCAGGCGGAGGCGCTGGACGTGATGCTGAAGGAGAAGGGCTTGGCGCTCGATCACGTGATCGAGTTGAAGGTCGACCCGACGGCGCTGGTCGAGCGCATCGCCGGCCGCTTCACCTGCGCCGCCTGCGGCACCGGCTACCATGACACCTTCAAGCCGACGATCCAGGCCGGGGTCTGCGACGTCTGCGGCGGCACGGAGTTCGTCCGCCGGGCCGACGACAAGGCGGAGACCGTGGCGGCGCGCCTGGAGGCCTACCGGATGCAGACGGAGCCGCTGCTGCCCTACTACCAGGCGCAGGGGAAGCTGAAGTCGGTGGACGGCATGGCCGATATCGACGACGTGACCCGCGAACTGGAAGCCCTGTTGAGTCGGGCTTGACCTGAGGGGCGGAGAGGTTTATCCCGCCCCTTCCTCGCGGCGGGCTCCCTCCCGCTGCGTTTTCCCATGCCATTTGCCGGTGCTTCGGCGGTTTCGCCGCCGGAGTCGGGCAATGATCACCTCGCCGGCCCAGGCTGCCCGCCGTTGCCGGCCCTATCGGAGCAGTTGCTCCAGGAGAGCGAACGTGGCGCGTATCGCCGGCGTGAACATCCCCGACAACAAGCGGGTGCAGATTTCCCTGCGCTATATCTATGGCATCGGCCCGAAGAACGCGGCCGAGATCTGCGAGAAGCTCGGCATCCCTGAGGAGCGGCGGGTCAACCAGCTCTCCGACGAGGAGATCCTGAAGATCCGCGAGATGCTGGATCGCGACTACCGCGTGGAGGGTGACCTCCGCCGCGAAGTGGCGATGAACATCAAGCGGCTGATGGACATGGCCTGCTACCGTGGCCTGCGTCACCGCCGTGGCCTGCCGGTGCGCGGCCAGCGCACCCACACCAACGCCCGCACCCGCAAGGGCAAGGCCGTGGCGATCGCCGGCAAGAAGAAGGTGACGAAGTAAGATGGCGCGTCAGCCGCAGGCGGGCTCCCGTCCCCGCAAGAAGGAGCGCAAGAACATCGCCACGGGCGTGGCGCATGTGCTCGCGACCTTCAACAACACCATCGTGACGATCACCGACAGCCAGGGCAACGCCATTGCCTGGTCGTCCTCCGGGTCGCAGGGCTTCAAGGGCAGCCGGAAGTCCACCCCGTACGCCGCGCAGGTCGCGGCCGAGGATGCCGGCCGCAAGGCCCGCGAGCACGGCATGGAGACCCTGGAGATCATGGTCTCCGGTCCCGGTTCGGGCCGCGAGAGCGCGCTGCGCGCTCTGCAGGCCGTCGGCTTCTATGTCACCGCCATCAAGGACGTGACCCCGATCCCGCACAACGGTTGCCGTCCGCGCAAGCGTCGTCGCGTCTGATCGGGGAAACGTCGCAGGAGATACCCAAGTGCTGGATCGCAATTGGCGTTCCCTGATCAAGCCCGAGCGCCTGGACGTCGATCCGGGCGCTGACCCCGCGCGCGTGGCCACCGTGGTCGCCGAGCCGCTGGAGCGCGGTTTCGGTCAGACTCTGGGCAACGCGCTGCGGCGGGTTCTGCTGTCCTCGCTCCAGGGCGCGGCCGTCACGGCCGTGAAGATCGAGGGCGCGCTGCACGAGTTCAGCAGCCTGCAGGGTGTGCAGGAGGATGTCACCGACATCATCCTGAACATCAAGCAGCTGGCCATCCGCATGCCCTCCGAGGGCACGAAGCGCCTGACGCTGGAGGCCACCGGCCCCGGCGAGGTGACGGCGGGCCAGATCCAGGTGACCGGCGACATCGAGGTCGCCAACCCGGAGCTGGTGATCTGCACGCTCGACGATGGGGCGCGCTTCTCCATGGAACTCACCGTCTCGACGGGCAAGGGCTATGTCCCCGCCTCCGAGAACCGGACCGAGGACCAGGAGATCGGCCTGATCCCGGTGGACGCGATCTATTCGCCTGTCCGCCGCGTCGCCTTCCAGGTGCAGCCGACCCGCGTCGGCCAGCGCACCGACTACGACAAGCTCGTGCTCACGGTGGAGACCGACGGCACGGTCGCGCCGGATGACGCGGTGGCGCTCGCCGCCCGCATCCTGCAGGACCAGCTGCAGCTCTTCATCAACTTCGACGAGCCGCGCGAGGCCAAGGTGCAGGAGGTGCAGGACGACCTGCCCTTCAACCGCAACCTGCTTCGCAAGGTCGATGAGCTGGAGCTGTCGGTCCGCAGCGCGAACTGCCTGAAGAACGACAACATCGTCTATATCGGCGACCTCGTGCAGAAGTCCGAGCAGGAGATGCTGCGCACCCCGAATTTCGGGCGCAAGTCCCTGAACGAGATCAAGGAGGTTCTCGCCTCCATGGGTCTCAGCCTCGGAATGAACGTGCCGGGCTGGCCGCCTGAGAACATCGAGGACCTGGCTCGCCGGGTCGAAGAGCCCTTCTGAACCCGGGGCCTAGGAGACTGAAATGCGTCACGGGATGTCCGGGCGGAAGCTGAACGTCACTTCCTCTCACCGGATCGCGATGTTCCGGAACATGGCGACCTCGCTGCTCAAGCACGAGCAGATCACGACCACCCTGCCCAAGGCCAAGGAGCTGCGGCCCTATGTCGAGCGGATCATCACGCTCGGCAAGCGCGGCGACCTCTCGGCCCGCCGGCAGGCGCTGGCCCAGATCCGCGACGAGAAGGTGGTGGACAAGCTGTTCACGACCATCGCGGAGCGCTACGCCACCCGCCAGGGCGGTTATTGCCGCGTGCTGAAGGCCGGCGTGCGCTACGGCGATGCCGCCGACATGGCGGTGATCGAGTTGGTGGATCGCGACGTCTCGGCCAAGGGCCTGGACAGCGGCCCGCAGCCGGAGATCGTCGAGGCCGAGGGCGAGCAGCCCCAGGCCTGATTTATCGACCGATGCGGCTGATCGGATCGTTTCGGCACGGGGCGGGTGGGAAACCACTCGCCCCGTTGCTGTTCGTGCTGGGCCTGCTCTGCCTGCCCGCCGCGGGGCTTGCCGATGACGGCGTGGTGGACGACGCCTCGGAACTGGAGGGACAGACCATCCAGCAGCTCGGCGCCTTGCAGGACATGGCGCCGATGCTGCGCAACGTCGCGCGCGGCCGGCAGCAGGTGATTTTCGAGCATTTGCGCGCCCCTGGGAGCCACGTCCATGCCGAGGACGGCTTCGCCTGGGCCTGGGGCTGCCATGGCGGGGACTGCGCGCGGAACGGGCTGTTCCTGGGGCATGAGCCGAAGAACGGGCTGCTCTGGATGCTGTTGATCCGGGATGGCGAGCTCGACCGCCAGGTGCCGCCCCGCGGCTCGCCCTGGCCCGCACCGCTGGTGAAGGGCGTGGCCAGCGTCAGCGCCGAACTGGCGGCCCGGATGGCGCGCGGGGGCTGAAAAGGGCGTGGGGGTTCAGCCCCCCGCTGGTTCCTGGCGCCAAAAGGCGTGGAGGGCGGGGATGTCCCTGTTGCAGAGCAGGGGCAGGGCCGCGCTGATCCGCTCGAGCGGCCAGTCTCACCAGGCCATTTCCAATAGCATGGCGGCGCCGCTGCCGATCGAGCAGAAGCTCCCGATGATCAGGCGATCCACATCCGTGCGGTCGGGAAGAAGGTAGCGGGCACAGTCGTCGAAACCGTGCCGGTGATAGTAGCCGGAATAGTAGCTGTAGCGGCCAACCAGGATATTGGGGTTGGTCACCTGCTCCGACAGCAGGCGGCCGGCGAAGGGGCTCTCGAAGGCATTCCCGGTCATGGGTCTTTCCTCTTTTCTGCCTCCCCCGCCATCTCTCCCGGCCTGTCCCACCGGGCCGGATGGCCCGGTGGGACAGGCCGGTCCGATGGGCCGGTCAACCCTGGTTCTTGGCCAGCTCCGACACCAGGAAGTCGCGGAAGACGGCGACGCGCTTGGAATGCCGCATCTCCTCCGGATAGACGAAGTAGGACTCGAAGCGCGGGGTCTTCATCTCGCTCAGGATCGGCGTGAGATCCGCAATGTCATCGCCGAGATAGTCGGGCAGGGCGGTGATGCCCAGGCCGCTGCGCACGGCGCGCAGCATGGCGGGGAGGCTGTTCACCTCCATCACGGCGCGGCGCGGGCTGCCGGCGCGGCGTCCCGCCTCGGCGATCCAGTTGATGTCCTCGATCGGCTGGCGGTGGTCGCCATAGGTGATCAGCCGGTGGTTATCGAGATCCTCCGGCCGCTGCGGGGCGCCGTACTGCTTCACGTATTCGGGCGAGGCCACGATCTTCCAGCCGAAGGTGGCGACATGGCGCTGGATCAGGTCCGGCTGCCGGGGGGCGTGCATGCGGATGGCGACATCCGCCTCGCGCATCGCCAGGTCCAGCTCCGTGTCGTCCAGCAGCAGGGTGACGGTGACGTCGGGGTGCTTCTCGATGAAGCGCTGCAGGCGCGGGGCGAGCCAGAGCGAGCCGAAGCCGGTGGTGGTCGTGACCTTGAGGCGTCCGGCGGCGCGCTCACGGCTCTCGGTGAGCAGGGCCTCGGTCATCGCCAGCTTGGCGAAGACCTCGCGCACCGTCTTGTTCAGCGTCTCGCCCTGCTCCGTCAGGATCAGGCCGCGGGCGTGGCGGTGGAACAGGGGCACCGCCAGGGCCTCTTCCAGGGCCTGGATCTGGCGGGAGACGGCGGACTGGCTCAGGTTCAGCGACTCGCCGGCATGGGTGAAGGACCCCGCCTCGGCGACCGCGTGGAAAACCCTCAGCTTGTCCCAGTCGAGTGGCATGATCGGTGTTTCCTCGCCTCAGAGATAGGCCGCTGGGGCCGGGGCAGATTCGGGAAGACCGGCGAGCCACTTCTCGGCATCGAGCGCGGCCATGCAGCCGGTGCCGGCCGCGGTGATCGCCTGGCGGTAGATGTGGTCCTGCACGTCCCCGGCCGCGAAGACCCCTTCCGCCGAGGTCTGGGTGCGGCCCGGCTCGGTGCGGATATAGCCCGCCTCGTCCATGTCGAGCTGGCCCCGGAACAGGGCGGTGGCGGGCGCGTGGCCGATGGCGACGAAGACGCCATGGATCGGCAGCTCGGAGGCCTCGCCGGTCTTCAGGTTGCGAAGGGCGAGTGCCCGGGCGACCGGCGTGCGGCCGCTCTCGTCGGCCAGGATGGCCTCGGCCACCGTGTCGCGCACCACCACGATGTTCGGGCGGGCGAAGAGGCGGTCGAGCAGGATGCGCTCGGCTCGGAAGGTGTCGCGCCGGTGGATCAACGTGACGCGGGCGGCGAGGCCGGAAAGGTAGAGGGCTTCCTCGATGGCCGTGTTGCCGCCGCCGATGACCGCGACCTCGCGCCCCCGGAAGAAGAAGCCGTCGCAGGTGGCGCAGGCGGAGACGCCGAAGCCCGAGAGCTCCTTCTCCCCCGGGATGCCGAGCCAGCGGGCTTGGGCCCCGGTGGCGATCACCAGGCTGTCGGCGAAGTAGACGTCGCCGGAATCGCCCTCGCAGCGGAAGGGGCGGCGGGACAGGTCCACGGCGGTGATGGTGTCCATCTGCAGGCGGGCGCCGACATGTTCGGCCTGCTTCGCCATCTGCTCCATGAGCCAGGGACCCTGGATGGCCTCGGCGAAGCCTGGATAGTTCTCGACCTCGGTGGTGATGGTGAGCTGTCCGCCCGGCTGCAGGCCCGCCACGACGATCGGTTGCAATCCGGCGCGGGCCGCGTAGATGGCCGCCGTGTATCCGGCCGGTCCGGCACCCAGAACGAGGAGGCGGGTTCGGTGAGTCTCGGGCACTTCTGATTCCTGCGAGTCGCGGGTTACGCGCAGCATATCGGTCAGCCCTGCGTCCACCGCAACCCGGCATTCCGGAAAGGATGGTCTGGACGTGCGGAGCGTGCAAGGATATTTCGCCGCATCGCCATGACGGGCAATGAACAGTATGCCGAATGACGTGCCCGAGCTGGACGCGACCGACTTGGCCATCCTCGACGAGATCCAGCAGGACGGGCGGATCACGAATGTGGAACTCGCCCGCCGCGTCGGCCTCTCGGCCCCTCCCTGCCTTCGCCGGGTGCGCCGGCTGGAGGAACTCGGCGTGGTCCGGGGCTACCATGCCGATCTGGAGCCCGGCTCGCTTGGCTGGGAAGTCGGCTTCTACGCGCTGGTCGGGCTGGAGACGCAGAAGCTCTCGGTGCTGGAGGCCTTCGAGCGGATGGTCACCGCCTGGCCGGAGGTGAGGGAGTGCCACATGATCCGCGGGGGCGGTGACTTCCTGCTGCGGCTGGTGGCGCGCGACACGGCGCACGAGAACGCCCTGACCTCCCGCCTCACCGGGGCCGACCATGTGATGCGGGTGCAGACCCTCCAGGTGATCCGCACCGCCAAGGAAGAGGTGGGCGTGCCGGTGGAGCGGCGCTGAGGCTGTTCCGGCGACGCTGTCCCGTGGGAGGCGTCGCTTCCCCCCTGGTCCCCTCTGCTCAGGAAGGCGTGGGCCTCCCCGAAACCTCGCCGATCTCCGGTGGCGGCAGGCGCCAGCCCACCGGGTCCTGTGGAGGGGGTATTGGGGGAAAGGCGGAGCCTTCCCGCCCGGGCCATGGGAACGCCGCCCTCAGCCCACCCGGACGGTATAGTCCGCCGCTTCCAGGGCGGCGACGATGGCCGCGCCCTGGTTGGCGTCGCGCACCTCGATCATAAGCTCCAGCTCGGCGGTCTGGACCGAGGGGGCGGCGAAGAGGCGCTGGTGGCTGACTTCGATGACATTGCCGCCGGCGGCCGCGACGCGAGTGGAGATATCGGCCAGGACGCCCGGCCGGTCGGGGATGTCGAGGTGCAGGCGCAGGATGCGGCCGTCACGCAGCATCTCCCGCAGCAGGACATTGGCCAGGATGCGCGGGTCGATATTGCCGCCGCAGACGGTGGTGGCGACGGTATGGCCCGCGAAGCGCTCGGGAAAGGCCAGGATGGCGGCAAGGCCGGCGGCGCCGGCGCCTTCGGCCACGACCTTGGCGCCCTCGGCCAGCAGGGCGATGGCCCGCTCCACCGCGCGTTCGGGGACGACCAGGACCTCGATGCCCAGCCGGGCCAGCATCGCGGCGGGCAGCTCGCCCACGTCGCGCACGGCGATGCCCTCGGCGATGGTGGGGCCGCCGACCTTCACCGGCTCGCCCGCCAGGCGCTGGGCCATGGCGGGGTAGCCCTCGACCTCGACGCCGTAGAGGGCGATGTCGGGGCGCAGCTCCTTCACCACCGCGGCGGAGCCGGCGACAAGGCCGCCGCCGCCCACGGGGATCACCATGGATTGCAGGCCGGAGGGGGCGTCTTCCAGGATCTCCAGCGCCATGGTGCCCTGGCCGGCGACGATCTCGGGGTCGTCGTAGGGGTGGACGAAGACCAGCCCCTCGCTCAGCGCCAGGGCATGGGCGTGGGAGGCGGCCTCGGCCAGGGTTTCCCCGTGCAGCACCACCCGGGCGCCCCAGCTTTCCGTCCGCACCACCTTGGTGGAGGGGGTGAAGCGGGGCATCACGATGGTGGCGCGGATGCCCAGCAGATGGGCGTGGCGCGCGACGGCCTGGGCGTGGTTGCCGGCGCTCATCGCGATCACCCCGGCCTCACCTTCCCGCGCCGAGAGCTGGGCGAGGCGGTTGGCCGCGCCGCGCTCCTTGAAGGCGCCGGTGGGGTGGAGGTTGTCAAGCTTCAGCAGCACCCGGGCGCCGGCGGCGCGGGAAACGGCATGCGGCTCGACCAGGGGGGTACGCAGCACCGTGCCGGCGATGCGCGCGGCGGCCGCGCGCACGTCGGACAGCGCCACGTGCCGTGTGGGCAGGGCGGTCCCTTCCGGCATGGCGCGGCGCCCTACCGGAACCGGACGGCGGTGATCTCGACGGAGCGGGCGCCGCCCGGGGCCGGCACCTCGACGCTGTCGCCGACGCTCTTGCCGAGCAGGGCCCGGGCAAGGGGGGAGGAGATGGAGATCGAGCCCTTCTTCATGTCCGCCTCGTACTGGCCGACGATGCGGTAGGTCTTCTCGTCCTCGGATTCCTCGTCGACGATGGTGACATAGGCGCCGAAGCGCACCTGCTCGCCGGTCATCTTGGAGACGTCGATCACCTCGGAGGAGGGGACGACGGATTCCAGCTCCGCGATACGGCCCTCGATGAAGGACTGCTTCTCGCGCGCGGCGTGGTATTCGGCATTCTCGGAGAGATCGCCATGGGCACGCGCCTCCGCGATCGCACGGATCACAGCCGGGCGCTCCTCGGACTTCAGGACCTTCAACTCTTCCTCAAGCCGAGACAGTCCCTCGGCCGTGATGGGGAACTTCTGCACGGCGTTTAGCCTTCCCTAGAACGCGACGCGGCCGCGCCAGTCCCCGCCAGGAAGTCGGGGGGAACCGGAGCGGCGCCGGGCTGAAACAGGCGGGGCGGGTCCTGGCCGGTAAGCCAGACCCGCCCCGATGTCTCAGAACGAAGATGCAAAATAGGACTGCAACGGAGCCACATCAAGCACTCCCGCGCGCAGTGCCGCGATGGCGTGCACGGCGGCCCGGGCGCCCGCCACGGTGGTGTAGTGGGGGATGCCGTTGGTCAGGGCGGAGCGGCGGATGTCGAAGCTGTCCGCGACCGCCTGGCCGGAGCCGGAGGTGTTGATCACCAACTGGATCTCGCCGGACTTCATGGCGTCCACGCAATTCGGACGGCCTTCCAGCACCTTCTTGACCTCGGTGACGGGCAGCCCCGCCTCGCGCAGCCGGTTGGCGGTGCCGCGGGTGGCGGCGAGGCCGAAGCCCATCTCCACCAGGCGGCGGCCCAGCGAGACCATGGCGGCCTTGTCGCCGTCGCGGACCGAGAGGAAGGCGGTGCCGCTTTCCGGCAGCTTCACCCCGGCGCCCATCTGGGACTTGAGGAAGGCGCGCTCGAAGGAATGGTCGAGGCCCATCACCTCGCCGGTGGACTTCATCTCCGGGCCCAGGATCACGTCCACGTTCGGGAAGCGGGAGAAGGGGAAGACGGCCTCCTTGACCGCGACATGGCGGGAGATGGCGTCGTCGTCCAGGCGGAACTCCGACAGCCTGGCTCCGGCCATGACGCGGGCGCCGATCTTGGCGACCGGCACGCCGGTGGCCTTGGCGACGAAGGGCACGGTGCGGGAGGCGCGCGGGTTGACCTCCAGCACGTAGATCTCGTTGCCCTTCACGGCGTACTGCACGTTCATCAGCCCGCAGACCTTGAGGGCCCGGGCCATGGCCTCGGTCTCGGCCTTGAGCTCGGTGATGATGGCGGGGGAGAGGGAGTAGGGCGGCAGCGAGCAGGCGCTGTCGCCGGAATGGATGCCCGCCTCCTCGATATGCTCCATGACGCCGGCGACATAGACGTTGCCCTCGGCGTCGGCGATGCAGTCCACATCGACCTCGATCGCGTCGGAAAGGTACTGGTCGATCAGGATCGGGTTCTCGCCCGAGACCTTCACCGCCTCCGCGCCGAAGCGCATCAGCTGGGTGCGGTCATGGGCGATCTCCATGGCGCGGCCGCCGAGCACGTAGGAGGGGCGGACCACGACGGGGTAGCCGATGCGCTCGGCCTCGGCGGCGGCTTCCTCCAGCGTGCGGGCGGTGCCGTTGGAGGGCTGCTTGAGGCCCAGGCCCTGGAGCAGGTGCTGGAAGCGCTCGCGGTCCTCGGCGATGTCGATGGCCTCGGCGGAGGTGCCGAGGATGGGGATGCCGGCCCGGCTCAGCGCCTGGGAGAGCTTGAGCGGGGTCTGGCCGCCATACTGCACGATGCAGCCCAGCACCTCGCCCTTCTCCTGCTCCTTGCGGATCAGGGAAACGACGTCCTCGGCGGTCAGCGGCTCGAAATAGAGGCGGTCGGAGGTGTCGTAGTCGGTGGAGACGGTTTCCGGGTTGCAGTTGACCATGATGGTCTCGAACCCGGCTTCCTTGAGCGCATAGGCGGCGTGGACGCAGCAGTAGTCGAACTCGATGCCCTGGCCGATGCGGTTGGGGCCGCCGCCGAGGATGACGATCTTCTGCCGGCCCGTGGGGGCCGCCTCGCAGGAGGGGATGCCGAAGCCGCCCTCGTAGGTCGAGTACATGTAGGCGGTGTTGGAGGCGAACTCCGCCGCGCAGGTGTCGATCCGCTTGAAGACCGGGGTGACGCCCAGCGCCAGGCGCTGCTGCGTCACCGCGGCCTCGGTCGAGCCGGTGAGCGCGGCGAGGCGGCGGTCGGAGAAGCCCATGGCCTTCACCCGGCGCAGCGCGCCCGCCTCCCGCGGCAGGCCCTTGGCGCGGATATCCTCCTCGGCGCGGACGATCTTCTCGATCTCGCGCAGGAACCAGGGGTCGAAGCGGCAGGCGCGCTGGATCTCCTCGACCGAGAGGCCGGCGCGGAAGGCCTGGGCCACGGTCAGCGAGCGGTCCGGCGTCGGGGTGGAGAGGGCGGCGATATAGGCCTCCACCGAGCCGTCGCCCGGGGCGGCGATCTCGTCCAGGCCGGACAGGCCGGTCTCCAGCGAGCGCAGGCCCTTCTGCAACGCCTCGCCGAAGGAACGGCCGATGGCCATGGCCTCGCCCACCGACTTCATCGAGGTGGTGAGCGTCGGCGGCGTGCCGGGGAACTTCTCGAAGGTGAAGCGCGGGATCTTCACCACCACGTAGTCGATGGTCGGCTCGAAGGCGGCCGGCGTCACCATGGTGATGTCGTTCTTGAGCTCGTCCAGCGTGTAGCCCACGGCGAGCTTGGCGGCGATCTTGGCGATCGGGAAGCCGGTGGCCTTCGACGCCAGCGCCGAGGAGCGCGAGACGCGCGGGTTCATCTCGATGACGACCATGCGCCCGTCGGCGGGGTTCACGCCGAACTGGACGTTGGAGCCGCCGGTATCGACGCCGATCTCGCGCAGGCAGGCGATGCTGGCATCGCGCATGCGCTGGTACTCCTTGTCGGTCAGCGTCAGCGCCGGGGCAACGGTCACGGAATCGCCCGTATGGACGCCCATCGGGTCCAGGTTCTCGATGGAGCAGACGATGATGCAGTTGTCCGCGGAGTCACGGACCACCTCCATCTCGTATTCCTTCCAGCCGAGCACGCTTTCCTCGATCAGCACCTCGGTGGTCATGGAGGCGGCGAGGCCGGCGGAAACGATCTGCTCGAACTCCTCCTTGTTGTAGGCGATGCCGCCGCCTGTGCCGCCGAGCGTGAAGGAGGGGCGGATGACGCAGGGCAGCTTGACCATCTCCAGCCCGGCGCGCGCCTCCTCCATCGTGTGCGCGATGTGGGAGCGCGGGCTCTCGATGCCGATCCTGGTCATGGCGTCGCGGAACTTCAGCCGGTCCTCGGCCTTGTCGATCACCTCCGCCTTGGCACCGATCAGCTCGCAGCCGTACTTCTCCAGCACCCCGGCCTCGGCCAGCTTCAGCGCCGTGTTCAGCGCGGTCTGCCCGCCCATGGTGGGCAGGATCGCGTCCGGCCGCTCCTTGGCGATGATCTTCTCCACCACCTCGGTGGTGATGGGCTCGATATAGGTGGCGTCCGCCAGCCCGGGATCGGTCATGATCGTGGCCGGGTTGGAGTTCACCAGGATCACCCGGTAGCCCTCGGCGCGCAGCGCCTTGCAGGCCTGGGCGCCGGAATAGTCGAACTCGCAGGCCTGTCCGATCACGATGGGACCGGCGCCGATGATCATGATGGAGTGGAGGTCTGTGCGCTTCGGCATGGTCGGGGGGCTTCGTCCGGGAGGTCTGGCGTTTCAGGGGGCGGGGCGCGCGGTCAGCGGCGCCAGGTCAGCAGGATGGCGGCGGGGATGTTGAGCAGGCAGGCGATATAGAGCGCCTCGGTCAGCCCGTTCACCGGCAGGTTCGGCGGCGCGCGGTCGCGGAACAGCCAGAGCAGCAGGCCGGAGACGAGCAGCGAGGCGATCAGGGCCATGGCCATCGGATGGCCGGGCCTGCCGGCGCGCAGGAAGGCCCGCCACAGGCCGTAGCTGAGGCCCATGCAGCCGAGGCAGGCCAGCAGGATGACGGCGAGCAGCACCATGGCGGTTCCGGCCTGCCCCTGGCCTCAGCCGTGCACCGACAGCCCGCCATCCACCGGGATGGCCGTGCCGGTGACGAAGGCGGCGGCGTCGCTGGCGAGGAAGACGGCGATGCCGGCGAAGTCGCCCGGCAGGCCCCAGCGCTTCTGCGGCGTGCGGGCCAGGACGCGGTCGTTCAGGTCGGGCATGTCGCGCTTGGCGCCGGCGGTCAGCTCGGTCTCGATCCAGCCGGGCAGGATGGCATTGGCGGTGATCGCGTCCGGCCCCCAGGCGACGGCGAGGGAGCGGGTGTACTGCACGATACCGCCCTTGCTGGCGCCATAGGCGGGGGAGAGGGGCAGGCCGAAGATCGACATCATCGAGCCGATCGAGATCACCCGGCCATGGCCGGAAGCCTTGAGATGCGGATAGGCGGCGCGGCTCATCCGCATGGCGCTGGTGAGGTTGGCGTCCATGACGGCGTACCAGTCCTCGTCCGAGACATCCTGCGGCAGGCGGCGGATGTTGGTGCCGGCATTGTTGACCAGGATGGCGAGGCCGCCGGCGCGGGCCACCACCTCGTCCACCACGCGGGCGGCGCTGCCGGGCTCGGCGAGGTCGGCCTGGAGGGCGAAGGCCCCTTCGCCGCCATCCGTGTTCAGGGCGGCGACGGCGGCGGCGTTCTTTTCGGCGTTGCGGCCCACCACGACGACGCGGGCGCCGCAGGCGGCCAGGCCGCGCGCCATGCCGAGGCCGATGCCGCCATTGCCGCCGGTGACGATGGCGGTGCGGCCGGCGAGGTCGAAGAACTGGCTCATGCGGCCTTCTCCTTCACGCTCTCGATCAGCGCGGTGAAGCGGTGGAAGAGGTAGTGGCTGTCCGAGGGGCCGGGCGAGGCCTCGGGGTGGTACTGCACCGAGAAGGCACGCTTGTCCTCGCAGGCGATGCCCTCGTTGGAGCCGTCGAAGAGCGAGACATGGGTGACCTTCACCCCCTCGGGCAGGCTCTTGTCGTCCACCGCGAAGCCGTGGTTCTGCGAGGTGATCTCGACCTTGCCGGTGGCGAGGTCCTTCACCGGCTGGTTGGCGCCGCGATGGCCGCGGTCCAGCTTGTAGGTGCGGGCGCCCAGCGCCAGGGCCAGGAGCTGGTGGCCGAGGCAGATGCCGAAGACGGGGACCTGCTTCTCCAGCACGCCGCGGATGGCGGGCACGGCGTATTCGCCGGTCGCCGCCGGGTCGCCGGGGCCGTTGGACAGGAAGACGCCGTCCGGCCCGTGGCGCAGGATCTCCTCCGCCGTGGCGGTGGCAGGGACGACGGTGACGTCGCAGCCGGCATCGGCGAGGCAACGCAGGATGTTCCGCTTGGCGCCGTAGTCCACGGCCACGACCTTGTGGCGCTTGGCGGGGTTGGCGTCATAGCCCTGGTTCCAGCGCCAAAGCCCTTCCTCCCAGCGGTAGGACTGCTGGCAGGAGACCTCCTTCGCGAGGTCCATGCCTTCCAGCCCCGGCCAGCCGGCGGCCTGGGCGCGTAGCGAGGCAAGGTCGAAATTCCCGTCCGGGGCGTGGCAGATCACGCCGTTGGGCGCGCCACCGTCGCGGATGCGGATGGTGAGCGCCCGCGTGTCCACCCCGGCGATGCCGGGGATGCCGAAGCTCTTCAGCCAGTCGTCCAGGTGGCGCTGGGCACGGTAGTTGGAGGGCTCGCTGACATCGGCCTTGGTGATCAGGCCGAGGGCGGCGGGGGTGACGGTCTCCACATCCTCGGCATTGGCGCCGACATTGCCGATATGCGGGAAGGTGAAGGTGATGATCTGCCCGGCATAGGAGGGATCGGTCAGGGTTTCCTGATAGCCCGTCAGCCCCGTGTTGAAGCAGATCTCGCCCACCCTGGTCGCGGCGGCGCCGAAGCCTCGGCCCCAGAAGACCGTGCCGTCCATCAAGACGATGCAGGCGGTCGCGCCGGCGGGCGGGGTGTCGGCGGCTTCGGGCATGGAGGGCTCCGCGGCGGTGGGGGAGGGGGAGGACGTGGCGGGATCGGCCGGGACCGTGACGGAGGCACCCGGCATGTCCCCGAAGGACAGGCCGGTGGCGGCGAGCAGGGCGGGCCAGTGCTTGGGCGGGATGGCGCGGGCCTGCCGCCACTTGCGGACGGCCTCGCTGCCCACGCCGCAGCGGCTTGCCACCGCCTCCGCCCCGCCGGCGAGGCGGATGATCTCTTCCACGGAACGCATGGCAGCGTTATCTGGGAAGCGGTTTCCCAAGTCAAAGAAATCCCGCGCGAGCCTGGGAAAAAACTTCCCAGATTTCCTTCCAGGCAGGGTGGGTGGGAAGTTTCCGCCTGGACCGGCTCCTTGTCGCGGGAGCCGGCCGGCGGGCATCGACGTCAGAACGAGGTAAGGAGAGGGCCAGATGGACCTTCGCAGCCGATTCACCGAGGAACTCAAGGCCTCCATGCGTGCGGGCGACGCCGCCCGTACCTCCACGCTGCGCATGATCATGGCGAAGCTGAAGGATACCGACATCGCTGCCCGTCCTTCGGGCGTGGACAAGGTGCCGGACGAGCAGGTCGTCGCCATGTTGCGCGGCATGGCCAAAAGCCGGCGCGAGAGCGTGGAGATGTACCGCCAGGGCAACCGCCCCGAACTGGCGGCGAAGGAGGAGGCCGAGATCGCGGTGATCGAGGGCTTCCTGCCGCAGCAGATGGACGAAGCCGCGACCACGGCGGCGGTGGAGGCAGCGATCGTCGAGACCGGGGCCAGCTCGATCAAGGAGATGGGCAAGGTCATGGCGGCGCTGAAGGCGAAGCACGCGGCGACGCTGGACATGGCCAGGGTCGGCCCGATCGTGAAGGCGAAGCTGGGCGGCTGACGGCGCCCCCTGTGGAAAAGGCGGCACGCGCCGCCTTTTCCCGGAGGGTTCAGCGCAGCGCCGCGGCGATGTCTTCCGGCGTGTGGTTGGTCAGGTCCTTGTCCAGCGACTTCACGACGCTCGACTCGACCGTCTTGTGCATCGCCTCGCGGAGCTGGCCCAGGGTCTGCGGGTCGGCCACCACCACCAGGGCCTCGAAGCCGTTCTGCTGCTTCATGGCCTGGAGGGTCTGGGCGATCTGCTTCACGAAGGTGGCCTCGCCGGTCTCCTTGGGCGACTGGTCCTCGGGACGGGAACCGGAGGGGCCCTGCGCAGAGAATTCGGGGGAAAGGCGGTTTTCCTCGCGCAGCGCGATCTCGCCGTTCCGGCCGGTGTTGCGGAACAGCAGGGCCTTTTTGCCATCGGCCACCAGGATCAGGGCGTTGTGGGGGATTTCCAGGGCCATGTGGCTTCTCCGTGTCTTGGCGCGCGCGACGGGGCAGGGCGCCCCGGTCGTCCGCAGACAACGCGGCAGCGGGGCGAAAGCTGGGGCCGGCCGGTGGTTTTCCGGAGCGGCGTTGCGGCCCCGGTGGGTCTGAACCCTGCGGCACCCCGTAGGTCAAAACCTACTATAAACCTACTATAGAGGTAGATCCGACCTACACGGGACAGCACGCCGCCCTGGCGGATGATGGCCCGCAACGACGACCCGCAAAGGAGGAGGCGATAGCCCTCCCGCCCGCCTTCCTGGAAGAACTCCGCGCCCGGACGCCCCTGCCCTCGCTGGTCGGGCGGCGGGTCAAGCTCACGCGCAACGGCCGCCAGTGGAAGGGCTGCTGCCCTTTCCACAACGAGAAGACGCCGTCCTTCTATGTCTATGACGACCACTACCACTGCTTCGGCTGCGGCGCGCATGGCGATGCCCTGTCCTTCCTCATGGGCACGGAGGGGGCGAGCTTCCGCGACGCGGTGGAGCGGCTGGCGGGCGAGGCCGGGCTGGAGGTGCCGAAGGAGAGCCCCCGCCAGGTGGAGCGCGAGGCCCGGGCACGCGACCTGCACGAGGTCATGGAGGCGGCCTGTGGCGTGATGCGCCGCTGGCTGCGCGAGGCCGAGGGGCGGGAGGCGCTGGACTACCTGCGGCGGCGTGGGCTGGGCGAGGACACGATCGATCGCTTCGGGCTGGGCTGGTCCGGCTCCTCGCGCGGGGCGCTGGCGGCGGCGATGAAGGAGCTGGGAGTCGAGGCGGCACGGCTGGCCGAGACCGGGCTGCTGCGGGCCAACGAACGTGACGGCGGATACAGCGGCTTCTTCTTCAACCGCGTCATGTTCCCGATCCGCGACCGGCGGGGGCGGATCGTCTCCTTCGGCGGCCGCATCCTGGGCGACGGGCAGCCGAAATACCTGAACGGGCCGGAGACCGAGCTCTTCTCGAAGCGGCGCAACCTCTATGGCTTCGATCTGGCGCGGGAGGCGGCATTCCGGGGCCGGGTGCTCGTGGCGGTGGAGGGTTACATGGATGTGATCGCCTTGCACCAGGCGGGCTTCGACGGCGCCGTGGCCCCCCTGGGAACCGCGCTGACGGAAGACCAACTGGGTGAAATGTGGAGAGCGTCCCCCGAACCGGTGCTCTGCTTCGACGGCGACGCGGCCGGGGCGCGCGCTGCGGCCCGCACGGCCGAGATCGCGCTGCCGCTGCTCTCGCCCGAACGCTCGCTGCGCTTCGCCACCCTGCCGGCGGGGGAGGACCCCGACACGCTGGTGGTGAAGCAGGGGCCGGCTGCCTTCCAGGCGGTGCTGGACAAGGCGCGGCCGCTGCATGAATCGCTCTACGACATCCTGGATGCCGGCCGTTCCTCGGGCACGCCGGAACAGCGGGCGGCGCTGCGCAACGACCTCGCGGCCGCGGCGGCGAAGATCCCGGACAAGGCCCTGGCCTCGGAGTACCGCTCGGCCCTGCTCGACCGCTTCTTCGCCACCCGCTCGCGGAACCGGCCGGGCTTCGCCCCCGGTGGGGCCCTTGGCGGCGGCGCTTCCAGGGCACGCGGCGGGGAAGGGGAATGGCGCGGCGGACGCAACGGCGCCCGCTTCGGCCGCCCGCCCCCGGTGCGGATCGAGCGGCGACCGGTGGATGCCGATGCCGCGCGGGTGGAACAGGCCCGCTGCCTGCTGGCGATCATCCTCGCCCATCCCTGGGTGCTGGACGAGGTGGAGGAGGCCTGCGCCCTGCTGGAACTGCCGCCCGGCCCCTGCCAGTCGCTGCGACAGGGGCTGCTCGGCTGGCATGGCTCCTCCCCGGGGAGCTCACGAATGCTTGACAGCGCGACTCTGCTCGCCCACCTGCACGCGGCTGAGCTGGGGGAAGCCCATGCCTGGGCGGCGCGTGCGACCGGATTGCCGGCGGCAGCGCGGCCGGAGGCCCAGCCGGCGGAGGTTTTGGCCGCGTGGTGGCACTTCTATGCCCTGCTGCGGGGAAAGGACGCCTTGATCGAGGACCGGCGCCTGGCTCTGGAGGACTGGATCGCGACCAACGATCCGGCCGCCGAGCGGCGGGCCTACCGTCTGAAGGAGGCGTTGGACGCCGTCCAGCGCGGGGAGACCGGCCTGGACGGGCTGTGAGAGTTGAGTGGTCCTGCCCCCCTGTGCGCCGCCTGCGGCGGCCGGGGAGCGGGCGGACCATATAGGGTAGAGGCAATTCGCGTGGGGTTCCGGCGGTCAGGCGTCGGGCCCCGCGCCTTTCGGAGGCTCGGAATGGCAACGAAGACCGCGAACGGGACGGAAACGACCGAGAACCGCGACGAGCAGGTCGAGGGCGTGCTCCTCGATGCCGTGACCTCGATGGTGAAGAAGCTGATCGCCCGGGGCAAGGAGCGCGGCTACATCACCATCGACGACTTCAACCAGGCGCTCCCCTCCGAGCAGGTGTCCTCCGAGCTGATCGAGGACACGATGGCCATGCTGAACGAGGCGGGCATCAACGTCGTCGAGGCCGAGGACGGCGCCGAGGAGGAGGTGGCCGAGAAGAAGGCCACCGAGGAAGAGGAAGGCGCCGAGGCCGAGGACGAGGAAGCCGGCGGCAACGTCAACGAGGAGACGATGGGCCGCACCGACGATCCGGTGCGGATGTACCTGCGCGAGATGGGCAGCGTCGAGCTGCTGTCGCGCGAAGGCGAGATCGCCATCGCCAAGCGCATCGAGGCCGGGCGCGACATGATGATCGGCGGCCTCTGCGAGAGCCCGC
Source organism: Roseomonas mucosa ATCC BAA-692 (assembly GCF_000622225.1). Taxonomy (GTDB): domain Bacteria; phylum Pseudomonadota; class Alphaproteobacteria; order Acetobacterales; family Acetobacteraceae; genus Roseomonas; species Roseomonas mucosa. The sequence goes on along the minus strand of NZ_JHWD01000007.1, from coordinate 229,554 downwards.
TGACCTTCAAGGCCATCCTCGGCTGGTACGAGGACATCAAGGCCGGGCGCATGCTGCTGCGCGATGTGATCGACCTGGAGGCGACCGCGGCGGGCGACAGCGACGCCCCGCCGCCGGCCGAGGTCGAGGAGGTCGAGGAAGGCGAGGAGGGCGAGGGCATCGGCCTGTCGCTTTCCGCGCTGGAGGAGAAGCTGCGCCCCGAGGTCCTGGCCAATTTCGAGGCCATCGAGGAGACCCTGGGCAAGCTCGACAAGCTGTCGAGCAAGCGCATGGAGGCCTATACCGCCGGCGACGACCTGAACGGCCGTTCCGAGAAGACCTACGAGAAGCAGCGCGTCGAGCTGGTGGCGCTGATCGAGAAGGTGCGGCTGCACAACAACCGCATCGAGGAGCTGGTGGACCAGCTCAAGGGGCTGAACCGGCGCCTGACCACCTTCGAGGGACAGGTGATGCGCATGGCGCTGGCCTCCAAGGTCAAGCGCGAGGACTTCCTGCAGCACTGGAGCGGCAACGAGCTGGACCCGGGCTGGATGGACCGGGTGAACAGCCTGCCGGGCAAGTACTGGAAGGCCTTCGTCGCCAAGAGCCGCGACGATGTCGAGGCGGTGCGCGCCGAGATCGCCAAGACCGCCAACCAGACCGGCCTGCCGGTCGCCGAGTTCAGGCGCGTCTATGCCACGGTGAGCCGCGGCGAGCGCGACATGACCCAGGCGAAGAAGGAGATGATCGAGGCCAACCTGCGCCTCGTGATCTCCATCGCCAAGAAGTACACGAACCGCGGCCTGCAGTTCCTGGACCTGATCCAGGAGGGCAACATCGGGCTGATGAAGGCGGTGGACAAGTTCGAGTACCGCCGCGGCTACAAGTTCAGCACCTATGCCACCTGGTGGATACGGCAGGCGATCACGCGCTCCATCGCCGACCAGGCGCGGACCATCCGCATCCCCGTGCACATGATCGAGACGATCAACAAGCTGGTCCGCACCAGCCGCCAGATGCTGCACGAGATCGGGCGGGAGCCGCAGCCGGAGGAGCTGGCCGAGAAGCTCGGCATGCCGCTGGAGAAGGTCCGCAAGGTCCTGAAGATCGCCAAGGAGCCGATCTCCCTGGAGACGCCGATCGGCGACGAGGAGGACAGCCACCTCGGCGACTTCATCGAGGACAAGGCAGCCATCATCCCGCTGGATGCCGCGATCCAGACCAACCTGCGCGAGGCCACGACGCGGGTGCTGTCCAGCCTGACGCCGCGCGAGGAGCGCGTGCTGCGCATGCGCTTCGGCATCGGCATGAACACGGACCACACGCTGGAGGAGGTCGGGCAGCAGTTCAACGTGACGCGCGAGCGCATCCGGCAGATCGAGGCGAAGGCGCTGCGCAAGCTCAAGCACCCGAGCCGGAGCCGGAAGCTGCGCTCCTTCCTGGACAGCTGATCATGTCGGTCCGCGCGCTGGGGCCGCATGGCATCACGCCGGTGACGGTGGAGGTCACCTTCCTGCGCATGGACCGGCCCCCCGCCACCCCCGCGCGTTCCCTGCCCGGGGATGTGCGGATGGAGGTGGCGGAGCGCTGCACGGTGCCCTTCTATCGCTACCTCTACGACAATGTCGGCGGGGAGTACCTGTGGTGGTTCCGGCGCACCGTGCCGGACAACCACCTGCGGGAGATCCTGGCCAGCCCGGCCATCTCGATCCACGTGCTCTACCGCGACGGGGAGCCGGCCGGGTTCTACGAGCTGGAGCGGCGGGCGAACCGCAGCATCAACCTCGCCTATTTCGGGCTGATGCCGCAGGCGGTGGGGCAGGGGCTCGGCCGCGCCTTCCTGCGCCACGCGGTGGACACGGCCTGGGGCGAGGGCTGCGAGCTGCTCACCGTGAACACCTGCACCGCCGACCATCCGCGCGCCCTGCCGAACTACATCGCGGCGGGCTTCGTGCCGTTGCGCCGGGTGCGGGAGGAATGGCCCGTGCCGGATTCCGCCGGCCTCTCCGTGCCGTCCTGGCTGCGCGGGCGGGGCTGAGGCTTCCCCCGCGGCGCCGGTCCGAAGGGAAGAGTGACGAATTTCTCATCTCCCGCCCGCCCGGCCGTACCATGTCCTTTGTTGCATCCTCCGCGCGGCGCGGCAGGATGAGCGGCCAAGGGCCGGAAACGGGCCCGGGCCAGCAGGAGAGCCGCGTCCATGTGCAACCTCTACGCATCCCAGGAGCCGGATACCTATGCCTGCGAAACGCGTGCGGTCCGGCTGAGCGGGCATTGCACCAGCATCCGGCTGGAGTCCGCCTTCTGGGAGATCCTGGAAGAGATCGCGCTTTCCGAGGGCAGCACGGTGGGCCGCTTCGTTTCCAGCCTGCATGACGAGGTGATGGAACGGCGCGGAGAGGTCGGGAACTTCGCCTCGCTGCTGCGCGTGACCTGCACCCTCTGGCTGCGCCAGCGGCGGCTGGAGCGGGACGGAGCGCGGGAAAATCCCCGGCGCGACTACGCTATAGCCTGATACCACCCGTTCCCCGGTGCCGGCGCCTAGTCTCGCCGGCAAGATGGGATTCAAGGTTCTCCGGGCGCTGGGCGCCCTTTCGATTGCCGCCGCCATGGCCATCGGCCCTGGGCCCGTGCCGGGGCAGGCCCAGGCCCAGGCCCAGGCCCAGGCCCAGGCCCAGGTCCAGGTCCAGGCCCAGACGCCGCCGGACGGCGCGACGCTGTTCAAGCGGCAATGCGGCGTCTGCCACACGGCCGGGGCTGGCGAGCCGAACCGGCAGGGACCGAACCTGCATGGCGTGGTCGGCCGCACGGCCGGCAAGCTGGAGGGCTTCCGCTACTCCCCCGCCCTTGCGGCGTCGGACCTGCAATGGAACGCCGCCACGTTGGATGCCTGGCTGGTGGACAGCGCCAGGCTCGTGCCCGGCTCCGTGATGCCGTACCGGCAGGCCAACCCCGCCATCCGCGGGGCGATCATCGACTGGCTGAAAGAGGGGAACTGATGGCCAAGCCCATCCACAGCATGATCCGTGTGCGCGACGAGGCGCGCTCGCTCGACTTCTATCGCCGCGCCTTCGGGCTGGAGGTGGCGGAGCGGCTGGCCTTCGACGGCTTCACGCTGATCTACCTGAGCAACCCGGAAAGCGAGTTCGAGCTGGAGCTGACGGTCAACGACGGCCGCGCCGAGCCCTATCAGCTCGGCGACGGCTACGGCCATCTCGCCGTCTCGGTGGAGGACCTGGAGGCCGAGCATGCGCGCTTCGAGCGCGAGGGCCTTTCCCCCCTGCCGCTGAAGGAGCTGAAGCATGAGGGCAGGCCGCTGGCGCGGTTCTTCTTCGTGCAGGACCCGGACGGCTACCGGATCGAGGTGCTGCAGCGGGGAGGCCGCTTCCGCTGATGTGAGTGTTTCGAGGAGCAGGGGCGGCAACAGCCCCGATGATGGGAGGAGAACGAGAATGAGGGAAGTGGACAAGCGGCTGCGTTCGACGCGCCGGATCTTCCTGCGCGGCGCGGCCACGGCGGTTCCCGCGGCCGCCGTGGCCGCCACGCTCTTCACGGCGGAGGCGAGCTGGGCGGCGGAGGCCCGGAACCTCAGGCCGCGCACCCTGGTGGTGCTGGCGAAGCTGGCGCGCGACATCTATCCGCACGACCGCATCCCGGACCGGCTCTATGCCAGCGCCGTGCTCTCCTATGACGACAAGGCGGGCAAGGACGCGGCGCTGCGGACGCTGCTGGAGGAAGGCGTGGACCGGCTCGATGCGGATTCCAGGATCCGCTACGGCGGCAACGACTATCTGAGCCTGAACTGGGAGCGCGACCGCCTGCCGCTGCTCTACGGGATCGAGCGGACGCCCTTCTTCCAGAAGGTGCGCGCCGATCTCGTGGTCGCCTTCTACAACCAGCAGGATGTCTGGACCAAGCTCGGCTACGAGGGCTCCAGCGCGGAATACGGCGGCTACATCAACCGCGGCTTCAACGACATCGACTGGCTGCCGTCGGCCTGAGCGGCGGGGAGGATTCGAGATGGCGAATTTCGACCTGAACGACGACAGCCTCGTCGTGATCGTGGGCTCCGGCGCCGGCGGTGGCACGCTCGGCAACGAGCTGGCGCAGAAGGGCGTGAAGGTGGTGATCCTGGAGGCGGGCAGCCGCTACGAGATCCAGGACTTCGTCAACGACGAGTGGGAAAGCTTCGCCCAGCTCGCCTGGACGGACATGCGCACCACCACCGGCTCCTGGCGCGTGGCGCGGGACTTCCCGAACCTGCCAGCCTGGATCGTGAAGGCGGTGGGCGGCACCACCACGCACTGGGCGGGCGCCTCGCTGCGCTTCCAGGACTACGAGTTCAAGGCGCGCACGACCTACGGCAAGGTGGACGGTGCCAACCTGCTCGACTGGCCGATCACGCTGGCGGAGATGGCGCCCTACTACGCCCGGGCCGAGGACAAGATGGGCGTGACCGGCACCAACGGCATCCCGCGCCTGCCGGGCAACAACAACTTCAAGGTGATGGCGGCGGGCGCGAAGAAGCTCGGCTACCAGGAAGTGCACACCGGCAACATGGCGATCAACAGCCAGCCGCGCGCCGGGCGGGGGGGCTGCCAGCAGATCGGCTTCTGCTTCCAGGGCTGCAAGTCGGGCGCCAAGTGGTCCACCCTGTACACCGAGATCCCGGCGGGCGAGGCCACCGGCAACCTCGAAGTCCGACCCGACTGCATGGTGCTGACGATCGAGCACGATGCGAAGGGCAAGGCGACCGGCGTGATCTATGCCGATGCCCAGGGCAGCCACCACCGGCAGAAGGCGCGCGTGGTCTGCGTCGCGGGGAATTCGATCGAGAGCCCGCGCCTGCTGCTCAACAGCGCGTCCTCGCTGTTCCCGGACGGGATGGCCAATTCCTCGGGCCAGGTCGGGCGCAACTACATGCGGCACCTGACCGCCAGCGTCTATGGCATGTTCGAGAAGCCGGTGCACATGTACCGCGGCACCACCATGGCCGGCATCGTGCGCGACGAGGCGCACCACAAGCCGGAGCGCGGCTTCGTCGGCGGCTACGAGATGGAGACGCTCTCGCTCGGCGTGCCCTTCATGGCAGCCTTCCTGGACCCCGGCGGCTGGGGGCGGGGCTTCACCTCGGCGCTGGACGGCTATGACCGGATGGCGGGGATGTGGATCGTGGGCGAGGACATGCCGCAGGAAACCAACCGCATCACGCTGGACCCCAAGGCGAAGGACAAGCACGGGTTGCCGGTGGCGCGGGTGAACTTCGACGACCATGCCAACGACATCGCGATGCGTGAGCACGGCTACCGTCAGGGCAGCGCGATCTACGACGCGGTGGGGGCGACGCGGGTGTTCCACACCACCGCCTATCCCTCCACCCACAACATGGGCACCAACCGGATGAGCGAGAGGCCGCGCGACGGCGTGGTGGACCGCAACGGCAAGGCGCACGACCTGCCGAACCTGTATGTCTCGGATGGCAGCCAGTTCACCAGCGGCGCGGCCTGCAACCCGTCGCTGACCATCGTGGCGCTGGCGATCCGCCAGGCGGAGCATCTGACGAGCCGGATGTCGCGTGGCGAGGTGTAAGGCGAGCGCCGGGGGCCTCTCCCCGGCACCGTAGAGGGCCGGAAGGCCCGGCGGTGTGGCCCCGCGGGAGCGATCCCGCGGGGCTTTCTCGTTGCGCAAGGCTGCCGTGGTGGCTCGCGCCCGGTATGCAGTGGATGGCCTATTGAGTGGAAATTTATACGTTATGAACAGGTGAATGTAGTTTTGTATATCGAAACGGCTCAAGGACGTGATCTAGTATTCCGGATCGCCGTGGACGGGCATTCCTGAAACCACGGCAAGGATGAACGAAGGCCCCGGGCGAACCGGGCCTCGCCGGAGGAGTGTTCCATGAGCAACCGACCCGCATCCCGGGCGGGCGGCGTCATGCCGTCCGCGTACCCCGCCCCCCACGGGCGCGCCTGACCGATGGGCGCGCAGACCGCCGCCATCGCCGGGCTCGTGGTGATGTTCATCGTCGCCACCGTCCTGCCGATCAACATGGGGGCGCTGGCCTTTGCCCTGGCCTTCCTGGTTGGCACCGTCTTCATGGGCCTGCGGGCCGACCAGATCATCGCGGGCTTTCCCGGCGATCTCTTCGTGACGCTGGTCGGCATCACCTATCTCTTCGCGATCGCGCAGAAGAACGGGACCATCGACTTCCTGGTCCATTCCGCCGTGCGCATGGTGCGCGGCCGCATCGCGGCGATTCCCTGGATCATGTTCACCGTGGCGGCCTGCCTGACGGCGGTGGGGGCGGTGAGCCCGGCGGCGGTGGCGATCCTGGCGCCCGTGGCGCTGCAGTTCGCGCGGCAGTACGGGATCAACCCGCTGATGATGGGCCTGCTGGTGATCCACGGCGCCCAGGGCGGCGGCTTCTCGCCGATCAGCATCTACGGCGGCATCACCAACCAGATCGTCGCGCGCTCGGGCATTCCCGGCGACGAGATGGTGGTCTTCCTGGCCAGCCTTGTCTTCAACCTGCTGGTGGCCATCGCCGTCTTCTTCGCCTTCGGTGGGCTGAGGCTGCTGCGCCAAAAGGCCGGGGCGGGGGCCGAGCCCGGCCCCGAGCCGGCGCTGGGCCGCGACGGGCCGGCGGCGGAACTCCAGATCGAGGGCTACGGCACCAGCCCGGCTGCGCAGATCACCGCCCCCTCGCGCCTCGTGCCCGGCGGCCAACGTGTGACGACGGAGCAGATGCTGACGCTGGCGGGCCTCCTTGCCCTGGCGGTGGGGGCGCTGGCCTTCAACCTCAATGTCGGGCTGGTGGCGATCTCGGTGGCGGTGGTGCTCGCCCTGATCTCGCCCAACGAGCAGAAGAACGCCGTGGACAAGATCAGCTGGTCCGCCGTGTTGCTGGTGGGCGGGGTAATCACCTATATCGCGGTGCTGCAGCGCTCTGGCGCCATCGACTCGCTGGGCCAGGGCGTGTCCGGCATCGGCGCGCCGCTGCTGGCGGCCCTGCTGCTCTGCTATGTGGGCGGCATCGTTTCCGCCTTCGCCTCCTCGGTCGCGGTGCTGGGCGCCACCATCCCGCTGGCGGTGCCGTTCCTGCAACAGGGCGAGATCGGCCCGGTAGGCATGATCGCGGCCCTGGCGATCTCCTCCACCGTGGTGGATGTCAGCCCCTTCTCGACCAACGGCGCGCTGGTGGTGGCGAATGCCCCGCCGGAGGAGCGCGACAGCGTCTACAAGCGCTTCCTGGCCTACAGCATCCTAGTGATCATCGCCGGGCCTGCCCTGGCCTGGCTGATGCTGGTGGTGCCCGGCTGGTTCTGAGGCAACCGCCGCGCGGCGGGACCGGGCACCCTGTCACGGGGCGTCCGGCGAGTCCGGGGCGGGCGTCGAGCCCGCCATGTCCCGGGCCCTGCTGGAGCCATGTGCCCCGGCAGGGCCCGGTGGCCGGCGGAACTGTCACGTCGAGGCCGGACGGGAACGGGGCCAGATGGACCAGGGTCAGGCGAAATCAGGGCCGGACAGAATCAGGGCCGGACAGAATCAGGGCCAGACGGGCGCGCCCTCCAGCCCCGCGGTTTCCGGCAGGCCGCAGATCAGGTTCGCGTTCTGCACCGCCTGTCCGGCCGCGCCCTTGCCGAGATTGTCGACCACGCCCATCGCGATCACCAGCTCGCGCTCCGGATCGGCCGCGTAGCTGACGAAGGCGAGGTTCGAGCCGGTCGCCCACTTGGTCTGCGGCGGCCGGTCGGTCACGCGGACGAAGGCCCGTCCGGCATAGAAGCGCCGCGCCGCGTCCAGGCACCGCTCCGTGGTGACGCGGCCGCGGCAGTAGAGGGTGGCGAGCAGGCCGCGGGTCATCGGCACCAGGTGCGGCGTGAACACCAGCCCGGCCGCGCTGCCGCCGCTCAGCCGCTCGATCGTCCGCTCCATCTCGGGCATGTGGACGTGCCGAAGCAGGCCGTAGGGCACGAGATTCTCGTTGCTCTCAGCATAGCCGAACCGGCTGTCGGCGCCGCCCCGCCCCGCGCCGGAGATGCCCGTCTTGGCATCGATCACGATGCGCCCGGGCTCGACCAGCCCTTCGGCCAGAAGCGGTGCCAACGGGGTCAGCACCGCCGACGGGAAGCAGCCGGGATTGGCGACGCGGCGCTGTCCCTCGATCCGTTCCGGCCAGATATCGGCGAGGCCGTAGGCCCAGCCCTCGGCATAGCGGTGGTCGCCGCCGATATCGACGATCTTCACCTCCGGGCGGACGCGCGCCAGCGCCTCGGCCGAGCTGCCGGTGGGCAGCGAGGCGAAGAGCAGGTCCAGATCCGGCAGGGCCGCGGGGTCCCAGCGCTCGATCACCATCCCGGCGAGCTTCGCCGGCGCGCCGGGAAAGCGGTCTCCCAGCCGGCTGCCCGCGCTGCCCTCGCCCGCGGCATGGACAAGCTCGAAGGACGGGTGGCCCGCGATCAGGCGCATCGCCTCGCCGCCGCCGAAGCCGCTGATCCCGACAATACCGACGCGAATGCTCATGCTGATGTCCTGCTGCTGGAGGGAGGGCAAAGAAAAACCCCCGGAGCCGGAGGCTGCGGGGGTTCGGAGATGCGGGCGGATGCCGCCTCGGGGGGAGGACCGCTAGGGAGCGAGTTTCGCCGGGGGAGGGGCCTGTCTGCACGCAGCCACGAGAGCCGCCGCTGGAAAGCAGCGACGGCGTCGGCTCGCGGTGCGGAGACGGAACTCACCCATGGGGCCTACGGTATGGGCTCGTCCGGACACCTGTCAACGAGGGGCGGCCATGTTGCGATCCTCGGCGTGGCCGCACCGGGTCGGGCCCGTGAGAGACCCCGCCGGTCCGGGAGCGGGAGGGCGTGTCCATGCCCTCCGCCACCGTCCGGGCCATGCGTGTCCGCACGGCCCGTCCGGCAGCGTCGCGGGAAAACGGGCCTTACTTGCTCTCGCCGGCGGCGGCGATGCCGCGCTCGACCAGGGCCAGGGCCTGTTCCTTGGTGCCCCAGCCGGTGACCTTCACCCACTTGCCGGGCTCCAGGTCCTTGTAGCGGGTGAAGAAGTGCTCGATCTGCTGACGCAGCAGGACGGGCAGGTCGTCCACCGTCTGGACCTCGGTGAAGAGCGTGGTGATCTTGTCGTGCGGCACGGCGACCAGCTTCTCGTCCTGGCCGGCCTCGTCCTCCATCAGCAGCACGCCGATCGGGCGCACGCGGATGGTGGCGCCGGGCACCACCGGGGCGGGGGTCAGCACCAGCACGTCGGTCGGGTCGCCGTCATCGGCCACGGTGCCGGGGATGAAGCCATAGGCGGCCGGATAGGCCATGGGCGTGAACAGGAAGCGGTCCACCACGATGGCGCCGCTGTCCTTGTCCAGCTCGTACTTCACCTGCGAGCCCGGGGGAATCTCCACCACCACGTTGATGTCGTGCGGCGGTGCCTTGCCGGTCGGGATCTTGCTGGCGTTCATGCGGGTCCTGCCGAGGAATGGAGCCAAGAGGCGGCCGGGGCTGGTCCCGGTCCACCGTCTCCGCCCCCCTAGCAGCAATGGGCCGTCTTCGCCACCGCACAGGCTGGCGAGGCGCCCGCATTGCGGCGGCGGGCGGCTTGCGCGGGGAAGGGGGCGGCGGCAGCATCGCCGCCCAGAACGCGCGATCCAGGAATCGTCATGACGCCGCGCCGCATGTTGCCCCCCCTTCTCCTCGGCCTCGCCGCCGCGCTGCGCGGCATCCTGCCGGCCCAGGCCCAGAGTGCTGCCCAGAATGCTGCCCCGGGCCAGGCCCCGGCTTCCTCCGACCCGGCGGGCGAACTCGCGCTGGTGGAAAGGAAGAACTTCGAGATCGCGGGCTTCACCACGCGCGGTGGCGCCACGGTCGGGCGGATGCGCATCGGCTACCAGACCGCGGGCACGCTGAACGCGGCGGGCGGCAATGCCGTGCTGATCACCCACCCCTTCGTCGCCAATGGCCAGGCCTTCGGCCGCAACGATGCGAACGGGCCGCTGGGCTGGTGGGACGCGATCATCGGGCCGGGCAAGCCGATCGACACCAACCGCTTCTTCGTGGTGGCGAGCGACACGCCGGCCAATCTCTATGTGCGGGAAAGCCGCACCACCAGCACCGGGCCCGCCAGCGTCGATCCCTCCACCGGGCGGCCCTACGGGATGAGCTTCCCGGTGCTGTCGATCCGCGACTTCGTGGAGGTGCAGAAGGGGCTGCTGGACAGCCTGGGGGTGAAGCGGCTGGCGCTGGTGGCCGGACCCTCGATGGGGGCGATGCAGGCCATCGAATGGGCGGCGGCCTATCCCGCCCTTGTGGACCGGGTGATGCCCGTGATGCCGATCGGCCGGATGGATGCCTGGCTGCAGGCCTGGATGGAGATCTGGGAGGCGCCGATCCGGGCTGATCCCAACTGGCGCAACGGTGACTACTACGTCCAGGGGCGCGAGCCGCCGTTGCGCGGGCTGACCGACGCGCTGCGGATCATCGCGCTGCAGACCCAGGACCGGGCGGCGCTGTCGCGCTTCGACGGGCGGGCGGCGGAGGGGCAGGACCCGGCGCGCAGGATGACGGACACGGTGGCGGTCGATCCCTACCTGACCGAGATCGCCACGGGGCGGGCAAAGCTCGCCGATGCCAACTCCTTCCTCTACCTGACCCGGGCGATGCAGCTCTTTCTCAACGAATACCCCGACACGCGTGCGGCGCTGTCGCAGGGCAAGGCCTCCTGGCTGCTGGTGCCGGGGGAGCGGGACCGGCTCTTCCCGATCGAGTATGCGCGGGAACTGGAGGGCGTGCTGAAGGGGCTGGGCCGGCCGGTGCGGCTGGAGGCGCTCGACGGGCCGCAGGGACATGGCGAGTGGCTGACCGGCATCGCCGGGGCGGAGGAGGCGATCCGGGCCTTTCTTGCCGAGGCGCCGCGAGCCCCTTAAACCGGCCTCGCGGAGGGCCGGTAGCTCAACGGTTAGAGCTGGCCGCTCATAACGGCTTGGTTGCGGGTTCGATTCCTGCCCGGCCCATCCGCCTTTGCTCGCGCCGCGACGGCGCCGCCGGCCGGGACGGGATGGCTTCGTGATCGCGCTCCAACTGCCGCACACCCTGCCGCTGCTGGCCACGCTGCTCACCGCCGTGCTGGCCGGGCTGGCGCGCGGCTTCTCCGGCTTCGGCTCGGCCCTGATCTTCATCCCCCTGGCCAGCGCGGTGCTGGAGCCGAGGTTGGCCGCGCCGCTGCTGGTCCTGGTGGACAATGCCACGGCCTTTCCCCTGGTTCCGGCCGCCTGGCGCACGGCGGCACGGCGGGAGGTCGCCTGCCTGACCGCCGGGGCGCTGCTCGGCGCACCCCTGGGGGCCTGGCTGCTGCTGCGGATGGACCCGGTGGCGCTGCGCTGGGGCATGTGCGCCCTGGCGGTGGCGATGCTGGCTCTGCTGGCCTCCGGGTGGCGCTATCACGGCCGCCCGGCCCTGCCGCTCTCGCTGGCCGTCGGGGCCGGGTCGGGGCTCTTCTCCGGCCTGGCGCAGATGGGCGGGCCGCCGGTGGTGGCCTACTGGCTCGGCGGCGCGATCCCGGCCGCGAGGGTGCGGGCGAACATCGTGCTGTTCTTCGCCACAAGCGGGGTCATCAGCATGGCCGTCTATCTCCTCGCCGGGCTGCTGACCGGGGAGGTGCTGGTGCTGGCGGCGCTGATGGCGCCGGGCTACGCGCTGGGCCTGTGGTGCGGCAGCCGCATGTTCGGCCGGGCGAGCGAGACCCTGTTCCGGCGGATCTGCTTCGGGTTGATCGCCCTGGCGGCGGCGATCGGGTTGCCGCTCTGGGGGTAGGGCGCTGCCACTGCCCTGTATACCGGCACCGACGCAGTTGCGAGACGACGGGGTTGCGCATCCCGCCCGTGGTCCGATGCTTGCAGGCACGCTCGCAGACCACGACGCGGATTCCCTGGAGAAGCCCATGCGCCTGCCCGGTTCGAGTTCCAGACTGACCCTCGCGCTCTGCCTGGCGGCCCTGGCGGCCATGCCCGCAGCCCGGGCGCAGGGCCCCGTGAAGCCGGGGGGCGAGATGGTGCTCCTCGCCTATGCTGGGGTGTTCAAGGACAATTATTCGCAGGTGGTGGTGCAGCCCTTCTCCCAGGCCAGCGGGGTCACGGTTCAGTATACCGATCCTGGCCTGGGCGGTTCCGCCCAGATGCTGGGCACCCTGCGGGCGCAGAAAGCAGATCCGCAGGTGGACGTGGTGATCATGGATGCCAGCACCGCCGCCGCGGCCTGCGCGGAAGGGCTGGTGGAGCCGCTGACGCCCCAGGCCCTGCCGGTGCTGAAGGAACTGGACGAGCAGGCGGGCAAGGTGGGCAATGGCTGCGGCCCGGCGGTGACCTACGACCACCTGACACTGATCTACGATGCCGAGGCGATCAAGGTGGCGCCGGCGCGCTGGATGGATCTCGCCAAGCCGGAATACAAGGGCCGGTCCTCGCTGAGCGCGCCGCCCGACATCCAGGGCATGGCGCTGACCGCGATCCTGGCGCACGGCGCCTCGGGCGACTGGAAGAACATCGGCGCCGCCATTCCGCTGCTGAAGCAGATCGTGCCGAACGTGCAGACCTTCCAGCCGAGCCCGGATGCCTATTCCATGGTGCTGAGCGGGCAGATCGCCTTCGGCACCGGCTGGAACGCGCGCTCGCAGCTCTATCACGACCAGAGCAAGGGCAAGTTGGGCGTGTTGATCCCCGAGGAGGGCACGGCCTTCCAGATCAACACGATCAACATCGTGAAGGGGGCCAAACACCGGGAGCAGGCCATGGCCTTCCTGGGCCATGCCCTTTCCGCCGGGCCACAGGCCGCCTTCACCGACCGCATGTTCTACGGCCCGACCAACCTCCAGGCGCAGAAGGACGCCAAGGCGATCGGCCGCACCGCCCTGGCGCCGGAATACCGCAGCCGCATCGTGCCGATCGACTGGCTGGAGGCGGTGAAGCTGCGCGACAACTGGAACCAGCGCTGGCGGCGCGAGGTGATGACGGCGGCCACGCGCTGATGGCGGGCTATCTGGTGCTGGAGCGGCTGACCCGCCGCTTCGGCGCGGGCGGACCGCTGGCGGTGGACCACGTGTCGCTGGAACTGCCCAAGGGCGCGCTGCTGGCCCTGCTCGGCCCCTCGGGATGCGGCAAGACCACGACCCTGCGCATGATCGCGGGGCTGGAGCAGCCGGATTCCGGCCGTGTCGTGGTGGCGGGGCAGGATGTCACCGCCCTGCCGCCGCACCGGCGCAACATGGGGGTGGTGTTCCAGTCCTATGCCCTTTTCCCGCACATGAGCGCGCTGGCCAATGCCGGTTTCGGCCTGGAGATGCGCGGCGTCGGGCGCGCGGAGCGGCTGGCGCAGGCACGGGGCGCGCTGGAGATGGTGGGCCTCGGCGCGCTGGCCGACCGCAAGCCGCGCGCCATGTCGGGCGGGCAGCAGCAGCGCGTGGCCCTGGCCCGGGCGCTGGCGATCCGCCCCGACCTGCTGCTGCTGGACGAGCCGCTCTCGGCGCTGGACGCCAAGCGGAGGGAGGAGGTGCGCGACGAGATCCGCGCCCTGCAACAGCGTCTCGGCACCACCGCCATCTTCGTCACCCACGACCAGAGCGAGGCGCTGGCCATGGCCGACCTCGTGGCGGTGATGAAGGACGGGCGGATCGAGCAGATGGCCCCGCCGGAGGAGGTCTTCGAGAACCCGGCGACGCGCTTCGTGGCGGGTTTCGTCGGGCGGGCCTCGCGGCTGTCCGGCGCGGTGGAACCGGGCGGGGTGTTCCGGGCCGGCGGCACGGCGCTGCCGGTGGCGGCGGGGCACCCGGTCGGGGCGGCGGAGGCCTTCCTGCGGCCGCACCGGGTGCGGGTGATGCCGGCCGGCCCCACGCCGGAGGGCGCGGTGCTGCTCGAAGGGCACGTGCTGCGCCGGACCTATAGCGGCGAGATCGTCTGGCTGGAGGCGGAGACCCCGGCCGGGCCAGTGCAGGCGGAACTGCCCGCCTATGATCCCGGCGCCGCGCTGCGGGTGGGGGATGCGGTGCGCCTCGCGCTGCGGCCGGAGGACCTGCGGGTGTTCCCGGTGTGATCGGCTGGCTGCTGAGCGCACCGGCCCTGCTGGTGCTGGCGCTGGCCTTCCTCTGGCCGATGCTGGGCCTCTTCCGCATCAGCCTGAACCGCACCGCCGAGACCGGGGCGATGGAGACGGCGCTCACCACGGAGACCTATGCCAAGGTCGCGGGGGACCCGTACTACTGGGGGCTCGCCTGGGACACGCTGGTGCTGTCCGCCGGGGCCTCGGCCATCGCCGCGGCGCTGGCCCTGCCGGTGGTGCTGCTGATCCGCCGTGCCTCGCCCCGCTGGCGGGCGCCGCTGGCGCTGATGGCGGTCTCGCCGCTGCTGATCTCGGGCACCGCGCGGGTGGTGGGCTGGCGGGCGATCCTGGGCGATCTCGGGCTGATCAACGTGGTGCTGGGCTGGCTCGGCCTGACCGGCGGCCCGGTGCCGCTGATCAACAACTGGACCGGTGTCTGGATCGGGCTGGTGGAAAGCCTGATGCCCTATGCGGTGCTGGTGCTGATCGCCGGGCTGGGGCGGCTCGATCCCCGGCTGGAGGAAGCCGCCGCGACGCTGGGAGCTGGGCGGACCCGCACCTTCCTGCGGGTGACGCTGCCGCTGGCGGCGCCGGCACTGGGCGGGGCCTTCCTGCTCGGGCTGGTGCTGGGCATCTCCGCCTTCATCACGCCGCGGCTGATGGGCGGCGGGCGGGTCTTCACCGTGGCGACCGAGATCTACGACCAAGCCCTGACCACGGTGGATTGGCCGGTGGCGGCGGTGCTGGCGATGCTGCTGCTGCTGGCTCTGCTGGTGGTGATGCTGCTGCGCGGAGTGCTGACCGGCGTGGCGCGGCCCCGGGGGCAACAGGGGGAGAACGCGGCATGAGACCGGTGACGGAGGCGGGGCCGCTGCTACGGTTCTTCGCGCTGTGCGGCTACCTGCTGCTGCTCAGCCCGGCCGTGGTGGTGCTGGTGGTGTCCTTCAGCGCCGGCAACTACCTGACCTTTCCGCCGCCGGGCTTCTCCCTGCGCTGGTACGAGGCGCTGCTGGCCAACGGGGCGCTGATGGGCGCGCTCGGCACCAGCCTGATCCTGGGGCTGATCGTCGCGGCGCTGGCGCTGGTGGTGGGCGGGCCGGCGGCCTATGCGCTGACGCGGCTGGACTTCCCCGGGAAGGGGGTGGTGGCCGGCCTGCTGGCGGCGCCGCTGCTGCTGCCGACGCTGGTGCTGGGGCTGGGGTTGATGGTGGCCCTTCAGCCGATGCGGCTGATCGCGACCTGGCCGGGGCTGGCGCTGGGGCACAGTCTCGTGGCCATCCCCTTCGCCGTGAGGATCATGGTGCAGGCCTTTGCCGCCGTGCCGCGCGACGTGGAGGAGGCCGCCTGGACGCTGGGCGCCACGCCGCTGCGCGCGGCGCTGCGCATCACCCTGCCGATCGCGGCGCCCGGGGCCGTGGCGGCGGGGGCGCTGGCCTTCCTGGTCTCCTTCGACGAGACGGTGATCAGCCTGTTCCTGGCGGGGCCGCGCCTGACGACCCTGCCGGTGGCGATGTTCCAGTACACCGAAAGCCGGTCCGACCCCCTTGTGGCGGCCCTGGCCATGGCGCTGATCGTTGTGGCGCTCGCGGTAGTCCTGTTGGTGGAGCGGCTGGTGGGTTTCCAGCGCGCGCTTGCGAAGGAGTGAGGTGAGAATGCCGAAATACGTCGTGGAGAAGAGCGCGCCGCAGATTAGCGCCGAGGTGATCGCGCTGCTGGAGCAGACGGAGACCGCCACGGTGGGCCACTGGCGCCACTGGGGCTTCGTGGACCGGGGCGTGCAGCCGCTGCTGCGCCACAGGCGGGTGGCCGGTACGGCGGTGACGGTACAGATCCCGGGGCCGGATTCCACCCTGCTGCACCATGCGCTGGGCCTGCTGCGCCCGGGCGACATCCTGGTGGTGGACCGGCTGGGCGATGTGCGCCACGCCTGCTGGGGCGGCGGCGTGACCGTGGCGGCCAAGGCGGCGGGTGCGAAGGCCGGCGTGGTGGACGGGCCCTGCACCGACCTGGAGGAGGTGGAGGCCTCCGATTTCCCGATGTGGTGCCGGGGGCAGGCGCCGATCACCACGCGGATCTACGACCTGGGCGGCCGGCTGAACGTGCCGGTCTCGATGGGCGGCGTGGTGGTGATGCCGGGGGATGCGGTGCTCTGCGACGAGTCCGGCGTGCTGGTGCTGCCGCCCGCCGAGGCGGAGGCCGAGGCGCGTGAGGCGATCACCCGGCAGGAGCGTGGCATGAAGACCCAGGCGCGGGTCGCGGCGGGCGAGAAGCTGGGCGAGATCAGTGGCGCCACGGCCAAGGTGCTGGCTGGGCTGGGCTGAACCTTTCCGGCCCCGCCCGGTGTCTTTTCCGGGCGGGGCAGGAGGGGACCAGCCTCCTGCCCCTTGCAGGCGGCGATCTTTCCAAGCCGTCACGAAACTGTCTCACGGCGTGAGAGCTTCCTGTCTTGATACCGGCCGCGACCAGCCGGCGAGATGAGGGAGTTCAGCCATGTTCCTGCGCAACGCAATCCTGGGTCTGGCCGCGGCCGGGCTGGTCTCGGCTGCCGCGCCAGCCTTCGCACAGACAGCGGACGGCACCCCTGGCAATCCGCCGGGCACCGCCGCCAGCCGGGCAGTGGACCGGGCCGCCGGCACCAATACCTCGGGCGCCTATCCGTCCCAGTCCGACGGCAAGCCCGGCAATCCCTCGGGGACGGCGGCCAGCCGGGCCGCCAAGCGCGCCACGGACGGCACGACGACGCAGCGAAGCCGCCACCACGCCACCGGCAGCAGCGCCAGGCAGCATTCCAGCAACCCGCCGGGCACCGCCGCCAGCCGGGCGGTGGACCGGGCCGCCGGGACCAATACCTCGGGCGCCTATCCTTCACAGTCCGACGGCACGCCGGGCAATCCCTCGGGGACGGCGGCGAGCCGCGCACTGGGCACCACCAACAGCCGCTGAGGCACTCTCGCGAACGGAAGCGGAGGGGATGGTGTCAATCCCTTCCGCTTCCTCGCGCATGCGGCATGGAGACGGGCTTTCCAAGGCTTCACGCAGGGCGCCGGGTTTTCGTGGTTCCGTTCCGCCATCCGGCCGGGGGAGCCGGAGAATCTCAGGGAAGACCTCTCATGTCTCTACGTCACATGTTCCTGGCTCTGGCGGCCGCTGGTCTCGTCACGGCCTCCGTGCCGGCCTTCGCGCAGTCCAGCGACAGCAATGCACCCGCCACGGTGACAGCGCCCGCTGCCAGCCCCGCGACGGGAGCGAAGCACAAGTCCGCCGCCCATCGCACCCAGCGCAGCCGCACCACGCGGCACCATGCGGCCAAGCCCGCCGCGAGCAACGGCTGATCCCGAAGGGGCAACCCTACCTCCGACCTCCGCTTGTCGGAGGCGGCGTTACCCTTCCGGGACTTGGGGGCAAGGTTCCGCCTCGCCCCCATGCCCCACCCCGCCCGGGCGCCGTGCGCCCTGGAGCCGCTTTCGCTGCCGCCCGCTGCCGCCGGACCGCGCCGGGAAGCAGGGCTTCCGGGCAACCGGCCTACGCGCCGGGACCGTGCCACGCGGCCCGGGCATGGCACGCCGTCTTCCGGCGCGCGGCAAACGCCCCATATGACGCCGGTGTCACGACGCACGCGACGCCCTGACCCCCCGGAACGACAGCACCCGCCACTCGGCCCGGCCTTGGGGGAGGAGATGGTTTGTGCCCTGTGCCTGCGGCCGATCCCGGTCCATGCGCGCTCCAGCCGCCATCACCTGATCCCCCGCCTCAAGGGCGGCACGCACAAGGGGACGGTACGGCTGCACCAGATTTGCCACAGCGCCATCCATGCCCGCTTCAGCGAGGCGGAGCTGGCGCGGCACTTCTCCGATCCGGAGGCGCTGCGGGGTGAGGCGCGGCTGGCGGATTTCCTGCGCTGGATCGCGGGACGGCCGCCGGATTTCCACGCGCCCACCCGCATTCCGCGGGGAGCCGGCCGAGGTGGCGATCCCTGCCGCAGCGGGCGGCGGCGCTGAAGCAGCCCCATTCCGGACCCGCGGCAACGATGCCGATGCTCGACGCTGCGGGGCCGAGCCGGTAGAACCGGCCGTAAATCCTTCCACGTTCTGCCTGAAAGACCGCGCCATGGCCGCCTACCAGTATGTCTATGTGATGAAGGATCTCACCAAGTCCTATCCGGGCGGGCGCGAGGTCTTCAAGGGCATCACGCTGAGCTTCCTGCCCGATGCCAAGATCGGCGTGCTGGGCCCGAACGGTGCCGGCAAGTCCACGCTGATGCGCATCATGTCGGGGCAGGACAAGGAATATGGCGGCGAGGCCTGGGCGGCCGAGGGCGTCCGTGTAGGCTATCTGAGCCAGGAGCCTCATCTCGACCCCGACAAGACCGTGGGCGAGAACGTCATGGGCGCCTTCGCCGCGGTGCAGGCCGACCTCGCACGCTTCAACGAGATCTCGATGAAGTTCGCCGAGGAGATGACGGAAGACGAGATGAACACCCTGCTGGCCGAGCAGGCCGAGCTGCAGGAGCGCATCGACGCCGCCAATGGCTGGGAGATCGACCGCACCGTCGAGATCGCGCTCGACGCGCTGCGCTGCCCGCCCTTCGACAGCCCGGTGACCAATCTCTCGGGCGGCGAGCGGCGGCGCGTGGCGCTGTGCAAGCTGCTGCTGGAGAAGCCGGAGCTGCTGCTGCTCGACGAGCCAACCAACCACCTGGACGCCGAGAGCGTGAGCTGGCTGGAAAAGACGTTGCGCGAGTATCCGGGCGCGGTGCTGGTGGTGACCCACGACCGCTACTTCCTGGACAACGTGACCAACTGGATCCTGGAGGTCGATCGCGGCCGCGGCATCCCGTACCAGGGCAACTACTCCTCCTATCTGGAGGCCAAGCGCAAGCGGCTGAAGCAGGAGGAGAAGGAGGAGAGCACGCGTCAGCGGCAACTGGCCGAGGAGCAGGAATGGATCGGGCGCAGCCCCTCCGCCCGCCAGGCCAAGAGCAAGGCGCGCATCCAGGCCTATGAGGAGCTGCTGCTCAAGAGCCAGGACAAGGCGCCCGACCCGACCGAGATCCAGATCCCGCCCGCGCCCCGCCTGGGCAACACGGTCATCGTGGCCGAGGAAATCCGCAAGGGCTTCGGCAACCGGCTGCTGATCGACGACCTGAGCTTCAAGCTGCCGCCCGGCGGCATCGTCGGTGTGATCGGCCCGAACGGCGCCGGCAAGACCACGCTGTTCAAGATGATCACCGGCGTGGACCAGCCGGATGCCGGCAGGATGATCGTCGGCGAGTCCGTGCAGCTCGGCTATGTGGACCAGAGCCGCGACAGCCTGGATGACAAGCGCACCGTCTGGCAGGAAATCTCCGACGGACAGGACATGATCACCATGGGCAAGCGGTCCGTGCCCTCGCGCGCCTATTGCGCCGCCTTCAACTTCAAGGGCGGCGACCAGCAGAAGCCGGTGGGCGTGCTGTCGGGCGGCGAGCGGAACCGGGTGCATCTGGCGAAGATGCTGAAGAACCCGCACAACGTGCTGCTGCTGGATGAGCCGACCAACGACCTGGACGTGGACACGCTCCGCGCCCTGGAAGAGGCGCTGCAGGACTTCGCGGGCTGCGCGGTGATCATCTCGCACGACCGCTGGTTCCTGGACCGGCTGGCCACCCACATCCTGGCCTTCGAGGGCGACAGCCACGTGGAGTGGTTCGAGGGCAACTACCAGGCCTATGAGGCCGACAAGAAGCGACGTATGGGCGCCGCGGCCGACGAGCCGCACCGGATCAAGTACCGGCCCCTCACGCGCTGAGCGCGTGGGGGACGGGTTCCCGTCCTCCTTCCGGTGAGCCCGCCGCCTTGTCCCCGGTCAGGGGTGGGATGGCGGAGCCGGCCCCTGGTGTCACGTCCACAATGTTCCATTCCTCCGATTCCCTGCGGCTGTCCCGGCTGGTCCGGACGCCGCGCCTCCTGCTCCTGCCCGTTGGCTGGGAGAACCTGCCCGAGCTGACCGCGCTCAAGGCGGATGAGCGGGTCTTCGCCATCATGCTGCACGGCGTACGAAGCCCGGAGCGCGCGCGGGAGGAGATGGAGGACGACATCGACTTCTGGACCGTGCGCGGCTACGGCACCTGGTGCGTCCACCGGCAGGAGGACGAGGCCTTCCTCGGCATCGCCGGGCTGATGGAGAGGCCGGACGGGCGTGGCGTGGCGCTGCGCTTCGCGCTCTGGCCGGAATGCCGCGGCCACGGCTATGCGCGGGAGGCCGCCGCCGCCGCCCTGGCCTTCGGGCATCGGGCGGGACTGGAGCGGATCATCGCCGTGGCGCGGGAAACCAACCAGGGCTCGCGCGCCGTACTGGCGGATATCGGCATGGTCCCGGCGGACAGCTTCATGAACAAGGGCCACCGGATGATGGTCTATGAGAGCCGCCGGAGGGGCGAGCAGAAGCCGGTCTGAGCCCCCGACGCCCCAGGCCGTGCCCGTTGCCGCGTGAACACGCGCTTGTGACATGGCGAAGACGCCGTTCGGATCGCTTAGCGAACGGAGCGACGGGCCGGCCGCCGGGGCCGGCATTCCCCTGCTCCCCTAGGAGACGAGGATGTACAAGCCTTTGGTGATCGCGGGTTGCCTGATTTCGCTCGCCGCCTGTAGCGGCCCCGACCGCCCGATGCCGCAGGCCGACCGATCCCCGCGGGACAGCCTGAACAACAACTTCAACCCGACGACGCAGGCAATGCCGGGCGCCACGCCGCGTGACGACAGCAGCAGCGGCTCCCAGGCGCGCGGCGGGCCAGGGACAGGCACGATCCGCTGAACCGGACTTCCACCCGGAAGCCGGAAGATTGAGCCTTTCCGACAAAATCTGACGCGGCCGGGGAGGGCCATGGCCTTCCCCGGCCGGAAGTCGGCCTGCCTCAGCGCCCTTCCTGGGCCTGGAGCTGGGCGATCTGCTGCTTCATGGCATCCAGCAGGGCGGCGACGCGACCGCCGTTGCGGCTGATGACCGAGGAGTACTCGGACCGCTGCGTCAGGCGCAGGGAGGCCCCTTCCGCGATGACGTCCACGATCTTCGGCTGCCCGCCGACATCGCTGACCCGCCAGTCGAGGGTGAAGGGCGCGGTGCTGGGGCGTTCGATAATGGTGTTCACCAGCACGTCGTCCTCGGTGCGCTGCTGCGCGCGGCCCAGCGAGAAGCGGACGCCCTGATACTCGCCGAAACGGGCGGACAGGTTGCGGATCAGCGTCTCCTCGAAGAGGCGCATGTATTCCTGTTGCTCGGCCGGGCTGGCCTGGCGCCACCAGCGGCCCAGGATGAAGCGGCCGACGCCCTGGATGTCCACGGAGCGACGCAGGACGCCAGCTACCTGCTGGCGGCGCTGTGCCACTGGGGTGTTGGCGTTGATCGCCGCCACCAGCTCCTGCCCGGTGCTCTGGATGAAGGCGGTGGCGCGGCCCGGGTCCACGGTCTGGGCCAGGGCCGGGTGGCGGAGGGCCAGCGCGGCGGGCAGGGCCAGGGCGGCCAGGAGCAGCGGGCGTCGGGTCATGGGGCTTGTCATATCGTCTTCCGCAATTCTCTGTCGGCCGGAGGGGGGGTCCAGGCCAGGGGCTGGTCCCCGGGGTTGCCGGCGCCGGTGTCCCGGACGGCCGTGCGGTCCGGGCCGGCCAACCCTCAGGTTGACGCGGTCCGGGCCGCCTGCCCGGATTCCTGGGTAAAGCGGCTATCGGGTCACGGGTTTGCCATCCCTCGGCGCGTTCTTCCAGAGGGGGCCTCCGGGGGAGGCCCCGGAGAGGGAAGAGGTGGCCCGATGAGCTCCGGCCCCTGGTGCTTCGCCGGGAGTTCCGGCCTCAGTTCGTGGGCAGGCGGGAAGGCGGCGCCGGCTGCCGCCTGTCCAGGCTCGGCGCGGCGCCGGGGATGCGGGTGCCGACGCCGATGCCCGTGCTGGCGGCGGTCGGGTTGGCGGGGCCCGGGGCAGGGGCGGCGCCGGTGCTGGCGATCTGCGCGTTGCGCTGCTGGCGGTAGCCGGAGCGGTAGGTGGCGTAGGGGTCGAGGCTGGTCCGGTTGATCGCGTCGATGGTGTCGATCAGCCTTTCACGGGTGTCGAGCCCGCCCAGCACCGGCACGCCGTAGTCATAGGCGTAGTTCAGGCCGTCGCTGCCGAAGGTGAGATAGGTGAAGGGGTTGGCGGCGATGCCGGCGCCATAGCCGGTCAGGTCGCGCGGATTGGAGGGACCGAGCAGCGGAATGAAGAGGTAGGGGCCCTCGCCGACCCCGGCCTTGCCGGCAGTGATGCCGAAATCGGCGTCATGCGCGGGCAGGCCCATGCTGGCGGCGACATCGAAGAGGCCGCCCAGCCCGACCGTGCTGTTCAGCATGAAGCGGGTCAGCGTGTCGCGGGCGCGGCCGACCTCGCCCTGGATCACGTCGTTGATGAAGATGACCGGCGCCTTCAGGTTGCCGATGGCGTTGTGGACGCCGTCGCGCACCGGCTGCGGCAGCACGGCGCGGTAGCCCAGGGCGGCGGGGCGCAGGGCGTATTTGTCGATGCCCTGGTGCACGTCGAACATGGCGCGGTTGAACGGCTCGATCGGGTCGTTGGTTTGCTGGAATTCGGCGACCGCCTCCGGGTCGGACGGATCGGGGCGCGTGGCGCAGGCGCTCATGCCCAGCACCAGCGTAATGGCCAGAAGGCGGAAGGAACGCATTGTTTCGGACAGGCTCCGATGAGACATCATTGATGATTCGCCTTACCACCGGGACGGCGAAAGGACGAACTGCGGCCCGGACAAGATATCGCGACAGGATGGCGGGTCCGGCCGGCGATGTCCCGCCGAAAAACGGGTGGAACCAAAAAGGAGACGGTGCCACCCGGGAACGGACAGGCTATGAGGAGGCGCATGAACCATGTCGCGACCCCCGGTGCCGGCGCTTCCGGTGCCAGCCCAGGCCATGATCCCGGCATCCATCCGGGCGCCAACCCGTTGGGCCGCTGGCTGACCGGGCCACGCTTCGGCGCGTTGCCGGCCCCGGCCGCCCTGCCGGCTCCGGCCTTGTCCTTCGAGTTCTTTCCGCCGCGCACGGAGGCGCTGGAGAACCAGCTCTGGTCCTGCATCCGGCGGCTGGAGCCACTGGCGCCCCGCTTCGTCTCCGTCACCTATGGCGCGGGCGGCACCACCCAGGCGCGCACCCACGCCACCGTGTCGCGACTCGTGCGCGAGACCGCGCTGACGCCCGCGGCGCACCTGACCTGCGTCGGGGCCTCCTGCGGCGAGGTGGACGACGTGGCACGGCAATACTGGGATGCCGGAGTGCGGCACATCGTGGCCCTGCGCGGCGACCCGCCGGCCGGGGCCCCGGACTACGTGCCGCATCCGCAGGGCTATGCCTATGCGGCGGATCTGGTGGAGGGGCTGCGGCGGGTCGCGCCCTTCGAGATCTCGGTGGCGGCCTATCCGGAAACGCATCCCTCGGCACGTTCCGCCGAGGCCGACCTCGACAACCTGAAGCGCAAGATCGACGCGGGGGCGACCCGGGCGATCACCCAGTACTTCTTCGACACCGAGACCTTCCTGCGCTTCATCGACAGGGCGCTGGCGGCGGGCATCTCCGTGCCGATCGTGCCGGGCATCATGCCCGTCTCGAACTTCAACCAGATGCGGAACTTCTCCGCCCGGATCGGCGCCTCGGTGCCGGACTGGATGGCGGCGCTGTTCGAGGGGTTGGACGACGACGCCGAGACCCGCCGCATGGTGGCCGCCGTGGTGGCGGCGGAGCAGGTGCGGCTGTTGCAGGCCAATGGCGTGGACGAGTTCCATTTCTACACGCTGAACCGGCCCGACCTGACCTATGCCATCGCCCATATCCTGGGTGTGCGCCCGTCCCGCCCCGCCGATCCGGCGAGCGAATCCGGCGTGGAGGAGGAAGGCAAGGCCGAGGCGGCCAGCCGGCAGGCGGGCCAGGCGGGTGCCTGAAAACGGGGCGGCCCTGGACAGGGTGCCCGAAGCGGCCTCCTGAGCCGGGCGCGCCTGGCCTGCTCCGCGGGGCGAACCATCCTCCTGGGCGCCACATGCGGCGAAATCCGTCCTGTCCGGCGGGCCGGGCGGGGGCGATCCTGCCATGATCGCGGGGGCGGCCTTCCCCTGGGCTGACCCATGGGCCGGGCGGGGCACGAGGCAAGGCGGATGGTGCCGGTGATGACGGGCATTGCCCTCCTGCCCGGCGCCGGGGCATAGCCGCACATCACTTCCCCCGCCGCCGGCGCCATCCTGGCGGGACGGCACCGGCTGGGGGCCCTCTCTCCGGGGACGAGACCAGGCATGGATCTCTCAGAACTCGCCGCGCACGCGCAGCAGACCCTTCGCGACGCGACCATTCCGGAACTGCCGAACCACTATCGCGGCAAGGTGCGGGACAATTACGACCTGCCGGACGGGAAGCGCATCATCATCGCGACCGACCGGATCAGTGCCTTCGACCGTATCCTGGCGGCCATTCCCCTGAAGGGGCAGGTGCTGACGCAGACGGCGCGGTACTGGTTCGAGGCGACGCGCGACATCTGCCCGAACCATGTCGTCGAATACCCCGATCCGAACGTGGTGGTGGGGCGTAAGCTGTCCATCCTGCCGGTGGAGGTGGTGGTGCGCGGCTATCTCGCCGGCACGACGGGCACCTCGATCCTGACGCTCTACAAGAAGGGCCAGCGGCGGATGTACGGGCATGTGCTGCCCGACGGACTGCGCGACAACCAGAAGCTGCCCGAGCCGATCATCACGCCCACCAGCAAGGCCTTCGACGGCGGGCATGACGAGCCGCTGACGGCGGAGGAGATCCTGGAGCGCGGGCTGCTGTCGAAGAGCCAGTGGGAGACGCTGAGCGAGTATGCGCTGAAGCTCTTCGCCCGCGGGCAGGAGCTGGCGCGGGAACGCGGGCTGATCCTGGCGGACACGAAATACGAGTTCGGCACAGACACGGACGGCAACATCGTGCTGGCCGACGAGATCCATACGCCGGACAGCAGCCGCTACTGGCTGCTCGGCTCCTACCGGACGCTGTTCGGCCGGGGCGGGAAGCCGGAGAGCTTCGACAAGGATTTCGTGCGCAACTGGGTGGTGGCGCGCTGCGACCCCTACAAGGACGCGATCCCGGAGATCCCGCAGGAGGTGATCCTGGAGACCGCCGCCGTCTATGTCCGGGCCTTCGAGATGATCACCGGCCAGCGCTTCCAGCTCCCGCCCGTGGGGGAGGACGTGCTGGCGCGGGTGCGGCGGAACCTGGCGGGGTATTTCCCGAAATAGGGCGGACCAGGAGGCGGCGGCGCGGGGCTTCCTCGACCGCGTTCCCCTGGCGTTCTATATCCTGTGGCGTGCGCCCCGCCCTTCCGATCCTCCTCGCCCTGTTCCTCCTGGCCGTCGCGGCACCCGCCCGCGCCGCCTGCAACGACCTGCCCGCCCCCGGGGTAGACTGGCGGCGCTGCCTGCTGGACGGGCGGGACCTGCCGGATGCCGATCTGGCGGGGGCGGTGCTGCGCGATGCCAGCTTCTCCCGCGCCAACATGGTCGGGGCGGTGCTGCGGGGGATCGACGGACAGCAGGCCCGCTTCGTCTCCGCCCTGCTGAGCCAGGCGGACCTGAGCGGGTCCAACCTGCGCCGGGCCGACTTCACGCGGGCGATGCTGGACGGGGCGAA
Organism: Roseomonas mucosa ATCC BAA-692; assembly: GCF_000622225.1. Lineage (GTDB taxonomy): Bacteria > Pseudomonadota > Alphaproteobacteria > Acetobacterales > Acetobacteraceae > Roseomonas > Roseomonas mucosa. Next base: position 203,827 of record NZ_JHWD01000007.1, on the reverse strand, counting down.
GCTGGCCGGGGCAGACCTGCGGGGCGCGCGGCTCTTCCGGGCCGATCTGAGCGGCGCGGACCTGACGGGCGCGGTGCTGGACGGGGCGGACCTGTCTTCCGCCGTCCTGGACGGGGCACGCTGGACCGATGGCGAGCGAATCTGCGGCGCCGGATCGAGGGGACGCTGCCAATGAGCGACAGCCGCGACGCGATGCCGGCCACGGGGGGCGGGCTGCGGGACCTGCCGGAGCCCAACTACCTCGGCAAGCTGAACCCGGAGCAGCGGGCGGCGGTGGAGACGGTGGACGGGCCGCTGCTGGTGCTGGCCGGGGCGGGGACGGGCAAGACGCGGGTGCTGACCACGCGCTTCGCCCATATCCTGATGACGCGAAAGGCCTTCCCGAACCAGGTCCTGGCCGTGACCTTCACCAACAAGGCGGCGCGGGAGATGCGGGAGCGTGTCTCCCATATCCTGGGCCGACCGGCGGAGGGGCTCTGGCTCGGCACCTTCCATGCGCTCTGCGCCCGGATGCTGCGGCGGCACGCGGAATATGTCCGCCTGACCTCCTCCTTCACCATCCTGGACACGGACGACCAGCTCCGCCTGCTGAAACAGGTGATGGAGGCGGCGGGCGGCATCGACCAGAAGCGCTGGCCGGCCCAGGGGCTGATGGCGGTGATCCAGCGCTGGAAGGACCGCGGCCTGACGCCGGAGCGGGTGACGCCGGCGGAGGACAGCGACTTCGCCAATGGCCGCGCGCGGCAGCTCTACGAGGCCTACCAGTCGCGGCTGCGGGACCTGAACACGGTCGATTTCGGCGACCTGCTGCTGCACATGACGGAGATCCTGCGAACCCAGCCCGAGGTGCTGGCGCAGTACCACCGCAGCTTCCGCTACATCCTGGTGGACGAGTACCAGGACACCAACACGGTGCAGTACCTCTGGCTGCGGCTGCTGGCGCAGGGGCACCGGAACATCTGCTGCGTGGGCGACGACGACCAGTCGATCTACTCGTGGAGAGGCGCGGAGGTGGAGAACATCCTGCGCTTCGAGAAGGACTTCCCCGGCGCGAGGATCGTGCGGCTGGAGAGCAACTACCGCTCCACGCGGCCGATCCTGGCCGCCGCCGCCGGGCTGATCGCGAAGAACGAGGGACGGCTGGGCAAGACGCTGCGGCCGGGGCGCAATGATGCGGAGGGCGAGAAGGTCCGCATCGTCTCGCTCTGGGATTCCGAGGAGGAGGCCCGCATGGTCGGCGAGCGCATCGAGCAGGCACAGCGCGACGGGATCAGCGCGGGCGAGATGGCGATCCTCGTGCGCGCCGGCTTCCAGACGCGGGCCTTCGAGGAGCGGCTGATCGTGCTCGGCGTGCCCTATCGCGTCGTGGGCGGGCTGAAGTTCTACGAGCGGGCCGAGGTGCGCGACGCCATGGCCTATATGCGCATCCTGCACCAGCCGAGCGACGACCTGGCCTTCGAGCGCATCGTCAACACGCCGCGCCGGGGCGTGGGCGACAGCGGGCTGCAACACATGCATGTGGCGGCGCGCGAGCAGGGCATCCCGCTCGCCGTGGCGGCGGAGCAGCTGGCGCGCACCGATGCCTTCCGCCCCAAGCCGCGCGCGGCGCTGCGCGAGCTGTTCGACGGCTTCGCGCGATGGCGCGAAATGCTGGCGCGCGAGGGGCATGTGGTGACGGTGGCCACCATGCTCGACGAGAGCGGCTATACGGAGATGTGGAAGCAGGACAAGTCGGCCGAGGCGCCGGGCCGGCTGGAGAACCTGAAGGAGCTGCTGCGCGCGATCGGCGAGTTCGAGAGCCTCGCAGGCTTTCTCGACCATGTGGCGCTGGTGACCGAGAACGACGAGAACGCCTCGGAGGCCAAGGTCTCGCTGATGACGCTGCACGCGGCCAAGGGGCTGGAGTTCGACCTCGTCTTCCTGCCGGGCTGGGAGGAGGGGCTCTTCCCGCACCAGCGCGCGCTGGACGAGGGCGGCACCAAGGGTCTGGAGGAGGAGCGGCGCCTCGCCTATGTCGGCATCACCCGGGCGCGGAAGCTCGCGGTGATCAGCCACGCGGCGAACCGGCGGATCTATGCCAACTGGTCGGCCGCCATCCCGTCGCGCTTCCTGGACGAGCTGCCGCGCGAGGCGGTGGAGGTCGAGGGCTCCTCGGCTATGCAGCGGCAGCGCATGGCGACGGCGCCGAGCGTTTTCGCGCACGGCCCGATCAGCGCCGGGCGGCCGCGGATCATGGAGGCCAAACTCTCCGAGAAGGGGGCCTGGGAGGTGCAGGCGCGTCCGGCGCGCAAGGATGCCATGACCGTCGGAACCCGCGTCTTCCACCAGAAATTCGGCTACGGACGCGTGACCCGGGTGGAGGATGACCGCCTGGACGTGGATTTCGAGAAGACCGGCAGCAAGCGTGTGCTGGACCGTTTCGTGGAGCGCGCCTGATGAGCAGCGAGACCGCCATCCAGCAGAAGCCGGGGCATTGGCCGACCCAGGGCAACACGCGCTGGGCCATCCCGCTGGAGACGCTGGTGCTGACCGGCATCCCGGACGAGGCGGTGCCCTATTACGAGGCGGCGCTGGAAAGCCTCTGCCGCACCGTCGGCTATTTCCGCGAGCCGCCGCTGGAGGAGACCTGGCGGCTGGAAGGCGTCTGGGAGCAGAACGGCGACGAGGCGGCGCTGAGCGCGGCGCTGGCCCTGGCGGTGGCGGTCTCGGGCTTCGATGCCGGGGCGCCGGAGCGGCACCCGACCGAGGCGGAGGGCTGGCTGGCCCGCACCGTGGAAGCCTTTCCGGAGCAGGCGCTGGGGCGGCGCTTCACCATCCGACCAACGCACCTGCCCAACCCGCGGCAATGGGACCGGCTGGTGTTGCGGCTCGATGCCGGCCTAGCCTTCGGCTCGGGCGAGCACGAATCCACGCGCGGCTGCCTGCTGGCCTTCGAGGCCGTGGCCCACCGCCGCCCGCGCCGAATCCTGGACCTGGGCACGGGCTCGGGCATCCTGGGCATGGCGGCGGCGAAGCTGCTGCACCGGAAGGTCCTTGCCACGGATATCGAGCCCTGGTCGGTGCGGGTGGCAGCCGAGAACGGGGTGATGAACGGGCTGCGCGGGCTGTTCCGGGCGGAGCTGGCGGATGGCTGGCGCGACCCGGTGGTGCGCAACGGGCACTATGACCTCGTCTTCGCCAACATCCTGGCGCGGCCGCTCTGCGCCATGGCGCGCGACCTCGCCACGCATCTGGCGCCAGGGGGCACGGCGATCCTGGCCGGGCTGCTCGGCACCCAGGTGCGGATGGTGCTGGCGGCGCATCGCCGCTGCGGGCTGGTGCTGGAGCGGCGGATCGACCTCGGGGCCTGGTCCACCCTGGTCCTGCGCAGGCGCTGAAGGGCAGGGCGGGAAGGCGGCACATCCCCCCTGCGGCTGGGCCTCGGGGCCTTTCCAGCCGGTATTTTTGCACCGCAGCATGGAAGGCGAAATTTTTCCGCCACCGGGCTGCGGGCACGAAAAAAGGGACGGAGAACCGTCCCTTTTGCCGTGACTGGTAAAGTTCTATGTCTTTACCGCAGGGCTGGCCCTGCGGCGCCGCTTCAGGCCGCGGCGCGCTTGCGGTTGAAGTCGTTGGCCGGGCGCGACACGGGGGCCTGGGTCGCCACCTTCTGCTCCTGCTGCGCCATGCGGTCGAACAGGTGCGGGATGTCGGAGCGGACAAGGCCGATATCGGCCAGCTCGCGATCCGTCAGCTCCTGCAGCTCGGCCATGGCGCGGCGGCGCTGCAGGCCCTCGGAGAGGCGGAGCGTCAGGCTGCGGAACCAGCGGCCGATCCCGCTGTCGCTCTGCTGCAGGGCCTGCTGACGCAGGGCCTGGATGCGCTCGGCCTGGGCGTTGGCGGGCATCGGCATCATCAGGGCGGCTTCGGTCTGGTTGATCCGGGTATTCATGACTAGCGTTCCTTTCGCGGCGCGGTTCGTGGCTTCCGGTCGTTCTGTCTTCGACTCGCTTTGCCGCGCCGCGCGTTATGCAGTGCAAAATAGGTCTGCCCGCCGCTTTTGCTCGTGCCGATCTGGCTGTTTAGATATGCGCCGGAAGCATGAAATAGGAGTAAAACATGTCGTTTACGAAGGTCGCGCAACCGTGAGCGCCGTCGTGCCGCCCGCGTCGTCACCCGGGGAGCGGCTTGAGGCGCTGCGCCGGAACCTGGCGGCTGCCGGGGTCGAGGGCTTCGTGGTGCCGCGCTCGGACGAGTATCTGGGCGAATACGTGCCGGGTTCGGCGGAGCGGCTGGCCTGGCTGACCGGCTTCACGGGCAGTGCCGGGCTGGCCATCGTGCTGCCGGAACGGGCGGCGGTCTTCACCGACGGCCGCTACACCACCCAGGCGGCGGCGCAGACCGATCCGGCGCTCTGGGAGCGGCGGCATATCACCGAGGAACCGGCGGCGGACTGGCTGCGCGAACATGCGAAGGGACGGCGCATCGGCTACGACCCGCGGCTGATGCCGGAATCGGCGGTGGAGAAGCTGGCGGCCTCCGGCGCCGAGCTGGTGCCGCTGGACGGCAACCCGCTGGATGCCGCCTGGGCCGACCGCCCCGCGCCGCCACTGGCCCGCGCCGTGCCGCAGGCGGCGGAACAGGCCGGGCAGGGTGCGGAGGAAAAGCGCGAGGCAGCCGCCGCGGCGCTGCGCACGGCGGGCGAGGACGCGGCGGTGCTGGCCGATGCGCACAGCACCGCCTGGCTGCTGAACATCCGGGGCGGCGACCTGGAGAACACGCCGCTGGCGCTGTCGCAGGGCCTGCTGCGGGCCGATGGGACGGTGGACCTGTTCATCGCCCCGGCGAAGGTGGACGAGGCGCTGCGCGCGCATCTGGGCAATGCCGTGGCGCTGCGCGCGCCGGAGGAATGGCCGGAGGCGCTGCGCGCACTGGCGGGACGGCGGGTGCGGGTCGATCCCGACCTGACGCCGGCCTGGTTCGCCATGCGGCTGCGCGAGGCCGGAGCGACCGTGGTGGCGGGCGAGGATCCGGTACGCTTGCCCCGGGCGCGCAAGAACGCGGTGGAGCAGGCAGGCGCGCGGACGGCGCATGCGCGGGACGCGGTGGCGCTGGCGCGTTTCCTCCACTGGTTCGCCGGGGCGGCGCCGCAAGGCGGGCAGAGCGAGATCACGGCGGCGGAGAAGCTGCTGGAGTTCCGCCGGGCGCTGCCGCTGTTCCGGGCGGAATCCTTTCCCGCCATCTCGGGCGCCGGGCCCAACGGGGCGATCGTGCATTACCGGGTCACGGCGGAGACGGACCGGGCGATCGGGCGGGACGAGTGCTACCTGATCGACAGCGGCGCGCAGTTCCTGGACGGCACCACGGATGTGACGCGCACGCTCTGGACTGGGCCGGGGGAGGCGCCGGCGGAGCTGCGGGAACGCTACACGCGGGTGCTGCGCGGCCATATCGCCCTGGCCACGCTGAGCTTCCCCAAGGGGGTGGCGGGGCCGCATCTCGACGCCATCGCGCGCCGGCCGCTCTGGGATGCCGGGATGGACTACGACCATGGCACGGGCCATGGCGTGGGCTCCTTCCTTTCGGTGCATGAGGGGCCGGTCGCCTTCTCGCGGGCGGCGAAGCCGGTGCCGATCGAGGAGGGGATGATCCTGTCCGACGAGCCGGGCTTCTACCTGCCCGGGGCCTATGGCATCCGCATCGAGAACCTGCTGCTGGTGCGCTCGGCGGGGCAGGGGCTCTCGGGGCGGCCCTGGCTGGGTTTCGAGACGTTGACCCTGGCTCCCTACGAGCGGCGGCTGATCCAGCCCGGGCTGCTGACGCCGGCGGAGCGGGAATGGGTGGATGTCTATCAGGCCCGCGTCGCGTCGGAGGTCGCTCCCGCGCTGGCGGAGGTGGCGCCCGAGGCGGCCGCCTGGCTACGTGCCGCCTGCGCGCCCCTCTGAGGGCCGTCGCGGTTCCGCCGGAGGCCGCCTCCGGCGAAGCCTCGGGGGACGGGGGAAAGGGTGGGGGCAGGTTGCGCCGGCGGGCGGCAGGGTCTACCCCTGCCGCGCCGCAAAATCGGGCCTCCGGCCCCGGCACGCTTCATGCTCGTGCCAGTCGGTATGCCACAGGGATCACCAGCCCCATGTAGTCCGCGCCCGCAACGCCGGCATGTCTCGAACCGCCGCAGCAGATGCGGCGGCCCATGTTCGCCTGTTGCGAGCGACGGTTGGAGGGTGGCGGGCCATCCGGCTCCCGGAACCTAGGCTTCCGGGGCATGGATTCCCGGGCGCGGATGGTTCGCGGCCGTCCTCCGCATCCCGCTTCGCGGCACGGCCCAGAAAACCGGGACCGTTTCCCCTGATGAGTTTTCCTCGATGAGCTTCGACCTCGCGCGCTACCGGGCCGAATGGACCGGCGGCAGCCTCCACCGCGAAATCCTGGCCGGCATGGTCGGGACCTTCGCCCTGATCCCGGAGGTGATCGCCTTCTCCTTCGTCGCGGGGGTCGATCCGGAAGTGGGGCTCTTCGCCTCCTTCGTGATCGGCATCGTGATCGCCTTTGCCGGCGGCCGGCCGGCGATGATCTCCGGCGCCGCCGGGTCCGTGGCGCTGGTGGCCGCCGCGCTGGTCTCCTCGCACGGGCTGCAATACCTGCTGGCCGCCACGCTGCTTTGCGGGGCGATCCAGGTGGTCTTCGGCCTGCTGAAGCTCGACGTGCTGATGCGCTTCGTCTCGCGCTCGGTGCGGACGGGCTTCGTGAACGCGCTGGCCATCCTGATCTTCTCGGCGCAACTGCCGCAGATGATGGATGTGACCTGGCATACCTATGCGATGATCGCGCTGGGGCTGGCCATCATCTACCTCGTGCCGCGCGTCACCGAGGCGATCCCCTCGCCGCTGATCTGCATCCTGGTGCTGACGGTCGTCTCCATGGGCATGGACATGCCGTTGCGCACCGTGGCGGATCTGGGGCGGCTGCCGGATTCCCTGCCGTCCCTGGTCTGGCCGCAGGTGCCGCTGAACCTGGAAACGCTGCGGATCGTCTTCCCCTATGCGCTGGCCATGGCGATGGTCGGGCTGCTGGAATCCATGATGACCGCCGGGGTGGTGGACGACTGGACCGAAACCAACAGCTCCAAGCGCGCCGAATGCACCGGGCTCGGCATCGCCAACATCGCCGTCGGGGCCTTTGGCGGCATCGCCGGCTGCGGCATGATCGGGCAGACCGTGGGCAACCTGCGCTATGGCGGGCGGGGGCGGCTTTCCACCTTCGTGGCGGGGGCCTTCCTTCTGGTGCTGATGGTGCTGCTGCGGCCCTGGGTGGCGCAGGTGCCGGTGGCGGCGCTGGTGGCCATCATGATCATGGTCTCGGTCAGCACCTTCTCCTGGTCCTCGCTGCGCGACCTCGCGGCGCATCCGCGCCTGTCCAGCCTGGTGATGCTGGCCACCGTCGCGGTGGTGGTGGTGACGCACAACCTGGCGATGGGCGTCTTCGTCGGCGTGCTGCTGAGCGGCGTCTTCTTCGCCTTCAAAGTCATGCGGCTGATGCAGGTGGAGAAAGCCTATGACGAGGCCGGCCGGACCCGGACCTACCGGGTGAAGGGACAGGTCTTCTTCGCCTCCGCCGAGATGTTCGCCGATGCCTTCGACCTGCGCGACGCGGTGGCGCGGCAGGTGGTGATCGACCTGACCGGGGCGCACCTGTGGGACATCACCGCCGTCGGCGCGCTGGAGGGCGTGGTGAACAAGATGCGCCGCCACGGGCTGCGCGTGGAGGTGGTCGGGCTGAACGAGGCCAGTGCCGGGATGGTGGAACGGCACGGGCGGTTCAGTCCGGCGGAGATGTAGGGTCCGACAGGGGCAGGCGGCGTTCCGCCTCCCCGGTGCCTGGCTGAGGAGCCGCGCGCCGCCCTACCGCCGATCGAGCAGCAGGCGCAGGCCCAGGCCCAGGAAGATCGTGCCGGCGAGGCCGTTCAGCCAGCGCGTGGCGCGGGCGGAGCGGTTCAGGCGGCTGACGGCCCGGCCGGCACCGGCGATCAGCACGGCGAAGAGCGGCACTGCCAGAAGGGGCAGGAGCGGGCCGAGCAGCAGCATCTGGAGCCAGGCCGGGGCGAGGCCGGGTGCCACGAACTGCGGCAGGAAGGCCAGAAAGAACAGCGCGACCTTGGGGTTGAGCAGGTTGGTCAGCATGCCCTGGAGCACGATGCGGCCCTGCCCCTGGAGGCGTGTGCCCTGGAGGTGGGGCGGGGTTCCGGTGGAGGGGGTGGCGGGAGCGATGCCGGCCTCGCCGCGCCAGGCGGCCCGCAGCGCCCCGAGGCCGAGCCAGACCAGATAGGCAGCGCCGGCGAGGCGCAGCAGGGCGAAGAGCATGGGCTCCGCCGCCAGGATGGCCGCCACACCCAGCGCGGCGGCGACGATATGGCAGAAGGCGCCGCAGACGATGCCCAGCACCGCCGCCCAGCCGCGCTGCGGCCCGCCGGACAGTGTCTGGCCCAGCACGAACATCATGTCCGGCCCCGGGGTCAGCACCAGGACCAGACAGGCCAGCAGGTAGGCGGCGAGCAGGGCGGGATCGAGTGGCATGGCGACCGCCTTCTGCGCCGGGCGGCAACGCCGGTCCAGCGCATAATCCTGATCCCCGGCATCAGCGCCGCTGCTGCCCCGCCTCAAGGCGAGCCCCGCCCTGGGGACAGGGCCGAGTGGAGGGAGCGGCATTGGTGGCATGTCTGCCGCGATGCAATATTGCGTGGCTTGCCGCGCCCGCGAAAGGAAACGTCTTCCGTCGCCGGGTGCGGGCGCCCGATCCATGGACCCGTGTGATGACCGAGAACGCAATAGACCGAAGCCTGACACGCCAGGACGCCAAGACCCTCGCCCTTGCCTCGCTCGGCGGCGCTCTCGAGTTCTACGACTTCATCATCTACGTCTTCTTCGCGGTCACGATCAGCAACCTGTTCTTTCCGGCCGACATGCCGAAATGGCTGGGGGACCTGCAGACCTACGGCATCTTCGCCGCCGGCTATCTGGCGCGCCCGCTGGGCGGGATCATCATGGCCCATTTCGGCGACAAGACCGGCCGCAAGCGCATGTTCACGCTGTCCATCCTGATGATGGCGGTGCCGACGCTGCTGATCGGCCTGATGCCGACCTATGCCTCGATCGGCTATGCCGCGCCCGTGCTGCTGCTGGTGATGCGCGTCTTCCAGGGCGCCGCGATCGGGGGCGAGGCGCCGGGCGCCTGGGTCTTCGTGGCGGAACACGTCCCGGCCAACCGCGTGGGCCTGGCCTGCGGGCTGCTGACCGGGGGGCTGACCGGCGGCATCCTGCTGGGCTCGCTGATGGCCACGGCGATCAACCTTGCCTACACCCAGGCCGAGATCCTGGACTGGGCCTGGCGCCTGCCCTTCGTGGTGGGCGGGATCTTCGGCCTGATCGCCATGTACCTGCGCCGCTGGCTGCACGAGACGCCGGTCTTCGAGGCGATGCGCGCCCGCAAGGCGGTGGTGCGGGAGATGCCGCTGAAGCAGGTGCTGCGCGGCCATGGCGCCTCGGTGGCGGTCTCCATGGCGGTGACCTGGATGCTGACCGCGGCCATCGTGGTGGTGATCCTTCTGACGCCCTCGCTGATGCAGCGCCTGCACGGCATCCCCGCGACCACGACGCTGATCGGCAGCAGCCTCGCGACGCTGACCCTGACGATCTGCGCCGTGCTGGTGGGCGTGCTGCTGGACCGTTTCAACACCGTCATGGTGACGCTGGTGGGCACGGTGCTGCTGATCGCCGCGACCTATGCCCTCTATGTCGGCACGGCGGCGAACCCGGACAACCTGGTGCCGCTCTACGCGGTGGCCGGGGCCACGGTGGGGATCATCAACGTGGTGCCCTATGTGATGGTGCGGGCCTTTCCCGGGGAGGTGCGCTTCACCGGCGTGTCCTTCTCCTACAACGTGGCCTATGCGGTCTTCGGTGGGCTGACGCCGATGGCGGTGGGCACGCTGGCGGGTTTCAACGCGATGGGGCCGGCGCATTACGTCGCCCTGGTCGTGGTGATCGGCCTGATCGCCGTGGTGGCCAACGGCATGCGCCGCGCCGCCGTCTATGCCCCGCCCGTCGCGGCGGAGTGATCCCCGGCCGCCACGGGCGGCCCCTGCGGCATGGCGGATAAGGGAAGGGGCGGGACCCATGGGTTCCGCCCTTGGCCTGTCCGCCCTCCCATCGTGATCGGGGTGCCGGCGCGACCGGGATTGCAACGCCCGGGCTCCTGTCGCCTTCTATGGCCGGAGCCCTGCCGGAGCCTCCGGCGCGGGATCGCCCATCGGAGATGGAGGAGCAAGGACATGGCGGATCTGGTGATCATCGCCTATCCGGACGAGCAGACGGCCGAGGCCGCGCGTCAGAAGCTGCTGAGCCTGCAGAAGGAGTACCTGGTCGAGATCGGGGACGCCGTGGTCGCCGTCCGCCAGCCGGACGGGAACGTGAAGCTGAACCAGCTGGTGAACACCACCCTGGCAGGCACGGCCTCCGGCGCGCTCTGGGGCACGCTGATCGGCCTGCTCTTCCTGAACCCGCTGCTGGGCACCGCCGTCGGCGCCGGGGCGGGGGCGCTGAGCGGCTACTTCACCGATGTCGGCATCGAAGACAACTTCCTGAAGGACGCCACCCAGGCGCTGCCGCCCGGGGGCGCGGCGCTTTGCGTGCTGGTACGCAAGGTGACGGCGGACAAGGTCCTGCCTGCCATGTCCGAGTTCGGCGGGACGGTGCTGCGCACCAACCTGACGGCGGAGCAGGAGAACAAGCTGCGCGAAGGGCTGAAGGCGGCGGGCTGAACCGGCCGCCTTATCATCCGGAGCATGGGGCCGGGGCCATGTGGCACCGGCCCGCCTTGCCGCCGCGAAGCCGGTCAGCCTCCGTCCATGCAGCGGCCCAGGTCGAGGGCCGCGTCCGTGCCATTCCCGCCCTTGCCACCTTCCGGCGCGGCGGGGACAGGCTTCACGCCGGACAGGAAGACCCCCAGCACACGGCTGTCCTCGCTTGCCCCGGCCTGCCGGGGGCTGGTGGCATCCGGGGTTTCCAGCAGCAGCGTCACCATCGAGCCGGGGGCCGCATCGCGCCAGGGCAGGAAGACACGCTGCGCCCTGGTGAACTCCAGGGACATCCGGCAGGCCCGGCCCCCGGCATCGCGGATGGTCACGCGCTGCGGCGCACCGCCGGGCGGGACATAGGCAGAGAGCGTCAGGATCGCGCCGCGCGTGTCCGGCCTGACCGGCAGGCGCAGCACCGCAGACCCGGCCAGGGACCAGCGCCCTCCGCGCTCGCGGGGGGACCAGCCGAGGAACTCGGCCCGCCGCGGCGTGGGCCGGAAGGACAGGGGCTGGCAGGCGAGACCCAGCCGGGGCAGCGCGTCCCGGTAGGTCGTGAGATAGGTGCTGCTGCTGGCGCCACCGGGATCGGTCGGCCAGAGGACGGTGCGCGACAGCGCCTGCAGCACCAGCGGATCGTGCCCCATCCGGTCCGGCACCTGGCAGGCGCTCTCGCGGAGGAGGTCGAAGGCGCCCTCCTTTTCCGCCATGAGCCGGGCGGAGGCGCGGTTGTGCAGGAAGGTGGCACTGCCGAGCAGGCCCAGCCCCAGCGCGCAGGTCAGCACCGCCCGCCGGGCCCGGACGGAGCCGTGCCGCGCCGCGCCGCGGAGCAGCAGGGCGAGGCCGATGGCCGCGGCGATGCCCAGGCTCAGCGCGGAAAGGCGGGAGTCGACATAGGTGCAGTCGCCGTTCCGGCACCATGACTGGTACTTCTGGGTGAAGGCATGGGCCAGCGTGTTGAGCCAGGCCCAGGCGAGGCAGGCGAGCAGGACCCGTACGGCCAGCCCGGTGTCCAGCCGCGCGGTCAGGGCCGGCAGCAGCCGCGCCGCCAGCCAGGCCTCCATGGCAAGCAGCAGGATGGCGGGGGCGATATCCTCCGGCGCCGGGAAGGGTATGGTGAGGTGCGGAAAGACGGTGCCGTTGACGGTATGCAGGAATTGCAGGCGGAGGATGTCAGCCAGTGGCAGGGCCTCCGCGATCGTGCCCGGATAGTGGCTCGGGAAGACCATGCGGTAGCCGAAATGGACGGCCGCCGAGGCCAGCAGCGCTGCCCCCTGTATCCACATCTCCCGGCTCCGGCGCGCCCGGGACGCGATCAGCGCCAGCAGGGCCAGCCCCAGCCCTTCCAACAGTGCGTATTCCAGCAGCATGGTCGCGGCGAAGAGGCCCAGCCCGGCGGCCAGGGCGGCCGGTGCGGAGAGCTGCGCGACGCGGGCCAGCCGGAGATGGATCGCCAGCAGCGCCAGAAGCGGCAGGGTGAGCATCAGCGGATAGGCATTGGGCGGCAGGTGATGCGCCGCCATCGGCAGGGTGCAAACCGTCAGCAGCAGCGCGGCGCGCGTCAGCGGCAGCCGGAAGCGCCGGGCGAAGAGGTGGCAGAAGCAAAGCAACGTCAGGCCGAAACAGAGGACGACCAGCAACCGGCCCCAGGCGAATTCCGGCAGCATGGTTCCCAGCAGCACCAGCGGCATGGCGGGATACATGCCGACGCGCCCCTGGTCCTCCGCGATGCGAGTGAGCCGCGTGGTCAGCTCCCAGGGCGAGTCGAGCTCGGTCAGGGTGACGTACTGCCAGAAATTGTCGTCGGCGGTCTGATGGAAGGCGGACAGGAAGGGCAGGAGCTGGATCGCGACGAAAGCGAGGAGGACGAGGTCCGGCAGGTGGCGTGCCAGGGACGGCGTCAGGAAGCGGGTGCCGGTTCCTGTGCCGGGGGGATGGGGGGCTTTCCGGTCGCGCGGCAGCGGCTCCCTGCCGGGGGCCGGCACCAGCTCATGTGCCGTGCGGGAATTCGGGGAGCGCGCCATTGGCCAGCGGCTCGGCGTGGTGAGGCCGGACAAGGGGCAACGCCTTTTAAATGAGAATGCCGCTCATTTACAGGAAACCGACTGGACGCACAGCAGGTTTGTGTCGGTCCATGCACTGGGCGGATAGCTGTCCGGCAGGGTGGCGGGAAGGAGGCGGAGACCCGGTTCGCCGGAACGGCTCATGCGCGAAGCCTCCCGGCAGCCCGGTTGTTGCACCCGGAGCGGGGTCCATCTAGCAGTTTCGTCACCGCCTTCCTGGAAGGAGACCGATATGCGACAGCATCCGGGCCCCGGCCCCGTGCCCCGCCGCTCCATCATCCTCGGATCACTCGCGACGGCTGTCTCCTGGCCACTGGCCGACATGCGATCGGCCTTCGCGCAGGAGGCGGTGAAGGCGGCCCCTCCGGCCTCGGCGCCGGCGGCGCGCGGGGCGGTGGAGGCCTGCCGCGACGCCATCCTCCGCATTTCGCGCGAGGTCTGGGCGAATCCCGAACTGTCGCTGCACGAGGAGGTCTCCTCGGGGATCCACCTGCGGGAGTTGCGTGCCGCCGGCTTCACCATCGCCAGCCAGGGTACCTCGGGGATTCCGACGGCCTTCGTCGCGGAATGGAGCCAGGGCCAGGGTGGCCCGAAGCTCGGCTTCCTGCCGGAATACGACGCGCTGCCGGGGCTGGGCAACGCGGCCGAGCCCCGCCCGGTGCCCGGGCCGAAGGGCGCCGAGGTCGGGCATGGCTGCGGGCACAACATGCTCGGCGCGGGCTGCACCGGCGCGGCCATGGCGCTGCGCAGGATGATGATGGAGGGCGGCCATCCGGGGACGATCCGCGTCTATGGCTGCGCGGCGGAGGAGACCGAAGGCGCCAAGGTCTACATGGCGCGCGACGGGCTGTTCGACGACCTGGATGCCTGCCTCGCCTGGCATCCGGCGCCGATGACCGGCACGGGCCTGCTGCGGACCGCCGCGATGAACCTGCTGCGCGTTCGCTTCCGGGGCCGCAGCGCCCATGCCGGGGTCGATCCCTGGGAAGGGCGCAGCGCGCTGAAGGGGGCCGAGATGTTCGGGATCGGCGTCCAGTTCATGCGGGAGCACCTGCGCCCCACCACCCGGCTGCATTACGTCTATACCGATGGGGGCGAGGCGGCGAACGTCGTGCCGGACCGGGCCGCGGTCGCCATCGTGATCCGCGACACAAACCGGAAGCAGGTCGGGGAGGTGACCGGCTGGGTCCGCGAGGTGGCCGAGGGCGCGGCCAGGGCGACGCAGACCGAGGTGGAGATCGAGCAGCCCTTCGGCCTGCACGATCTGTTGCCGAACGAGGTGCTGGTCCGCCGCATCCACCAGCACCTCTCGGCCGTGCCCATTGAATGGACCCCGGCGGAGCAGGATTTCGCCCGCGCCTGCCAGCGCGAGTCGAGGCTGCCGGAAGCCGGGCTCGCGACCAATCTCCTGCCCCTCCTGCCGGAGATGCAGACGGGCGGTTCCACGGATGTCGGCGATGTCAGCTACAACGCCCCGACCGGCCTCTTCGCCTGGGCGACCATGCCGGTGGGCGTGGGGCTGCACACCTGGCCGGTCACGGCCTGCGGCGGCACCTCGATCGGCGACAAGGGGGCGATCAACTCGGCCATCGTCATGGCCGGGGTCGGCTTTGACCTGATGACCGATGCCGGGCTGCGGGACCAGGTGAAGGCCGATTTCCGCAAGCGCCGGGGCGGCGGGCCCTATGTCTCGCCGCTGCCGGAAGGCAAGAAGCGCCCGGAGGGCATCCCGCCGCGCCTGCTGCTGCGCAACGGCACCGGGGAGCTGACCGACGAGTTCTACGAGCTGGGCGCCCGGTAGGGGGCGCCGCATCGTCTTCGGGCGGTCCGCCTCCGGGCCGTTCCTCAACCCATCCCGGCCAGCTCGCGCCACTCCGCCTCGGTGAGGGTGCGAAGGCCGAGCTCCGCGGCCTTCTTGGCCTTGGAGCCGGCATCGGCGCCGATCACCACGAGGTCGGTCTTCTTGGAAACGCTCTTCACCACCTTGGCACCCAGCGATTCCGCGCGGGCCTCGGCCTCCTGCCGCGTCATGGTTTCCAGGGAGCCGGTGAAGACGATGCTCTTGCCGGAAAGCGCGCCCTCGGCCACCGTCTCGGCCGGTTGCGGGTGGACCTCCCGCAGCAGGTCGTCCAGGGCCTCCAGGTTGCGGGGCTCGGAGAAGAACTCCACCAGCTCCTGCGCGATGGCCGGGCCGATGCCCTGGATGCCGCCCAGATCCTCCCGTGCCTCGGAGCCCAGGATGCGGGCATCGAGCATGGCCTGGCGCCAGTGTTCCACCGTGCCGTAGTGGCGGGCGAGGAGGCGGGCGTTCTGCGCGCCGATGCGCCGGATGCCCAGGCCGAAGAGGAAGCGTTCCAGGGACGGTTCCCGCCGCGCCTCGATGGCGGCGAGGAGGTTGGTGATCTTCCTGGAATCCTTGCCGGAGCGGCCGCCCCAGCCTTCCCAGCCACGCATCCGCTCTGTGTGGCCCTTGAGGCGGAAGATCCCGGCGGGGGTGTTCACCAGCCCCTCGCGGTGCAGCAGCTCGATGTTCTCGATGCCCAGCCCCTCGATGTCCATCGCGTTGCGCGAGGCGAAGTGGATCAGCCGCTCCACCTGTTGCGCCGGGCAGATCAGGCCACCCGTGCAGCGCTTGATCACCTCGCCCGGCGGCCGCACGGCATGGGAGCCGCAGGCGGGGCAGGTGTCGGGAAAGACGAAGGGCCGACTGTCCGCCGGGCGCTTCTCCGGCACGATGCCGGTGATCTGCGGGATCACGTCGCCGGCGCGCTGCAGGATCACCGTGTCGCCGATGCGGACATCCTTGCGGGCGATCTCGTCCTCGTTGTGCAGGGTGGCGTGCTGCACCATGACGCCGCCGACATTGACCGGCTGCATCACCGCGCGCGGCGTCAGCGCCCCGGTGCGGCCGACCTGGATCTGGATGTCCAGCAGGGTGGTGGTCGCCTGTTCCGCCGGGAACTTCCAGGCGATGGCCCAGCGCGGGGCGCGGCCGACGAAGCCCAGGCGGCTCTGCCAGTCCAGCCGGTCCAGCTTGTACACCACGCCGTCGATGTCATAGGCGAGGCCGGCGCGCTTTTCCGCCAGCTCCGCCTGGAAGGCCCCGGCGGCATGTTCGTCGGGCAGGAGCCGGGAGAGCGGGTTCACCCGGAAACCCCAGCCTTCCAACCGCTTCAGGTACTCGGAATGAGTTTCCGCCACCGGCTCGCTGGACTCGCCCTGGGCATAGGCGAAGAGGCGCAGGGGGCGGCTGGCCGTCACCGCCGGGTCGAGCTGGCGCAGCGAGCCGGCGGCGGCGTTGCGCGGGTTGACGGGAATGCGGATCGCCGGACCCACCGGCTCGCCCGCGGCGCGGCGGGCCTCGCGCTCCTCGTGCAGCCGGGTCTGCTCGGCATGGAAGGCGAGGAAGTCGGGCTTGGTCATGAAGACCTCGCCCCGGATCTCGATGCGGGCGGGATGAGGCGCCGGAAGCTGGCGGGGCAGCTCGTCCAGCGTTTCCAGGTTGCGGGTGATGTCCTCGCCCACCATGCCGTCGCCGCGCGTGGCGCCCCGCACGAAGCGCCCGTCCTCGTAGAGCAGGTTCACCGAAAGCCCGTCGATCTTGGGCTCGCCCACGAAGCGCAGCACCTCCTCGGCCGAAAGGCCCAGGAAGCGGCGGATGCGGGCGGCGAACTCGGCGAATTCCTCCGGGCCGAAGACATTGTCCAGGCTGAGCATCGGCGTGCCGTGCCGGCTCTTGCTGAAGCCTGCCGCCGGGGGCGCGCCGGGCGGCGCCTCGTTCGGGCTGTCTTCCCGCTTCAGGGCAGGGAAACGCTCCTCGATCGCGGTGTTCCGGCGGCGCAGCGCGTCATAGGCCGCGTCCGACATGATCGGTGCGTCCTGCTGGTGGTAGGCGAGGTCGGCCTCGGCGATCTGCCCGGCCAGGCGGGCAAGCTCGGCGCGCGCCTCCTCCTCGTTGAGCGACTCGACGGGACGCGATTCGGTTCGGTCGGACATGGCGGCAGGCCTAGGGCAGATCGGGAAGGAGCGGAAACGGCGGGTGATAGCGGGGTAACGCGGCAGAACGTGTTCGGGCGGGGGGGGGGCGTGGCCCGGGCGGGAGGGCTCCGCCTTCCTCCCGTAAACCCCATCCGCCAGGACCCTGTAGGCCCTGGACCTGGGGTGTTGGCTCCCGCTGCGGCCGGATCGCGCCGGGGAGCATGGCTCTCCGGCGACTGTGGGCGCCACCAGCACGTGAGACGGTGTCCTCTTCCTTCTGGGAGCCCCGCTGGCCCATCTGTCCGCCAGGATCGGGGCCAGGGGACTGGCCTTGCCACCCGCGCCAACGCAAGGCGAGGCCCGGGGACATGCGATGTCCCCGGTGGTGGGGGACCGGGGGAGGCAGCGCCTCCCCCGGGGCCAGCCACGGGCGAGACGCCGCAAGCCGGGGCTATCGCCGGACCGGCTGCGCGCCGAGGGTGAACTTGAAGACCCGGACCGGCTGCACCACGCGCGACGTGCCGCCCTGGAAGGCAGGGAGGCGGTTGAGCTGGGCCGCCGGCAGCCAGAGGTCGCCGGCCTCATCGATCCACATCGCATCCACCCAGAGCAGGCGCGGGTCCTGCACCAGGGTGGTGACGGTGCGGTCCGGCGCGATGCGGAGGATGGCGAGCTTGTCCGTGTCGCTGGCGTAGATGTTGCCGGCGGCGTCGATGGCCGTGCCGCCGGTGGAGCCGGTCTGGGCCCAGGGCTCCACATGGCGGGCACGCTCGCTGTCGGCGATGTTGCGGTCATCCAGGTAGCGGGTGGCGATGCGCGACATCGGGCCGGAGCAGGACTGGTAGTAGAGCCACTGCCCGTCCTGCGACACTTCGACCTGGTCGGCATGGATGAGTACCGGGCGCCCGTCGGGGCCGCGCAGCTCCTGCCCCTCGGCCGTCAGGGGGCGGCGGGCGGTGAGGGAGGGATCGCCCTCCAGCACGCGCCATCCGGCACCGCGGTCCAGGTCCATCACGATGATCGCGGGCTGGCCGGCATCGGTGACATAGGCGAGGCGCGCGTTGAAGCGCACGTCGTCGATGAAGCTGCGCTCGCCGGTCAGCTCGTCCAGCCGGTAGATGCGCTTCGCCTTGTTGGTGGCGAGGTCGATCTGCACCAGCTTGGGGCCGCCGGCCAGGGCGGGCTTGCCGATGCCCGGACTGCCGGTATCGACCACCCAGAGGTCGCCCTCCGGCCCGATGCGCAGCGCGTTGGCGCGGACGAAGGCATTGTTCGGCGCCGCGCCGGGGCGCCAGGCGTTCCAGGCGGCGTCGGGATAGGGGCGGTACTGGCCGTTCACCCATTCGGCCACGCGCGGCCCCTCGGCACCGTCCAACCGGGCGAAGACCACGAAGACGCGCCCGTCCCGGCTGGTGGTGACGCCCTGGATCGGCGTGTCGGATTCCAGCACCGGGGTCAGCCCGTTCTGGATGGGCATGGCGCAGGCGGCCAGAAAGGGAAGGGTCATGCCGGCGGCGAGCAGGCTGCGTCGGTTCATCGCGTCCTCGATCGGAAAGGGGGCGGGACGGGCGCCGCGCGGCCTCGGGATGGGTGGGGACACGGCTTGGACCGGCCCGGCGAGGTGGCGGCAAGGGCCCACAGGCACCGGAGGAGCCGGCGCCATGCCCCAGGGAAGATCGGCCCCGGTCCTATCCCCACGGCGGGGAAAGAGGCCGGGACCGGGTGGTCAGGCGGAGATCCGTGTCAGGCGGCCCCTGCCAGGAGGTCGTCGGCGGCCGCGCGGGCGGCCTCGGTGATGGTCTCGCCCGCCAGCATGCGGGCGATCTCCTCGCGCCGGGCGCCGAGGTCGAGAGGTTCCACGCGGGTTTCGGCCCGGTCGCCGCGCACGCCCTTGGCGACGCGGAGATGGGCGGTGCCACGGGCGGCGACCTGCGGCGAATGGGTCACCACCAGGACCTGGAGCCGGTCCGCAACCCGGGACAGGCGCTCCCCCACCGCGGCGGCGGTGGCGCCGCCGATGCCGCTGTCCACCTCGTCGAAGACCAGGGTGGGCACGGGCGAGCCACGGGCGAGGACGACCTTCAGCGCCAGCATCAGCCGCGACAGCTCGCCGCCCGAGGCGATCTTCGCGAGCTGGCCGGGGGTCTGGCCGGGATTGGTGGAAACGAGGAAGGTGATCCGGTCCACGCCATCGGCGGCCCAGGCGGGTTCCTCGCGCGGGACGAGCTCGATATGCAGCCGAGCGCGGTCGAGCTTGAGGGGGGCGAGCTCGCGCGCCACGGCCTTCTCCAGCTCGCGCGCCGCCTTGGTGCGGGCGGCGGTGAGGTCGGCGGCGGCGGCGATGAAGGCGTTGCGGGCGGCTTCCGCCTCGGCCTCCAGCTTCGCCACGCGGCCGGTCCCGGCATCCAGGGCGCCCAGGCGCTCCTTGAGGCGCAGCAGCAGGCCGGGCAGCTCCACCACCGGCACGGCATGCTTGCGGGCGGCGGCGCGCAGGGCGAAGAGGCGTTCCTCCAGCTGTTCCAGCCGGCGCGGGTCGGGGCCGAAATCGGCGCTCAGGCGTTCCAGCAGGGATTCTGCCTCGGTCAGCGCGTCCTGCGCGGCAGCCAGGGCGGCGAGGGCCGGGGCGGCCTCCTCGTTCGGCGCGGGCAGGCGTTCCAGGGCGCGGGCAGCGTTGCGCAGTGCGGCGGCGGGGCCGCTGCCGCCACGCCGGTCGCGCGGCTGCAACTCGGCTAGGGCGGAGGCGATGGCCTCGGCACGGCGCTCACCCTGCTGCATGTGCTGGCGCTCGCTGGCCAGGGCCTCCTCCTCGCCCTCTTCCGGGGCGAGGTCGGACAGCTCCCCCACGGCGTGGCGCAGCCATTCCTCGTCCCGCTGGGCGGCGGCGATGGCCTCCTGCGCCTCGCGCAGGGCGCGGCTGGCGGATCGCCAGGCGCGGAAGGCGTCCCCCGCCTTGCGGCGGCGCGGCTCCAGCCCGCCGAAGGCATCCAGCAATCCGCCATGGCTGCCAGGGTCGGCGAGGCCCACCTGGTCGTGCTGCCCCTGGACCTCGACGAGCAGGCTACCCAGGCGGCGCAGGAGGCCGACGCCCACCGGCTCCCCGTTGACGAAGGCGCGGGAGCGGCCGTCGGTGTTCACCACGCGGCGGACCACGATCTCCTCCTCGCCCTCCATGCCCTGCTCCGCGAGCATTGCGAAGGCGGGGTGGTCGGGGGCGGGGGCGAAGACGGCGGTGACGCTGGCCTGGGCCTGTCCGGCGCGGACCATGCCGGATTCGGCCCGCTGGCCAAGGGCGAGGCCCAGGCTGTCCAGCAGGATCGACTTGCCGGCGCCGGTCTCGCCGGTCAGCACCGTCAGGCCGGAGCCGAATCGCAGGTCCAGGCGCTCGATGAGCACCACGTCGCGGATCGAGAGGGAGGCGAGCAAGCGGGCTCCGCGGGAGGAGCGGGCCGGGCACGCGAGGCGCCCGGCCCGGAAGGTTCGTGGGAGGTCAGAAGATGGTGTTGAGGGCCCGCCGGAAGAAGCCCGGGCGCTCGTCGCCCGGCGCGGGGGGCGCACCCTCCACCAGCATGGCGTAGCTGTCCTGGTACCAGGGATTGCCCGGGTAATTGTGGCCGAGCACGGAGGCGGTCTTGCGGGCCTCCTCCGTGAGTCCCATCGCCAGATAGATCTCGGTCAGGCGGTGCAGCGCCTCCGGCACATGGTTCGTGGTCTGGTAGTTGTCCACCACGTTGCGGAAGCGGCCGATCGCGGCGGCATAGAGGCCGCGCTGCTGGTAGAAGCGGCCGATCGACATCTCGTGCCCGGCGAGATGGTCGCGGGCGAGGTCGATCTTGAGGCGCGCGTCGCGGGCATAGGGCGTGTTGGGGAAGCGGTTCACCACGTCCTGCAGCGCGGTGATGGCCGTGTTGCTGGAGGTCTGGTCGCGCTGCGCGTCGTTGATCTGTTCGTAGTAGCAGAGGCCGCGCAGATAGTAGGCATAGGCGATGTCGCGATGCGCGGGGTGGAGCTGGATGAAACGGTCCAGCGCCGTCAGCGCCTCGGTATAGCGGTTGCGGGAGTATTCCGCGTAGCCGGTCATCAGCCGGGCATTGGTGGCCCAGGTGGAATAGGGGTGCTCGCGCTCCACCGTCTCGAAGAGTTCCACCGCCTGGGCGGGCTTCTCCTGCTTCAGCGCGTCCATGCCCGCGGCGTAGAGTTCCTCGGGCGTGCCCATGGTGGAGCCGTCCGGCTTGGTGGTCAGGCTGGCGGATTTGCCGTCCCACTGGCCGAGCAGGCCACATCCCGGCAGGAGCAGAGGCAGCAGCAGCAGCGCCCAGTAGGGGGCCCGGCGGGGAGCCCGGCGGGGAGCTCCGTGCGGCGCGCGGCTGGCGCGGCGCGGAAGGGAGCGGCGGAGCGTGGCGATCATGCGCATGGTGGGCGCCCTATAACACGGCTGCGGGGCGCCGGCAGGGGCCGAAAGCACCGTGGATGACGAAGGATGCAGTGGCTCGTTTGCCGATCCTTTCCCGGCACAGGAAGGGGACTGTCCGGGAAGGTGGTGCGGGCCGGGGCGGCCTGGGAAACGCATCCGCGGACGCTGCCGGTGCGCAGAGGGATCGCCCGCCGGGGGATCGGGCGGCCCCTCTGCGCTGCTTCCTCGATGGGGCCAAGGGGAGCGGCTTCGAGGAAGCAAGCCTGACGACGTGCCGACACCTGCCTTTCAACGCCTCCTTCTGCCGGAGGCCGGGGCTCGGGGAGGTTCCGGAGACGGTGACAAGGGGGGGCTGAGAGGTGTTCGGGACCGTACTCGACGGGCTGGGGAGAGGAACGGGCGCCCACTTCTCGCCCGGGCGCGCCTCACCGGGAAAGACCGGAAAGGCGGCCGGGCGTCAGGCGGGGGCGGCGGCCATGGGGAGGCGGGTATTGGCCGCGGCGCTGGCGTTCTCGGACACCTGGGACTCGATGCGCCAGGCGGTCGGATCGGCGAAGAGGGCACGCAGCAGGCGGTTGTTCAGGCTGTGGCCCGACTTGTGGCCGCGGAAGCTGGCCCGTAGCGGGGCGCCGGCCAGGAAGAGGTCGCCCACCACATCCATCATCTTGTGCCGCACGAATTCCTGCGGATGGCGCAGCCCGCCCGGGTTCAGCACCAGCGGGCCGTCCACCACCACGGCATTGGCGAGCGAGCCGCCACGGGCAAGGCCGACGGCACGCAGCCGGGCCACGTCCTCCGCCATGGTGAAGGTGCGGGCATCGGCCAGGACCTCGCGGAAGGAGTCCGGCGTCAGGGGCAGCGAGAGGTCCTGCCGGCCGACAGCCGTGCCCTCGAAGGCGATGGCGAGGGAGATCTCCAGGCCGCGCCGGCTGTTCGGGTGCAGCTCGGCCCAGGCGGAGCCTTCCTCGACACGGATGGGCTTCAGGACCTCGATCGTGTCGCGCGGCGCATAGGGCGCGGAGGCCGTGATGCCGGCGCAGTCGATCAGGAAGACGAAGGGCGCGGCCGAGCCGTCCAGGATCGGGATCTCGGGGGCATCGACCTCGATGACGCAGTCATCCACGCCGCAGCCGGCCAGGGCGGCCAGCACGTGCTCCACCGTGCCGATCCGTGCCTCGCCAGCAGGGGTGAGGCAGGTCAGCGCGGTGCAGAGGCGGGTGTCGGTGACGAGGTCGTAGCGGGCCGGGATGTCCACGCCCAGGTCGGTGCGGCGGAACAGGATCCCCGTCCCCGCCTCGGCCGGGCGCAGCGTGAGGCTGACGCGGTCACCGGAGTGCAGGCCAGTCCCGACGCAGCCGATAGCGGCCTTGAGGGTCTTGCGGGCACCGGTCACGGAAAGGAGGGAACCGTCCATAGAAGTGTTGGAACCTGTTTTCTGCCGACGGCCTTGCTGCCGCCACATCTGGAAACTGGCACCGGGCGCGGGGAAGCGCCATTCAAGCCTTGTTTCTCAATATTTCGCGTTAAGTGGCTGAATTTCTTGAGTTATTGCGCATGAAAAAACCCGCCCGAAATCTTCGGGCGGGTTTCCTGGATTCGCCGGCCGTCCTGCAGGAGCGGCCAATCGGGTGTTCCCGGGCGCCGGGTGGTCCGGCCGTCAGTTGTTCTTCTGACGGCGCAGGAAGGCGGGGATGTCCAGCCCGGTCTCGGCCTGCGGCGGGGCCCGGTGGGCTTCCTCCGTCCGCTGCGGCTGCGGCGCGGGGACAGGAGCCTCGTCCGGCAGGCTGCGCTTCATCAGCCCGGTCGCCTGGCGGAACAGCCGGTTCAGCCCGCCCGGCGCGGCACCGGGGGCCGGGGCGGCGGAGGCTGGCGAGCGCGGCGGAGCCAGCGGGGCGGCCATCGGGCCGCGCAGCACGGGCTCGGCGGTCGGCTGCGGGCCCGGCTCGGCCTCGTGATGGGCTGCGGCCTCGGCGACCGGCGCCTGCGGCTCCGCCTGCCGGTTCACGGCGAGGCGCGGGCCCGGCGTCATGCTGGGCGATACGGCAGTGCGCAGCGAGGGCGGCGTCATCGACACCGGCGCCGGGGCGACGGTGTGGCCCGAGGGCGCGCCCGCAGTGGTCGCGGGGCGGGCGGGCGCGGCGGGGCCGCCGGCCCGCGCCATCGGCGCGCCCGGAGCCGGATGCGCGCCGTGCGGGTTCGAGCCATGCAGGCTCGCGCCGCCCACCGCATGCACCGCACCGCCGCCGATGGCGACCAGCTTCGGCGCCTCGGCCAGGGCTTCCTCGACCTCGGCATCGATGCCCGTCGCCACCACGGAAACACGCAGGCGGCCGTTCATCTCCTCGTCCACCGAGGAGCCGAAGATGATGTTGGCTTCCTCGTCCACTTCCTTGCGGATGCGGTTCGCGGCCTCGTCCACCTCGAACAGGGTCATGTCCCAGCCGCCGGTGATGTTGATCAGCACGCCGCGGGCGCCGCGCATGGAGGTGTCCTCCAGCAGCGGGTTGCTGATCGCGGCTTCGGCCGCCTTCACCGCCCGGTCGTCGCCCTCGGCCTCGCCGGTGCCCATCATGGCCTTGCCCATCTCCGCCATCACGGTGCGGATATCGGCGAAGTCCAGGTTCACCAGGCCGGGGTTGACCATGAGGTCGGTCACGCCGCGCACGCCCATGTAGAGGACGTCGTCGGCCATCTTGAAGGCTTCGGCGAAGGTGGTGCGCTCGTTCGCCTTCCTGAACAGGTTCTGGTTCGGGATGACGATCAGCGTGTCGACATACTGCTGCAGCTCGTCGAGGCCCATATCCGCGGCGCGCTTGCGCTTGGGCCCCTCGAAGTCGAAGGGCTTGGTCACCACGCCGACGGTCAGCACGCCGCGCTCACGCGCCATGCGTGCGATCACCGGTGCCGCGCCCGTGCCGGTGCCACCGCCCATACCGGCGGTGATGAAGACCATGTGCACGCCTTCGAGGTGGCGCGCGAGATCCTCGGTTGCTTCCTCCGCCGCGGCACGGCCGATCTCGGGCTTGGCGCCTGCGCCCAGGCCCTGTGTCAGGTGCGGACCCAGCTGCACGCGCCGCTCCGCACGGCTGTTCAGCAGCGCCTGCGCGTCGGTGTTGGTCACCAGGAACTCGACCCCATCGAGTCCCATGGCGATCATGTTGTTGACGGCATTGCAGCCCGCACCGCCGACGCCGACCACGGTGATCCGCGGCGAGAAATCGGTGTGTTGCTGACGAGGCATCGTCAGGTTGAGAGTCATCGGCGTAGCCCCCCTTGGCAACGCATGAATCCGGACGTGAATCCGGAAAAGAACTGTCCCCGCCGGCAGTTTGCCTCAGACACGATCCCTTAGCCAGTTCACGAAGCGCGCAAATTTGCTGCGTGGCACGATTCCGCCCATGTCGAGGTCGAGCGTCGGGCGGCCTTCGCCCGCACCCCATGAGAGAAGCCCGAGCGTTGTCGCGAAATCGGGAGTTTGCATATTTTCTGGCAGCCCGCGCACCGGATGCGGCTTCGCGAGACGCACCTGCCGGTCGAGGATTCGCGCCGCGAGCTCGCGCACGCCGACGATCTGGCTGGCGCCGCCGGTGAGCACGACGCGCGAGCCGGTCTCCGGCCCGAGGCCCGCCGCCTCGATGCGGTCGCGCACCAGCTCCAGTGTCTCCTCCAGGCGCGGGCGCACGATGTTCATCACCATGGCACGCGGCACGCGGGCGATGTGGTCGTCGTCCTCGCCCACCTGCGGGATGACCAGCATCTCCTTCTCGTCCTCGGCGGTGGCGGTGACGCCGCCATACAGGGTCTTGATGCGTTCCGCCTGAGCGATCGGCGTGGCGAGGCCGCGCGCCAGGTCGTTGGTCACCTGCCAGCCGCCGACCGGGACGTGCGCGGTGTAGAGCAGGTGGTGATCCTGGATCACCGAGAGGCTGGTGCAGCCGCCCCCCATGTCCACCACCGTGGCGCCGAGTTCCTTCTCGTCCTCCACCAGCACGGCCAGCGCGGCGGCGAAGGGGGCGGAAACCAGCTCCTCGATCTCCAGGTCCAGCGCGGCGAGGGTGGCGCCGAGGTTGCGCAGCGAGGCGGATGAGGCGCTGACGAGATGCAGCTTCGCACCCAGCACGTCGCAGGTCATCTTGCGTGGATCGTCCACGCCGGGCGTCGCGTCGATGGTGAAGCCGAGCGGGATGGCGTGCACGCTCTCGCGCCCTTCCTCCGCGGCGCGGCGGCGGCCGTCATAGAGCAGGGCGCGCAGGTCGGCCTCGGTGACGGCGCGGCCGCCGATCGTCCAGTGCAGGTTCTGCACCCGGCTTTCCGGCTGGCCGCAGGACAGGTTGCAGATGACGCCCGAGAGCTTGTGGTCGGCCATCTCCTCCGCCGCCGCCACCGCGTCGCGCACCGCACGCTCGGCCTCGGCGAGATCGACGACGTTGCCGCCCTTCATGCCGCCGGCGCGCTTCCAGCCATGGCCCAGCACGCGCGGCAGGCCGTCGGCATCGACGCGCGCGATCATGCAGGCGGTCTTGGTGCTGCCGATGTCGAGCACGCCATAGATGCCCGAGCGCGCGCGTGGCCGGCGGCGCGGCCGGGCGACGGGTTCGAGCTGGGGCGGGATGCGCGTCAGTTCGTTCACCCTTTGCCGCTCCCGCGCCTGGCCTCGGCGGGCGGGGCCGGGGCGTTCGCTTGGCGCACCACCAGCCGGTCGGGCAGGCGCATATCCACCGAGACGAGCGGGCGGTCGAGCAGGGCGTTGCGCTTCTGCAGTTCCGCGAGGCGGCGGATCGCGGCCTTTTCCTCGCCCTCCGGCAGCAACACGTCCATGCCGTTGGAAAGATGCAGGTTCCAGCGCCGCTCGCCGACGCGCACCAGCGCCTGGGTGCGGGCCAGCACGTCGGGGGCCTCGCGAAGCTGGTCATAGAGGGCGGCGGCGTATTTCTCCGCGCCGGCGCCGACGATCAGCGGCAGCGGGCCGAAGGCGTCCAGCCGGTCCGTCGCCACCACCTTGCCGGAACGGTCCACCACCGAGAAGCGGCCCTGGTTCTGCCAGATGGCGAAGGGGCGGCGCTCGCTCACGCGCACCACCACCGTGCCGGGCAGGCGGCGCTCCACCTCGGCCTGTGCGATCCAGGGCAGGGCCTCCAGCGCCTGGCGCGCGGCATCGGGGGAAAAGGCGAGCGTCGGGTCGCCGGTCTTCACCCCGAGCGCGGCGCGGATGCGCGGCTCGGGCATGTTCTCCGCGCCCTCGATCCGGATCTCGGTAATCTTCAGCCCCGCGTCGCGCGCGGCGGAGGTGAAGCCGCTGCCGAACTGCAGCAGCCCGCCGGCGGGCGCGAAGGCGGAGACGCCCATCACCACCACGCCGAGCAGCGCCACGGCGATGCCGGCGCGCAGCGCCGGGCGGACCAGCCCGCGCCGGCGCCGCAGCCAGAGGCGCAGGCCGGAGGGGCGCTGCGGCTCACGCGGCATGGCGCAGCCCGCCAGGGGGAACCCTACTCGGAGGCATCCCGTCGTGGCGGGCCTGGGAGACGATCCAGTCGCAGAGCTCGGGGAAGGCGATGCCGAGATGCGCCGCCTGTTCCGGCACTAGCGAGGTGGGCGTCATGCCGGGCTGAGTGTTGACCTCCAGCAGAACGAGGCGGCCCTCGCCCTCTCCGGTGTCGTCGTAGCGGAAGTCGGAGCGCGAGACGCCGCGGCAGCCGAGCGCCCGGTGGGCGTCCAGCGCCACCTCCAGCGCCCGGGCGCGGATCGCCGGCGGCACCGGGGCGGGCAGCGTGTGGCGGGAGCCGCCATCGGCGTACTTGGAGTCGTAGTCGTAAAACTCGCCGGCCTCGGCGTTGATCTCGGTGACTTCCAGCGCGCGGTCGCCCATCACCGCGACGGTCAGCTCGCGGCCGGGGATATAGGGCTCGGCCATGATGGTGCCGTAGCGCCAGGTCCGGGCGATCTCGGCGCGGCGGTTGTCGCCGCCCTTGATGATGTGCACGCCGACCGAGGAGCCTTCCTCCACCGGCTTGATGACATAGGGCGTGGGGAGGGGATCGGCCTCCTCCAGCTCCGCCGCCTCGATCAGCCGGTGCGGCGCCACGGGCAGGCCGGCGGCGGTGAAGGCGGCCTTGGCGGTGGCCTTGTTCATCGCCATCGCCGAGGCGCGTACCCCCGAATGCGTGTAGGGGATGCCGAGCCAGTCCAGGATGCCCTGGACGCAGCCATCCTCGCCGAAGCGCCCGTGCAGGGCGTTGAACACCACATCGGGCTTCGCGTCCCGCAGCGCCTGGATCAGCGCGGCGGGGTCCTGGCCCACCTCGATGCGGGTGACCTCGTGCCCCGCCTTTTCCAGCGCGGCGGCGCATTGCGTGCCGGAGGACAAAGAGACCTCCCGCTCCGCCGAAATTCCCCCCAGAAGGACGGCGACGCGTGTCATTGAGCGAACTCCCCCATTCGCTTGATCTCCCATTCCAGCCCCACGCCGGAATGGGCCAGGACCCGGGCACGCACCATCTCGCCCAGTTCCTCGATCTCGGCGGCGGTGGCGCCGCCGAGGTTCAGCAGGAAATTGCAGTGCTTCTCGCTGACCTGCGCCGCCCCATGGCGCAGGCCGCGGCAGCCGGCCGCATCGATCAGCGCCCAGGCTTTGTGCCCCGGCGGGTTCTTGAAGGTGCTGCCCCCGGTGCGGGCGCGCACGGGCTGGCTGGCCTCGCGGCTCTCGCGGATCTCCCCCATGCGGGTGGCAATAGCAGACCGGTCGCCGGGCGTGGCGTGGAATCGTGCGCGCGTGACGACCGCGCCGGGCGGCAGGGCGGCGCGGCGATAGCGAAAGCCGAGTTCCGTCGCGGGCAGGCGCCGCAGCCCTTCCGGCGTCGCGATCTCTGCCCAGTCCAGCACGTCCTTCACCTCGGCCCCATAGGCGCCGGCATTCATCGCCACGGCGCCGCCGACACTGCCCGGGATGCCGCAAAGGAATTCGAGGCCCGCGAGCCCGGCGGCGGCGGCGTGTTCCGCCAGGGTCACGTCCAGCACCGCGGCGCCGGCCACGATCCCGTCCGCCTGCACCACCACCTCGGAAAACCCGCGGGCGAGGCGCAGCACCACGCCGCGCAGCCCGCCGTCGCGCAGGATCAGGTTGGAGGCGGCGCCGATCGCGGCCAGCGGCACCCCGGCGGGCTTGGCGCGCAGCAGGGCGAGAAGGTCCTCCGCATCCGCCGGGCGAACCAGGAACTCCGCCGGGCCGCCGACGCGGAACCAGCTCTGCGGGCCCAGCACCGCCCCCGCCTGCACGCGGCCGCGCAGCCCCGCCAGCCAGTCCGGCAGGGGGGCGGCGTGTTCCGGCGGGGCGGGGGCGGCGGCGCTCATCGCGGGTCCGGGTGCCGGTTCAGGGCGCGCTGGCGATGGCGCGGCGGGAAGGCGCGCCAAAGGCGTCGCGCGGGCCGGAGCGGGCCTGTAGCTCGGCGAGCTGCTCCGGCAGGGCATGGGCCCAGCCGGTGATGTTGCCGGCGCCGAGGCAGACCACGTAGTCGCCGGGGCGGGCGATGGCATGCACCATCTCGGCCAGGGAGTCCGGGCCGGGCAGGGGGACGACGCTGCGATGGCCATGGGCGCGCAGCCCCTCCACCAGCGCGTCCTTGTCCACGCCCTCGATCGGTGCCTCGCCGGCCGCGTAGACGTCGGCCACGATCACCGTGCCGGCGTCGTTCATGCACTTGCAGAATTCCTCGAAGAGCATCTGCAGGCGGGAATAGCGGTGCGGCTGGACCACCGCGACCACGTCGCGGGCGCCGGCCTGGCGGGCGGCCTTCAGCACCGCCGCGATCTCCACCGGGTGGTGGCCGTAGTCGTCGATGACGGTGATGCCGCCGGCGTCGCCGACGCGGGTGAAGCGGCGCTTGACGCCCTTGAAGCCCACCAGCGCGGTGCGGATCGTCTCCTCCGGCACCTCCATCTCCACGCCGACGGCGATGGCGGCGAGCGCGTTCTGGACATTGTGCTGGCCCAGCATCGGCAGGCGGAAGGGCTTGAGGTGGCGGGTCCGCTTGTTCAGCCGGTCCTGCACCACGACCTCGAAGGTGGCGCCCATGCGGTCGGTGATCACGCGCTCGGCCCGCACATCGGCCTGGGGCGAGAAGCCGTAGGTGACGATGCGGCGGTCGGACAGACGCGGGATCATCGCCTGCACCCCCGGATGGTCGGCGCAGAGGACCGCGAAGCCGTAGAAGGGGATGTTGCCCACGAATTGGGCATAGCCTTCCTTCATCGCCTCGGCGGTGCCCCAGTGGTCCAGGTGCTCCGGGTCCATGTTGGTGACCACGGCGACCACGGCGGGCAGCTTGAGGAAGGAGCCGTCGCTCTCGTCGGCCTCCACCACCATCCAGTCGCCCTCGCCCAGGCGGGTGTTGTTGCCATAGGCGTTGATGATGCCGCCGTTGATCACGGTCGGGTCGAGGCGCGCGGCCTCCAGCACCGTGGCGACCAGCGAGGTGGTGGTGGTCTTGCCGTGCGTGCCGCCGATGGCGATGGACCATTTCAGGCGCATCAGCTCGGCCAGCATCTCGGCCCGGCGGACGACCGGGATCATGCGCTCTCGCGCCGCCTGGAGCTCCGGGTTGTCGCGCTTGATGGCGGAGGAGACGACGACCACGGCGGCCTCGCCCAGATTGGCGGCGTCATGGCCGATATGGACCTGCATCCCGGCCTCGCGCAGCCGGGCGATGTTGTAGCCTTCCGCCACGTCGGAGCCCTGGACGTGGTATCCGAGGTTGTGCAGCACCTGGGCGATGCCCGACATGCCGATGCCGCCGATGCCGACGAAATGAATGGGGCCGATATTGAGCGGCAGGGCGCGCATAGGGCGGGCTCCCTCTCAGCGGGTCGTGTGCGAATGCGCCAGGGCCTGCACGCGGTCGGCGAGCAGGGCGGCGGCATCGGGGCGGGCGAGCCCGGCCGCGGCGGCGGCGGCCGGAATGAGGCGGGTAGGGTCTTCCAGCCGGGCGGTCAACGCCGAAGCGAGCGCCGCGGGCGTGAAACCGTCCGGATTCCCGGACTGGTTTCCCGCCTGCAACATCACCTCGGCAGCGCCGGAGGCCGCCATGGCGCGGGCATTGGCGCTCTGGTGGTCGTCGATGGCGCCGGGGAGCGGGACCAGGATGGCGGGGCGGCCGGCACAGGCCAGTTCCGCCACTGAGGAGGCGCCGGCGCGGGAGATCACCAGATGCGCGTTCCGGTACAGGGCCGCGACATCGGGGAAGAAGGGCGCGAGTTCCGCCGCCACCCCGGCCGCGGCATAGGCATCGCGGGTG
Source organism: Roseomonas mucosa ATCC BAA-692 (assembly GCF_000622225.1). Classification (GTDB taxonomy): domain Bacteria; phylum Pseudomonadota; class Alphaproteobacteria; order Acetobacterales; family Acetobacteraceae; genus Roseomonas; species Roseomonas mucosa. Next base: position 173,266 of record NZ_JHWD01000007.1, on the reverse strand, counting down.
CGCTCCAGATCCTCGGCCCGGCATTGCTGCGTGACGCGCAGCCGGGCGCGTTGCCCGGGTGCGAGGCGGGCGATGGCCTCGGGCACCACATCGGCGAAGACCCGGGCGCCCAGGCTGCCGCCCAGGACCAGCAGGTGGAAAGGCGCGCCGGCGGCGGGGGACAGGAAGCCCTGCCCGGCCAGGGCGCGCAGGGCCGGGCGGACAGGGTTGCCGACCACCTCGGTGGCCACGCCCTCCGGGATGCGGGCGGTGTCCTCGAAGACCAGGGCCAGCAGGTCCGCGCCGCGCGACAGGAAACGGTTGGCCCGGCCCAGCACGGCGTTCTGCTCGTGCAGCACCACCACGGGGCGGCGGGCGGCGGGCAGCAGCCGGGCGGCCAGGATGGGCGGCACGGAGGGATAGCCGCCGAAGCCGACCACCGCCGCCGGGTTCAGCGTGGCCAGCAGTTGCCGGGCCTGGATCGTGCCGCGCGCCAGGGCCAGCGCCCCGGCGGCGGCGCGCCGCGCCCCGCGCCCGGCCAGCCCGGCGCCGGGCAGGATGAAGCGGTCCATCCCCTCGAAGCGGGTGCCGCCCTTCTCCATCAGCGCGCCGGAGCGGGCATCGGTCATCAGCACCACGCGCTCGCCGCGCGCGGCCAGTTCGGCAGCCAGGGCTTCGGCCGGGAAGACGTGGCCGCCGGTGCCCCCGGCGGCGACGACGAAGCTGCGGACGGCCGGACCCCTCACAGGGCCTCCTCCATCGCCCGGCCGCTGCGGCGGCGGGTGAGCGCCAGCAGGAAGCCCAGCCCCAGCGCGATGGCGAGCGAGGATGAGCCGCCATAGGAGACGAAGGGCAGGGTCATGCCCTTGGTCGGGATCAGGTGCAGGGTGGAGCCCATGTTGATGAAGGCCTGCAGCCCGAACTGGGTCAGCAGCCCGGTCGCGGCCAGGATGACGAAGAGGTCGGTTTCCGCCAGCAGGCGCAGCATCCCGCGCACCACGATGAACATGAAGACCGCGATCAGCAGGGCACAGACGATCATGCCGAACTCCTCGCCCATCACGGCGAAGACGAAGTCGGCATGGGCATCGGGCAGCACGTTCTTGATGCGGCCCTCGCCGGGGCCGGTGCCCATCAGCCCGCCGTTGCCGAAGGCCTCCAGCGCCACGTTCACCTGGTAGTTGTCGCCGGTGGAGGGGTCGAGGAAGCGTTCCACGCGGGAGCGCACATGCGGCAGGGTCAGGTAGGCGCCGACGCCGCCCAGCACGCCGAGCCCGCCCAGCGCGCCGACCAGCAGCACCGGCAGGCCGGCGATGAAGAGCTGCGTGAAGAAGACCGAGGTCACCACCAGCAGCATGCCGATATCCGGCTGGCTCTTGAGCAGGAAGGCGATCATCACCCAGCAGCCGCCGGCGATCAGCCAGCCGGCCCAGCGGGAAACGGGGCCGGGGCCGCGCACCTCCGCCAGCAGCCAGGCGGCGACGATGGCGAAGCAGGGCTTGAGGAATTCCGAGGGCTGCAGCGACAGGCCGGGGATCGGCAGCCAGCGGCGGCCACCCTTGATCTCCACGCCCACCACGAGGGTCGCGGCGGTGAGCGCGAGGCCGATGCCGAAGCCCAGGATGGCCAGTCGCCGCACCTGCCGGGGCGAGAGCAGGGAAACCATGATCATCAGAGCGATGGAGAGGGCGAGGTAGCCCACCTGCCGCCAGATGAAGAAGTCGCGCGAGGAGGCGCCGATGCGCTCCGCCACCGCCGGGGAGGCGGCCAGCATCATCACGTAGCCGAAGCCCACCAGGATGAAGATGGCGGCCAGCGTCCAGCGGTCCACCGTCCACCACCAGCGTCCCAGGACCGAGGAATCCGCGCGCGAGAAGGACATGCGTCAGGCCGCCTTTTCCAGGGATTGCACCAGGGTGCGGAAGTGCTCGCCACGCGCCTCGAAGCCGCTGTACTGGTCGAAGGAGGCGGCGGCGGGGCTCAGCAGGACCACCGGCGCGCCCAGGCGTTGCGCGGCGGCGCGGGCGGCGGGCAGGGCGGCCTCCAGCGTGCCGGCGGTCTCGTGCGGCACGCCATGGGCGGCGAGGGTGGCGGCGAATTCCCCGGCGCAGCGGCCGATCAGCACGGCATGGGCAACATGCGGGAAGAGGGAGGCCAGGGGTTCGATCCCGCCTTCCTTGGGCACGCCGCCGGCGATCCAGACCACGCGAGGGTAGGTGCCGAGCGCCCAGGCGGTGCTGTCGGCATTGGTGGCCTTGCTGTCGTTGACGTAGAGGACGCCGCCCCGCTCCGCCACGCGCTCCTGCCGGTGCGGCAGGCCGGGATAGCTCCGCAGCCCCTCCGCCAGCTGCGCCCGGGTGATGCCGAGGGCGAGCGCCAGGGCGGCGGCGGCGGCGGCGTTCTGGGCGTTGTGCGTGCCCGGCAGGGCGGCGGCCTCGCCGAGATCGAGGATCGGGCCAGCATCGTCGCGCAGCAGGCGCCCCTCGGCCCAGACGCCGCCGGGCTGCGGCGTGGTGCCGGAGATGGGCATCAGCCGGTTGCGGATGCGCGGGGCCAGGGCGCGGGAGGCCGCGTCGTCCATCCCCAGGACCGAGACCCGGTTGCCGGCGAGGATGTGGGCCTTGGCGTCGGTGTAGCCCGGCATGCCGCCATGGCGGTCCAGGTGGTCGGGGCTCAGGTTGAGCATCGCCCCCAGGTCGAAGTGGAGCGCGTCCAGCCGCTCCAGCATGTAGGACGACATTTCCAGCACATAGGCGCCGCGGGCCAGCAGGGGCAGGGCGGTGGCGGCGGGGCCGAGATTGGCGCCGGCGGCCACCGGCATCCCGGCGCCCTTCAGGATGTGGCGCAGCAGGGCGGTGGTGGTGGACTTGCCGTTGGTGCCGGTGATGCCGACGAACTGCGCCTTGGAGCCGGCGGCGCGGGCGGCGAGGAAGAGGAACTCCGCGTCGCAGAGGATCGGCGCCCCCGCCGCCAGTGCCCGGGCCGCGGCCGGGTGGGTGCGCGGCAGCCGGTGCGGGATGCCGGGGGAGAGCAGCAGCGTGTCCTGGGCGAAGGGCGCGGCGGTCACGTCCGCCACGGTGAAGCCGGCGGCCTCGGCGGCCTCGCGCTGCGCTTGGCTGTCGTCCCAGACCACGATTTCCGCGCCCCAGTCCCGCAGCCGGTAGGCGGCGGGCAGGCCGGCCTTGCCCAGCCCGACCACCGCGATGTGGCGGTTGGCGAAGGGCTTGAAGTCATAGCCCTCCGGCAGCGTGTCGGAGGCGCGCCGCGGCGGCTCCCGGCCGCGGGAGATGTCGGGCGAGGTGAGGTCGCGGGCCATGGCTGTCACCGGATCTTCAGGGTGGAGAGGCCGACCAGGGCGAGGACCATGGCGGCGATCCAGAAGCGGATGACGATCGTAGGCTCGGCCCAGCCCTTCTTCTCGAAATGATGGTGCAGGGGCGCCATGAGGAAGACGCGGCGGCCGGTGCGCTTGTACCAGAAGACCTGGATGATCACGCTCACCGTCTCCACCACGAAGACGCCGCCGACGATGGCCAGCACGATCTCGTGCTTGGTGGCCACCGCCACGCCCCCCAGCGCGCCGCCCAGGGCGAGCGAGCCGGTATCGCCCATGAAGACCGCGGCGGGCGGTGCGTTGAACCAGAGGAAGCCAAGCCCGGCGCCGATCAGTCCGGCCAGGAAGATCGCGAGCTCCCCGGTGCCGGGCACGAAGTTGAGCTGCAGGTAGTCGGCGAAGATGTGGTTGCCGACGAGGTAGGTGATCAGGGCGAAGACGCCGGCCGCGATCATCACCGGCACGATGGCCAACCCGTCCAGCCCGTCGGTGAGGTTCACCGCGTTGGAGGCGCCCATCATCACCAGCATCCCGACGATGGGGAAGAACAGGCCGAGCTGGAGCAGGACGTCCTTCAGGAAGGGGACGGCCAGCGCGCCCTGGAGATTGTAGGGCATCAGCCAGGTGATCCAGAGGGCGGCGAGGAGGCCGAGCCCACCCTGGACCAGCAGCTTCATGCGGCCGGAAACGCCCTTGGTGTTGCGCTTGGTGACCTTCAGCCAGTCGTCCCAGAAGCCCAGCGCCCCATAGCCCATGGTGATCAGCAGCACCGCCCAGACGATGCCCGAGCGCAGGTCGGCCCAGAGCAGGGTGGCGATGCCCAGGCTCATCAGGATCAGCACGCCGCCCATGGTGGGCGTACCTTTCTTCTCGACCAGGTGGCGCTCCGGGCCGTCCGTGCGGATCGGCTGGCCGCCACGCTGGAAGGTGCGCAGCCAGCGGATCACCGCCGGCCCGAAGACCATGGAGACCAGCAGCGCCGTCAGGCAGGCGGCGCCGGCACGGAAGGTCGTGTAGCGGATGAGATTGAACAGGAGGAACTGCTCGCCGAAGGGTGTGACGAGGTTGTAGATCACGCAGGAACTTCCTTCCGTCTGCCCTTCAGCGCCGCGACCACTGTCGCCATGCGGCTGCCGAGCGAACCTTTCACCATCACCGCGTCGCCGCCGCGCACCGCACTGGCCAGGACCGGAGCAAGGCTCGCGGAATCCGGGGCATGCGCGCCGCGCTTCCCCGGGGGGAGGGCCTCGAAAAGCCCGCGCATCAGCGGGCCGCAGCAATACACGAGGTCGGCCGCCGCCGCCGCCGCCGGGGCAAGGGATCTGTGCAGGTCTGGCCCGTGTTCTCCGAGTTCCAGCATGTCGCCGAGCACGGCGATGCGGCGCCCCGGGGGCGGGGTGGGCTGGGCGGCCAGCACGGCCAGGGCGGCGGCGACCGAAGCGGTGTTGGCGTTGTAGCTTTCGTCCAGGAGGAGGAACTCGCCGCCCTCCTCCAGCGGGATCGCCTGGCGCTGGCCCCGCCCGGCGGTGGGGGAGAAGCCCTCCAGCGCGGCCAGGAAGCGCACCGGATCGGCCCCCAGCGCCTCGGCCGCGCCCAGGGCGGCCAGGGCGTTCAGCGCCATGTGGCGGCCGGGGACGGGCAGCTTCAGCCCGAGCCGCATGCCGTGCAGCGACAGATGGGCGATGGAGCCGGTGGCCGTGCCCTGCCAGTCGAGCAGGCGGATATCCGCCCTCTCCGCCTCGCCGAAGCTGACCAGCCGGGCACCGGCCTCGCGCGCGCGTTCGGCCAGCCGCGCGGCATGCGGGCCGTCGGCGGGGAAGACGGCGGTGCCGCCGGGGGCGATGCCGGCCAGGATGTCGGCCTTCTCCTCGGCGATCTCCGCTTCGGAGCCCAGATGCCCGACATGGGCGGCGGCGATGATGGTGATCACCGCCACCTCGGGCCGGGCGAGGCGGGCGAGGGGGGCGATCTCGCCCCGGTTGTTCATGCCGATCTCGATCACCGCATAGGCGGCGTCGCGCGGCTGGCGGGCCAGGGTGAGCGGCACGCCCCAGTGGTTGTTGTAGCTGGCCACTGCCGCATGGGTGGGGGCCAGGGCGGCGAGGCCCTGGCGCAGCATCTCCTTGGTCGTGGTCTTGCCCACGCTTCCCGTGACAGCGGCGAAGCGGGCCGTGGAGCGCGCCCGCGCGGCGGCGCCCAGGGCGGCGAGCCCGGCCAGCGTGTCCGCGACGCGCAGCAGCGGCGCCTGCTCCGGCACCTCCGGCGGCAGGCGGTCCACCATCGCGGCGGCGGCGCCGGAATCCAGGGCCGCGGCCACGAAGTCATGCCCGTCGCGCTGGTCGCGCAGCGCGATGAAGAGGTCGCCGGGCTGCAGGCTGCGGGTGTCGATCGACAGGCCGGTGGCGGCGATGCCCTCGGGGATGCTGCCCCCGGTGGCCTCGCGCAGCTCCTCGCTGCTCCAGAGTGGGGTGCCGGTCATGCCGCCGCCCCCGCGAGGCGGCGCACCACCCCGGCATCGTCGAAGGGCGTGGTCACGCCCGCGATGGTCTGTCCGCTCTCGTGTCCCTTGCCGGCCACGGCCAGCACGTCGCCAGGGCGCAGGTCCTCCAGGGCGGCCGCGATGGCCGCGGCGCGGTCGCCCGCGTCGATGCCGCCGGGACAGGCGGCGAGCACGGCGGCGCGGATGGCGGCGGGGTTCTCGGAGCGGGGATTGTCGTCGGTCACCCAGCAGCGGTCGGCGAAGCGGGCGCAGGCCGCGCCCATCAGCGGGCGCTTGCCCGGGTCGCGGTCGCCGCCGGCGCCGAAGACCACATGCAGCCGCCCGCCCGGTCCGACATGCGGGCGCAGCGCGGCGAGCAGGCGCTCCAGCGCGTCCGGGGTATGGGCATAGTCCACATAGACGGCGGCGCCGTTGGCGAGGCGGGCGGCGAGCTCCATGCGGCCGCGCACGCCGCGCAGCCGTTCCAGCAGCGGCATGGCCCGTTCCGCATCGATCCCGGTGGCCACGGCGAGGGCGAGGGCCATCAGCAGGTTGTCGGCCTGGTAGCGGCCCGGAAGGGGCAGGGTGAGGTTGGCGCGGCGGCCGAAGACGTCGATCTCCAGCGCCTGGCCCTCGGGCAGGGGGGCGTGGCGCAGCAGGCGGATGTCCAGCCCGGCCTCGCCCACGGTGAGCAGGCGCAGGCCCCGGTCGCGGGCGATGTTCCGCAGGGCCGCCAGCGTCTCCGGCTCCATGTCGGCATTGGCCACGGCCGGGGCGCCGGGTGGCAGGACGGTCCCGAAGAGGCGCAGCTTGGCGGCGCGATAGCCCGCCATGCCGCCGTGGTAGTCGAGATGGTCGCGCGTCAGGTTGGAAAAGCCCGCCGCGGCGAGGCGGACCCCGTCCAGGCGCCGCTGGTCGAGCCCGTGCGAGGATGCCTCCATCGCCGCATGGGTGACGCCGTTCCGGGCGAGTTCCGCCAGCGTGGCGTGCAGCGTCACCGGGTCCGGCGTGGTCAGCGAGGGGCCGGGCGGGAAGCCCTCCGCGACAAGGCCCAGCGTGCCGAGCGAGGCGGCGCGGCGGCCGGCCAGGGTCCAGGTCTGGCGGAGGAAATCGACCGTGCTGGTCTTGCCGTTGGTGCCGGTGACGGCGACCAGCACCTCCGGCTGCGCGCCGTGGAAGGCGGCGGCGGCCAGCGACAGGGCGCGGCGGGCGTCCGGAGCGGCGAGGAGCGGGCGGGCGGGCACGCCCTCCGGCCAGGCAGTGCCTTCCGGCGCCAACACGGCAACGGCGCCGCGCGCCACCGCATCGCCGATATGGGCGCGCCCGTCGCTGCGCGAGCCGGGCAGGGCGGCGAACAGGAAGCCCGGCGCCACGGCGCGGCTGTCGGCGGTCACCCCGGCGATGCGGGCAGTGGTCCCGGATATGCCTGGCGGCAGGGAAAGGCCGATGGTGTGCGCGAGCCGGTCGAGAGCGATCGCGGCATCCCCATGCCCTGGGGCGGTCGCGGTCGTCATCGTGGCGGCGACGCCTCCGCGTTGCGCCAGTCGCTGGCATCGGTGACGCGCAGCGGGCCGCGCGCGGGGTGTTCCGGCGTGCCGGGCGGCGTGGTGGTGGCCGGCGGCGGCGTGGCGCGCATCGGGGTCGAGGCCGGGCGGGTGGTGGCGGGCACGGAAGCCTGGGCGGGCTTGCTCGCCGCCGGCGCGGAAGGCGCAGGACCACGGCCGGGCTGCAGCGGGATGTAGAGCGCCTGGTTGATCGCCGGGTCCTTGGGATCGTCCGGCACCATGCCCAGGATCGGCGCGACGCGGGCGATGGCGCGGCCGGCGGCGGGCGCTGCGACCCAGCCGGCGGTGGCGTAGCCGTAGCTCTTCGCGTTCGGCTTCGGCTCGTCGATCATCATGTAGATCGCGTAGCGCGGCGCCTGCATCGGGAAGGCGGCGACGAAGGCGGCGATGCGCTTGCCCTGGACGTAGCCGCCATGCGCGCCGGCCTTCTGCGCCGTGCCGGTCTTGCCGCCGGGGAAGTAGCCGGGGACCTCGGCGGTCTTGCCGAAGCCGTCCGTCACCACGAGGCGCATCAGCTTGCGCACGATGGCGGTGGTGGCTTCCGAGATCACGCGCGTGCCCGGGCGCTCCACCCCCGGCGGCTGCGCCACGAGGGTCGGCTGCCGCAGGATGCCGCCATTGGCGATGGTGGAGATGGCGTTGACCACGTGCAGCGGCGTGACGCTGATGCCCTGGCCGAAAGCGATGGTGTAGGTGCTCGCCTCCTTCCACAGCGAGGCCGGGGGCGCCAGCGGCGTGGCGAGCTCGGGCAACTCCAGGTGCAGCTTCGAGAGCATGTTCATGCGCAGCAGGAAGTCGCGCTGCCGCTGCGGCCCGGCGGCCCAGGCCATGCGGGCGGCGCCGAGGTTGGAGGAGTAGGCGAGGACCTCGGGAAAGGAGAGGACGCGGTTCTTGCCCTGGAAGTCCCGGATCGTGAAGCGGCCGATGCGAAGCGGGTTCCTGGCGTCGAAGCTGCTGTAGATGTTGCTCGTGCCGCTTTCCAGCGCCATCGAAGCGGTGAGCAGCTTGAAGGTCGAGCCGGGCTCGTAGGTGCCGACGGTCGCGCGGTTGAAGCGCTGCTCCGGCGTGGCGCCGCCGATGTCGCCGGCATCGTAGTCCGGCAGCGAGATCATGGTGATGATCTCGCCGGTGCGGACATCCTCCAGGATCGCGGTGCCGCCGATGCCGTTGAAGTCGTTGATCGCCTGCTGCAGCGAATCGCGCATCGCCACCTGGGCGCGCACGTCGAGGGAAAGGCGCAGCTCCTCCTCGGGCTTCAGGCGCAGCCGCTCGTTGAAGAAGCGCTCGACGCCGGAGACGCCCTCGTTGTCCACGTCCACGTTGCCGAGCACGTGCACGGCGGCGCGTCCCTGCGGATAGTAGCGGCGCTCGGAGGTGTGGAACTCCAGCCCGGCCACGCCGAGGTCGTTCACCGCCTGGGTCTGCCGCGGCGTCAGGGCGCGGGCGATGTAGACGAACTGGCGGTCGCCCGACAGCCGCGCGACCAGCTTGTCGCGCTCCATCTGCGGCAGGATCCTGATCAGCTTGTCGGCGACATCGGCCGGGTTGTCGATCACCCTCGGGTTGGCGACCAGCTCCGTCACCGGCAGGGAGACGGCCAGGATCTCCCCGTTGCGGTCAGTGATCGGGGCGCGCGAGGCGGCGGTGGCCACGGGTGCGCCGGTATTGGGGCGCATGGCGATCCGCCGCGGCTCGCGCGGGTCGATCAGCGTGGCCAGGGTGAGCTTGGCGCCCACCGCCGCGAAGAGCAGGCCGAAGCCCAGCGCGGTGATCACCAGCCGGCCGCGCGAGCGTTCCAGCGCGGCACGGCGGGCGAGGTCCGGCTGCGAGCCGCGCCCGCGGCCACCCGTGCCGCCATGCCCGCCGGGGTTCCGGCCTTCCACCCGCGCACGGGTATGGAGCAGCGGCGGGGCGTCGTAGGCCTTCGGGGCGCGGGGCGGGTTCATCGCGTGGCGGCGGAGGCGACGGGCACGGGCGGCGCCAGCGGCACCGGCGGGGCGAGCATGCTGCGCACGCCGCCCAGGGCGGAGGCACCGGGGACAGGGGCCGCCGGCGCAGCCATGGCGGGGCGGTAGAGCGGGCGGCCCTGGCTCGGGATGGGAGCGGCCTGGGCGATCTGCGGCGCGACCGGACGGGGCGGCGGAACCGGAGCGGGCCGGGCGGCCACCGGCACGGCGCGCGGCGTCTGCTCGCGGCGCTCCACCGCTTCCAGGACGCGGGGCGCGGGCTCGGCATGGCGCGCCAGCTCGCGGCGCGCGGGTTCCGTCTCGCGGCGCGCGGGGCGTTCGGCCGTCTCGGTCTTGCGCGGGCTGGTGCGGGCCGGGCTCTCGGCCGTCTTGACCGGCGAGGCGGGCTCGCTGCTCCGGGCGGATGGCGTGGCCTCGGCGGCGCGCACCGCCAGGGCGGCCGTGGCCGCGGCGGAGGCCAACGCGACTGGCGCGGCGGAAGCGGCGGCGGCCGGCGCCGCCTCGTCCTGCCCGGCCGTCTCGGCGGCCGCCACAGCGGTGTCGGCCGGCACGGCGAAGAGGTTGCGCGGCCCGGCGAAGGCCACGGCCTGCGGCAGGCGCTTGTCGATGTCGGCGGCGCGGATGAACTGGCCGGGCTGCATGGTTTCGAGCGGCAGGTACTGCTCGACGTTCCGGCGCAGGCGCTCGGGCTCGTTCAGGAGCTGCCACTCCGCCTTCAGGATGCCGGTGCGGGCCTTGGCGGCCTCGGTCTGCGCCTGGATCTGGGCCAGCTCGCGGTCGAGCAGGGCGACCTCGTGCTTCACCTTGTACAGATGCAGTCCCGCCCCGCTGGCGGCGAGAAGAGTGAGCAGCGTCAGCGGGCGTATCATGGGGCAAGCCTCTCCATGGCGCGCAGCCTCGCGGAGCGCGCGCGCGGGTTGGAACGGGTCTCCTCCGCCTCGGGGCGGAGGGCGGAATTGGTCAGCAGCCGGAAGCGCTGGGCCTCCGTCCGGGGGCGGAGGGCGGCGGGATCGTGCCGGGAGGCGGCGGGCGTGCGGCCGCTGGCGTCGCGCAGGAAGCGCTTCACGATCCGGTCCTCCAGCGAGTGGAAGGCGACGACGACGAGACGCCCGCCCGGGGCCAGGGCCTCGGCACCGGCGGCCAGGCCGCGCTCCACCTCGCCCAGCTCGTCGTTCACCTTCAGGCGCAGCGCCTGGAAGGAGCGGGTGGCGCCATCGATCCCCGACGGATCGCGCGGCACGGCGCCGCGCACGATCTCGGCCAGGCGCAGCGTGGTGGCGATGGGCGCCTCGGCCCGGGCGGCGACGATGGCGCGGGCGACGCGGCGGGAATGCCGCTCCTCGCCGAGCTGCCAGAGGATGTCGGCCAGCTCGCGCTCCGGCAGGGTGTTCACGAGATCGGCGGCCGAGGGGCCTTCGCGCTCCATCCGCATGTCGAGCGGCCCCTCGGCGCGGAAGGAGAAGCCGCGCCCGGCCTCGTCGAGCTGGAAGGAGGAGACGCCGAGGTCGAAGACCACGCCGTCCAGCGGCGGGATGCCATGCTCCGTGGCCAGCGCGGCGAGGTCGCCGAAGCGGCCGGGGATCAGGCGCAGGCGGCCGGCGAAGCGCTCCGCCAGGGCGGCGCCGCGGGCGATCGCGTCCGGGTCGCGGTCCACTGCCCAGACGGTGCAGTCCGCGGACTCCAGGATCGCGGCGGTGTAGCCGCCGCCGCCGAAGGTGCCGTCGAGATAGTGGCCGCCATCGCGCGGGGCGAGGCTGTCCAGCACCTCCCGCAGCATCACCGGGGCATGGCCCTGGCGCCGGGTGAAGTCGAGGCCGTCGCTCATGCCTCGTCCCTGCCGGCGCGGCGGCCGTCGATGCCCAGGGCGGTCTGCAGGGCCTCGCGGGCGCGCTGCTTCTCCTGCCGCGCCTTCATGGCGGCGGTCTGGCGTTCCTTCAGCGTGTTGGGCTCCCAGATCTGGAACTTCTTGCCCAGCCCGGCGAAGGCCACGCTCTCGCTGAGGTTGGCATAGGCGATCAGTGCCTCGCTCAGCACCACGCGCCCCTCGGAATCCGGTCGAATGCTCTCGGCCTGGGAAAAAAGGGTCAGCAACAGGTCGTCCTGCGGGTCCTCGAAGGGATCGGCCGGCTGTGCGTCGGCGGAATACTGCTCGAAGGCGCTCTGCGGCCAGCCCTCGACGCAGGGGTCTAGGTGATAGGGGCGCAGGATCAGCTCCTCGACGCCCAGCCGGGCCATCAACGAGCGGTACGGGGCCGGAATGGAGACGCGCCCCTTCTTGTCCAGCTTGTTGGTGATGGTGCCCAGGAAGAGGGACATGCGCGTCGATCATCCCCCTCCCCCAAGGGTTCCAGGAACGGCGCAGGCGCGAACCGGCCATCCCCCTGATCCGATCGGGACAGCGGCCGGCGGGACCCCCCGATCCCACCGGCTCGCCCGACCACCCGCAGGCCCCTCAGCCCCCCTCAGGATCTGAGCCTCACGGGATGACACGGGATATCATGGGCGATGGAGTCCCGCCAAGGACGAAGACGAGCCCTGCACGAGATGGTGCGTGGTTAAGGGGTAGTGTTGCAGGCGTGACACATGAAAAAACAGGGGTTTGCGGAGCTTGCTTCAAGCTCCGACCCAGCGAAACAACAACTTATGCGGGTGATTGAAGGGAGGAGGGCGCCAGATGGTCTGTAAGCCGGGTTCTGTCACCGCCCTCTCGGACGATGGACGACCATTCCTCTGGGACGCGCCTCGCGACGCGCCTCACGCGACCAACCCGGGCGGCGAGGCGGAAAAACCTCTGCGCCGACGCGGAACGGACGAATCCGCCGCGCTCGCCGGCCGCCCCTATTCGGTCTTGCTCCCGGTGGGGTTTACCGTGCCGCCCCCGTTGCCGGGGGCGCGGTGCGCTCTTACCGCACCCTTTCACCCTTACCCGGCAGGGTTGCGGCACCACGGGGGTGCCGATCCGGCCGAGCGGTCTGTTTTCTGTGGCACTTTCCCTGGGGTTTGACCCCCGCCGGCCGTTAGCCGGCACCGCTTTTCCGTGGAGCCCGGACTTTCCTCGATTCGGGCTGCGCCCGAACCGCGGCCGTCCGACCATCTGGCGGGGCGGGGTATGGGGCTTCCGGCGAATCGAAGCAAGCGGGAGTGGCGACGCAATCCGGGACGGCTTTCACCGTCCGGCCTCTTCCGCTCCAGCTTCGGGCGGTCAGTTCCCGGACGCGATGCCGCAGAGTGCCGCGACGGCCTCGATGCGGGCGAGGGTGCCCGAGTCGGCCTCCCCCGAAACGGTTTCCTGCCGCCAATGGCGCTGGAAGGCGGAGAGGACGATCTCCGGGCGTCCCGGGTCCACCGGATAGCCGATGGCCTGGAGGAGCGGCAGGGCGCGGGCGATGCCGTCGCCGGCTGGCCGGGTGGAATGGCCGTATACGCCGGCGGGCCAGAGGCCGACGCCGTTGGCCGCGAGGCCCTGCCAGTCGAAAAGCTCGCCCGGGTCGATCTTGCGGTCCGGCGCCACGTCGGAATGGCCGACCACGTTGCGGGCCGGGATGGGCCAGCGAGCGAGGATGTCCAGGCAGAGGTCGCAGAGGGCGGCCATCTGGAGCGCGGGGAAGGGGCGGTAGCCGCAGGAATGGCCGGGGTTGACCACCTCGACCCCGATCGAGCGGCCGTTCAGCGTATCGTGCCCGCGCCAGTGCGAGATGCCGGCATGGAAGGCGCGACGATGTTCCGGCACCAGGCGGAAGATGCTTCCGTCCTCCTCCACCACATAGTGGGAGGAGACCCTGGCCACCGGGTCGCGCAGCCGCGCGATGGCGGCCGCGCCGCTTTCCATGTCCGTATAGTGGAGGATCAGCATGTCCACCGGCATGCCGTCCGGCCGGTCGTCCTGGTTCGGGCTCGGCAGGTCCCGGATGGACAGGTGGCTGGTCGTCAAAGGCCGCGCTCCCGCTTGATCCGGTCCCAGGCCGCGTTGATCTCGGCCATGCGGCTGCTGGCGCGCCGCACCAGCTCCGCGGGCATGCCGCGGGCGGCGAGGGCGTCCGGGTGGTTCTCGCGGATCAGGCCGCGCCAGGCGGCACGCGCCGCCTCGTTGCTGGCACCGGGGGCCAGGCCCAGCGTGGCATAGGGGTCCGGCCCCTCGCTGACGGCGGGGGTGTTGGCGCTGCCGCGGCCGTATTCCGCATGGGCGTGCTCGCGCGGGCGGCCCTGGCTGGCTCTTTCCCAGGCCGGCAGGTCGAGGGCGAGGAGGCGGTGGACATTGCCCAGGAAGCGGTATTCCGCCTGGTTCAGCGGCCCATCCGCGGTGGCGATCCGGAACAGGGCGGCCAGCACGTCCTCCAGCATGCCCTTCTCGCCGGCAAAGGCCTCGGCGAGCTTCTGGGCATAGGGCTCGTAGCCCTCGGCGCTGTCGCGGGCGCGGTCGAAGAGCTCGCCCACCTCCTTCATGTTCTCGGGCGGGATGCGGAACTGCGTCTTGAAGGCGGCGATCTCGGCGCGCCGCACAGGGCCGTCGCATTTGGCGAGCTTGGCGGAAAGCACCACGACGGCAATGGCGAAGACCGTCTCGCGCGAGCCGAGCAGCCCCGCGAGGTTGGCGCCACCCGGCAGGGCGCCGCGCAGCGCGCCTTCGTCGGCAGCATGGCCCAGCGAAGCGCCGAGCATGGCGCCGAAGGGGCCGCCGACCGCGAAGCCGAGCGCACTGCCAATGATCTTGCCCCAGAAACTCAAATCCGACGACCTGTGCGATCCCAGCTCTCGCCATGGTACATAGCACGGGGCCGCTCCCTGGGCGACGTGCCTTGCGAGGCAATCCGTCAGCGGTGTTTCCGGTCCGGGAACCGGCCGCCGACCCTATCCGTCCAGCTCGGGGTAGTGGCGGAAGATGCCGTTCTGGCTGAAGGGCTGGCGGCGTGGGCTGGCGAGGTAGGCGGCGATGCGCGGCCATTCCGCCACCGAGGCGGCCAGGGCCGCGACATGCGGGGTCTGTTGCAGCGCCCGGGCGCTGGCGCGGGGGAAGGCATAGCGGAGCCCCTCCACGGTCTGGAACAGCGAGAGGTCGGCATAGCTCCGGGCATGGCCCACCAGATGGGCAGGACCGGCGGGGTTGGCGGCCAGGATGCGCTCGAACCAGCCGAGGAACTTCGGGATCCGGTTGTCGCGGAAATCCTTCGCGCGGCGGGCGGCCTCGGGCTTCTGGTCCTCGTAGTAGAGGGCGGAGGCGACCGGGTGGTGGGTGTCGTGCGTCTCCGCCACCAGGTCGGCGATGGTGAGCTGGATCTGGTGGCACCAGAGGCGGCCTTCCTCTTCCGCCGGCGCCAGCCCGTGCCTTTGGCCGAGATGCAGCAGGATGGCCGCGGTCTGGCCGATCAGCAGCCTGCCGTCGCGCAGGAAGGGCGGCGCGAAGGGCGGGCGCGGCAGGGCCGGGTCCTCCAGCAGCGCCTGCATCGCCGCCATGCCGCCGGGCTGCTGGGCATGGTCGATATAGGGCGCCCCCGCCGCCTCCAGCGCCAGCCGGACGAACTCGCCGCGCCCGGGCAGGCCGGGCCAATAGAACAGTTCGTAGGCGGATTGCTGCGTCATGCGGTGCTCCTGAGCTTGCGTGGAAGGCAAACGCGCGGCATGCGCTGCCGCTTCCGGCCCTTTCCGGGGGCCGGGGCGGGTTGCCGCGCGGCGGGGCGCTGCGCATCGTGCGCCGCGAGGCGACCCGGGGCTTCCGGCCCCGGAGGCCGCAGGATGGGGATCGGACGATGGCGGGCTGGCAGTTCTGGGTGGATCGCGGCGGGACCTTCACCGACATCGTGGCGCGCGACCCGGAAGGGCGGCTGAGCACGCGCAAGCTGCTGTCCGAGAATCCCGGGGCCTATCGGGACGCGGCGGTGGCGGGCATCCGGGCGATCCTCGGGCTGGCGCCGGGCGAGGCGCTGCCGCCCGGGGCGGTCGAGGCGGTGAAGATGGGCACCACGGTCGCCACCAATGCGCTGCTGGAGCGCAAGGGCGAGCGGGTGCTGCTGATCCTGAACCGGGGCTTCGCCGACCTGCCGCGCATCGGCAACCAGGCGCGGCCGCGCCTCTTCGACCTGGATGTGCGCCTGCCCTCGCTGCTGCATGAGCGCGTGGCCGAGATCGGCGGCAGGCTCGACGCCCAGGGGCGGGAGATCGAGCCCCTGGACGAGGATGCGGCGCGCGCGGCGCTGCGGGCGGCGAAGGCGGACGGCATCCCCGCCGTGGCGGTGGCGCTGCTGCATGCCTGGGCCAATCCGGCGCACGAGGAGCGCATCGGCGTCCTGGCGCGCGAGGAAGGCTTCGCCCAGGTCTCGCTGTCGCACCGGGCCTCGCCGCTGCCGCGCCTCGTGCCGCGCGCCGACACGGCGGTGGTGGATGCCTATCTCTCGCCGATCCTGCGCCGCTATGTCGCGCAGGTGGCGGGGGAGCTGAACCCGGAAGGGCGGGCGGAGCAGGACCGCGCGCGGCTCTCCTTCATGCGCTCCTCCGGCGGGCTGGCCGATGCGGCTGGCTTCGAGGGCAAGGACGCGATCCTGTCCGGCCCGGCGGGCGGCATCGTCGGCGCGGCGCGCACCGCCGCCATGGCGGGCTTCGACCGCATCATCGGCTTCGACATGGGCGGCACCAGCACGGATGTGGCGCTCTATGCGGGGCAGTTCGAGCGCGCCTTCGAAACCGAGGTGGCGGGCGTGCGGATGCGCGCGCCGATGATGGCGATCAACACGGTGGCGGCGGGCGGCGGCTCGCGGCTGGGCTTCGACGGCGCGCGCTTCCGCGTCGGGCCGGAAAGCGCGGGGGCGGTGCCGGGGCCGGCCTGCTACCGGCGCGGCGGACCGCTCACCGTCACCGATGCGAATGTCATGACCGGCAAGGTGCAGCCGAAGCACTTCCCGGCGATCTTCGGGCCGGATGGCGGCCAGCCGCTGGATGCCGGGGTGGTGCGGGAGAAGTTCGCTGCGCTGGCCGCTGAGATCGCGGCGGCGACCGGCGAGGCGGAGATGGACCCGCGCGCCGTGGCCGAGGGCTTCCTGCGCGTCGCGGTGGCCAACATGGCGCATGCGATCCGGCAGGTGAGCATCCAGAAGGGGCACGATGCCTCGCGCTACACGCTCCAGTGCTTCGGCGGGGCGGGCGGGCAGCATGCCTGCCTGGTGGCGGACGAGCTGGGGATGGAGACGGTCTTCGTGCATCCCTTCGCCGGGGTGCTCTCGGCCTATGGCATGGGGCTGGCCGATGCCAGCGTGATCCGCGAGGCGGCGGTGGAGAAGCCGCTGTCGCCGGAGGACATGGCGGATCTGGCGGCGCGGCTCGACGCGCTGGCGGAGGAAGGGCGCGCGGAGCTGCTGCGCCAGGGCAATGCGGCGGCGCGGCTCTCGGTGCAGCGGCGCCTGCATCTGCGCTATGCCGGGACGGATGCCTTCCTGCCGGTGGAGTTCGGGGACCACGAGGCAGTGCTGGCGAGCTTCACCGAGGCGCATCGCCGCCGCTTCGGCTTCGCCTCGCCGGAGCGGGCGGTGATCGTGGAAGCCTGCATCGCCGAGGCGATCGCGGCGGGCGAGACGGTGGAGGAGCCGAGGCTCGCCGCCCGCCCCGCCGGCGAGGCCGTGCCGGTGATCGACGGGGTCGCGCTCTGGACTGGCGGGCGGGAGCACCGCGCCCCCGTGCTGGACCGCGAGGCGCTGCTGGCCGGCGACACGGTGCGCGGGCCGGCGCTGATCCGCGAGGCGAATGCGACCACGGTGGTGGAGCCCGGCTGGCAGGCCGAGGTGACGGCGCTGAACCACATGATCCTCCGCCGGGTGGAGGCGCGGGCGAACGCGGTGCTGGCCGATGCGTCGAAGCCCGACCCGGTGATGCTGGAGCTGTTCGGCGCGCTGTTCATGAGCATCGCCGAACAGACCGGCACGGTGCTGCAGAACACCTCGCTTTCCGTGAACATCAAGGAGCGGCTCGACTTCTCCTGCGCCGTCTTCGACGCCGAGGGGCGGCTGGTGGCCAATGCGCCGCATGTGCCGGTGCATCTGGGCGCGATGGGGGAGAGCGTGCGGACGGTGATCCGCTCGCGCGGCGCCACGCTGCGGCCAGGCGACGTGGTGGCGCTGAACAACCCGTACAACGGCGGCACGCACCTGCCGGATGTCACGGTGATCACGCCGGTCTTCGACGAGGACGAGAAGGAGATCCTGTTCTTCGTCGGCTCGCGCGGCCACCACGCGGATATCGGCGGGCTGACGCCGGGCTCCACGCCGCCGGATTCCCGGGTGCTGGAGGAGGAGGGGGTGGTGATCGACGACTTCCTCCTGGTCGAGCAGGGACGCTTCCGCGAGGCGGAGTTCCGTGCCCTGCTGGGCGCCGCGAAGTACCCGGCGCGCTCGCCGGACGTGAACGTTGCCGACATCAAGGCGCAGGTCGCAGCCAACGAGACCGGGGTGCAGGAGCTGCGCCGCGCCGTGCGCGAGCACGGGCTCGGCACGGTGCGCGCCTATATGCGCCACGTGATGGACAATGCCGAGGAAAGCGTGCGCCGCGTGCTCGACCGACTGGGCGACGGGGCCTTCGCCTATACCATGGACGACGGCTCGCCCTTGCGCGTCGCGGTGCGGGTGGACCGGGCGGCACGGCGCGCGGTGGTGGACTTCACCGGCACCGGGAAGCAGCGCGGCGACAACTTCAACGCGCCGCCGGCGGTGACGCGGGCGGTGGTGCTCTACGGCTTCCGCTGCCTGGTGGGGGAGGAGATCCCGCTCAACGACGGCTGCCTCGTGCCCATCGACATCGTGGTGCCGGAGGGCAGCTTCCTGTCGCCGCATCCCGGCGGGGCAGGAGGGGGAGCCGCCGTCGTGGCCGGGAACACCGAGGTGTCGCAGGCCGTGGCCAATGCGCTGCTGGGTGCACTGCGGGCCTGCGCCTGCGCCCAGGCGACGATGAACAACCTTCTGTTCGGAAACGCGCGCTACCAGTACTACGAGACGGTCTGCGGCGGAGTCGGCGCCGGGCCGGGCTTCGATGGGGCGAGTGCGGTGCAGACCCACATGACCAACACGCGCATGACGGATCCGGAGATCCTGGAGATGCGCTACCCGGTGCGGCTGGAGGAATTCTCCATCCGCCGCGGCTCGGGCGGCGTCGGGCGGTGGCATGGCGGAGACGGCGCGCGCCGCCGCATCCGCTTCCTGGAGCCGATGGAGGCGGTGATCGTCGCCTCCCGCCGCGAGGTCGCGCCGCATGGCATGGAGGGCGGCGCCCCGGGCGCGCCCGGCAGGCAATGGGTCGAGCGCCGCGACGGCCGGGTCGAGCCGATGCGCGGCTGCGACCGTGCGGCGCTGGAGGCGGGCGACATCCTCGGCCTGGAAACGCCGGGCGGCGGCGGCTGGGGTGACGTGAAGGGGAGGGGCTGAGCCCTGACGGGACGGGAGGACCTGCCGCGATGACCACCCCACGCCGCCTCGGCGCGGCGGCGGCGGCGGTGCTCGCCCTGGCGCTGGCCGGCCTCTGGTTCGCGCCACGCCTGCTCGACTGGACCGCCTGGCGCGGCCAGCTCGCCAGCCTGGCGGCGCAGCGGCTGGGCATGGCGGTGACGCTGTCCGGCCCGGTCCATCTGACCCTGCTGCCGGAGCCGATGCTGGAGGCCGAGGGCGTCACGGTCGGGTTGCCGGAAGCCTCGCTGGGCTTCGGCGCACGGGCGCTGAACCTGAAGCTGGATGGCTGGTCCCTGCTGGCCGGGCGCATGGCGCCGCGCGAGCTGACGCTGGTCGGGGCGGATATCCGCCTGCCCTGGCCGCCGGTGCCGAGCTTCGCCTTCTCCGCCTCGCTGGCCTCCTTCCAGGCGGAGGTGGTGGACAGCCGTCTCACCATCGGCAGCATGGTCTTCGAACGGGTGCGGGCGAAGCTCTCCGCCGGCTCCTATTCCGAGGCGATGCGCGCCACCGGCAGCTTCGTGCCCATGGAGGTCTGGGCCGGGAGGGAGGTGCGCTTCGACGCCACGCTGGGCCGGGCGGGCTTCGACGGCACCATGCCGCTGGACCTGACGCTGTCTTCCGGCGGCACCACGCTCGCGGCGCGCGGCACCCTGCCACCCGAGGGCGGGCTGGAGGGGCGGATCGAGGCCTCGGGGCCGGATCTCTCGCTGATGCTGCCGGGGCCGCCGGGGCCCTTCCGTGCGCAGGGGCGGCTTTCCGCCTCGGCCGACCTGATCATCGCGGATGGGCTGGACCTCGATTTCAACGGCAACCCGGCGCGCGGGGCGATGACGCTGCGGCTGCGACCGCAGCCCCGGCTGGACCTGTCGCTGGCGGCCGGGCGGCTGAACCTCGATCCCTGGCAGAACAGCCTGCGCGCCGGCGGCGGCCTGCCCTTCGGCCTGGATTTCTCGGTGGAGGCGGCGACCCTGCGCGGCGTGCCGCTGCGGCGCCTGCGTGCCTCCGTCTTCCGCGACGGGGACCGGCTGAGCCTGACCGATGCCTCCGCCGTTTTGCCGGGCGAGACCCAGGTGACGATGAACGGCGCGACCGCCGGCAAGCGGCTGGAGACGGTGCTGGATTTCCGCAGCGAGGAGCTGCGGGCGACGCTGGCGGCGCTGGGCTGGCCGTTGCCGAGCCTGGCGCCGGACCGGCTGCAACACGCGGATGGCCGTGCCCGGCTGGTGATCGAGGACGGGCAGGTGGCCGTGCCGGAGCTGAGCGCCACGGTGGACGGCACGCGCCTGTCCGGCGCGGGCGTGTTCCGGCAGGGCTTCGCATCGCCGCCAGGGGCGGGTTCCGCCGCCGGCCAGGGCGGCGCGGCCCAGCCTGGGGGCGGCCCGGGTGGCGCACCGCAGGGCGCGGGCGGCAGGACCGGCACGGGCCAGGGTGCGGGGCCGGGCGGCGGGGCGGCGGGCGGGGCTCAGACCCAGCCCAGCGCATCCCCCAGCGCATCCCCCAGCGCATCCCAGACCAATGCACCACAGGCCAACGCGCCCCAGGCTGGCGGAACCCCGGCGGCCGGGACCCAGGCCACCGGGACGCCGGGCGGAGGAACCCAGGCGGGGGCCGGGCAGGCTCCCTCCGCCACGGCCGGTGCGGGGCCGGGGGGCATGGCGACACCCGCCGGCGGCGTGGTCCAGGCGCCGGGGGCGCCGCGGCCCTCCTTCGGCCTGGGGGTGACGCTGGATCACCTCGACCTGGATGGGCTGCTGGCGCCGGGGCGGAGCTGGGAGGCGCTCTCGGCCGAGCTGGGCGGCTTCGACGCCAATCTGCGCCTTGCCGCCGACCGGGTGCGGCTGCGCGGGGTGACGGCGGAACGCGCCGGGCTCGACGCGGCGCTGGAGGCCGGGCGGCTGACCTTGCGCCAGTTCACCGGCCGGGTGGCGGGGGCGGATGTCACGGCCTCCGGCGTGGCGATGCTGGGCGCGCAGCCGCGCCTGTCGGACCTGATGCTGGAGGTGGCGGCGCCGGACCCGCGCCCGCTCTTCGCGGCGCTGCCCGGCAGCTGGCCGGATGGGACGCGGCTGGCCGGGGCGCCGCTGACGCTGCGCCTTTCCGGCGGCGGCCCGCTGGATGCGCTGGGCCTGCGGCTGGAGGGCGACTGGTCCGACCTGCGGCTGGACAGCAGCGGGGTGCTGGACCTGCCGGAGCGGAAGCTGGCCGGCTATGTCACCCTGCGGCATCCCGGGGTGCCACGGCTGGTGCGCGACCTCACCGGCTGGGAGGGCGCGGAGGGCTGGCTGGGCCAGGGCTCTATGTCGCTGATCGCGAATTTCACCGCCGGGCCACAGGGCGTGTCGAGCGACCGCTTCGACCTGGTGGCGGGCACCCTGCGCACGGGCGGGCAGCTTTCCCTGGCCCTCGCGGGTGGCGAGGCGGGGGCCATCCGCCCGCGCCTGACAGGTCGCCTTGTGGCGGAGGACCTGCCTTTGCCGGCGCCAGTGCTGGATGCGCGGCCGCTGCCGCTGGACCCTCTGCGGCTGCTGGACCTGGATGTGGCCGTGGCCGCCGGCCGGATCGGTCCCTGGGGTGGCCCCCTGTTGGAGGACAGCGAGAGCACGGTGCGGCTGCTGGACGGCCTGCTGGAAGTCGATGTCGCGCGCGGCCGGCTGCGGGGCGGCGATGCCTCGGGCCGGCTGGTGCTGCATGCGGCGGAGGATGTGCCGCAGGTGGAGCTCCAGGGGCGGGTCGCCGGCACCACGCTGGAAGGGACGCTGACGGGCTGGCCGCTCGACCTGCGGGACGGGATGGGGGATGCGGTCTTCCGCCTATCCGCCCAGGGCCGCAGCCCCTCGGCGATGCTGGCCACGCTGGGCGGCGAGGGCAGCCTGGAACTGCGCCAGGGGGTGCTGCTGGGGATCGATGGCGAGGCGGCCCTTCAGGCGGCCAGGGCCCCGGGCGCCCAGGCGGAGGCGAGGCTGCGTCAGGCACTGGCCGGGGGTGAGACGCCCTTCAGCCGTCTGACCATGGCCCTGCGGCTGCAGGACGGGCGCGCCCGGATCGTGTCGGGCGAGATCTCGGCCACGGACCTGCTGCTGGGTCTGGGGGGCGAGATCGACCTGACGCGGCGGATGCTGGACCTGGGGGTGAGCCTCCGCATCCCGGACGGGCCGGAGGTGCGGCTGCGGTTGGCCGGCCCTGCCGCCGCGCCGAAGCGCGTGCCGGAACTCACACCCTGGCTGCTCTGGCGGGCGGAACGGGGCCTGTAGGGGACTACTCCTCTTCGCGCTCGATCATCCGGCGGCCGCGGATGGGCGAGATGTCCACCGGGCCGCCGAGAGCCTGGGCCAGCTCACTGGTATCCCCGGCCTGGTACTCGCCCGGCGAGACCGGCTCGGCGGCGGTGCCGGCAGCGGGATCGTCGCCACGCTTCGCGGCCTTGCGGCTATGGGCCTGACGGCGGATCGTCGGGTCCTGCTGGATCGGGTCGTCCGTGGGGAAGGGGCGGTCCTCACGGTTGGCGAACTTCTCGTCGATCATCTGCGGGTTCTCCCAGCCTTCCAGCCCAGGAAACGCGAGGCCGGCGAGGCGGGTTTCCCCACCGGACCGGGACGCCGGGGCGGGATCAGCGACGCAGCGGGTCGTAGGGCTCCAGCGGGATCTCCGTCCGGCCGGTCAGGACGAGCTGCGCCAGCAGGGCGCCGGCATAGGGGCCCATGGTCAGCCCGCCCGCGCCGAGCCCGTTGGCGATGACGAGGCCCTCCAACCCCGCCGCCCGGCCAAGCAGGGGACGGATATCCGGCCCCATGGGGCGGAAGCCGATCCGCATCTCGTGCAAGGTGGCGTCGGCGAGGCCGGGGGCGACGCCCAGCGCATTGTCCAGCACCTGCCGGATGCCGGCGGCGGTGAAGCGGTGGTCGAAGCCCGAGCCGGTCTCGCGCGTCGCGCCGACCACCACGCGGCTGTCGTCGAAGGCCAGCAGGTAATGGCTGCTCATCGGCAGCAGCACCGGCCAGTGCCGCGTGTCCACCCCCGGCAAGCGCAGGTGCAGGATCTGGCCGCGCTGCGGCTGCACCGCCAACTCCAGCCCCAGCGGGGCCAGCAGCGGCGGCGCCCAGGCCCCGGCGGCGAGCACGGTCTCGTCCGCCTCCAGCGCCATGCCGTTCTCCAGCGTCACGCCGCGCACGGCACCGTCCCGGGCCTGGAGCGCCGCCACGGGAAAGCGGTGGATCTGCGCCCCGTGCCGTTCCGCGGCGCGCAGCATGGCGGTGGCGAGCAGCCGGCCATCCACCCGCGCCGCGCCGCCGACATGCAGGGCGGCGAGGCCAGGGCGCAGTGGCGGAAAGAGGGCGCGCGCCTCGTCCGGCATCAGGCGGGTGATCTCTCCCGCTTCCGGGGCGTCCTCGGCGCGGATGCGGGTGCGGGCCTCGGCCTCGTCCAGGCCGCCCTCGTCGCCGGGCACGCAGAGCGCGCCGACGCGGCGATAGCTGAGCTGGGTCTCGCCATCCTCGGCCAGCCGCTCCACCAGCGCGGGATAGTAGCGTGCCCCGCCGCCCGAGAGCCGGTACCAGTCCGGATCGGTGACGCGGCTGGCCCAGGGGCAGATGATGCCGGCGCCCGCCGCGGTGGCGCGGCCCTCCACCATGGGGTCGAGGAGGATCACCTCGGCACCCTCGCGCGCCGCGTGATAGGCCAGGCTGGAGCCCAGGATGCCAGCCCCGACGACAATCACGCGCATGAAGCTACTCCAGATCCGGGTGGCCCGGCGGTGGGGCCGACGACGGGAAAGGCCGCCGCGCGGACAATATCGCCCTGGCTCATCCGTCGATACGGAGGGAGACAAGTTTCGTTGCGTGGATGCCGGTGGCGACAAGCTGCCCGGTATCGTGGAGCCGCCCGGTGGATGGCGCGGCGGGCCGGATCAGGCCGGGCGCATGATCTCGGCCTTCGGCGCCGGCTCCGATTGCAGGATCAGCGCGTCGGCCGGTTGTGATGCCGGGGCGAGCACCGCCATCTCCTCGGAACCATCGGGATGCGTCGTGATCCCGAGGGCGGCGATCAGCATGGCGGCGAGCAACAGGCTGCTGGCGACAGGCCCGGCCAGGCGCGGGGCGGCGAGCGCCGCCTGGCTCCGCCCGAGGCCGAGCGCGAAGATCGACAGGAAGCCGGCGCCGAGGGTCAGCGCCAGTCCGACGGCATGGGCACGGCCCGGGAAGGAACGGCGCGTGTCGGCCTGGCCCTTCCGGGCCCGGTGACGACTCTCGGCGAGAGCGATCTCGCGGTCGCAGGCGATCGAGGCGAGGCGGATCCGCAGGGCGGCGGCCCGGCCCATATCGGCCTCGATCCTTCGCAGCGCCAGGAAAGGATTGCGCGTGCCGGCGACGGCGCAGACCACGCGCGTCACCTGGCGGGCTGTCTCGCTCCCTTGGGCGTGTGCCACGGCGCGGGAAATTTCCGGCAAGAAGTGGACGGCGACCAGCAACAGCGAAGAGTTCATGCTTTTGATCCTTCCCCCGGAGCCGATATTACGATGTTAGCTTTATTTTACAAGACAGGATCAAAAAAGCGCATGAACAGGTGGGCGGGCATCAAACTGCGATAAAATAAATCACAGGTTGTGTATTTGCTGTGATTTGCAATCGAAAATCAGCACCAAGAAGAGGGCAGGGGCCGGGAGGCCCCTCCCTGTCGATCAGGCGGAGCGCACATCCATGGCCAGGGTCATCTCGCTGGACCCGGCCGCATAGGCCAGGCCTTTCCGCGTCGCCCAGGCATTGGTGAGGATGAAGAGCGGGATCAACGCCACGTCGCCCATCGCCATGGCCACGCCCTTCTGGATCAGGGCCTCACGCTTCGTGTCGTCGATGGTGGACAGCGCCGCATCGGTCAGGGCGTCGAACTCCGGATTGGAGTAGCGGCCGTCATTGGAGGAGCCGCGGCCCTTCTCCTTGTTGTAGGTGCTGAGCACGCTGTTCATGACGTTGCTGCCCTCGCCGGTGCTGCTCGACCAGCCCCACAGGCACATGGAGTATTCCTGCCGCGTGGCGCGGGGGACATAGGCGCTCCAGGGCATGGCCTCGATGCGGGTCTGCACCCCGATCCGCGTCCACATCTGCGCCACCGCCTGCGCCGTTTCGGCATCGTTCGGGTAGCGGTCGTTGGGCGTGCGCAGGGCGATGCGGAAGCCTTCGGGGAAGCCAGCCTCGGCCAGCAGCTTCCGCGCCTCGTCCGGCGCATAGGGCGGCACCGGCACGCCGGGAGCGTAGCCGAAGCTGCCCTGCGGCATCCATTGCCCGGTGGGGGCAGCCATGCCCTGCATCACCCGCTCGGCCAGGGCCTGGCGGTTGATGGCGATGTTCAGCGCCCGCCGCACCCGCAGGTCGAGGAGCGGGCTCTTCTCGAAGGGCTTGCCGTCCTTGGTCGTCACCTCGGGCGGGTTGGTGGCGTGGGAGAAGTCGGGGCCCAGGTAGATCAGGCGCAGGCCGGGCGCCGTTTCCACCGTCACCTGGGGCGAGTTGCGCAGGCGCGGCAGGTCGCTGGCCGGCGGCGTGTCGATGATGCCGACGTCGCCCGACAGCAGCGCCGCGACGCGGGCGCCGGGATTGGTGATCTGCCGCAGGGTCACCTGGGTCCATTCCGGCTTCGGGCCCCAGTATTCCTCGTTGCGCACCAGCTCCAGCCGGTCCCCGGGCACGTAGCGGACGAACTTGTAGGGACCGGTGCCGATGGCGGCCTTGCCGCTGTTGTACTGGTCCGTGGTCGCGCCCTCCCCGACATGGCGGGAAACGATATGGACCTGCTGCAACTGGCGCGGCAGGAGCGGTGCCGGACCCCTGGTGGTGACGCGCAGCGTCAGCGGGTCTGGCGCCTTCGCCTCGGCGATGGAGGAGAGGTAGGGGCCCAGGCCACCGGGACTGTTGGGCACGTCCCGGGCGCGGGCGAAGGTGAAGATCGCGTCGTCGGCCGTGAAATCCCGCCCGTCATGCCACTTCACTCCAGGGCGGAGCTTGAACTCCCACTCGGTCTCCGAGACCGGCGTCCAGGACAGGGCCAGGCCGGGGACCGGGTTGCCCTTGCGGTCGCGTTCCATCAGGCGGCTGAAGATGTGGTTCGCGACGGTGTGGTTGGGCGTGGCAGAGAAGAAATGCGGGTCGATCGAGTTGATCGCGCCACCGATGGCCATGACCAGCGGCTTGCCCTCGCCGGAGCCAGCAGCCCCCTGGGCCAGGGCATGGCGGGCGAGGAGCGGGGAACCCAGAAGGGCAAGGGAGGCGGAAGCGAGGTCGCGGCGCTTCATGGGGCAATCATCCTGGGCTCGGAAGGGCCGCCCGGCCGGGCGGCGCAGGACGCGCACAGTGCCACGCTTTGACAGGGAGGAAAGGGGGCGGGGCGGCGGTTCTTCCCCGTTGGCGACGCCGCCGGCTGCATCCGGAAGATCGCGACCGGCGGCGGCGATGCCTCCGGAGGGTCGCCGCGACCGGCGGCGGCCCTCCGGGGTGGCCCGGATCAGAACGGCGTGCTGCCGCCCGTGGCGCCGATCACCTCGCCGGTCATGAAGCTGCCTTCCTGCGAGGCCAGGAGCACATAGGCGGGGGCGAGCTCCGCGGGCTGGCCGGGGCGGCCGAAGACGGTCTGTCCGCCGAACTCCTCAATCTTCTCCTGCGGCTGGCCGCCGGAGGGTTGCAGCGGCGTCCAGAAGGGGCCGGGGGCCACGGCATTCACGCGGATGCCCTTCTCGGCCACCTGCTTCGCCAGGGCCTTGGTGAAGTTCATGATCGCGGCCTTGGTGGGGGCGTAGTCCAGCAGTGCAGGAGAGGGGTTCATCGCCTGGATCGAGGTCGTGTTGATGATGGCGGCCCCGGGCAGCATGTGCGGCAGGGCTGCCTTGGTGATCCAGAACATCGCATAGACGTTGGTCTTGAAGGTCGCGTCGAACTGCTCGGTGGTCAGGTCGGCGATGGCCTTCACCGCGGTCTGCTTGCCGGCATTGTTGACCAGGATGTCCAGCCCGCCGAGCTGCGCGACGGCATCGGACACCAGCTTCTCGCAGAAGGATTCGTCGGACACGTCGCCCGGCAGGAGGACGGCCTTGCGGCCGGCGGCCTCGATCTGCTTCGCCACCTCGCGCGCATCCGTTTCCTCGCTGGGCAGGTAGCCCAGGGCGACATCGGCACCCTCGCGCGCGAAGGCGATGGCGGCGGCGCGACCGATGCCGGAATCGGCACCGGTGATCAGCGCCTTGCGGTTCGGCAGGCGACCGCTGCCGCGATAGCTGTTCTCGCCATGGTCGGGCATCGGTTCCATGCGGTGGAGCTCGCCGGGCGCGTTCTGCGGCTGCTTCGGGAAGGGCGGGCGCGGATACTGCTGGCGTGGATCGCGCATCGCATAGGGATCGTGGCCGTTCGTGCTCATGAACTGGTCGTCCTTTCCGGAAGGGGCGCGGATGCAGGGCGTGGCCGACGAGGATGCCTGCCGCGGGCCCGATGGAGCGGCCGCGCCGTCAGGGCATGAACGGCTGGCGGCACGTCCTGTTGCCGCGGGATCGGGCGAGGGCGGGAAAGGGGAGCGATTCTGAGCCGATTGTGAGGCGAGAGCCGCCATGCCAGGGGAGGGGGAGCGCCGATCCCGTCCCGCCCGCCTCGTGGCGGGCCGCCTTCCGCGCGGGCGCCCCGGTCACGCGATGGAAGAAGGCTTCATCCCGCCCGGCAGCCGCCCCGGAAACGGAAAAGGGCGGGCACCCGGAGGCGCCCGCCCTTTCTGTTCCGGCGAGGAGGGGCCGGATCAGCCCATCTTCTTCTTCAGGTTCTCGTCCAGCTTGGCGAGGAAGGCCTGGGTGTTCAGCCAGGGCTGGTCCTTGCCGATCAGGATGGCGAGGTCCTTGGTCATGTGGCCTGATTCCACCGTCTCGATGCAGACCTGCTCCAGCGCGTTGGCGAAGTCCACCAGGTCCTGCGTGCCGTCGAAGCGGCCGCGATAGGCGAGGCCGCGCGTCCAGGCGAAGATCGAGGCGATCGGGTTGGTGGAGGTGTCGCGGCCCTTCTGGTGCTCGCGGAAATGGCGCGTCACCGTGCCGTGCGCGGCCTCGGATTCCACGGTGTTGCCGTCCGGCGCCAGCAGCACCGAGGTCATCAGGCCGAGCGAGCCGAAGCCCTGCGCCACGATGTCGGACTCCACGTCGCCGTCGTAGTTCTTGCAGGCCCAGACATAGCCGCCTTCCCACTTCAGCGCGGCGGCCACCATGTCGTCGATCAGCCGGTGCTCGTAGGTCAGGCCGCGCTTGTCGAACTCGGCCTTGAACTCGTTCTCGAAGATCGTCTGGAACGTGTCCTTGAAGGTGCCGTCATAGGCCTTCAGGATCGTGTTCTTGGTCGAGAGATAGACCGGGAAGTTGCGCGCCAGGCCGTAGTTGAAGGAGGCGCGGGCGAAGCCCTCGATCGAGGAGCCGAGGTTGTGCTGCATCATCGCGACGCCCGTTCCCTTGAACGGGAAGTCGCCGATCTCCTGCGGCTGGCCGCCCTCGGGCGTGTAGGTCATGGTGACCTTGCCGGGGCCGGGCACCTTCATCTCGACGGCGCGGTAGATGTCGCCATAGGCATGGCGGCCGACCACGATCGGCTTGCTCCAGTGCGGCACCAGGCGGGGCACGTTCTGGCAGATGATCGGCTCGCGGAAGATGGTGCCGTCGAGGATGTTGCGGATGGTCCCGTTCGGGGACTTCCACATCTTCTTCAGGCCGAACTCCTTCACCCGCGCCTCGTCCGGGGTGATGGTCGCGCACTTCACGCCGACGCCGTACTGCTTGATGGCGTTGGCGGCGTCCACCGTCACCTGATCGTCGGTCTGATCGCGGTACTCGATGCCGAGGTCGTAGTACTTCAGGTCGATGTCGAGATAGGGGAGGATCAGGCGGTCCTTGATGAACCCCCAGATGATGCGGGTCATCTCATCCCCGTCGAGCTCGACGACGGGGTTCTTCACCTTGATCTTGGCCATTGCGGATCCTCTCCGGCAGCGGGTTCGGGCCGCCCTGGGGCGGGGCACGGCGCGGGGCCGCGGCCTGCCGGGAGGGCGGGAGGGTGGCGCGGACATTCGCATCGGCCCCGCCCCGGGGCAAGGCCCCCATGGGATATGGCAGGCGCCGTTCGCGGATATGGCAGGCGCTCCCGCCATCCGGCCGCCATGCCGTGATCATGGGCCGCAACTGACGGCGCGGGCCGGCCGTTTCCCCCGGCATGTGGCACGGGGCCGCGCGGGGAACATCGCCCGCGCCTCCGGCCGGAACGCCCGGACCGCCGGGAAATGCCCCAGGGGAGACACCAGCATGGCCCGTATCGTGTCGGGATTGTTCGACCGGCGTGAGGATGTCGAACTGGTCATCGAGCATCTGGTGCAGCAGGATGGGCTGGACCGCCGCCGCATCGCCGTGCACGCCGCCGACGGGGCGGATGCGGCGGATGCGGCGGAGGAGGAAGGCTTCTGGGCCTCGCTGCGCCATCTCTTCATGCCGGACGAGGAGCGCCACGCCTATTCGGAGGGAATCCGCCGTGGCGGCATCGTGCTCACCGCCGAGCTGGAGGATGCGGAGGCCGACCATGCCATGGCGGTGTTGCGTGACCATGGCGCGGCGGACCTGGAGGACCGCCGCCGCGAGTGGCGAGGCGCAGGCTGGCAGGACTACGTGCCGCAGGGCGAAACGGGCGGCCTTTCGCCGGCGGAAATGGCCGCCCTGGCCGCTGCCACCGCCGGGACGCCGGATCCTGCCGACCTGGGCGCGCCGACGGGGCGGGAAGAACGCCGCGACGATGATATCGAGGGGACGGCGGCGCTGAACCCGCCCACCGGCACGCGCGTGCCGCTGGTGGTGGAGAAGAAGAGCGGGTTGCGCTGAGCCGCATCCGCCTGGGCCGCGTGCCGGAGCCCCTGCTGGCGCCCTGGTACGCCCCGGCTTCGCCAGCGCACGGCGAGGATCAGTCCACCGTCTCGGTCCGGTTCTCCACCATGGCCAGCAGCGTTTCCAGCCGGTCCGCCTCCATGGCCGGCTTGTCGCGCCGGATGCGGGCGATGCGGGGGAAGCGCATGGCGACGCCGGAACGGTGGCGGCCCGAAAGCTGCGCAGCGTCGAAGATGACCTCCAGCACGAGCGCCTTCTCCACCTCCCGTACCGGGCCGAAGCGTCCGGTGGTGTGTTCGCGGATCCAGCGGTCGAGCCAGACCAGTTCCTGGTCCGTGTAGCCGGAATAGGCCTTGCCGACGGGCACCAGCTCCTCCGTCCCGTCCTCCGCGGCGCGCCAGAGGCCGAAGGTGTAGTCCGAATAGTAGCTCGACCGCTTGCCGTGCCCGCGCTGGGCATACATCAGCACGGCATCCACGGTGAGCGGCGCGCGCTTCCACTTCCACCACAGCCCCTTCACGCGGCCGGCGACATAGGGGCTGTCGGCGCGCTTGAGCATCAGCCCCTCGATCGAGGCGGCGCGGGCGCCCTCGCGCAGCTCGGCCAGGTGGCGCAGGGAGGAGAAGGCGACCAGCGGCGACAGGTCCATCCCTGGCGGCCGGTGCCGGGTGAACCATTCCTCCAGCCGGCCGCGCCGCGTGGCGAAGGGCAGGGGGCGCAGGTCCTCCGCGCCATCCACGAGCAGGTCGTAGAGGCGCACGGCGACCGGGAAGTCGCGCTGCATCTTCGGCGTGATCACCTTGCGGTTCAGCCGCTGCTGCAGGTCGGCGAAGGGGGCGACGACGCCGTCGCGCACCACCAGCAGCTCGCCATCCAGCGTGGCGTGGAAAGGCAGGCCCTCCAGCAGTTCCGGAAAGGCGCCCGAGACATCCTCGCCGGTGCGGGACCAGAGCCGGACGCCGCCTGGGCTGGCGGCGAGCTGCACGCGGATGCCGTCCCATTTCCACTCGGCGCGCCAGTCCTCCGGCGCGGCCTCGATGGCGCCGAGATCGGCCTCCTCCAGGGGATGGGCCAGCATCAGCGGGCGGAAGACCGGGGCATCCCGAGGATCCGGCCTCGGCTCGCGCCCTTCCAGCCAGCGGAAGATCGGGATGTAGGGCGGGGCGACGCCGTGCCAGACCTCCTCGATCTCCTCCACGCCCCGGCCGGCCCACTCGGCCAGCGCCACGCGGGCGAGGCGGGCGCTGACGCCGACCCGCAGGGCGCCGGTGACGAGCTTGATCAGGGCGAAGCGCCCGTTGCTGTCGAGGCTGTCGAGCCAGGTCTCGATCAGCGCCGGAACCTCGGCGCGGGTGGCGAGCTCCAGCCCCTCCACCACCTCGCTCAGCATCGGCGGCGGCGCGTTGGTGCCGGGCCTTTCGGGCCAGATCAGCGCCACCGTCTCCGCGAAGTCGCCGACATAGTCCTGCGACAGGGCGAGGAGCACGGGATCGGTGCGCTCCGCCACCAGGGCGCGGATCACCGAGGGCTTGGCGGCGCTGAAGACCAGTTCCCCGGTCAGGGCGGCGAGGCCGACGCCGCGCTCGGGATCGGGCTGCTCGTCGAACCAGCGGCGGATCAGGGCGAGCTTGGCGAGACGGCCCGGGGTGAAGACCAGGCGCTCCAGCAGCTCGGCG
Organism: Roseomonas mucosa ATCC BAA-692; assembly: GCF_000622225.1. GTDB lineage: Bacteria > Pseudomonadota > Alphaproteobacteria > Acetobacterales > Acetobacteraceae > Roseomonas > Roseomonas mucosa. Next base: position 141,974 of record NZ_JHWD01000007.1, on the reverse strand, counting down.
AAGGCGGGCAGGCTCATCGGGCCACATCCCTAGGCGAGGCATCCGTGCCGAAGCCGCCACCCGCGGGCAGTGGAGCTGTCTCCGGCGGGACCGTTTCCGGGGCGCCTTCCAACGGCGCGCCTTCCTCCGGCGGGGCAGCCTCCAGGGCGTCGTCATCCTCCTCGCGGCCGATCAGGTGCAGGGCGCGACCCCGCACGCCGCGCAGCGACAGGGCATGGATCAGCGCGTCGTCGCGCCCATGGGTGACCCAGACCTCGGGAGCCTGGACCTCGGCGCAGGTGGCCAGCAATTCATCCCAGTCGGCGTGGTCGCTGATGATCAGCGGCAGTTCCACGCCGCGCAGCCGGGCGCGCTGGCGCACCGTCATCCAGCCCGAGGCGGCGCAGGTCACCGGATCGGCCATGCGGCGCGACCAGGGCGTGGCCTCGGCCGAGGGAGGGGCCAGAACGATCTCGCCGGCCAGGATCGGCGGATGGCCACGCTTGAGCCCCTTGGGCACCGGCTCCAGCGGGCCGAGCGGGATGCCAAGGCGCTCGTAAAGGGCGCAGAGGTTCCACAGCGCGCCATGCAGGTGGATGGGCCGGTCGTAGCCCGCCTGGCGCAGCAGGGCGATGATCCGCTGCGTCTTGCCCAGCGCATAGGCACCGACGACATGCGCGCGCTCCGGAAAGAGGGCGAGGCTCTTCAGCAGCCGGGCGACCTCGTGCGAGGCGTCGGGATGGCGAAAGACCGGCAGCGCGAAGGTGGCCTCGGTGACGAAGACGTCGCAGGTCACCGGCTCGAAGCCCGCGCAGGTCGGGTCGTGGCGGCGCTTGTAGTCGCCGGAGACGACGATGCGGCTGCCCTGCCATTCCAGCACGATCTGCGCCGAGCCCAGCACATGACCGGCCGGGACCAGGGTGACGCGCACGCCGCGATGGGTCAGGGCTTCGCCATAGCCCAGCGCCTGCTGCTCGCGTCCCGCATTCCCCTCGCCGAAGCGGGATTCCATGATCGCCAAGGTTTCCGGTGTGGCAAGCACGGCACCATGGCCGGGGCGCGCATGGTCGGCATGGCCGTGGCTGACCACCGCGCGGGGGACGGGGCGTGACGGGTCGATATGGAAATCGCCGGGCTCGCAATAGAGGCCCAGCGGGGTAACGCGCATCCAGCTTTCGGGGTGGGGTGGGGAATTCACGCGGCGGCCCGTCCTGGCAGAGAGGGGACAACGCCACAGCGGGCCGGGCGATGCCAGGAGGAAGGGAGGGCCGGGGCGCGGTCGCGCCCGGTGGGGATGCCGGAACGAGGCGGCGATGCGCGAAGGCGGCCCTATCCCGGCCGGACCGCAGCCGCCTCCCGGGCAGGCTTCAGCAGCCCTGCCTTCTGCGCCAGCCAGTGTGCCTTGTCGGCATCGCCGACCATCACCACCCCGGTGGCCGGGTCCTCCAGCCCTCGCAGCCGGTAGAACTGCAGGTTGCGGCGGAAGCCCTTCGGCTGGTCGGGCAGGGTCTGCAGGCTGCCGATCCGGAGGCCCTTGCCATCGTGATGGCCGAAGAGCCGCCCGATCCGCGCTTCCACCACATCCACGGCCCCGGAGGGGCGCGCATAGTGCAGCACGACGGGCAGTTCGAGATGGTCGGCCAGAAGCGTGCCCTGGGGCTCGGAATCGTCGAAGGGCGTCGCGGTCGTGCGCAGGCGGCCACCGGAAACCATGCTGCCCTGGCCATCGGCTTTCAGCGTGACAGGGCGTCGGATACGCAAACCCAGCAGCGCCAGCCAGCCGAGCACAAAGGCGCCGAAGAGCGACAGGATCCAACTGGAATCATGCATTCGGGTATCTTGCCCATTCCAGGTTGTCTGAAAGGGCATGATTAACACTTTATGCGAGAAAATCCTTGGTGGTTTTCGTAATCTTCCCGCAAGGCGGCCGTGGGTTCAGCGATCCCCCGCCTCGGCTACCTCCAGCAGCGCCGCACCGCTGCGGCGGTCCCGGGCGAAACGCGTGCCGCACTGCTCCCGCTCCAGCAGGCGGGAGGCCGGGTTCGCCACCTGCAGCTTCGCCTGGACGCGGCAGACCAGCTCGTCCCGGGTACGGGGGCTGCCGCCGTTCCAGGCCCGGATCGCATCACCCCAGTCGCCGGTGCTGTCGTACTTGGCGCGTAAATGCCGGGCCGCCCAGTCGGTGGCGCGGGCCGGGTCGAGCGGCCAGTCGGAGCGCGCGGCATGGACCCGGGCATTCACCTGCACGCAGCCGGCCATGATGGGCTGGCCGGGGCGGGCGCCGGCCACGAGGCGCCGGGCGGCCTCGGAGGTATCGGGAAAATAGGAGCGGCCGCCGATATTCAGCGCATAGGCGTGCAGCCCGGACTCCGCCAGCGCCACTGCCACCAGCAGGCCCTGAGGAAGGCCGTTCCGGGCCTCCGCCTCCCGTGCCGCCGACAGGCAGGCGGCGCGCGGGCTGCCTCCGGTTTCCCGCACCGGGCGTTCCGACCGGGGCGGCTTGCTTTCCGCCGGCCTGGCCAGGGCGGCCGGCGCGGCCAGCAGCAATCCGCTGGCAAGCGCCAGGGCACCGCGGGCCTTCAGGCCGCTGCCTCGGTGGGCCAGGGATCGTCCCTCGATCCTGGCGTGATGGGCGCTCCGCGGCATACCGCTCGGGAACGCCGCGTCTCGTCGCCGGCGCGGAGGCGTCGGCTGGCTGCTCGCGGGCGTCATCACCTTTCGCCCTAGCAGCCGGTGGTTGCGAAACAAAGAAGAAAAGCTGCCGCGCGCCCGGGGAGCCTCGTGGCGCCTCAGCTCGGGATGGGCGGCGGCTCGCCGGTTGGAAGCCAGTCCGGCACCGGCAGGCTGGCATAGGTGTCCCGCAGGCGGCTTGACCAGTTCTCGCGCAGGGCACGGAAATAGGGGTCGTCTTCGTTGATCCGGCGTTGCAGCCCGATCCGCAGGCTGCCTTCCGCATAGACCAACAGGTCCAGCGGCAGGCCGACGGTGAGGTTGGAGCGCAGCGTGTCGTCCATGCTGATCAGGGTCAGCTTGATGCCGTCCACCAGCCCGGTCTCGTGCGTCAGCACCCGGTCCAGCATGGGTTTGCCGTACTTGGTCTCGCCGATCTGCAGGAAGGGCGTGTCGGGCGTGGCCTCGACGAAGTTGCCGGCGGCATAGACGAGGTAGAGCCGCATCGGCCCGCCCGCGATCTGCCCGCCCAGCATCAGGGAGACGGAGAAGCCCACCCGGTGCGCCGAGAGGCTGGGCCCGTCCGTCGCGTAGATGGCGCGGACGGCGGCGCCGACCAGTTGCACCGCCTGGAACATGGAGGAGACGGTGAGCAGGGTCTGGCGCTGGCCCTCCAGGAAGACGCCTTCCTGCAGCCGGTTCCAGACCGCCTGGGTGATGGCGAGGTTGCCGGAGGAAAGCAGGCAGAGCATGCGCTCCCCCGGCACGCTGACCGCGTAGTTCTTGCAGAAGGTGGCGATGTTATCGACGCCCGCATTGGTGCGGGTGTCCGAGAGCATGACCAGCCCCTGGCGGAGGAAAAGCCCGACGCAATAGGTCATGCTCCCGCGTCCTTCCTGATCAGCCGTTGAGGAAGCAGCGGCTGATCTCGGCGCCGAGACGGGTGTGCTCGTTGATCGCGGCGGTCAGGAAGCCGTGCAGTCCGGGCGTCAGGATGTCCGCGACCGGCCTGCCGCTGACGCGGGCGAGAAGGCCCGAGGAGATGGTGCGGCAATCGCCGCAGATCAGCGTCTCCTCCGCCTCGATATCCGCCAGCGTGCGGTCGAGCCGCATGTAGCAGAAGCGCAGCGAGCGCGGCATCTCCCGCCGCAGCAGCAGGAGCTCGGCGACGCGGGAAGGCTCGATCCGCGAGCGGTACATGTACTGGTAGGCGCGCAGCGCGGAGAGCGAGCGCAGCACCGCCTGGCATTGCAGGTGGTGTTCCGGATGCTGTGGGCCGAAGAGGATGTGGCGGGTGTCCAGCAGGCGCGCGGTGTTGTCGGCGCGTTCCAGCATGGTGCCGAGATGGGTGAAGCGCCAGGCGTCGTCGCGCAGCATGGTGTCCGCCGCGGCGCCGTTGAAGGCCAGGGTGCGGGACTTCACCCAGTCCAGGAATCCGGGGAGCTGGTCGTCCTGCACGGCGTCCGAGCCCAGGCGGTGCAGCGCGATCCAGGTGTCGTTCACCGCTTCCCACATGTCCACGGTCAGCGCCGTGCGGACGGTGCGGGCGTTGCGGCGGGCGGCCTCCAGGCAGGAGGCGATGGAGGAGGGGTTGCCGGTGTCGAGGGTGAGCCACTCCACCGCCGCGCGGCCGGAGCATTCCTCGTAGCGGCCGCGAAAGCTGGTGTCGGTGCCGGAGGCGACGAGGAGGTGCCGCCATTCGCCGTCCTCCCCGTCCATGGTGGTGAGCGAGGCCATGCGCAGGCTGGAGGCGAGCGCCCGGGCGAGGTTGCCGGCGCGCTCGTTGTAGCGGGCCAGCCAGAAGAGGCTGTCGGCGGTGCGGGCGAGCATCAGGCCTGATCCTCCGTCGCGCCCGGAGGCGCGGGCGGCGGGAAGAGCGGTGGCATCGGCGCCATGGACTGCGTCATGCCTCCCATCGACTGGGTCATGCCGCGCGGCCCCATCTGCTGCACCATCCGGTCCTCGACCACCCAGGTGTCCTTGGTGCCACCGCCCTGGGAGGAATTGACCACGAGCGAGCCTTCGCGCAGCGCCACGCGGGTCAGGCCGCCGGGCACCATGCGGACCTCCTTGCCCATCAGGACGAAGGGGCGGAGATCGACATGGCGGGGAGCGAGCTGGCCATCCTCCGTCACCGTCGGCACGGTGGACAGCGCGAGCGTCGGCTGGGCGATGTAGTCCTCCGGCCGGGCGCGGATGCGCGCGGCGAACTCCTCGCGCTCCGCCTCGGTCGCATGCGGGCCGACCAGCATGCCGTAGCCACCGGAGCCGCGGGCGAGCTTGACCACCAGCTTGTCGAGGTTGGTCAGCACATGGGCGCGGTCATCGTCGCGGGAGCACATGAAGGTCTGCACGTTCTGCAGGATCGGCTCCTCGTTCAGGTAGAAGCGGATCATCTCCGGCACATAGGGATAGACGGCCTTGTCGTCGGCCACCCCGGCTCCGGGGGCGTTGGCCAGCGCCACCGTGCCGGCGCGGTAGGCGCGCATCAGCCCGGGCACGCCCAGCGCGCTGTCGGGGCGGAAGACCTCGGGGTCGATCCACTCGTCGTCCACGCGGCGGTAGATCACGTCCACCCGCTGCGGCCCGGCGGTGGTGCGCATGAAGACCGTGTCGTCCTTGACGAAGAGGTCGTGGCCCTCGACCAGTTCCACGCCCATCTCGTCGGCCAGGAAGGAGTGCTCGTAATAGGCGCTGTTGTAGGGGCCGGGGGTGAGAACCACCACGGTCGGGCTGTCGCCGGCATCCTCCGGGGCGATGGCCTTGAGCGTTTCCAGCAGCTCCTCGGGGTAGTGGCTCACCGGCGCGATGCGGTGCGCGGCGCAGAGCTGCGGCAGGAGGCGCATCATCGCCTCCCGGTTCTCCAGCATGTAGGAGACGCCGGAGGGGATGCGGCAGTTGTCCTCCAGTACGAAGAAGGCGTCCGGGCCGGTGCGCACGAGGTCGATGCCGGAGATCACCGTCCAGACCCCGGCAGGCGGGGTGAAGCCCGTCATCTCCTTCCGGTAGCCCTCGTTCTCCAGCACCAGCGCGGAGGGGATCACGCCTTCCTCCAGAATGCGCTGCCCGTTGTAGATGTCCTGCAGGAAGGCGTTCAGCGCCTTGACCCGCTGTTCCAGCCCGGCTGCAAGCCGGTCCCACTCGGCGCGGGCGAGGATGCGCGGCAGGACGTCAAAGGGGATCAGCCGCTCGGGGTCGCCGCCGTCCGAATAGACGGCGAAGGTGACGCCGATGCGGCGGAACAGCACCTCGGCTTCCCGTCTCTTGGCGTCCAGGGCTCCGGGCCCGTGCTTGTCGAGGTAGCGAGCCAGGCCCGCATAGGGCGGCCTGATCTCCCCGTCAGCGTTCATTTCGTCGAAGGCTTTGGCGACCATGGTATGAGCGTACAGCAAGGCACGTGCCGGAAAAGTGGGACGGTGCGTGTTCCTGGCCGGCAGCACGATATTTCGCATCATCATCGGCCCGGCGCCGCTTCCGGAGCCGGGAACCGGGCTGGAGGCCAGGTGCCCTTCCGGCATTTTTCCATTGTGTTCACGTTTTGTTCGTGCATGATCGGGGCATGGCCCAGCCTCTTCCCCCCTGTGTCTCGGCGACCCGCCGCCGCCCCTTGCCGCTGGTGTTCCAGGAGGCCGTCATGGCCGGGCTGCTCGGCCTGCTGGCATCCTGGGGTCTGGCGGAACTGGCGCTGATGATCCAGGGCTACTGAACACGCCCTTCCCGCCGCCCATACGCCGCCGGCATGGCCAGATCGGTCATTTCGTGGGCAGCCGGGCCACCCGTGCGGCTCCACCCCGCGCGACCCTCCCCGGAACCTTCCTGAAGCCTTCCTGAAACCTTCCCCTGGGGGGTGGGAGCTAACGGCCAGATTCCGGCACGCCAAGGAGGCATCGTGGTCCCGGACTGGCTGAATACCCTCGCCGCACTCCATATCGGCCTGTCGGTGCTGGCCGCGCTGGCGGTTCTCTTGGACATCCTGCTCCTCGGTCGGCGCCAGCCCATGGGGGTGATGGAGGCGGTCTGGCCGCTCACCATGCTCTACTGGGGTCCCTTGGGGCTGGTCTTCTACGGCTGGTTCGGGCGGGCGCGGCCGCAGGGAGAGGCCCGGGGCGGGGAGGCCGCCGCGCATCATTCCCCGGGTGGGTCACGGGCGGAACACCGCCCGATGGACCACCACGCCATGCGGCACGGCTCTCACGGGGCCTCTCGAAGCCCGATGTGGCAGGCGGTGTTCAAGGGCGCCACGCATTGCGGGGCGGGCTGCGCGCTGGGCGACATCCTGGCGGAAGGGCTGGCCGCCGCCGTCGGGGTGACGCTGTTCGGCTCCTTGCTGTTCGGCCGACTCGGGCTTTCCTTCGTGCTGGCCTATCTCTTCGGCATCCTGTTCCAGTACCTCGCCGTCGCGCCGATGCGCGGGCTGGGGCTCCGGGACGGGCTGGTGGCGGCGGTGAAGATCGATACGCTGTCCCTGCTGGCCTATCAGGCCGGCATGTTCGCGGTCATGGCGCTGGCGGCCCAGGCCCTGCCGGGGCTGGAGCCTTCCGCCTGGGCCTATTGGCTGATGATGCAGGGCGCCATGGTGGTGGGCTTCGCCACAACCTATCCGGTGAACTGGTGGCTGATCCGGCGCGGCATCAAGGAGCGGATGTGAACCCCGCGTCGTGTCACCCGGCCGTCTGGTTCGCGGCGCGGTCCGGGGCCGGCCCGGCATCCCGGTCCGGCGCCCGGTTCAGGGCCTCGTCCAGTGTCTGGGCCACGGCTTGGCGCGGGACGGGGAGCAGCCCGGCCGCCTGCTCGGCGGCGGCGAGCTCGGAATCCTCCGGCAGGGCCGCCTCCAGCATGCGCCGCGCGATCTCGCGCTCGCCCATCACGGCGAGGTTCGCGCCGAGCCGGGACAGGTGCTCCACCGTGGCGTCGGAATGCGCCCGGGCCACGATCTCCAGCCGCGGGTTCAGCGCGCGGGCCTGTTCCACCACCTGGCCGGCCTCGAAGGCCTCCGGCACGGTGACGAAGAGGCGGCGGGCACCGGCGATGTTGCCCAGGGCCAGGACCTGCGGGTCGGCGGCATTGCCCTCGATCACCTCCGCCCCGGCGGCGCGGGCGCGCTCCAGCGAATCCTCCCGGTCGTCGAAGACCAGGACCGGCCGGCCCGCCTCCAGCAGCCCGTCGCCGACGATCCGGCCGACGCGGCCATAGCCGATCAGCACGTCGTGGTCGGCCAGGGTGGTCGCCGTCTGCTCGCCGGGGCCGGGGATCTCCTCCTGCACCCGCTCCATCGCCGAGGCGTCGGCCGGGGCGGCAACGGCCACCTCCTCCTTCGGATAGCGGCGGGCAGGGCGGCGCTCGGCCAGGGCGAAGATGAAGGGGTTCAGGAAGATCGAGAGGATGGCGCCGGCCAGGACCAGGTCGCGCCCTTCCTCCGGCAGCAGCTTCATGCTGACGCCCAGGCCGGCCAGGATGAAGGAGAACTCGCCGATCTGCGCCAGGCTGGCGGAGATGGTGACGGCGGTGCCGTTGGGATGGCCGAAGGCGCGCACGATCATCCAGGCGGCGGCGGACTTGCCCAGCACGATGATGGCGATGGTGCCGAGCACCGCCCAGGGCGCCTCCACCAGCACCTTCGGGTCGAACAGCATGCCGACCGAGACGAAGAACAGCACCGCGAAGGCGTCGCGCAAGGGCAGCGCCTCCTCGGTCGCGCGCTGGGAAAGCTGGCTTTCCGCCATCACCATGCCGGCGAAGAAGGCACCCAGGGCGAAGGAAACCTCGAAGAGCGAGGCCGCGCCCGCCGCCACGCCGAGCGCCAGCGCATAGACGGCGAGCCGGAACAGCTCGCGCGAGCCGGTATGGGCGACGTAGTGCATGATCATCGGAATGACGCGGCGGCCCACCAGCAGCATCACCGCGACGAAGGCCGAGACCTTCGCCAGGGTGATGCCGAGGATCGTGGCCACCTCGCCGGCCGAGACGCTGCCGCCGGCGGAGATCTGGCCGACCACCGGCAGCAGCACCAGCGCCACCACCATCACCAGATCCTCCACCACCAGCCAGCCGACCGCGATCCGCCCGCGCTCGGTCTCCAGCAGGCGCCTTTCGCCCAGGGCACGGGTGAGCACCACGGTGCTGGCGACGGACAGGGCGAGGCCGAAGACCATGCCGGCCTGGAGGCTCCAGCCCAGGGCCCAGGCCAAGGCCATGCCCATCAGCGTGGCGACGGCGATCTGCACCACGGCGCCGGGCACGGCGATGTTGCGGACCGACATCAGGTCCTTCAGCGAGAAATGCAGCCCCACCGCGAACATCAGGAGGATGACGCCAATCTCGGCGAGTTCCGCGGCCAGCTCGGCATCGGCGACGAAGCCGGGGGTGAAGGGGCCGACGGCGACGCCGGCCATCAGGTAGCCCACCAGCGGAGAGATCTTCAGCCGGTGGGCGAGGAGGCCGAAGGCGAAGGCCAGCACGAGGCCGACACTGATCGTCGCGATGAGCGGCGTGTGGTGCGGCACGGCTCTCCCCCTTCCGGTTGAATGGCGCGGATGGTCACAAGATGGAGTGATTGTAAGCCGTTTCAACCTTTTTGGGTGATATTGACGCGGCAAATCCGCATCCCATCTACAAGTTGGGATGACACTGACCTCCGGGCAATGCCGTGCCGCGCGCGCCCTGCTAGACTGGACGCAGGATGACCTCGCCGAAAGGGCGGAGGTCAGCCGCAGCACCGTGCGCGGCTTCGAGGGCGGGCAGCACGAACTCCAGCGTTCCACCGGCACGGCCATCCGCCGGGCGTTGGAGGAAGCGGGGATCGTCATCCTGGAACGCGACGCGGCGGGCGGCGAGGGCGTGCGGCTCCGCTGAAGGGAGGAGCCGCGGAGTGGTTTCGCCCGGCCCCGGGGCCGGCCACCATACATTTGGTCCATCCGGAAACCACGGGCGGGGCTTGTGCTTACGCCGCTACCGCCTCCGGTCGGCCGGCATGCGCATGCCGGCTCCAGTCCAGGACCTTCCCATGCCCCAGCCTCCCACCCCATCGTTCCAGCCCGGATCGTGGCGCCCTACCCGGGAAGCCGATGCGGGGATCGGCCGATGAGGTCCGATACGCCCCGGCGTGGCACGGCCCTGCTGACCGTCACCGGCATTGTCCTCGGCCTGCTGGGCTTGGGGATCGGCGGCCTGGGCGGATGGCTGCTCGTGCTGGGTGGCTCCCCCTATTACCTCGTGGCCGGGCTGGCGATGCTGTTGAGCGGCATGCTGATCGCCACCGCCCGCGTCGCCGGTCTCTGGCTCTATGTGCTGCTGCTCGTGGGGACCACCCTTTGGGCCTTGTGGGAGGTTGGGTTCGACGGCTGGGCGCTGATCCCACGCCTCGTCGCGCCCGCCGTGCTGGGGCTATGGATCTGCAGTCCCTGGGTCGCGGGGCGCCTGCACCGGGCCGCCGGGATGGAGCCCCGCGCCGCCCGCCGCCATGCCTGGGGTGGCATGGCCGCCTGCGCCATGCTGATCGGGCTGGTCTTCGCGGCGGGCTACCGCATCACGGCGGAGCGCCACCTGACCTTCGGTGATCCGACAGGCTGGCAGCAGGCCGGCGCCGGAACGGAAGCGGCGGCCGCCAGTGACGACTGGCGCTTCTATGGCCGCACCCCGGCCGGCGACCGCTTCTCGCCGCTGACGCAGATCACGCCGGAGAATGTCGCGGGGCTGAAGCAGGCCTGGTCCTTCTCCACCGGCGACATGCCGCGGCAGGGGGAGAACAGCAACGGGCACGAGTTCTCCTTCGAGGCGACACCGATCAAGGTCGGGAACAGCCTCTATCTCTGCACGCCGCATCGCGAGGTGATCGCGTTGGATGCGACCACCGGCGCACTGCGCTGGCGCTTCACGCCGGGTGGCGACATGAGCCACAACGTGTACCAGGCCTGCCGTGGCGTCTCCTATTTCGATGCGCCGCCGGGCACGGCCTGCCCGCACCGGATCGTCTCCACCGCCTCCGACCTGCCGCGCCTCTTCGCGCTCGATGCCGAGACCGGCCAGCCCTGCCAGGGCTTCGGGGAGGGCGGCTTCGTGGACCTGCGGCAGGATATGGGTCCGGTGCCGCCGGGCTTCCATTTCATCTCGTCCCCGCCGCTGGTGATGAACGGGCGGATCATGCTGAGCGGCTGGGTCTACGACAACCAGAGCGTCGGCGAACCCTCGGGCGTGATCCGCGCCTTCGATGCGGTGACGGGGCAGCTTTCCTGGGCCTGGGACATGGGGCGCGAGCCGGCGACGAAGCCGCTGGCGCCGGGGGAGGTCTATACCCGCGGCACACCGAACGGCTGGGGCGTCTATACCGCCGATCCGGCGCTGAACCTCGTCTATGTACCGCTGGGCAATGCCACGCCCGACTATTACGGGGCGGAGCGGCGGCCCTTCGACGAACGCTATTCGAGTTCCCTCGTCGCGCTCGACATGAGCACGGGCGAGGAGCGCTGGCACTTCCAGACGGTCCATCACGACCTGTGGGATTTCGACCTGCCGATCGGGCCCTCGCTGGTGGACCTGCCGGGACCGGACGGGGCGACCATCCCTGCCTTGGTGCAGACCACCAAGCAGGGGCACCTCTTCCTGCTGGACCGGCGGGACGGCAAGCCGCTCGCGGAGGTGCGGGAACAGCCCGTGCCGGGCGGCACCATCCCGGGCGAGCGCTACGCGCCGACGCAGCCCTTCTCGGTGGGCATGCCGCAGCTGAACCCGCCGAAGCTGCGGGAGGCGGATATCTGGGGCGCCACGCCGATCGACCAGCTGCTCTGCCGCATCGAGTTCCACCGGATGCGCGACGACGGCCTCTTCACCCCGCCGGGCCAGCGGCCGACGATCGGCTGGCCTGCCTTCGACGGCGTGGCCGACTGGTACGGCGCGACCATCGATCCCGGGCGCAAGCTGCTCTACATCAACACCACCTTCATGCCCTTCAAGCTGCGGATGCTGCCCTATGAGGAGGCGGTGCGGCAGGGCTTGGTGAAGCCCTGGGCGGGCTGGGGGCAGCCCTATCCGCAGCCGCCCTTCGCCAACAACCCGCAGCACGGCACGCCCTGGTCCATCGTGGTGGAGCCCTGGCTGAACCCGGCCGGCATCCCCTGCGTCCGGCCGCCCTGGGGGCAGATGCAGGCGATCGACCTGCTGACCCGCAAGGTGGTCTGGCAGCGTCCGATCGGCACGACGCGGGACATGGGCCCGGCCGGGCTGCGCGCGCCCGTCGGCCTGCCCTTCGGAATCTTCAGCATGGGCGGCAGCGTGGCGACGCGCAGCGGGCTGGTCTTCATCGGCGCGACCACGGACCAGGCCTTCCGCGCCCTGGATGGCCGCGCCGGGCGCACCCTCTGGGAGACCCATCTGCCCGCCGGCGGCAATGCCACGCCGCTCACCTATACCGGCCAGGACGGGCGGCAGTATGTGGTGATCGCAGCGGGTGGGCATGGCGGCCTGCGCTCGCGCAACGGCGACGAGGTGATGGCCTTCGCTTTGCCGCGATAGGGGCGCGGTCCCCGGCCATGGGGATGGCGTCGGGGCGGGGAGCGGCGGGAGAGCCCGGAACCGCCCCGCCCGGGGGCCATGCTGCCTCAGCCCAGGCCGGAAAGCCGCGCCGGCAGGTCGGCCAGCGCCTCCTCGGGCGCATTGGCGAAGGCGAGCCGCAGGTGGCGTTCCTGGCCCGGGCCGAAGAAGGGGCCGGGAAGGGTGAGGAGCCCATGGCGGGAGGCCAGGGTCTCCGCGGCCTCCAGCGCATCCGGCGCGCCGTCGGGCAGGCGCAGATAGGCGAAGTAGCCACCCAGCGCGTCCACGCGCCAGCGATGGCCGATCGGGGCCATCAGCCGGGCGAAGGCGTCGGCGCGGCGGCCCATCAGCTCGCGGTTGCCCTCGCGCCAGTCGCGCAACGCGGGCACCGCCCAGGCGATGGCCTTCTGCGCCGCGCGGGGCGGGCAGATCTGCAGAGTGTCCACGGATTTGGCGAGTTCCGCCCGGAAGCCGGGCCCCGCCAGGATGGCGCCCAGCCGGTGGCCCGGCACGCAATAGGACTTGGAGAAGGAGTAGAGCTGCACGATGCCGTCCCGCCAGGATGGGTCGGCGAAGAGCCCGTGCGGCGCTTCCTTCCCCGGCAGGAAGTCGCGATAGGTCTCGTCCAGCACCAGCCAGACGCCGCGCGCGCGGCAGAGGGCGGCGAAGCGCGCCAGGGTCTCCGGCGGGATGATCGCGCCGGTGGGGTTGTTGGGCGTGATCAGCACCAGGGCGCGGACCTGCGGGTTGGCCTCTAGCAAGGCGGCGGCGCGGTCCGGATCGGGCACGAAGCCGTCCGCGGCCGCGCAGGGCAGGGGCACCGCGCCGATCCCGGCGATCTCCAGCGCCATGCGGTGGTTGAAGTACCAGGGGGTGGGCAGCATCACCGCCTCGCCGCTGCCCGCCATCACCGGCATGGCCAGGGAGAAGGCGAGGTTGCAGCCGGCGGTGATCACCACATCCTCCGCCGTCACCGCCGCCGCATAGGTCGCGGCGACATCAGCGGCCAGCGCCTCCCGCAGCGCTTCGTCCCCTTCGATCGGGCCATAGGTGGCGCTGGAGGCCTCCCCCGCCGCCTCGGCCAGCCGCGCCAGCAGCGCGGGCGGGGGCGGATAGCCGGGCACCGCCTGGGTCAGGTCCAGCAGTGGCCCGGCGGCGCCGTCATAGGCGGCGGCCCAGCGCCGCGCGGCGGGGATGGGCGGGGCGGCGGTGGCGCGCAGCCGGGCTGAAAGAGGCAGCATCGGGGGCAGGGCAGTGGCGGCGGACATGGTCTATCCCTTCTCACGGAGAAGGGGTTCGTGGCGAGGGGGCGCCGGCCTGTGCCGGGCCGGTCCGCTGCCCCCGGTCAGCCCGGAGGCCGGAGAAGGGCGGGCGGATAGGTGGCGTGGCGCCACCAGTGCCAGATGAGCCGGGCGGCCAGGGAACGCTGCGGGGCCCAGGAGGCGGCGAGCCGGGCGAGCTCCCTTGGCGCGGGGCGGGCCGGCAGGCCGCGCAGATGGGCGAGGCCGGCGGCCAGGGCGAGGTCGCCATCCGGAAAGATGTCCTCCCGCCCCTCCGCGAAAAGCAGGTGGACCTGGGCGGTCCAGCGCCCGAGGCCAGGGATGGCCGTCAGGTGCGCCAGCGCCTCGGCATCCCCCATGCCGGGCAGTTCTTCGGGGCGGAGCCGCCTTTCCACCACGGCCAGGGCCAGGGCGCGCGCATGGGCCGCCTTGGGGCGCGACAGGCCGGCGGTGCCGCAGAGCGCGGCATCGTCGAGGCGCAGCAGCCCTTCCGGCGTCAGCGCGCCGGGCAGCGCGGCGAGGCGCAGCCAGATGGCGGTGGCCGCGCGGTCGCTGATCATCTGGCCGCAGATCGCCCGGAGCAGGCCCGGAAAGCCGCGCGGCCGGGTGCGCCAGGGCAGCGGGCCGGCAACCTCCTCGACTCGCGACAGGGCCGGATCGGCCAGCAGCAGCAGGCGGCGCGCCGCATCGAGCCCGGGTGGGGCGTCGGCATCGAACTGCTCGGAGGGTGGCAGGGGCGAAACCGGTGGCGGAACGATGGGAGAGAGAGGCGTCAGGGCTGTCTGTCCTGTTCCGGAACATCCACCATGGAGAGCTCCTTGGAGGGTCATGCCACGGACGGACCCGTATCGGATCTGCGAACGCATATGCCCGATGGGGAGAACAGGGAACAGAGAAGAGGCGGCGGGGAGCCTGAGGGGGAAGTACGGCTCACCCGCCGCCTGCTATCACCACTGCCCCGTGAGGGGGGGAAGGGCAGCGGCGTATCCCGAAGATGGGCGTTGCGGGCCCGGAACCCAAGTCATGATGCATGCGAAAGTGCAACGGCTGGCAACGGGCGGGCGCATCGCAACAGATCGTTGCAAGAGATGCGGGCGAATCCCGGCAACCCGGCTTATGTAACAGCCATGGAGCCTGCCCCTCACATCCTGATCGTCGACGACGATCGAGAAATCCGCGATCTCTTGTCCCGTTTCCTGGAGAAACAAGGGCTTCGCGTCACCGCTGCGCGGGAAGCGCGGGAGGCGCGGCGCGTCTGGCCACTTGGCCGCTATCACCTGGTGATCCTGGACCTGATGCTGCCGGGGGAGTCGGGCCTGGATTTTGCGCGCTGGCTGCGCAGCCAGTCCGATGTCCCGATCGTGATGCTGACCGCTATGGGCGAGGAGACGGACCGCATCGTGGGGCTGGAGCTGGGTGCCGACGACTATGTCGCCAAGCCCTTCAACCCGCGCGAGCTGCTGGCCCGCATCCGCGCCGTGCTGCGCCGTGCCTCGGGCGAAGGCGCGGCACCCAAGGACCCGCCGCCCAAGGCGGTGCGCTTCGCCGGCTGGACGCTGGAGCCCGCCCGGCGCCGCCTGCTCGACCCTTCCGGCACCGAGGTCTCCCTGACCGGCGGCGAGTACGAGCTTCTGACCGTGCTGGTGGAGCGGCCGAACCGCGTGCTGACCCGGGACATGCTGATGGACCTGCTGCGCGGGCGGCAGGCCGGGCCCTTCGACCGGGCGATCGACGTGGCGGTGTCCCGGCTGCGGCGCAAGCTGGAGGATGACGGGCGCAACCCGACGCTGATCAAGACCGTGCGCGGCGGCGGCTACGTGCTGGCGGCGAGCGTCGAGCGCGCGGCGTGAGGCCCGTGCCTTGAGCCCCGGCCCGGCCGCCGCGCCGCCGGTCCCCGCGGTGCCGCCCGCCGCCATGCCGGTCCCCGGCAGGCCCGGCGCCGACGCCCCTTCCGGCGCGCCGGCGCCGGGGCGGGGGGTCTGGCGCATCGGCTGGCTGCCGCGTTCGCTGGCGGCGCGCACGGCGATCTTCCTGCTGCTGGCGCTGATGCTGGTGCAGGCGGCGGGCCTGCTGATCCATGCGCTGGACCGGGTGGACCTGCAGCGCTTCGTCGAGCGGCGGGAGATTTCCGGCCGCGCCATGGGGCTGTGGCGCACGCTGATCATCGCGCCGCCCGACCGGCGCGACATGATCGTGAACGAGGTGGACCTGCCCGAGGGCCTGACCGCTAGCCTGGACGACGCGCCGACCGCCCGGCACAGCCTCGCCACGCCCGGCGAGGACCTGCTCAGCCTGCTGCCGCCCGAGGCCATCCTGAACCTGCCGCCGCGCCTGCAGCCGCGGGAGATGGTGGTGGGCACCGGCAAGGGGCAGGCGCTGCTGATCTCGCTGCGCCTGCCCAACAGCGACCTGTGGCTGAACCTGCGGCTGCGCGTGCCGCCGCCACGGCCCTGGCACTCGCCCACCTTCCTGATCGCCTTCGGGGTGATGACGGTGGCGGCGGCGCTGCTGATCGTCGCGGCGACGCGGCGGCTGATCCGGCCGGTGCGCGACCTGGCGCGGGCCGCCGAGGCGCTGGGGCGCGACGTGAACGCGCCGCCCCTGCCGGAAACCGGTCCGCTGGAGGTCGCCACCGCCGCGCATGCCTTCAACACCATGGCCGAGCGCATCCGGCGCTTCGTCGGCGACCGGACGCAGATGCTGGCGGCGATCGGTCATGACCTGCGCACGCCGATCACCCGGCTGCGGCTGCGCGCCGAGTTCCTGGAGGATGACGAGCAGCGGCGGCGGATGCTGTCCGACCTCGACGAGATGGAGGCCATGGTGAACGCCACCCTGGCCTTCGCCCGCGACGACGCGGCGGACGAGCCCTCGGTGCCCCTCGACCTCGCCGCGCTCTGCCGCACCGTGCTGGACGAGGAGGCGGATGCACGGCCGGAGGCGGAGGAGGCGCTGACCTATGCCGGGCCGCTGCGGCTGACGGTGCGGGGCCGGCCCATAGCGCTCAAGCGGGCGCTGACGAACCTCGTCGGCAACGCGCTGAAATACGGCCAGGCCGCCCGGATCCGGCTGGAGCCGCCCAGCGGCCGGCAGAACCCGGTGGTGCGGCTTTTTGTCGAGGATGACGGGCCGGGCGTGCCGGAGGAATCGCAGGAGGCGGTGTTCCAGCCCTTCCGCCGGCTGGAAACCAGCCGCAACCGCGAGACCGGCGGCACCGGGCTCGGCCTGCCCATCGCCCGCAACATCCTGCGCGCCCATGGCGGCGACGTGACGCTGGAGAACCGCGCCGAGGGTGGCCTGCGGGCGGTGGTGACGCTGCCGGTCTGAGGGGCCGGCGGGCAGGGCCACCGTCCCTGTCAGCGCTCCCGGGCGCCTGCCCGGGGCGGCGTGCCGCTGCCGAACAGGTTCCGCAGCATCCCCGGGGCCAGCATGGAGAGCGGGTTCACGGTGATCCGCGGATCGCCCAGCGTGCCGGTGGCCGTGAAGGTCGCGGCCAGCAGCCCGCCGCCCGGCTCGGCGCTGAACAGCCGCCCGACCAGGGGCAGGCGCCCGGGCAGGCTGTTCAGCAGGTAGGACGGCACGATCGTCCCCTCCAGCTCCAGCCGTCCGTCCCGGCGCATCACCCGCCCCTTGGCGGTGGCGCCGAGCGAGGCGGAGCTGAGCCGCACATCCTCCAGCCCCAGCGCCTCCCGCGTCAGGGCGAAGGGCGCGTGCAGGCTGCTCACGCGCAGCCCCGGCCCGGTCAGCGCCTCCGGGATGCCGTAGAGCGACAGAGCCTGCAGCAGCTTGCCCAGCCGTGCCCGTCCGCGCAGGCCGAAATCCTCCAGCTCCGCCTCGCCCAGCAGCGGCGAGGATGGCGTGTCGGCGGCCCAGCGGCCCTGGACGCGCAGCCGGCCGTCCTGCACGTCGCCCGTGGTGCCGGTGAGCCGCAGCAGCCGTCCCAGATCCGCCACCCGCACCGACAGGTCCCGCCCGCCGCCGGCGCGCGGCGTGACCGCGGCGGCGAAGGCCTCCTGCCCGCCGGAGCGGCCGGAGGCCTGCATCTGCCGCAGCACCCCCCGCGCATCGTGCCGGATCAGGGCCTCGACCCGCTCATAGGGGCCGTCCGAGGTCAGCACCTGGCCCAGCGCGATATCGGCGTCGAAGCCCGGCAGGGCGCTGCGCTCCGCCGAACCCTTCTCATCCTCCGGCCCGCCCAGGAAATCCGGATCGGCGCCGCGCAGGTCCAGCACCGGGCCGCGCGCCACGATCCGCCAGAACCCGTCCGGTCCTTCGGGAAAGCCCAGTTGGCCGCTGACGCGCGAGGCGCCGGCCCGCCCTTCCGCCAGGGTCAGCCGGGTGATCCGGGAGCCGGGCGCGAACTCGGCCGCGCCGCGCAGCAGCATGTCCGGCGCCTCGATGCGCAGGCCGTCGATGCTGCGCAGCGCCCCGTCGCGCAGGCGCATCGACATCTCCGCCCGCGCCGCCGGCCCCGGTGCCTTGCGCCAGTTGAGCGGCGCCAGGGACAGCCGCGCCTGAGCCAGGTCCGCCTTCGCCTCCACCTGGGTGTCGGCGCCGCGGTGCTGCTCGAAGCGGGCGCTGACCGCAGCCTGCCCGCCGATCCGGTCGCCCAGGATGTCGAACCGCGTGCCGCGCAGCGCCGCCAGCTCCGCCGGCCCCTCGACCTGCCCCTGCACCACGAGCTGCCCCGGCGGGCCGTCGCGGAAATCCACCTGCATCCCCATCCGCGCCGCGCGCAGCGGGCCGAGATCGGCGGTGCCGTCGAGGCGCATCCCCGCCTCGGTCAGGTCCAGCGAGGCCCGGCCCTTGCGGAGGGACTGGTCGAGCAGCAGGTCCGGCAGGGCCGCATCCGTCACCTGCGCCTTCACCGCCACGGCGATGCGCTCCGCCGGCAGGTCGGCCAGCAGCGGGAAGGCGAGATGCAGCGTGGCATTCGCCTTGCCGCTCGCCCGCGACAGGTCGATCGGTACGGTCTGCAACAGGTGCAGGCGCGGATGGTCCACCACCCGGAGCATGTCGTTCAGCGGCCCGGCGACGCGGCCCGAGATCTCCGTCTTCTCCTGGCCGATATCGAGGTCGTAGAGCCGGACCCGCACTTCCTGGGCGGCGAGCGCCGTGCCCTGCTGCCGCCCGCCCTGCCCTTCGACCAGGATCTCCGCCGGGGACAGGAAGCGTATCGTGCCGCTCACATGCTCCACGGGCGGAACGGGGCGCAGCCAGTGCACCGTCGCATCCTCCACCGTCAGCATGCCGGTCATCGTTTCCAGCTTCGGCGTGCCGCCATTCGCCGGCAGCAGCCCGCCGAAATCCCAGTGCCCGTCGCGCGCCGTGCCGGCGGTCAGGTTTTCCACGATCCAGGAACGGCCGCCCGGCGCCACCGAGGCCGGCCAGTAGAGTGCAAGGTCCGGCAGGAAGGTCCGGTCCACCCCCAGGCCGAGGCGCCAGCGCCATCCCTCGGCGTGGCGCAGCGCCTCGCCCTGGGCCTGGGCCACCGGCGCGTTGCCGCGCGCCCCGGCGCCTTCGGCCAGGACCAGGCGGAGCCGCTGCAGCGCCACGCGGTCGGGTGCGGCCTCCACCGCCGCCTCGACGCGGCGGAAGCCGATGCGCGTGCCGTCCGGCTGCGCCACCTGCCCGCTGCCCAGGTGGAGGTCCAGCCCGGCGCTGGGCACGTTCCACCGCAGCAGGTCCAGCCCCGAGAAGCGCAGCGCGATCCTGCTTTCCCCGCCGGCCGGGCCCGCCGCCGGGGGCGGAACCGGGGCGGTGGAGGCCGGCGGCACGGGCCTCGCGGCCCCGGCATCCGGACCTGGCGCCTTGCTTCCCGCCTCTCCCTGGACAGGGGGGCGTGCCATGCCCCCGCTCCTGCGGGAAGGCGGGGATGGTGCGGCCGCGCCGAAGGACACCTGTTCCCCGGTCGCGGCGCTCACGGCCAGGCGCCCCAGCGTCAGCTCGGCCGCGCCGGAGGAGCGCCCCTGCGCGTCCGGCGCCCCGAGGCTGGCGGAGAGCCGCAGCGCCGGTACCACGCCCGCGGTCCCTGCTGCTCCCGGGGCTCCAGGCTGGGGGGCGCCAGGCTGCGGGGCGCCAGGCTGCGGGGTGCCGGATGGCGGGCCTCCGGACGCCCCCGCCACCGGCAGGGCATCGCCCACCTGCACCTTGCCCAGCCCCGGCACGTCCAGCCGCCCCTGGCGCAGCCCGATCTCCACATGCCCCCAGGGGCGGCGCTCCGCATCCACGCCGTCGAGCCGCAGCGACAGGCTCGCCGCATCCGGGCCGCCGCCGATCACCGCGCTTCCCCCATCCGGCAGCAACAGCGTGCCGCCGCCCGCCCGCATGTCGAGCTGCCCGCGCACCCCGTCACGGCTGTAGCGGAGCCGGGCCTCCAGCGCGACCGGCGCGTCCAGCCCGGCCAGCGGCGCCAGCACCGGCAGTTCCGCGGCGATCTCGGCCGGCCGCATCGCGGGCAGCGAGATGTGCAGGTCCAGGGTGGCGGGCTCCGCCCCGATATGCCCCAGGAAACGCAGCGTGCCCTCGGCGGCCCCGACCCGCAGGCTGCCGCCGCCCCGGAAGCCGACATTCTCGCCCTGGCGGTCGCGGCGCAGCAGCAGGTCGCCGCCCTGCATCACCGCCCGCAGCTCACCGTCATGGTCCCGGACCTCCAGCCGCGCCGCGTTCACCCGGACCTCGTGCAGCGCCGCCAGCCGGTCGCGCGCGCCGCTCCGGCGCAGCAGGTACTGCAGCGGATTCTCGTCCGGCAGCGGACGCGCCGGCCCGCGCGAGCCGTCCCCGGCCGCCGCGCCGCCGCGCGTGGCGCGGGGCATGTCCGGCAACCCGTCCGGTCCCACCTCCAGCACCAGCAGCGGCCCATCCACCGTCAGCGTCTCGGGCACATAGGCGCCCCGCAGCAGCAGGTTCCGCGCCGGCAGCTGCGCCGCGATCTCCGGCAGTTCCAGCCGCGCCTTGCCCGAGGCATCCGGCAGTTGCAGCCCGTAGAGCCGCAGCGACAAGGCGGGCGACCCGCCCGACTCGGCCGGGGGCAGCCAGCTCAGGGCGGCGGCGCCGATCCTCAGTTCCACCCCGTCGGACGAGATCAGCTGTTCCAGCGCCGTGGCCAGCATCGGCACCGGCAGCGGCCCCGCCTGCAGCCGCCAGAGCAGGGCGCAGGCCACCAGCCCCCCTGCCGCCGCCAGCGTCATCGCCGCATGGGTCAGCGACACCAGCAGCGGCAGGATTCTCCGCCGGAACAGCCACCTCAGCGCGCGGCGCAGCCGGCGGCCCGGCCCGGGCGGGGGCATCCCGGCGCGCGCCGCGGGGTCGGCGGCATCGCGCGCTGGAACCGTCGTGACTTGACCGCCCCGCCGCGTCACGGGACGAAAGGCCGATGACAGCGCCCGGGATGAAACGCCCCCCCGACCCCTTCGATCCGAAGGCGGCGGAACGGCTGATCGCCAGCTTCGCGGAACGCGGGGCGGCGGAACGCGCCTATGCCACCGGCGAGGGCCAGGCCCTGCTCGCCGCGCTCGGCGGCAACAGCCCCTTCCTCTCCGACCTCGCGCTGCGCGAGGCGCAGACCTTGTTGCGCATGGCCGAGCGAGGCCCCGACGCGGCCTTCGCCACGGCGCTCGACCCGATCGGCCGTGTCCTGCCCGATGCCGGGCGCGCCCAGCTCGGCGCCGCGCTGCGCCGGGCCAAGCGCCAGGGCGCGCTGATCGTGGCCGCCGCCGACCTCGCCGGGCTCTGGGGACTCGACCAGGTGACGGAGGCGCTGTCCCGCCTCGCCGACACGACGCTGGAGGCGGCGACCAGCCAGCTGCTGCGCGAGGGCGCGGCACGCGGCGACCTGCGGCCCGCCCGCAACGGCCGCGGCGCCGGCATCACCGTGCTGGGCATGGGCAAGCTGGGCGCGCGGGAGCTGAACTATTCCTCCGACGTGGACCTGATGATCCTCTTCGATCCGGAGGCGATGCCGGAGGCGGACCGCGCCCAGTCCACCGCCGTGCGCTTCGCCCGCGACCTGGTGAAGCTGATGGAGGAGCGCACCGAGGAGGGCTACGTCTTCCGCACCGATCTCCGCCTGCGCCCCGACGGCGCCGCGCAGCCGCTCGCCGTCAGCATCCCGGCCTCCGTCTCCTACTACGGCAGCATGGGGCAGAACTGGGAACGCGCGGCGATGACCAAGGCCCGTCCGGTGGCCGGGGACAAGGTGCTGGGTCAGAGCTTCCTGGATGAGATCCGTCCCTTCGTGTGGCGGCGGCACCTGGATTTCGCGATGATCGCGGACATCCATTCCATCAAGCGGCAGATCCACGCGACGCATGGCCATCGTGGGGCGGGGACGGAGATAGCGGTCGCGGGCCATGACGTGAAGCTCGGCCGTGGCGGCATCCGCGAGATCGAGTTCACGGTGCAGGTGCTGGAGCTGATCTGGGGCGGCCGCGACCCCAGCCTGCGCGACCCGACCACCCTGGGCGCCCTGGCGGCGCTCGCCGGGGCCGGGCGGCTCGACCGGCGCGCGGCGGCGGACCTGGCCGATGCCTATACCTTCCTGCGCACCGTCGAGCACCGGCTGCAGATGGTGGCGGACCGCCAGACCCACCGGCTGCCGGAGGACGAGGACGGGCTGCGCCGAATCGCCGCCTTCAGCGGCTTCAGCAGCCTGGATGCCTTCTCCGCCGCGCTCACCGCCTGCTTCAACCGCGTGGCGCATCACTACGGCCGCCTGTTCGAGAGCGCACCCGACCTGAGCGGGGAGGGCGGCAACCTCGTCTTCACCGGCACCGAGGACGATCCCGAAACCACGCGCACGCTGCGGGAGATGGGCTTCACCAACCCGGCCGGCATCTCCGCCCTGATCCGCGGCTGGCACCACGGCCATCGTCGCGCCACCCGCAGCGAACGGGCGCGCGAGCTGCTGACGCTCCTCATGCCGACCCTCCTGGCCGCCTTCGCGCGGCAGCGCGAGCCCGACGCGGCGCTGGCGCGTTTCGATACGCTGCTGGAAAAGCTGCCGACCGGCGTGCAGTTGCTCAGCCTTTTCCTGCGCAATCCGCACCTGCTGGAACGGGTGGCAGGAATCCTGGGCGCCGCCCCGGCGCTCGCCGACCACCTCGCCCGCCATCCCTCGGCGCTGGAGGGGCTGCTGGCCGGCGGTGCCGGCTCGGCCGCCGCAGCCCTGCCAGCCCTGGTCGGGGCGGCGCGGCACTATGAGGAGGCGCTGGAGGGCGCCCGCCGGCTCGTCACCGAAGGGCGCTTCGAGATCGATGCCGATGCGCTGGAAGGGCTGATCGACGCCGACACCGCCGGGCAGGCGCGCTCCGAGCTTGCCGATGCCGCCATCGGCGCCCTGCTGCCGGAAGTGCTGCGCGAGTTCTCGGCCCGCTATGGCCGCATCAGGGGCGGCTCCATGGCGGTGGTCGCCATGGGCAAGCTCGGCGGGCGGGAGATGCAGCCGGGCTCGGACCTGGACCTGATCCTGATCTACGACCACCCGCCGGGGGTGCAGGACAGCAGCGGCGGCCCGCGCAGCCTGCCGGCGCCCACCTGGTTCGCCCGGCTGGCCGCGCAGTTCATCGCCGCCATCACCGCCCCGGGAGCGGAGGGGAAGCTCTACGAGGTGGACATGCGGCTGCGTCCCTCCGGCAACAAGGGCCCCATGGCGACCGGTCTCGCGGGTTTCGAGCGTTACCACGCCGAAGGGGCCTGGAGCTGGGAGCGCATGGCCCTCACCCGCGCCCGCCCGCTGGCCGGGCCGCCGGCGCTGCGCCGTCACATCGCCGCCGCCGTGCGCCACGCCCTGGCCCTGCATGCCGGGCCGAAGGTGCTCTCCGATGCACGCGACATGCGCGCCCGGATGCTGCGCGACCTGCCGCCCGAGGGGCCCTGGGACGTGAAGGCCATGCGCGGCGGGCTGGTGGAGGTTGAGTTCATCGCCCAGGCCCTGCAATGCGCCCATGCCGCCAGCCATCCGCGCATCCTGGCGACGACGACGCGCGAGGCCCTGGCCCGGCTGGCCAAGGCCCGGCTGCTGCCGCCCGAGGACGCCGCCGCCCTGATCCGCGCCGACCGGTTCTGGCGCAGCATCCAGGCCATGCTGCGCCTGACTGTCGGGCGGCCGCGGACCGAGGCGCTGCCCGCCGCCGCCGGCACGGCGCTGCTGCGTGCCTGCGCGCCCTTCATGACGGATCGCGCCGCCGACTCCGCCGCCCCGGTTGACCTGGGCGCCCTGCGCGCGGAGATGCAGGGAACCGCCGAGACGGTCCGGACCCTCTTCGAGCGCCATCTCGGCTCCCTCCCTCCGCCGGGCGGAGGCGCAGCACAGCGGGAAAGGATCGCCACGTGATCGAAGCGGGCATGGACGCGCCGCCCTTCACCATGCCGGCCAGCGGCGGCCGCACGATGAGCAAGGCGGCCCTCGGCGGGAAGCCCTTCCTGCTCTACTTCTACCCGAAGGCCGACACCTCCGGCTGCACCCAGCAGGCCTGCGGCATCCAGGAGGCGCTGCCGGCGCTGGGCAGGCTGGGACTGACGGTGATCGGCGTCTCGCCCGACCCGATGAAGGCGATCGAGAAGTTCGCCTCGAAGTACGGCCTCACCTTCCCGCTCGCCTCCGACGCGGAACACGCCATCGCCGAGACCTACGGCACCTGGGTCGAGAAATCGATGTACGGGCGCAAGTACATGGGCATGGAGCGCACGAGCTTTCTGGTCGGGCCGGACGGCAAGGTCGTGCAGGTCTGGCGCAAGGTGAAGCCGGCCGAGCACGCGGCGCTGGTACGCAAGGCGGTCGAGGCGCTGTGAAGCGCCCGCCGGGGGGAGCGGCGTAGGTCCCCCCGGTCCCCGGATCAGATGTAGCGCAGCGCCAGCACGCCGCCGACGATCGCCAGGGCGGTCGCGCCCGCGATCAGGTTCAGCCGCTTCTCGATGAACTCCCGCGCCGGCGGGCCATAGGCGCGCAGCAGCCAGGCCAGCATGTAGAAGCGCGCGCCACGGGTGATGACGCTGCACACGAAGAAGATCGGCAGCGAGAAATGCGCCGCGCCGGCGGCGATGGTGACGATCTTGTAGGGGATCGGCGTCAGCCCCTTGATCAGGATCACCGCCGCGCCCCATCGCTCGAACCAGGCGCCGAAGGTCTGCAGCGCGTCGGCATGGCCATAGGCGGCCAGCACCGGCAGCGCCACCGCCTCGAAGAGGTAGGTGCCGATGGCATAGCCCAGCAGCCCGCCGATCACCGAGGTCACGGTGCAGATGAAGGCGTAGTGGTAGGCCCGGTCGGGCCGCGCCAGGCACATGGGAATGAGCATGGCGTCGGGCGGGATGGGAAAAAAGCTGCTTTCCGCGAAGGACACCGCTCCCAGGGCCGCCGGGGCCCGGGGGTGCGCGGAAAGGGCGATGATCCAGTTGTAGAGGGCGCGGAGCATGTCCGCCGCCATCCCATGCCGCGCTGCAACAAGCAAGTTACAAATCGCGGATTTATCTTAAAAAATGGACAATGCCATCAGAAAGCGTAACGGATGCGGCAATAGGGCATCTCCTCGCCCAGGATCGCGGTGAAGCGCTGCAGCAGCCTGCCCTTCACCCCGTGCCGGTAGCGCAGGTTGCGCGCCCCGTTCTGGCTCGTCTTCTCCTCCTGCCAGCGCGGCTGCCAGAGCAGCTCCTCCGCCCTCGGATGCCAGGCGAGGTTCACCCCGTGCAGCTCGGCGCTGTGGGTCAGCATGATCACCTCCGCCGCCAGCCCCTGCTTCGCCGCCTCCGGAAGCTGGCCGTCGATCTGCCGGAACAGCTCGCGCCACTCCGCCTCCCAGCCCTCGTGCACCACCACGGGCGAGAAGTTCAGGTGCAGCTCGTAGCCGGCGCGGAACACCTGGCCCGCGAAGGCGATCCGCTCCGCCACCGGCGAGGTCCGCACGTCCAGCAGCCGCGCCCGCGCTTCCGGCATCAGTGAGACCCGCACCCGCGTCCGTCCGCGCGGGTCGTAGTCCAGGATCGCCGGATTCGCGAATTTCGTGGCGAAGGAGCCCTTGGCGTTCGGCAGGTCGCGGAACAGGGCCACGAGGTCGCGGACATTGCCGGAAATGGCGGCATCCACCGACAGGTCGCCATTCTCCCCGATGTCATAGACCCAGTCCCGCGCATCCACCTGGTTGGGCTCCAGCTTCATGCCCTGGCGTGCCGCGTGGCGGGCGATGAAGCCGGTGATGGCGTCGATGTTGGTGAAGACGGTTACCGGGTTCGCATGGCCCTTGCGCCGCGCCACGTAGCAATAGGCGCAGGCCATGGCGCAGCCGTTGGACACCGAGGGCGCGATGAAATCCGCGCTGCGCCCGTTCGGCCGGCAGGCCAGGGTCTTCTTCACCCCCAGCACCAGCACGTCGCGCTTGGCCGCCAGCCAGTCCGCCGCCGCCCCTTCCCGCAATGCCGGGATGGACCAGTGCGAGGCCACCTCCACCTGCCGCGCCTCCGGAAAGCGCGCCAGGATCTCGCGCCCCCTCTCGCCCTCGCGTATGGCGGGTTCCAGGAAGATGATCCGGGGATCGAAAAGGTAAGCGGGCAGCATGCCATTCCGCGCCATGGTCCCCGCAAGTGGCGACGCCCCGCCAGCCTGCAAGCGCCGCGGCCCCGGAACGGGGCACCGCGCCCGTGGCTGCCCCCGGGCCCCGCCCGCCATTGGAGCGGGGCAGTCAGGCCGGCCCCTGACCCCGATCCCGGGACGCGAAGCGCCGGAAGCGGGCCGCGCCCGGTCTCAGCCGGCCCGTACCAGGGCGTGCTTCTTGCGGCCGGCGGAAAGCTTGGCGGTGCCGTCGCGCAGGTCGGCCCCGGTGACCTGGCGGGTCTCGTCGCCCACCGGTTCGTCGTTCAGGCGGACGCCGCCACCGCGCACCAGGCGGCGGGCCTCGCCCTTGCTGGCGACGAAGCCCGCGGCGACCAGCAGGTCCAGAACCGCGGCGGGCAGCGGGGCAGAGACCGTAGGCAGGTCCTCGGCCAGGGTGCCGGCCTCGAAGGTGGCGCGGGCGGTCTCGGCCGCGGCCTCGGCGGCGGCGCGGCCGTGCAGGATCGCGCTGGCCTCGGTGGCGAGGATCTTCTTGGCCTCGTTCACCTCGGCCCCGGCGAGGGCGCCGAGGCGGCGGACCTCCGCCATCGGCAGGTCGGTGAAGAGGGCCAGGAAGCGCGCCACGTCGGCATCCTCGGTGTTGCGCCAGAACTGCCAGTAGTCATAGGGCGAAAGCCGGTCGGCGTTCAGCCAGACCGCGCCGGCTGCGGTCTTGCCCATCTTGGCGCCGGAGGCGGTGGTGAGCAGGATCGTGGTGACGCCGAAGGCCTCCTGGCCCGCCACGCGGCGGACGAGGTCGGTGCCCATGATGATGTTGCCCCACTGGTCGCGCCCGCCGAGCTGCAGGCCGACGCCGTAGCGGCGGTTCAGCTCCAGGAAGTCGTAGCTCTGGAGCAGCATGTAGTTGAATTCGAGGAATGAGAGCGGCTGCTCGCGGTCCAGGCGCAGGCGCACGCTGTCCATGGTCAGCATGCGGTTGACCGAGAAGTGCCGCCCCACATCGCGCAGGAAGGGGATGTATTCGAGCTTGTCGAGCCACTCGGCATTGTCGAGCTCGATGGCGTCGGTCGGGCCATCGCCGAAGGCAAGGAAGGCTTCGAAGGCGCGGCGGATGCCGGCCTTGTTGTGCGCGATGGTCTCGTCGCTCAGCAACGGCCGGACCTCGTCGCGGAAGGACGGGTCGCCGATGCGCGTGGTGCCGCCGCCCATCAGCACGACGGGCTTGTGGCCGCAGCGCTGCAACAGGCGCAGCAGCATGATCGGCAGCAGGTGGCCGACATGCAGGCTGTCCGCCGTCAGGTCGAAGCCCGCATAGGTGGGAAGCGGCCCCGCCTTCAGGCGCGCGACGAGGGATTCCTCGTCGGTGACCTGGTGGATGAAGCCGCGCTCGCGCGCCGCATGCAGGAAATCGTCCATCTGGCGGGGTTCCGCAGTGAAGTGTGCTTGTCAGTGGGCCGGGCGTTAGCACAGTGACACCATGGTGCGAAGAACGAGGCTGCAAGGAACGGGGCTGCGGACCATCGGGCTGCGCTGTCCCGCCTCGCTGGAGGGCGTGGAGGCCGCTCTGCTCGAAACCGACGGGACGGTTGTGGCCCAGGCCGGTCCCTTCCGCCTGCTGCCGCATCCGCCGGCCCTGCGGCGGGTGCTGCGCGCCGCGCTGGAGGCCGGGCCGGAGGAGGCCTGGGGCGGGCTCGGCCCGGCGGTGGAGCGTCTGGTGGAGCGTTGCGCCGAGGCCGTGGCGGCAGTGGCGGGGCCCGATGGCGTGGCGACCTCTGGGATCATCGCTCCTGGGGTTGTGGCCCTGGGCTTCGACGGGCCGGGGCTGGCAGGGTGCGGGCGGGACGGGGCGCCCGTGCCGCTGATGGAGGGCGGCTTCCTGGCGCGCCGCCTCGGCCTGCCGGTGGCCAGCGGCTTTGGTGGTGGGCTGGCTGCGGGGGAGGATGGGCGGGTGATCCTGCCATCGGCCTATCCGGCCCTGACGGCGGGGCTGCCACGGCCCCTGGCGATCCTGGACCTGGACGGCGTGGCGCGCGTGACCTGGCTCGGCCCCGGCGACCGGTGGGACAGCGGCGAGATGCTGCGTTTCGAGGCCGGGCCGGCGGGCGGCCCCGCCGAGGGCTGGGCCGAGTGGTCGCTGGAAGCCTCGGGCGAGGACATGAGCGGCCGGCTCGCCATGGCGGGGCGGGCCGATGGCGCGGTGCTGGCGAGGCTGATCGCGCATCCCGGGCTGCGGCTGGGGGCGGCCGGCCCGCCGGAACAGGGCGGGCCCGGCGGCGGCGATGCCGGAGGAGCCGGTTCCGGGGAGGGTGACCCCGGCCGGGCGCGCTTCGACCGGGCTGGCTTCGAACGGGCCCTGCGACGCGCCGGGGCCATGGCGCTGCCGCCCGCCGATGGCGCGGCGGTGGTGGTGGCCTATTCCGCGCTCTGCGTCGCCGAGGCCGCGCGCCATCTGCCCGGGCCGCCCCGGCAGTGGCTGCTGGCCGGGCGGGGCAGGGTGAACGCCGCCCTGCGGCGGGCCCTGGCGGCGGTGCTGGAGGAGCCGGTGCGGACGGTCGATGCGGCGGGCTTCGACGGCATGGCCTTTCCGTCCCAGGCCCTGGCCGTGCTGGCTGCCCGCGCGATGCAGGGCCTGATGGCCATGCCGGACGGGATGGTGGGGGAGGAGGGCGGGCAGGTCCGCTGAAGCGGCGGAAAGGGGGATTCCGGCCCCGGCCCACCCCGGAGAGCGGGCGGGCCGGGGCCGGAGGGGTTCACCCGTGCTCGGGATAGAGTCCGGCGAGGCCCTCGGCGCTGGCGTCGCAGCGGCCGCGCTCGGTGATCAGCCCGGTGACGAGGCGCGCCGGCGTCACGTCGAAGGCCGGGTTGGCGGCGTCGCTGCCCTCGGCGGCGACGCGCACCGTGACCAGCGAGCCGTCCGGGGCGCGGCCGGTGATGTCGGTGACCTCGGCGGCGGAGCGTTCCTCGATCGGGATCTCCCGCACGCCATCGGCCACGCGCGGGTCATAGGTCGAATGCGGCAGGGCGACCCAGAAGGGCACGCCATTGTCCTTCGCGGCCAGGGCCTTGAGGTAGGTGCCGATCTTGTTGGCCACGTCGCCGTTGCGGGTGACGCGGTCGGTGCCCACGATGACGATATCGACCTGCCCGTGCTGCATCAGGTGCCCGCCGGCATTGTCGGAGACCACCGTGTGCGGCACGCCATGGGCGCCCAGCTCCCAGGCGGTCAGCGCGGCGCCCTGGTTGCGCGGGCGGGTCTCGTCCACCCAGACATGGACCTTCATGCCCTCGTCGAAGGCCTGGTAGATCGGCGACAGGGCGGTGCCGTAGTCCACCGTGGCGATCCAGCCGGCATTGCAGTGGGTGAGCACGTTCACCGGCTCGCCGCCGCGGCCCTCGGCCTGCTTGCGGGCGGCAATGCCGCGCAACAGCTCCAGCCCGTGCTCGCCGATGCGGCGGTTGGTCTCGACGTCGTCGTCGCAGATGGCCTTGGCCTCGGCATAGGCGGCCTCGGCACGTCGCTCCGGCGGCTGGTTGCGCAGCGCCTCCAGCATCCGCTCCAGCGCCCAGCGCAGGTTGATCGCCGTGGGACGGGTCTCGCCCAGCATGGCGGCCACCCGCTCCAGGTTCTCCGTGGAAGGGTCGCGGCGCAGGGCGAGGGCGAGCCCATAGGCGGCGGTGGCGCCGATCAGCGGCGCGCCGCGCGTCTGCATGGAGCGGATGGCCTGGGCCACCTGCTCCTCGTCGGTCAGGCGGAGGGTCTCCACCGCCCAGGGGAGGCGGGTCTGGTCGAAGATGCGGACGGACCAGCCGTCCTCCTCGTCCACCCAGATGCTGCGATAGGGAACACCGGCGATCTTCATGGGGGCGGGATATGGCCCATGATCGCGCCGGGACCCATGAAATTTCGGCTACACGCGGCTGTGCAGGGCGCAGACCAGGGTGAAGAGCAGGCGGGCCGTGACGAGGTCCACCGCGACCTTGCCCTCCAGCCGCTCCCGCAGCAGGTCCGCGCCCTCGTCGTGCAGGCCGCGCCGGCCCATGTCGATGGCCTGGATGCGGGCGTCGTGGCTGTCCTGGGTCACCGCCTCCTCATGTGCCTGGACGACCATCAGGTAGTCCTTGATCAGCCGCCGGAAGGGGCTGAGCGACAGGGCGAAGCCGTGCAGGGGCGCGCCGTTGGGGCCGCGGATGTCCAGCCAGAGCCGGTTCTCCCGCAGGTCCAGGTGCAGGCCATAGGGGCCGGGCGGCAGGCCGGGCGGGTCGAAGCGGTTGCCGGCCAGCAGGTCGGCCACCGCCTGGGCGCGGTCGGCCTCGGCATAGGGGCTGTGCGGCGTCAGCCCTTCCGGCAGCTCGATCCGGACCAGGCGCTGGCTTTCGGCCTGGGACGCCTCGGTGACGTGGCCCATCGGCGTCCGGCCGTCAGACATCGTGCCGCCCGCTTCGGAGATGGTCCTGGTTCTCCAGGGGGATGTCCTCGGCCCCGCCGAAGCCCAGCTTGAGCATCAGCCCCACCGTGGCCCCCTTCACCGGCCGCAGCAGCAGCGTCGTCACGACGGCGAAGAGCGGCAGCCAAAGCGCCATGTGGAACCACATCGGCGGGTGGTAGGCCTTTTCCACCCAGAAAACCGGCGGCAGCAGCAGATGGCCGACGATGAAGATGGTGAAATAGGGCGGGGCGTCGTCGGCATGGATGCGCCCCAGCGGCGTGCCGCAATGACTGCAGGCGGGCGCCACGGCCAGGAAGCCCTGGAAGACGCGGCCCTCGCCGCAGACCGGGCAGCGGTTGCGGAGCCCGCGCCCCATCGCCGTCAGCAGGGAGGGCAGGGGGGGAGCCCCGGCGGGCGCTTCCGGCGGGCCCTGCCGTGGGTTCCAGCGCGCTTCGGGAAAGGTGCCGTTGGCTGTCGGATGGGCCAACGGGGCATCCACCGCAGGGGCGGCTGGTGGCCTGTGGGCGGTCAGGGCCTCCCCGCCCAAATGGGAAATCTGCGTCATGTCCGCGTTGTCTCCGACGTTCCTGCCCCGTCTGCCCAGGGCTTGCGTGCCCCTTGTCTTCGGGGATCGTATTTGTGCAACGCAACATCGGCATGTCCGATGGCGAAATGCAAGCCTGTCGTCCGCTTGTGAACGAAGCTTGGCACAGTGCAACAAATGCGGTCTCGCCCAGGTCGCATCAACCCGTGACCCGGCTTCCCCCGCCATTGCAGGACGTCCCCTGGCGTAGATTTGCGCCAGGGGCGGCCATGGGGAGGAATGGTGCCGGGAAGTGGCACGATGGGATAGCCCTCGCGAAGCCCGGTCCGGAATGGCCAGACCGCCGGAGGAAGCGGGGCGCCGGGGACGCGGCGTGGCAGGGTGCGGGGTGTTGTCCCGGCAGGCGCTTCAGGCCCGGCGATTCCACCGCGGGGCGATCGCCGGCTAGGCTGGCGGCATGAGCGCGCCCGCATCCCTCCACTGCCTCGTCAATCCGCATCCCGGCGTTCCGGGCCTCGTGACCCTGCCGGAAGGGGGTTGGCGGCGGGCCCGGGCCGCCATCACGGCCTGGCCCGGCCATGCGCCGGCGCCGCCGACCGGCCTTCCCGGCCTGGCGGCGGCGCTTGGGCTTGCGGCCTTGCACTGGAAGGATGAAGGCCGGCGCGCCGGACCGGAGGCCGTGGGCGGCGCCGAGGCGCTGGGGGCCGCCTATGCGGTGCAGCGCCTGTTGTCGGCGGAACTGGCCCGGCGCGGCGTGGCGCGGGCGGCGGAGGCCCCGGAGCTCGAATCCGGGCGACTGGCGGAGGCGACGCGGGGCATCACTCTGGCCAGCGGTCCGGAGGCCGGCTTCGCCCTGGCCGTGGCATGGGGGGCGCGGCGCTTCCATGCCCGCTGCGTGGCGCTGCTGCCGGCAGGAAGCCCGGCCGCCTGGCGTGAGGCGCTGGCGGGCCAGGGCGCGGAAGTCCTGGAATGCCCGGGCGGACCGGCAGGAGAGCGGTGCGCGGTGCGGGACGCGGCGCGGCGGGCGGAGGCGGGGGGATGGCTGTTCCTGTCGGACCACTCCTGGCCAGGCCAGACCGAGGCGGCGCGCGACGTGATGCAGGGCTGCCGCCTCGTGGCGGAGGAAGCCTTCTCCGGCCTGCCCGCTCCGCCCAGCCATGTTTTCGTTTCTGGCGGCAGCGGTGCCCTGGCCGCGGCGGTCGCGGTGGAGGCGCGCCGCCTGGGCGGGACGGCGCCGAGGCTGGTCGTGGTGGAGGCGGAAGGCGAGGGGCAACAGCCGGAGGGGCTGATGCGGGAGGCCGCCCATTCCTGGACCGGCCATTCCCGGGCCGGGCGAGGCGAGGCGGGAGAAAGCACGTCGCTGCTGGCCTGGGGGGAGCTGGAGCGAGCCGCTTTCGCCTGCCTCGCCGTCCCGCCGGAGGCGGTGGCGGGGGCGAGGCGGAGCCTGTCCGCCGGGATCGACGGAGCGATCAGGTCAGGGGAGCGCGGCGCGGCGGTGATGGCGGGGCTGCTGCTGGCCGTGCGCGACCCGGCGGCGCGGTCGGCTCTGGGCCTCGATGCCGGAAGCCGGGTGCTGGCCTTCGGCGCCGATGCGCCCTTTGCCGGGGCGGCGGCGGGCTGACCAGCGGCACAGCCTGAGGGGCACCGTGCCTTTCGGTACGATTGACCTTCTGTCATGACTGACGCGTAATCCGCCGTGAAAGGTCCGGCCACCGCGCCGGGCTGAACGATGTTCTGGAGGAACGAATGAGGCGTCGTACCTTGGCCGGGGCCGCCCTCGCGACCCTTGCCACCCCCGCCGTGCTGCGCGCCCAGGGCACCTGGCCGGACCAGCCGGTGCGCCTCGTGGTGCCCTTCGCCGCCGGCGGGCCGACCGACATCCCGGCCCGGCTGATCGCGGACGAGCTGTCGAAGCAGCTGCCGCA
This sequence comes from Roseomonas mucosa ATCC BAA-692, assembly GCF_000622225.1. GTDB lineage: Bacteria > Pseudomonadota > Alphaproteobacteria > Acetobacterales > Acetobacteraceae > Roseomonas > Roseomonas mucosa. The sequence continues at coordinate 109,080 of NZ_JHWD01000007.1, read as the reverse complement.
GCGGGTGGTGGTGGAGAACCGCACCGGGGCCGGTGTGGTCGTGGGCTCCGACGTGGTGGCCAAGGCGCCGAAGGACGGCTCGGTCTTCCTCTACACCACCATCGCCCATGCCACGCTGCGGGCGATCTTCGCCAAGCTGCCCTTCGACCCGATCGCGGATTTCACGCCCGTCACCATGACCGGCGTGATCCCGATGCTGATGATGGTGAACAAGGACCTGCCGGCGAAGACGCTGCAGGAGTTCATCGCCCTGGCCAAAGCCAATCCGGGCAAGTTCGACTATGCCAGCACCGGTGCCGGGGCGGCGCTGCACCTGGCGAGCGAGCTGTTCCTGAAGCAGGCGGGCGGGCTGAAGGTGAACCACGTGCCCTATCGCGGTTCCGCCGCCGCGATGCCGGACCTGCTGAGCGGCACGGTGGTGATGATGCTGGACGTGGCCAACAACGCGCTGCCCTTCGTGCAGCGGGGCGAGGTGCGCGGCCTGGCCGTTTCCTCCGCCAGGCGCCTGCCGCAGCTGCCCGACCTGCCGACCTTCTCCGAGGCCGGGGTGCCGGGCTACGAGGCCTATACCTGGCACATGATCTTCGCCCCCGCCGGCACGCCGCCCGCCATCGTCCAGGCGATGAACGCGGCGACCAACCGGGTCATGGCCATGGATTCCGTGCAGAAGCGCCTGTCGGACCTCACCATGGAGACCCGTTCCAGCTTCACGCCCGAGGCCACCGGCGACTTCCTGAAGGCCGAGATCGCCAAGTGGGAGCCGATCATCAAGGATGCCGGGATCACGGCGAGCTAGGAAGTCCCCGGGGCAGGTTGACCCCCCGGGAAACCCGTCAGGGCGGGGCGGCACGCGCCGCGCCGAGACTTCCCCGGAGCGCGCCCACCGCCGCCGGGGCCGGGGCCACCGTCACCAGCCGGCCCTCCTGCCATTGCGCCAGCAGCGGGCGGGCGCGGGTGTTCTGGCCGCTTTCGTCGAAAAGGGCGCCCCAGCCGGTGACGGCCTTGCCTTCGGGCAGATCGGTGGCAAGCACGGCGGCGCGGAGGCGCTCCTTCTCCGCCGTGCCGGCGCGGCTCAGCGCCTCCAGGAAGACCGCGGCGCCGGCATAGGTGGCGAGGCTGTGGCCGGAACGCGGCTCGGCCCCGTATTTGCGCTTGTAGGCCTCGGCGAAGGAGCCCACGCCGGGGGCGGCGGCCTCATCCGTGGCAAAGGGCGTGACATCGACGTTCATCACCCCCTCGATCTCCTGCCCCAGGCTGCGGGCGGTGTCGCTGAGGCTGTAGGCGCCGCCGGCGCCGATCACCATGCGCGGCTGCCAGCGCGCCTCCCGCATGGCCCGGAAGAAGGGGACGACATCGCCGGGATAGGCGCTGTGCAGCACCACCTCGGCCCGCGCCGTGCGGAGCTGGCCGAGCAGCGTGCCGAGATCCGTGGTGCGGGACGGAAAGGACAGGCGGACGGCGAGGGGGATGCCGCGTGCGCGCAGCCGGTCCTCCTGGGCGGCGGCGACGCTCTGCCCATAGGGGCCGTCCTCCGCCAGGATGGCGATGCGCAGGGCCCTGGGGTCGGCCTTCCAGGCGGGGGCGAGACGGTCGGCCACGGCATCCACCGAGAGGCGGCCGAATTCCATGGCGCGCGGGCAGCTGCGGAAGACGAAGCGGGCGCCGCGCGCGGTCAGTGCATCGGCGATGGCGCCGAGCTCGAAATAGGGCGTGCCCAGCGCCTCGGTCACCTGGGAGGCGGCCAGGGCCAGGGCGGAGATGGTGGTCCCGAAGACGCAGGCGACCCGGCCTTCCCCCGAGGTCAGGCGGCGGACCTCGCTCACCGCCTGGGTCTGGTCCGAGGCGTCGCCGCGCAGCAGCCGGATCTGGCGCCCGGCGAGGCCGCCCGCCTCGTTGCGCTCGTCCGCCGCCATCTCCAGCCCGCGATAGGCCTCGTCGCCCATCAGCGCGAAGGGCCCGGTGAAGGGAAAGAGGGCACCGAGGCGCCATTCCCCCACCGTGACGGCGGGCGGCATGGTCTGGCCGACCCCCGGCACGGCCGGGGCCTGCGACTGGGCGGGCCGGATGCCGGGCAAAAGGAGGGCGGCAAGGCCCGCCAGCAGGGGACGGCGCGCGGCAGGAGGCATCGGAGGGGGAATCTGGCCCGGCTGGAGGGAAATCCGGCAGGCATGCAAGCGGAAGCGCCCGGCCAGCGCAACCCCGGGGCGCTCCCCGGCGGCTTCGGGGGAAAGGGGCCGGTCCTTGTTCATGCCCTGGCGCGTCCCGGGAAGCCTTCCCCTCCCGGGTTGCCGGGCGCCCGGCCTTGACGCCCCGGCTTCCTGTCCCGACCCTGGAGGTTCGCCGCCGCCCCGCGCCTTGCCTGCTGCCGCAGGGCGTGGCCGGCGCGGGTCCATACAGGGGGGAAGGCCGCCATGGCATTGCCGGACAGCATGCGCTTCATCGAGCACGGCGAGGGCGGTGACCCCGGGGTGATGCGGGTGGCCCGGGGGCCCCTGCCGCAGCCGAAGCCGGAGGAGGTCCTGATCCGCGTGCTGGTGGCCGGGGTGAACCGGCCCGACGTGGCGCAGCGCCAGGGCAGCTATCCGCCGCCGCCGGGCGCCAGCCCGGTGCTGGGGCTGGAGGCGGCGGGCGAGGTGGTGGCCTGCGGCGCCAATGTCGGCCGCTGGCGCCCGGGCGACCGCGTCTGCGCCCTGACCAATGGCGGGGCCTATGCCGAATACGTGGCGGCGCCGGAGACCCAGTGCCTGCCCTGGCCAGGAGGCTATGACGCCGTGAAGGCGGCGGCGCTGCCGGAGAACTTCTTCACCGTCTGGGCCAACCTCTTCGGGCTGGGGCGGCTGCAGGCGGGCGAGACGGCGCTGGTGCATGGCGGCACCTCCGGCATCGGCATCACCGCGATCCAGCTCGGCGAGGCCTTCGGCGCACGGATGCTGGCCACCGCCGGCAGCGCGGAGAAGGTGGCCGCCTGCCGCGAGTTCGGCGCGGCGGAAGCCTGGAACTACCGCGAGCAGGATTTCGCCGAGGAGGTGAAGCGCCTGACCGACGGCAAGGGGATCGACGCGATCCTGGACATGGTCGGCGGCTCCTATTTCCCCCGCAACCTCCGCTGCCTGGGGCAGAACGGGCGGCTGGTGATGATCGCCTTCCTGGACGGGCCCAAGGCCAGCGAGGTGGACCTGCGGCCGATCATGGTCCGGCGGCTGACCGTCACCGGCTCCACCCTGCGGCCGCGCACGGCGGCGGAGAAGGGCGCCATCGCCCAGGCGCTGGAAGGGCAGGTCTGGCCGCTGCTCACCGCCGGGCGCTGCGCGCCGCGCATCCATGCGCGCTTCCCGCTGGAGAAGGTGGCCGAGGCCCACGCGCTGATGGAGAGCAGCACTCATATTGGCAAGATCATGCTGGAGGTGGCCGCCTGATCCGGCCGCCGGGTTTGACGGGATGGCGCCCGCCTGCGAACCAGCGCCCTGGCCTGGAGGGGAAGAGCCGATGCGCCTGAAGATGCTCGAAGCCGGAGCGGGGGAGCCCGTCGCCCTGCTGCACGGGCTGTTCGGCCAGGGGCGGAATTTCGGCCTCGTGCAGCGGAACCTCTCGGAACGGCACCGCGTGCTGGCGATCGACCTCCGCAACCATGGCGAAAGCCCGCACGATGCCCGCATGGACTACCCGGCCATGGCGGGGGACGTGGCGGAAACGCTGCGGGCCGCGGAGGCGCGGCCGGCAGCGGTGCTGGGCCACTCCATGGGCGGCAAGGTGGCGATGATGCTGGCGCTCACCGATCCGGGCGCCGTGTCGCGCCTGGTGGTGGCCGATATCGCCCCACGGGACTACCGCCCGACCTTTGGCGCCTATGCGGCGGCGATGCGGGCCATCCCGCTGCGGCCGGGGCTGACGCGCAAGGAGGCCGATGCCGCGCTGGTGGAGGCGGTGCCGGAGGCGGGGGTGCGGGCCTTCCTGCTGCAGAACCTGGACTTTGCCGCCGAACCGCCGCGCTGGAGGATCGGGCTGGAGGAGATCGCGGCGGCGATGGACGACATCGTCGGCTGGCCGGCACTGTCGGCGGGGGCGCGCTATGACGGGCCGGTGCTGATCCTGCGTGGCGAGAGCAGCGGCTATATCCGCCCGGAGGACGAGCCGGGCCTCCGCGCGCTTTTCCCCCAGGCGCGCTTCGCCACGGTGGCGAAGGCCGGGCACTGGCTGCATGCCGAGAACCCGGCCGGCTTCCTGGAGGCGATCACGCCTTTCCTGGAGGGCCGAGCCTGACCAGGGTGAGCTCCGGCGGCACGCCGAAGCGGACCGGGTAGCGGCTGCAGCCCAGCCCGCCCGAAACCACCAGCCGCCGCCCTTCCTCCTCGACCAACCCATAGGCGTAGCGGCGGCCGTAGCGGGACGGCACGATCGGCGAATAGCCCAGGATGCGGATCTGCCCGCCATGGGTATGGCCGGACAGGGTCAGGCCGACCCGGGCGGGGACGTGCGGGAAGATGTCAGGCTCGTGCGCCAGCAGGATGGCCGGGGCGTCGTCCAGGGCCAGGGGCGCCAGGGCGGCGGGCAGGTCGTCCGCCCCCTCCCAGTGCATCAGCGGCCAGAAGGCCTGCTGGCTGTCGATGCCGCTGAGCCAGACGCCGCCATCACGCCCGGGTGGGCCGAGCGGCAGGCGCGTCGCCTCGTTGGACAGGAGGCGCAGCCCCGCCTCGCTCATGGCGCGGGCGGAGCGGGGCGGGCCCTGCCGGTTCAGCACGGCCTCCCGGTCGTCCCACCAGTCGTGGTTGCCCGTCACCGCGAAGACGCCCAGCGGCGCTTCCAGCCGGCCGAGGCGCCAAGCGGTCTCCTCCGGCGGCGGGGCGGGGAAGGCGCGGCGGAAGCGCCCGCGCAGCGCGCCCGGCAGGTCGCCCAGCACCACATGCAGGTCGGGCTGGAGCCGGTTCGCCAAGTCCACGATGCGCTCCACGCGGCTGAGCGGCATCCAGGGATCGCCGCTGTGCAGGTCGGCGGTGGCGCAGATCAGCAGCTCCGGCCGGTCGCCCCAGCTGGCCATGGGGATCCGGTATTCCTGCACGATGAGACGGAAGCCGGGTTCGATCACCATGGCATAGGCGGAGCCGGAGGCGCCGGTGGCCAGGAGCGTGGCGCCGGCGGCCAGCAAGTTCCGGCGGGTCAGCAAAGACATGCCCGCTTCTGGCACGGGGCTTCCCGCGGCGTCCATGGCGGGCGGGGCGGGATGGAGAAAGCGTCACGCCGCGGATGGGTGGCGCGCGTCCATGGCGGCCGGCGGGTTCGGACAGCCCCAGTCCGGGTGGCCCAGTCCGGGTGGCCCGGTCCGGGTGGCCCGGTCCGGATCGCCTGCTTCAGATCGCCTGGGGCATCCGGAACTGCCCGGCCTTGTGCAGGTCCGCCGCGCGCCAGAGATACCAGGAGGCGGCGGAGCGGAAGGGGGACCAGGCCTCGCCGATCGTGGCGAGGTCGCGTGGGCGGGGCTGGCTTTCCAGCCCGGCGGCGAGGCGATAGCCCTCCCGCACCCCGAAATCGTCCACCGGCAGCACGTCGCGCCGGCCCAGGGTGAAGATCAGCAGCATCTCCACCGTCCAGCGGCCGACGCCGCGCAGCGCCACCAGGCGCTCGATCAGCGCCTCGTCCGCCATGCGGCTGGCGGCGCGGCGGGTGGGCACCCAGCCGGCGGCGGATTTATGGGCGATGTCCAGGATCGCGGCCTGCTTGGCGCCGGAGAAGCCGCAGGACCGCAAGGCGCCCTCGGGCAGCGCCAGGATGCCGGCCGGGGGCGGGAAGGGATGGCCGGGCGCCAGGGCGATCAGCCGGTTCAGCATCGCCTCGGCGGCGCGGCCATGCACCTGCTGGTGCGCAATGGCCCGGACCAGGGCCTCATAGGGTTCACGCCCGCCGACGGGCTTCAGGCGGCAAGCGCCGACCTGGGCGATCACCGGGGCCAGGACGGGATCCTGCGCCAGATGGCGGCGGGCTTCGCGGTTGCTCATGTGCTGGGGCGGCCCATCGGGAAGGACGAGAACAAAACTGGCACAAAGCCACCGTTCCGCCAATCCCGTCCAACGGCCGCCGCGCCGGTCCGGCCCGGGGGACCTTCCGGTTCCCGGGTGTCCCTGGCGGACGATCGGTCCTCTCGCCCGGAAGGCGGCTTCACGCTTCCGGGCGGGGCCGTCCGGCGGCGATCCGCCCTAGTTCAGCGAGAAGCAGGTCGAGGGCGCCTGCTTCATCTCCGTCGGCCGCGCCATCATGCTGTTGGTCAGGCCGACGGTGCAGGCCGCCGTGCGGGCAGCGCCGAGCGCCCCGGGCTTGGAGAGGAAGAGCATCGGCCCGATCGAGGTGCGCACCTCGAAGCCGTCCTTCAGCAGGGCCTCCAGCGACTGGTCGATATACTCGAACTTCGTCTCGTGCCGGCCGGCCTCCGGAGCGGGGGGCGTGGCGGGCGCCGGGGCGGGCTGCGCGACGGCCTGTCCGGCCAGGGCAAGAAAGCCGGCGAGGAAGCCGGCCAGGACGCTGGCGGGGGCCGGCAGGCCGGCCAGGATGGTGGAACGGGTCACGGGAAGGATTCCCCTCGGGGTCATGGGTCGCACCGCGTCAAACTGCCGCGCGGGCACGGGTTGGGCCAGGGGTGGAGACGGTCACGGTCGCGCCATCGCGGCGCGTGGTTCAGCGGCCGCCGTTCACGCTCAGCACCTCGCCGCTGATCCAGGAAGCGAGGGGGCTCGCGAAGAACAGCACGGCGTTGGCGATGTCCTGCGCCGTGCCGAGGCGGCGCAGGGCGATGCCGTCCAGCAGCGCCTTCCGCCCCTCGGAGCCATAGCTCTCGAACTGCGCGATGCTGGCAGGGTTGGTAGGGGCGAAGCCTGGCGCCACGGAGTTCACGGTGATGCCATGCGGGCCAAGCTCGTGGCAGAGCTGCCGGGTCAGCCCGACCAGCCCGTGCTTGGCGGCGCAATAGGCCTGGATGCCGGTCAGCGAGGCGCGCAACCCGGCACTGCTGCTGACGGTGACGATCCGCCCCGTGCCGGCGCGCTTCATGCCGGGCGCCACGGCCGCGCAGAGGTTGAAGGCGGCGTGCAGGTTTATGTCGAACAGCGCATGCCAGTCCGCCTCCGGCACCTCCTCCAGCGGGTGCATCACCTGCCCGCGCACGCCGCCGGCGTTGCAGACCAGTACGCCGACCGGCCCGCCGCTGGCTTCCTCGACACGGGTGATCCAGCCGCGTGCGGCGCCGGGGGCGGTGAGGTCGAAGGCCTCAGCCGCGATGCCGGTGCCCGTGGCGGTGTCCTCAAGCTCCTCCACCGAAAGATCGCAGGCGAAGACGCGCGCGCCCAGACCGTCGAAGTCGTGGGCGATGCGTCGCCCGAAGCCATGCCCCGCGCCGGCCACCGCCACCGTGATGCCATCGAACCGAATCCGCATGCCGCTGTCCCCTCAGGGCGATCCCTGTGCCGCATCCCGTTGCCGCCGGCGGGACTGCAACTAAAGGTTGCAAAACCGATGTCGGACCCGCATAGACTCGGCCGAGGCGGGAAGGGCGTCAATGTATCCGGGGAGACGGCTCGGCCTCTGGCGGCGGTGTGCCGGTGTCCCACAGGTTTGCCGTGCTGGATTGTAGCAGCGCGCCACCTTCAGGCGGCTCCGCCACGCGGTGAGCCAGTCCCAAAACGGTGAAAATTACGGGGCCAACGTATCTTTAATATAGCATTCTTGAAATATTTTGCTATTGCCATGTTCTGGTAAAGAAAAAGCAAGTCACATGGCGCACATCCAGAAGATCGAGACGGTTTCGCCGGAATCGGCGCGCGCCCTCGTGGTGATGCGTGGCCTGGCACTCGTTCTTTCCCTGGCGGCCCTGGCGATGGCCTGGTTCTGGATCACCCGTTCCAACAGCGATTTCGGGGTGTTCCTGCTTCCCTGGTATCAGGCCATCCTGGCCGAGGGCCGGCTGGCCGCCCTGCATGGCGGATTCTCCGACTACACCCCGCCCTATATCTACGTTCTCGTCCTCTGCACCCTGACCGACGGGTGGCTCAGCCCGATCGTGGCGGTGAAGCTCTGCTCCATGCTCTGGACCTTGTTCGGGGCGACACAGGTCCATGGCATCTGCCGCGCGGTGGGCCGGTCGCGGGAATTCTCCCTGCTGGCGGCGGTGATCTTCGCCACGCTGCCGGAGATCAGCCTCAACAGCATCGTCTGGGGCCAGTCGGACGTGATCTACGTCTCCTTTCTGCTGGCTTTCCTCCATGCCCTGCTTCGGGGAAGGCGCGGTTGGGCCATGGTGATGTTCGGCATCGCCCTGGCCTTCAAGCCACTGGCCGCCGTGGTCGCGCCCTTCGTCGCCTATCTGCTGCTGCGAGACCTGCCGGTGCCAGGGCGCGCCCTGCGGGCGCTGCGCGATGCCATGCTGGTGCCGCTGACCTATGCGGCGATGATGCTGCCGGCGGTGCTGGCGGGGCGGCCCTTGCGGGAGCTCTTCACCTTCTATGCCAGCCAGTATGGCGAGCATCCGCTGCTGTCGATGGCGGCACCCAATCCCTGGCTGATCGTTCAGCAGCTCGTCGCCTATCCGGCGGATTTCCGTGAGCCGCCCCTGCTGTCGCGCCTGGCTCCCGACACCTTCCTCTGGCTGCAGGCCGTCCTGCCGCAGCACGACGGCATGATCCTCGCGGGCGTGGCCCTCGCGCTGCTGGCCTGTGGCGCGCTGCTGCTATCCTTTCTGACCTGCCGTGGCCGGCCGGGGCCGGCGCAGCTGGTGACCATGCTGGCCCTGGCGGCGCTGCTGGTGCCCTATTTCGCGCCCCGGATGCATGAGCGCTACTTCATCGCGGCGGGCGTCCTCACCTATGTGCTCGCCCTGCTCCGCCCGGGCCTCTGGCCGGCCGCGCTGTGCATGCAGGCCGCGGCCGTGCTGACCTATACCCGCTTCCTCTTCGACATCCCGAAGCTGCCGATACTGGGCGTGTTCCTCGCCACGGCCGCGCTGCTGCTGCTGCTGCGCCGCCACCTGCGGGATCGGAAGGAGATGGCGGCCGCCGCGCCGGCTCGTCCGGAACGGCTGGACCAGGACAGGCGGACGCCCCAGGCACAGATTTCCTGAAGCCGGGAAGGGGTGCGCGGTCACGCGCGCCGGCCGCGCCGGACGGTGCCCCGCCGCGGCCGCTGTGGCGGGCGTCAGCGCCCCGGGATCTCCACCTCGACGCGGATCGAGGCGTACCAGGCGGCGAGATCCGCGATCTGCGCGTCGGTCAGCTCGCGGGCCGCGAGGTTCATCTGTTCCTGCTGCCGGGCACCGGAGCGGAAGGCGGCCAACTTGGTGCCGAGATAATCCGCGACCTGCCCGGCGAGGTTGGGCGCGCCCGGCACCACCGCCAGCCCGTCATTGCCGTGGCAGCCGGCGCATTGCCCGCCGGCCAGTCGGCGCCCGGCCCGCGCGTCGCCCTCGGCCCCCCATGCCGGTGCCATCCATCCCCCCGGCGCCAGGACGCCGAGGGTGAGCAGGCCGGCCAGCAGGCGGAGGCGACCGGCCGTGGCGCCTCGCTTCAATTCCGGTCCCCATAGGAGATTCGGTAGATCGCCCCGGCCGCATCGTCCGAGACCAGCAGGGAGCCGTCCGCCAGCTGCGCCACGTCCACCGGGCGGCCGGAATACTCGTTGGTCTCCTCGTCCAGCCATCCCTCCGCGAAGGGCTTGCTTTCCTTCACGCTGCCATCGGCGTTCAGGAAGGTGACCATCACCCGTGCCCCGACCGCCTGGCTGCGGTTCCAGGAACCGTGCTGCGCGTCGAAGATGGCGCCGCGATAGAGCTCGGGGAACATGCGGCCGGTGTAGAAGGTCATGCCCGGGTCTGCCGCATGGGGCGCCATCTCCACCACCGGCGGGACCACGTCGGCGGGCACGGTGTCCTTGGCGTATTCGGCGGTGCGGACCGTGCCGCCGCCATACCAGGGGAAGCCGAAGTTCAGCCCCGCCTTCGTGGCGCGGTTGATCTCGCCGGGCGGGGTGTCGTCGCCCATACCGTCCACCTGGTTGTCAGTGAACCAGAGCTCGCTGGTGCCGGGGCGGAAGGCGATGCCGACGGAGTTGCGGATGCCGCGGGCGAAGACCTCGCGGTTCTGGCCGTCCCGGTCCATGCGGATGATGCCGCCGATGCCCCACTGGTCATAGAGCGCGCGCTTGGCCGGGGGCGGGACGTTGAAGGGCTGGCCGAGGGCGATGTGGAGCTTGTTGTCCGGCCCGATGCGGCAGACCCGGGCGGTGTGGTTGAAGCTCTCCTCGGCGGCCGGGATGAGCTGCCCCTGCGGCACCACCGTTGCCGCCGCGACATCCGGCCCCTCGTAGAAGAACTCCGCCGCCGGAAAGGCCAGGACGCGGTTCTGCTCCACCGTGTAGAGGATGCCGTCCGGGCTGAAGCAGAGGCCGTTCGGGATGGCGAAGGTGACGGAGGGCGCGAAGACCTTCACCTCGTCGGCCACGCGGTCCCGGTCCCGGTCGGTGACGGCCCAGATCCGGTTCTTGCGCGTGCCGACGAAGACCACGCCGGAGGAGGGGCCCACAGCCATGTGCCGCGCATCCGGCACCAGGGCGTAGAGGCCGATGCGGAAGCCTTCCGGCAGGCGGATGCGTTCCAGGTTGCGGCGAATCTGGTCGGCGCGGCGGCCGGTCTGCGGCACCGTCTCCATGTCCCGGCTGGCACCCGTGCCGCGGAATTCCTGCAGCTTCTGCACGGCGTCCCCGCCCGGTGGCGGTGCGGGCTGCGCCCGGGCCTCCCCTTGCGGTCCTGGCATGGCCGCCGCCAGCAGCGTCGCGAACAGAAGGGCGGCGCCGCTCTTCCTGGAACCCGTCATGGTGCTTCCTCTCCCGGGGCCGCGGCTTCTCGTGCCGTGTTCCCCCGGTGGAAGACTGCCTCCGCGCCGGCCGGATCGCAACGGTTGTGCAATGGCGCGGGGGATGCGCGCCGGGGCCGTTCCTGGATGGATTGGCCGGGGGACGAGGCCCCACCGGCCGGCGGCGGGAACCCGGAGCGGGTCTTCCGCCCCGAGGCCGTGGTCAGAGCTGTTGCGTGCCGAAGGTGTCGCAGGCGCGGATGTTGCCGCCTTCCAGCCCGCGCCGGAACCAGCGCACGCGCTGCGCCGAGGAGCCGTGGGTGAAGGTTTCCGGCTGGACGGTGCCGCGCATCTGCCTTTGCAGACGGTCGTCGCCCACGGCGGCGGCGGCGTTCAGGCCCTCCTCGATGTCGCCATCCTCCAGGATGTGGCGCTCGCGGTTCGCGAGATTGGCCCAGACGCCCGCATAGCAATCGGCCTGCAACTCCACCCTGACCTGGACCTGGTTGGATTCCGGGCTGTTGCCGCCGTAGCGCGCCTGGAACTGGTGCGCGCGTTCCAGCGTGCCCAACTCGTTCTGCACATGGTGGCCGACCTCATGCGCGATGATGTAGGCGGCGGCAAAGTCGCCGCGCGCGCCCAGCCGGTTCTGCAACTGCTGCATGAAGTCGAGGTCGATATAAACCTTCTGGTCGTTGGGGCAGTAGAAGGGGCCGGTTTCCGACTGCGCCGTGCCGCAGCCGGAGCGCGTGACGCCGGAGAAGAGGACCAGGGTGGGGTCGTGGTAGGTGCGGCCCAGTTGCGCGAACTGGTCGGTCCAGACGCGCTCGGTCTCGCCCAGCACCTGCGCCACGAAGCGGCGGCCGGCATCCTCGCGCCCGGCCTGCTGGCCGTTGCCCGCCTGCCCAGGATCAAGGCGGCGTTCCTGCGGGGCGGGCTGCCCGGGGTCGTCTCCGACGATGCCGGTGAGGTCCACGCCGAGAAAGGCGGCGATCAGCAGGATTGCGATGGTGCCGAGGCCGCCGCCGACACGGCCGCCAGGGATGCGGAAGCCGCCGCCGCCGCCGAGACCGCCCCGGAAGCCGCCGCCCTGGCCGCGCCGGTCTTCGACGTTCTCGCTTTCGGGTCCATCGAGCCGCATCTGTCCCTCCTCGTTCCGCTTCCGGCAACGTCCGCCCGGGCCGGCCGGTTGCCCCCGGCGGAACCGGGGGCGCCGGTCATGAGCCGGGCGGAGCATGGCGGAGGATCGTGGCCGCGGCATGGTCGCCCGGGAAGGAAGGACGCCTAGCCGGGAGGACCTTGCAGCAGCGCCGCCAGGGCGGGGGAAAGGCCGATGCTGCCCCGGCCGCGCGGGGCGGCCATGGCGCCCGTCGCCGGCTTGCCCGGGGCCATGCGCACCAGCATCTCCGCCAGCCGCACGCCGCAGGCGATGCCCTCCAGCAGCGGCACGGAGGCGTCGCGCCGCAGCCGCTCCTCCATCCCCGCCAGGGCGGCGCCGCCGAGCACGACGGAATCGGCGCCCTGGGACACGAGGCGGGCGATCGCGGCGCCGACCTTCGCGGCCACGCCTTCCGGGTCCTCCAGCGCCTGGGGCGGGGTGGCGTCCACCCCTTCCAGACCGGCGCAGCGGGTGGCGAGGCCATGCCGGGCCATCAGCTCGCTGTACATCTCCACCCCGCCCAGCGTGACCAGGCCGAAGCGGGCGCCGAGCATGCAGGCGGTCAGGCAGGCGGCCTCGGTCATGCCGAGCACGGGGCAGGGCATGAGCTGCCGCGCCGCCTCCAGCGCCGTGTCGTGGGACACGGCGAGCAGCACGGCATCGACCCTGTCCTCGCCCGTGGCATAGCCGGCCAGGAGGTCCAGCACGGCATGGGAGGCGATGGCGTTCTCGGCGCGGGTGGAGATCACCGCCGGGCCGAAGCGCGGCGTGGCGGGGACGATCACGGTGCCGGGCGAGGCCGTGCCGCGCGCCGCCGCGGCGCAGAGCTCGGTGATGGCCTCCGTGGTGTTGGCGTTCGCCAGAAGGATGCGCATCAGCCGGCGGCGGCCAGGCTCTGCATCGGCGGCGCCCATTCGGGAAAGTCCATCCGCGTCTGCGACGCCCGGAGCGCCAGGTGGGAGGCCTCAGGCCTGTCGCGCAGCCAGACCAGGAAGGGGTTCAGCACCAGCACGTCGCCGCCCTGCATCGACAGGGAAAGGCCCGGTGCCTCCAGCGCCGTTCGCAGGGTCTCGGGCACCGCCGCCTCAGGCACCGCCGGTCCGCGATAGCCGGCGAAGACGCCGCCGGAGACCTGGAAGGCGATCCCGTCGCCCAGGGCGGGGCTGGCGGCATAGAGGCTGGTCAGCAGCGGCTTGTCGCGCAGCAGAAGGGCGTTGTGGACGGAGGCGGCGGACAGCAGCGTGAGGCGCGCCGGTGCGTCCGGGCGCAGCAGCAGGACGTCGCAGAAGGTCGGGTCGGCCTCCGCCGGAAGGGCGGTGCCGAGATGCCGGCCCAGCGCCCGGAGCACCGAGGCGGCCGGCAGGTCCCGCGGCAGGCCGCGCAGCAGCATGAAGCCCTGGCCATGGTCCAGCCGGGGGCGCATCGTTCCGGCCAGGGCCTCGATGCAGGGGCCCGGCGCCTCGGGGCCGGCCTCGATCTCGGCCCGCTGTTCCGCCCCCAGGGGCAGCATGTACTCGCTGGCGGACAGCTCCGCCCCTTCCCAGCCCATGGGGCCGAGCTGGGGCATGATCCTTCGGAGGAAGGGTCGCGATGTGTCGTTCATTGCGGGAGAAGCTAGCCTGCCGCGCCGCATCGCGCGAATCCCAGCCGTGCGGCGCAGCAATCCGGCGGGAGCAGGGCGCGGATATGGCCTTGCCGGGGCAGGCCGGGCGGGAAAGCATGGGGGCATGAACACTCCCTCCGACCCGCTCGCCGCCGCCCTCACCCTGCCTTTCGAGACCGATGCCATCCTGGAGGGGCTGCGGCCCTGGGTGGAATGCGAGAGCCCGACCTTCGACGCCGCCGCCGTCAACCGGATGATGGACCTCGCCGCCCGCGACCTCGCCCTGACCGGGGCACGGATCGAGCGCATCCCCGGCCGTCCGGGGCCGACCGGCGTGATGCTGGGCGGCTGCGTGCGGGCGCGCTTTCCGCATCCGGACGGGGAGAAGCCGGGCATCCTGGTGCTGGCGCATCTCGACACGGTGCATCCGGTGGGAACGCTGGCGGCGCTGCCCTTCCGCCGCGATGGCGGTCGCTGCTACGGACCGGGGATCGGCGACATGAAGGGCGGCACCTTCCTGGCGCTGGAGGCGATCCGGCAGATGGTCCGCGCCGGCATCCCGGCCTCCCGCCCGATCACGGTGCTGCTGACGCCGGACGAGGAGATCGGCAGCCCCTCCACCCGCGACCTGATCGAGGCGGAAGCACGGCGCCATGCCGTGGTGCTGGTGCCGGAACCGGGACGCCCGGGGCGCAGCCCGGTCCTGGGCGACTTGGTGACGGGCCGCTACGCCATCGCGCGCTTCGGCCTGCGGACCACCGGCCGGCCCAGCCATGCCGGTGCCTCGCCGGGGGAGGGGCGCAGCGCGATCCGCGAGATGTGCCGGCAGGTGCTGGCCATCGAGGCCATGACGACCGAGGCCTGCACCTTCTCGGTCGGCGTCGTGCATGGCGGGCAGTGGGTGAACTGCGTCGCCACGCATTGCGATGCCGAGGCGCTGACCATGGCCAGGCGGCAGCAGGACCTGGATGCGGCGGTGGAGCGGATGCTGGGCCTGCGCGCCTCCACCCCCGACGTGGCGCTGGCGGTGCGGCGCGGCGTCACCCGTCCGGTCTGGGAGCCCTCGGAGGCGGATCTCGGCCTCTATGAGAAGGCCCGGCACATCGGGCAGCGGCTGGGCGCCGGGATCGGCCATGGCAGCGCCGGCGGCGGCTCGGACGGAAACTTCACCGGCGCCCTGGGCATCCCGACGCTGGACGGGCTGGGGGTGATCAGCGCGGGCCACCATACGCTGGGCGAGCATCTGGAGGTGGACAGCCTCGTGCCGCGGGCGAAGCTCCTGGCCGGGCTGCTCGCCAGCGTCTGAACCTCTGGTGCCGCCCTGTCCCATGGGAGGCGCCGCCTCCCATGGTTCGTGGCGCGCCCCGCTCAGCCCCTGGCGAGCGAGAGCAGCGAGGCCGCCAGGACGCGGACGCCGGCGGCGAGCTGTTCCGGCGAGGAATATTCCGCCGGGTTGTGGCTGATGCCCTTGTGGCTGGGCACGAAGATCATGCCCGTGGGGCAGACCGGCACCATGAACTGCGCGTCGTGGAAGGCGCCGGAGGGCAGGCGCAGCGCGCGCATCCCCTGGGCCTGGGCGGCGGCCTCCACCGTGTCCAGCACGCCGATGTCGAAATCCACCGGCAGGGCGTGGAAGCGCTCGGTGACCGTGACCTCGCAGTTCTTCACGGCGGAGCGGATCGTGTTGTCGATCGCGTCGCCGTTCATCAGCAGCACGTCCTTGTCGGGGTGCCGGAAGTCGATGGTGAAGCGCACCAGCTCCGCCACCGAGTTCGAGGTGTTCGGCGTGACCTCGATGCGGGCGACGGTGAAGCGCAGGATGTCCTCGGGATCGGTCATCAGCGCGTTCAGCGCGTTGATGGCGCGCACCATGTCCTGCACCGCGTCCTTGCGCAGGGCGAGCGGCGCGGTGCCGGCATGGGCGGCCTCGCCGCGCAGCTCGACCAGGAACCAGCGGCTGCCCTGGATGCCGGTGACCACGCCGATGTCGTAGCCACCGGCCTCCAGCAGCGGGCCCTGCTCGATATGCGCCTCCAGATAGGCGACCGGCTGCCGGATGGGACCGAGCGGGCGCTGCGGCAGGTCGGCCTCGGCCTCGCGCTGCCCGGCCAGGGCCAGGGCAAAGGTCACGCCCTCGGAATCGGCGACCGCGTCCCAGGTATCGGCCGGGGAATGGCCGGACCAGGCCATGGAGCCCATGCAGCCGGGCGCGAAGCGGCCGCCTTCCTCGTTGGTCCAGGCCACGATCTCGATCGGGTGCCTCGTGGTGGCGCCGCTGTCGCGGATCGCCTGCACCGCCTCCAGTCCGGCGAGCACGCCCCAGATGCCGTCGAAGCGGCCGCCCATGGGCTGGCTGTCCATGTGGCTGCCGGTCAGCACCGGCGCCGCCTCCGGGTCCGTGCCCTCGTGCCGCAGAAAGAGGTTGCCCATCGGATCGACCGAGACGGTCAGGCCCAGATCCGTGGCCCAGCCGATCAGCAGGCGCCGCGCCTCGCGGTCCAGCGGCGAGAGGCAGGGGCGGTTCACGCCGTCGCCGGGGATGGCGCCGATCCGCGCCATCCGCATCAGCCGGTCCCAGTGCCGGTCCTGGTCCACCGCCGCGATCAGGTTGGGGGGCGCCGTGTCGGTCATCGTCTCGCCTGTTCCTGCATGGGCTGTTGCCCCGCCGTTTTGGGAGCGGCCGCCCGCGGGATCAAGGGCGGGGCAGGGCGCCGTGCGTCCGGTGGAACGGGCTCCGGCGAATGCCCGGGCGGGGCATCCGCGCGGGGCGGCAGGCATTCCCGTTGGAGGAGGCGCGCATCCGGCACGGTCTTTCCGCGACTCGGCCGTCCGTGCCTTTGATCTTGCCTTGACGGAAAGCGTCGCGGAAGAGGATATCTCCGGACCCGGCCCCGCCGGATGCCATCCTCGCGTGACGGAGCAGGTGAAACCCGTGGGACGACGCAGGCGCCTGCCGGGAGCCGAGGGTGGCATCCAGCGCTGGCTGCGCGTGTCGCTGATCGTGCTGATGGGCGGCCTGGCCGGCGCGGCGGGTTTCATCGCGTCGCTTACCGTCCGGCAGCAGAATCTCTTCGAGGCGCTCACCCGCTACAACAGCATGTTCGAGACCACGCTCGGCGCGGTGGAGTTCATGCGGCTGCAGACCGAGCTCGCGGCCTATGCCATGCCGAACATGCCGGTGGAGCGCGCGGATGTGCAGTTGCGCCTCGACATCCTGCGCAACCGGCTTTCCGTGCTGCGGCAGGGCGAGGTGCGGATGCTGATCCGGCGCAATCCGGAGAATGCCGGGCTGCTGGACCGGCTGGAGGAGACGATCGAGCGGGTGCAGGCCCTGCTCGACCAGCCGGCCTCGGACGAGAGCAGCCGGGAGATGCTTCTCCTGCTGGGCGCGCTGAACGTGCCCATGATCCGCCTCGCCGCGGCCACGCATATGGAGGGCAGCAACCTCGTCGGCGAGGACCAGGCCGAGCTGCGGGGCCTCTATGTCGCCTTTATCGCGGTGCTGCTGGCGATGATCGCCGCCGGGGTGGGGCTGTCGGCGCTGCTGGTCCAGCAGAACCGCCAGATCCGGCGCATCGCGCTGGAGGATCCGCTGACCGGCCTGCCGAACCGGCGCGCGCTGCTGGACCGGCTGGCGGAGCGGCTGGCGCCGCCGGCGCGGCGCGGCGCGGCGCGCGGCAGCGGGCGGGGGGCGCATCGCCGCGTGCCGATGCTGCTGCTGGATCTCGACTGCTTCAAGGATGTCAACGATACGCTGGGCCATGTCGCGGGCGACGACATGCTGCGGGAGATCGCCCGGCGGCTGCGCGGCAGCGTGCCGGAGGAAGGCCCGGAGGAATACATGGTGGCGCGCCTCGGTGGCGACGAGTTCGCCGTACTGCCGCCATTGGGGCTGAAGCGGGAAGCGCTGTCGGACCTGGCCATGCGGCTGGGCCGGGTCGTCAACCGGCCGCTGGAGATGGAAGGGCGCCTGATCATGCCCGGGGTGAGCATCGGCATCGCCGACCTCGCGCCCGGGCGGGGTGACGCCGTCATGCTGATGCGCCATGCCGACCTCGCGCTCTACGAGGCCAAGGGGGAGGGGCGGAACACCTGCCGCTTCTTCGAGGAACGGCTGTTGCAGGCGGCCGAGGAGCGGCAGCGGCTGCAATCCGATCTGGTGGCGGCGCTGCACGAGGGGCAGTTCGAGGTGCATTACCAGCCGCAGGTGCATCTGGCGGACGGGCGGATCACCGGGCTGGAGGCGCTGCTGCGCTGGCGGCATCCCCGGCTGGGCCTGATCGGGCCGCAGAGCTTCATTCCCGTCGCCGAGCAGAGCGGGCTGATCGTGCCCATCGGTAACTGGGTGCTGCGGCAGGCCTGCACCGATGCGACGCAGTGGCCGGAGGAAATCCGGCTGGCGGTGAACCTGTCGCCGCGGCAGTTCGCCGATGGGGGGCTGCTGATCGCCGTGGCGCGGGCCCTGGCGGCCTCCGGCCTCCCGGCGCGGCGGCTGGAGCTGGAGGTCACGGAATCCCTGCTGCTGCAGGACGATGCCGGGGTGCTGGCCACGCTGGCGGAGCTGCGCGAACTGGGGATCGGCATCGCCCTCGACGATTTCGGGATCGCCTATTCCTCCTTCGACTACCTGCGCCGCTTCCGCTTCGAGAAGATCAAGATCGACCGTTCCTTCGTACATGCCATGGCCACGCGGCCGGACTGCCTTGCCATCGTGCGCACCATGGCCGACCTGGCGCGCCGCCTGGGCATGGCGACCACGGTGGAGGGGCTGGAGAACGAGGAGCTGGTGAGGCTCGCCATGCAGGCCGGCTATACGGAGGGGCAGGGTTTCCACTTCGACGGACCGCTGACCGCCGCCGAGGTGCTGGAACGCCTGGAGCGCGTGCCCCAGTACGGCTAACCGCGCGGCTGAGCCTTGGCAGGGGGGGCGGCCGGCCACGGTTCCGGTGCGGCATCGTTACGCTTGCCCCTTGCTGCCGGCCCCGCCGCTCGTCATGCTGCGTTGCAAGGAGATGCGATGTCCGTGATGGCCAATACCCTGACCGCGCTCGAGGCCGAGGTCCGCCGGCAGCTGGAACTTCTCGACTACCCCAAGCGCCCATGGGTTCCCGAACGCACCGACGGCGCGCTGGACGTGGCCATCATCGGTGCCGGGCAGACGGGCCTTGCCACTGCCTTCGGCCTGCGGCGTGAGAAGGTCGGGAACGTCGCGGTCTTCGACCGGGCCGAGCCGGGCGCTACGGGCTGCTGGACGGTCTTCGCGCGCATGCGCACGCTGCGCACGCCCAAGCATGTCAGCGGTCCCGACCTGGGCGTGGCCGCGCTGACGCCGCGCGCCTTCTTCGAGGCGCGGGACGGGCTGGAGGCCTGGGAGGACCTGCACAAGATCGGGCGCGTGGACTGGCAGCGTTATCTCGACTGGTACGCGCAGGTGCTGGCCCTGCCGGTCCGGCACGAGCACGAGCTGCTTTCCGTCGGCCACGATCCGGAGGCCGACCTGCTCCTGCTGCGCTTCCGCACGCCGGAGGGCGAGCGCGTGGTCAAGGCGCGCAAGATGGTGCTGGCCACAGGCATGGACGGCACCGGCGCCTGGTCGATCCCGGCGCCCTTCGACGGCCTGCCGGGGGAGCGCGTGTCGCACACCTCGGGCCATGTCGATTTCGAGGCGCTGAAGGGCCGGCGCATCCTGGTGGTGGGGGCGGGGGCCAGCGCCTTCGACAACCTCGCCACCGCGCTGGAGGCCGGGGCGGCGCAGGGCACGATGCTGGTGCGGCGCCGCCGGATGCCACGCGTCAACCCCTTCCGCTGGATGGAGCAGGCGGGATTCCTCGGCCAGTTCCACGCCATGCCGGACCCGCTGAAGTGGCGGATGATGCGTCACATCTTCGACCTCAACCAGCCGCCGCCGCAGGAAAGCTGGGACCGCGTGGCGCATGACCCACGCTTCGCGCTGCACATGGGCAGCCCGGTGCAGGGGGCGCGCATGGAGGGCGAGGAAGTGGTGCTGGAGACGCCGCGCGGCGAGCACCGCGCGGACCATGTGATCGTCGGCACCGGCACGGCCTTCAACCTCGCCCTGCGGCCGGAACTGGCGGCGATCGCGCCGCATATCCTGCTGTGGCGCGACGCCTATACGCCGCCGGCGGGCCTGGAGTTCCCGAACCTCGCCGCCTGCCCCTACCTGACGCCGGGCTTCGCCTTCCGCGAGAGGATGCCGGGCGAGGCGCCCTTCCTGCGGCACATCCACTTCATGGGCTATGGCGCCACGCCCTCGATGGGCCTGTCCGGCGCCTCGATCAGCGGCATGAAGTATGGCGTGCCGCGGCTGGTGGACGGGATCTGCCGGAGCCTGTGGCTGGACGATGCGGAGATGCACATGGATGCGCTACTTTCCTTCGACATGGAGGAACTGGTGAGCGAGATCCCGCAGGAACTGGAGGCCGCGGAGTGAAGCCCTCCGCCCTTACCACCCATGTGCTCGACACCGCTGCCGGCCGCCCCGCCGCCGGCATGGCGGTGCAGCTCTGGCGCGTGGACGCGCCGGCCCCGGCGCTGCTGGCCGAAACGGTGACCAATGCCGATGGCCGCACGGACGCGCCGCTGCTCTCGCCGCAGGATTTCCTGCCGGGACGCTACGAGCTGCGCTTCGGCGTGGGCGACTACTTCACCGACCAGGGGAACGACCCCGGCTATCTCGACTGGGTGGCGATCCGCGTCGGGCTGACGGCGGAGGGCGGGCACTACCACGTGCCGCTGCTCTGCTCGCCCTGGAGCTACAGCACCTATCGCGGCTCCTGAACGGGGCGGCCCGCCCCGGGATCAGGGCGGGTCGTTCAGTCCTTCCGGCGGCTGTGCGTCACTCACGGGGGCGAGCAGCGAGGGGCCGTTCTCGCTGAACCTGTTCACCCGCTTGCTGACCGGCCAGACGCGCAGCTTCTCTGCATCCAGTGCCTGCATCAGGCCGAGAAGCCCCTCCGTTCCGCTCTCCCGCTCCCCCAACCAGGCGTCCCAGTGCTCCGGCGGCAGGATGACGGGGGTGCGGTGGTGCAGGGCGGTGATCTTGCCCGTCGCCTCGGTGGTCACGATCGTATAGGTGCGCAGCCAACTTCCATCCGGCTGCTTCCAGCCCTCCCAGAGGCCGGCCAGGGCCATGGTCTCGCCGGAACGCAGCGCGATGGCATAGGGCTGCTTCGGCCCCGGCCCCTCCTGCCGCCATTCATAGAAGCCATCGGCCGGCACGAGGCAGCGCCGCTTCGCGAAGGCGTCGCGGAAGGACGGTTTCTCCGCCACCCCCTCCGACCGCGCATTCATCAGCTTCGCCGCGCCACTGGCATCCTTTGCCCAGCGCGGCACCAGCCCCCAGCGCAGCGGGTCCAGGCTGCGCTCCCCCGTGGCAGGGTTGAAGCGCAGCACGAGGCTCTCCTGCGTCGGGGCGACGTTGTAGTTGGCTGGGTGATTGGGAAGCGGGTTCTTCGGGCTGAACTGCTTCTCCAGCTTCGCCGGGCTGGCTTCGAGGTAATAGCGTCCGCACATGATCCTGGATCTGGTGTCGGCCGGCCGCTGCAACCAGCCCATGGTTCGCCACGTTCCTGATGCAGACCGTACACGACAGAGGAGACCGTCACATGGACAAGGACCGCATCGAAGGTTCGCTGAAGCAGGCCAAGGGCGCCGTCAAGGAGAATGTCGGTTCCGTGGTCGGCGACAAGAAGATGGAAGCCGAGGGCAAGGCAGACCGCGCCGAGGGCAAGGTCCAGAACGCCGCCGGCGGCATCAAGGACAAGGCCCGTGAGGTCACCGACAAGCACTGAGGCCACCATCCTCAGGTAGGGGCAGCGCAGCCTGGGCTGCGCTGCCCTTTTTCGCGTTCAGAAAGGCAGGATGGAGTCCAGCAGCTCCTGCCCATAGCGCGGCTTCCGCACGTCGCTGAGCGTGCCGCGGCCGCCATAGGAGATGCGTGCTTCCGCCAGCCGATCATGCTTCACCGTGTTGTCGGAGGCGATGTCCTGCGGGCGGATGATGCCAGCCAGCGTCAGGTCGCGCAGTTCGTGGTTCACACGCACCTGCTGGCGCCCCGCGGGCACCATGTTGCCGTTGGGCAGGACCTGCGTGACCGTCGCGGCGACGCGGAGCGTGATCTCCTCGTTGCGCTTCACCGTTCCCTTGCCCTCGCTGGAATTGGCGGAACTGGCCGAAACCATCTTGGTCGGGTCGAAGCCGTTCGGGAAGAAGCGCAGGTAGGAGGCATCGAGGCCCAGCAGGCGCGGGATGCCCATATCCTCCGAATTGTCGCGGCTGCGCTCCGTGTCGTTGGCCAGCGAGGCCTTGTCGGAGATCGAAACCAGTACCGTCACGAGGTCGCCCACCGAGGCCGCCTTGGAATCCCGAAGGAAAGTCCGGCTGCCCGGGCGCCAGAGGCTGTTGGCGCTGAGCTGGCGCGTGTCGGTGGGGGCGGGCGTCGGCATGGTCACCGGCTTCCAGTCCGGATCGCGTGTCGGATCGACGATGCCGGCCAGGTCCGGCGCCCGGCCGAGCCGGGCCAGGCGCTCGGTGGAGCCGCAGGCGGCGAGCGCCAACGGCAGGAGAAGCAGCAGGGCGCGCCGCATGTCAGGGCTCTCCTCTAGCGGGCCGGCGGGCCGACGCGGACGCGGCCGGGCCCGATGGCCTGCGCCTCCACGATCTGCCGCGAGGACAGGTTCATCACGTTCACCACCCCGTCGCGTGGTGCGGCCTCCAGCGCCCGGCCCTGGGCGGTCAGCAGCAGTCCGCCGCGTTCCACCACCATGGTCACGGTCGTGTTCTTCTCGATCAGCACGGGAGCGCCGAGATCGCGGAGTGCGAAGGGCGCGCCCTCCATGACCGGGCGGCGGAGCTGCTGGCCGACCACGAGCGAGGCATCCTCGGCGAGGCCGGGGCGGAGCCGGTCGGTGCGCAGGCGCTGCACCTGCACGTCGCCGGCGCGCACCACCTCGCCCAGCGCGAGGCGCCGCGTGGCGATGGCGACCGGCGCCGTGGCATGGCCGCGCCCGGCGATGCGCAGGCGCTGGGTCGGCATCCCTTCCGCCGCGAGGACCAGCGTGGCGCCGAAGCGCCGGCCGTCGAGCCAGGGCTGCGCCACCTCCACCCGCACCAGGCCGGAAAGCGGCACCATGGGCGTGGTGAAACCGGGGATCTCCAGCTCCATCGCCGGGTCGAGGCCCTGGGCCGACAGCGCCTCCCGCAGCGGCTCCAGCCATTCCTCGCGCGCCAGGGCGCGTCCGGCCCGCTCGATCACCACGCGCTCGTCGCTGGCGAAGGGGCGCCAGGAAATGCCGGCGCCGCGCGCGATGGCGAGGAGCTGGGGCGTTTCCACGATGATACGCTGCCCCGGCGGGGGCGCCGGGCCGAGCACGCGCGTCCCTTCCGAACCGAGATCGGCGAAGACGTCGCCCAGCCGCACCACCTCGTCCTCCACCACCACATGCGGGCGGAGGCTGGCGAGGTCGGCCCATGCGAGGCCGGGCAGGCCCACGAGCAGCAGCAGCGCGAGCAGGGGCGGGCGGGTGGCGCGCATCACTTCAGCCGCGTCAGGGTGGAGAGCATGTCGTCGCTCGCCGTGATGACCTTGGAGTTCATCTCGTAGGCGCGCTGGGCGGTGATCAGGCTGGTGATCTCCTGCACCACGTTGACGTTGGAGGTTTCCACGAAGCCCTGCATGACGTTGCCGTAGCCGGGCTGCCCGGCGGCCGCGACCTGCGCCGCGCCGGAGGCCGGGGTGGCCATCAGCAGGTTATCGCCCATCGCCTCCAGCCCCGCCTCGTTGGCGAAGACGGCGAGCTGGACCTGGCCGACATTCTGCGGCTGCTCCTGCCCGGCGATCTTGGCCAGCACCTCGCCGGTCGCGTTGATGGTGACGTCGGTGGCATTGGCCGGGACCTGGATGCCGGGAAGGACGGTGAAGCCTTCCGCCGTGACCATGGTGCCGTCGGCGGCGAGGCCGAAGGTGCCGTCGCGGGTATAGGCGGTCTCCCCCGAGGGAAGCTGCACCTGGAAGAAGCCGTTGCCCTTGATCGCCAGGTCGAACTTGTTGTCCGTCTGGTTCAGGTTGCCCTGTTCGTGGATGCGGTAGATCGCGGCGGTGCGTACGCCGAGGCCGACCTGCGCGCCCTGCGGCAGGCTTGTGCCCGTGTCGGAGCTCTGCGAGCCGACGCGGCGGACATTCTGGTAGATCAGGTCCTGGAACTCGGCCCGCCGGCGCTTGTAGCCGGTGGTGCTCATGTTCGCGATGTTGTTGGAGATGACCTCCACATTGGTCTGCTGGGCCATCATGCCCGTGCCGGCGGTCCAGAGCGAACGCATCGGTCAGTTCCCTTTCGCCGCGCGGGGGCGGACGGTCTTGCTGTTCGGTCGTTTCCAGGGGCGGTTCAAGGCATCGCCCCCGCTCAACGCTTCTTCAGGATGCGGTCGAGAGCGTTGCGGATCCGTTCATCCTCGCGCTCCGCGAACTGCGCGGTGAACTGGAACTCGCGCAGCTCCTCGGTCATGCGCGTCATCTCCAGGATGGGGCGGACATTGCTGCCCTCCACCGCGCCCTGGACCAGCGTCGGGCGGTCCACCGCCTCGGGCGGCGTGTCGCTGGCAAAGAGGCGGTCGCCCTCCGCCTGCGGCTTCTGCCCGTCGGCGAAGCGCACGATGCGGATGCGGCCGAGCTCGCCATTCTCGCTCGACACCACGCCCTCGCCGGAAATGGTGATGCGGGTGTCGTTCAGGCCGAGCTGGATCGGCTCGCCGCCCGTGCCGAGCAGCGCATGGCCCTCCGGGTCCACCACCGTGCCGTCGGCGCCCAGGGCGAAGCGGCCGGCGCGCGTGTAGCGCTCGCCCTTCTCCGTGCGGAGGACGAACATGCCCTCGCCGGAGATGGCCACGTCCAGCGGGTTGCCGGTGGTCTGCACCGGGCCGGGCGCGGTGTCGCGCCAGGCGGCACGGTCCCAGGTGAAGGCCAGCTCGCTGCCGCCGCGGGGCTCGTCCACTGCGTGCTGCCGGTCGAGATGCTGGGCGAAGACCGGCCGCGCGGCGCGGAAGCCCGGCGTGTCCGCATTGGCCATGTTGTTGGCCAGCATCGCCGTGGTGCGCGCCTGCGCCATCAGGCGGGAAAGCGCGATATAGCCGGCATTGTCCATCCTGGGCCCCCTTTGCGGATGCGGCGCGCACCGGGCGCCGACGGAACGTGTTCCGCAACCCGCGTGCCAGCCCGGACGCCGCCGGGGAGGGAGGGGCGCGGGCCGGAAATTGCCGCCGCCCCGGCAGGATCTGCCGGGTGCGGGCGAATCCCTGCCGGGGGGAAAGCCTTCCTTAAGGGTTCGGATCGCATCTTCCGCGACGCAGCAGGCGGCGTGAGCCGCGGATCTTCCGGATTGGGGGCGGCCAGGACGGCGCATGGCGAAGACCGAGAAACCCGTGGAAGAGAAGGGCGCGGGCGGCCGCAGGAAGCTCCTGCTCCTGGCCGTGCCGGCGGTACTGCTGGCTGGCGGCGCGGGGGCCTGGTTCTCCGGCCTGCTCGGCGGCGCCTCCGGAGGCGGCCATGCGGAGGCGCCGCCGCAGGAGGGCGGCGCGCATGGGGGCACGCAGGAAGCCGCCCCGCCGGCGGGCACGGCCGTGACCTATCTGGACATGCCCGAGATCCTGTCCAACCTGAACGCGCCCGGGCGGCGCGGCACCTTCATCCGCCTGCGCTCCAAGCTGGAGCTGGCGCGGCCCGAGGACATGGAGGCGGCGCGGCAGGCCATGCCGCGGCTGCTGGACCTGTTCCAGACCTATCTGCGCGAGATGCGGCCCGAGGAACTGCGCGGCAGCATCGGCACGCATCGGCTGCGCGAGGAGCTGATCGCGCGCGCCAACATCGCCGCCGCACCGGCGCGCGTGAACGACGTGCTCTTCACCGAGATCCTCGTGCAATGAGCGGCGCGGCGGAGGAAGGGAGCCAGGACGATCTCGCGGCCGCCTGGGGTGCCTCGCTGGCCGAGGCCGTGGAAGGGATCGAGGAGATGCCGGCCCCGGCGCCGGATGCCGCCAAGGTCCTGAACCAGGCCGAGATCGACAGCCTGCTCGGCTTCGACGGGAAGACCGAGGAACGGCACCGCAGCGGCATCGAGCGCGTCGTGGATGCCGGGCTGGTCTCCTACGACCGGCTGCCGATGCTGGAGATCGTCTTCGACCGGCTGGTGCGGCTGCTGACCACGACGCTGCGCAACTTCACCTCGGACAATGTCGAGGTGTCGCTCGACAACATGACGTCGATGCGTTTCGGCGACTATCTCGATTCCATCCCGCTGCCGGCCATGCTGGCCGTGGTGAAGGTGAAGCAGTGGGACAACCACGCCCTGATCGTGGTGGACAGCGCCATGATCTACTCGATCGTGGACGTCCTGCTGGGCGGGCGGCGCGGCACCTCCGCGATGCGGATCGAGGGGCGCCCCTACACCACCATCGAGCGCACGCTGGTGGAGCGGCTGATCTCCGTGGTGCTGTCCGACCTGGGGCACGCCTTCTCGCCGATCGCCGGGGTGGAGTTCTGCTTCGAGCGGCTGGAGGTGAACCCGCGCTTCGCCGCCATCTCCCGGCTTTCCAACGCCGCCGTGCTCGCGCGCATGCGCATCGAGATGGAGGACCGTGGCGGCAGGCTCGACATGATCCTGCCCTATGCGACGCTGGAGCCGGTGCGCGAGGTGCTGCTGCAGCAGTTCATGGGCGAACGCTTCGGCCGCGACAGCATCTGGGAGAACCACCTTGCCGAGGAGCTGCGCCACACGCTGGTGCGGCTCGACGTGGTGCTCGACGAGCAAACCCTGCCGCTGTCCACCATCACCGCGCTGAAGCCCGGGGACCGCATCGCGCTCAACGTCGCGTCCGGGGCGCCGGTGCGGCTGCGCTGCGGCGACGTGCCGCTCTTCGAGGGGCAGCTCGGCCGGCGGGAGAACCGGCTGGCGGTGCGGGTGGAGCACGAGTTGCGCCGCGACGGTGCCGGCGTCGTGAGGATGGGTTGAGGGCCTTGGCGATGAACACGGTGGAATGGACTCTCCAGGGCGTCGTGGTGCTGCTGCTCTGCCTCGCCATTCCCTTCGTCTGGCGGCTGGACCGGCGGCTGGCCGCCCTGCGCCGCGAAAGGCCGGCGCTGGAAAGCGGAACGGCCGAGCTGGGCGAGGCGGCACGCCAGGCGGAACGCGCGCTGGAACGCATGCGGCGCGGCACGGAGGAGGCCGACCGCGCCCTGTCGGCCACGCTGGCGCGTGCGGAGCCGCTGGGCGAGGACCTGCGCTTCCTGACCGAGCGCGCCAGCCTGATGGCGGACCGGCTGGAGGCCCTGGTGCGGGAGGCGCGGCCCCTGGTGGTGGCGCCCGCGACGGCGGAGCCCAGTCCGGTGGCGCCGGTGGCGCGGGCCGAGACGGTGCCGGAGGCCATGGCGATGCCGGAGCGCCCCTCCGGCCACGCGGTGCCCGCCGGCAATGCCCAGGACGTCCCCCGCAGCCAGGCGGAGCGCGACCTGCTGCGCGCCCTGAGGCTGGCCCGATGAGCCGGCCGCGTCTCCTGCCGCTGCTGATGCTGAGCGGTGGTTTGCTGGCGGGCTGCAAGCTGCTGGCCCTCGGTCAGGCGGTGGAATGGCCGGCGGGGCTGCCCGGCATCCCGTCCATGGGGCGGCTGGACGGAATGCTGATCGCCAGCGCCACCGCTTCCGCGCCGCCCGCTCCGGTATCGCCCGACCCGGTGTCGCCCAACCCGGTGCAGCATGGGGCCGCGCCCGCCGCCGCGAAGCCGTCCACCGCCCCCGCCATGCCGGTGCCGGAGCCGGACCCCGTCAGCATCGCGGAGCGGGCGGTGCTGGAAAGCCTGCGCGAGCGCCGCGGGCAGCTGGAGCGGCGCGAGCAGGCGCTGGCGGCACGCGAGGCCGTCCTCGCCGCGGCCGAGAGCCGGCTGAAGTCGCGCCTCGACGAGATGGCGGCGCTGCAGGCGCGGCTGGAGAAGCTGGAGCAGTCCCGCAACGAGCGCGAGGAGGCCGGC
This sequence comes from Roseomonas mucosa ATCC BAA-692, assembly GCF_000622225.1. GTDB lineage: Bacteria > Pseudomonadota > Alphaproteobacteria > Acetobacterales > Acetobacteraceae > Roseomonas > Roseomonas mucosa. The sequence continues at coordinate 81,461 of NZ_JHWD01000007.1, read as the reverse complement.
TGGCGCGGGCTGGTGAAGACCTATGAGACCATGCGGCCGCGCGACGCGGCCGCCGTGTTCGACGAGCTCGACATGCCCGTGCTCGTCCGGATCGTGGACCGGATGCGGGAGGCCAAGGCCGCGCCGGTGCTGGGCGCCATGCGTCCCGACCGCGCGCGGCTCCTGACCGCGGAGCTCGCCCGCCACCGCAGCCGGGCCAACGACCCGGACGGACCCGACAACAGCCAGGATGCCAGGCGATGAACAGGAACATCAACGTGCTGATCGTCGATGACTACAAGACGATGCTGCGCATCATCCGGAACCTGCTGAAGCAGCTGGATTTCGAGAATGTCGAGGAAGCGTCCGACGGGCAGGAGGCGCTGTCGAAGCTGCGCGCCGGCAATTTCGGGCTGGTGATCAGCGACTGGAACATGCAGCCGATGACGGGGCTGGACCTGCTGAAGGAGGTCCGCGCCGATGCCCGGCTGAAGTCCACGCCCTTCATCATGATCACCGCCGAGAGCAAGACGGAGAACGTGATCGCGGCGAAGCAGGCGGGCGTCTCGAACTACATCGTCAAGCCCTTCAACGCCGAGACGCTGCGCGAGAAGATCGCCAAGGTGATGCAGGATGCCTGACCAGGAACGCATCGAGCAGGCCGTGCGCAGCGTCCTTGCCAGCATGGGCGGCGACATCACCACCAACGAGATCGTGCTGCTGGCGGAGCTGGAGGCGCTGGGGCGCACCATCGCCCAGGCCAAGGCCGAGATCGCCGCCCTGCGGGTGGAGGAGATCGAGGCCGAGCACATCCCGGTGGCGACCGACGAGCTGGATGCGGTGGTGGAGCATACCGCCACCGCCACCAACGAGATCCTCGACACCTGCGAGACCCTGGAGCGGCTGCTCCCCGAACTGCCCGCGGCACCGGCGGCCCGGATCGGCGAGGCGGTGACGCGGATCTACGAGGCCTGTTCCTTCCAGGACATCACGGGCCAGCGCATCGCCAAGGTGGTGGCGGCGCTGAAGGAGATCGAGGGCCGCGTGCAGCAGATCACCCAGCGCTTCGGCCCGGCGGCCAGGGCTGGCGCGCCCGTTGCCGCCACGCGGGAACGGGTGCCGGAGCGCAGCGAGGGCGAGCGGCTGGCGCAGGGCCCGCAACTGCCGGCCGCCGCCTCGTCCCAGGCGGAGATCGATGCCCTTCTGGCGAGTTTCGACTGATGCGCGCCCCCGACCGGCAAAAGGCCGTCGCCATGGGGCTGGCGCTCGGTGTCTCGCTGCTTCTCGCCGCCCTGCCCGGGCGGGCCGAGCCAGTGGCGGTGCGCTCCGGCGAGCATCCGGGGATGGGTCGGCTCGTCTTCGACTGGTCCCTGCCCACGGGCTACCGCCTGGAGCAGCTCGGCGACCGGGCGATGCTGCACTTCGAAAGCCCCGGCGAGTTACGCATGCCGGCGAAGCTGCCGCGCAACGTGCTGGCCCTGCGCGGCGTGGCGGACGGGGTGGAGGTGACCCTTCGCAGCGGCGCGCAGATCCGTCCCTTCCGCCTGGGCGAGCGCATCGTCCTCGACGTGCTCGATCCGCCGGCGCCCCGGAAGCCGGAGGCAAAGCCCCCGGCGCGCGAGGCCGCGACGCGCGAGGCGCGGAATCACGGGCGGCAGCCGCCCGCGCGGCGGAACGGGCCAGAGAGTGCCCAGCCGGCCCAGGCGCTTCCCGTGCCGCTTCCCGTGCCGCTTCCGGTTCCGGCGCCCATGCAGGCTTCCGTAACGCCGCTTCCGGCGGCGGAGCAGCCCGTGGCGCCGCCCCTCGCCCCTGCGGCGCCCGCCGCCGCGACGCGGGCCGAGCCTCCGCCGGGCCTGCCGGTGCGGGTCCTCGCGCGCCCTGGGGAGGCGCGGGTCCTCGCCCTGCCGCTGCCGGCGGAGGCGGGCCTGGCGGTGCTGCGCCGGGGCAACCTTCTGCTGGTGGTGTCGGATCTCGCCCGGCCGCTGGATCTTTCCGCCCTGCGCGACGATCCGGTCTTCGGCTCCGCCGACCTGCTGCCCCTGCCGGAAGCCACGGTGCTGCGCCTCCGCCTCGCCGCGCCCGCCGCGCTGCGGGCCCGGCGGGAGGGTGAACGCTGGCTGCTGGAGCCGGTGCCCGCACTGCCGCAGGCCCGTTCGATCCGCGCCGGTCAGGAGGACGGGATGCTGGTGCTGCGTGCCGTCGCGCCGGGCCGCGTGGTGGCCCTGCCCGATCCGGAAACGGGCCTGCCGCTGCTGGTGGGCACGGTGCGGGAGGCGGACCAGATGGTGCCGCAGGCGCGGCGGCTGCCCCAGGCCGAACTGCTGCCGACCGTGCTGGGCGCGGCTCTGCTCGCGCGCGGCGATGCGGTGGATTTCCGGGCCGGCGCCGGCCGCTTCCTGCTTTCGGGCGCCGGGGAAAGCGCGGCGGGGCCGGAGGCGCCTGCCGCCGAGGCGCGCGGGATGACGCGCCTCTTCGACCTGCCGCCCTTGGATGCGGCGGCGCTGTCCGAGCGCCTGCGGGCGCAACAGGCCGGGATCGCCTCGGCCGCGCCATTGCAGCGCACGTCTCTGCGGCGGGCGGCGGCGGAAACCCTGCTTTCCCTGGGCCAGGCGCAGGAGGCGCAGGCCATGCTGCGCCTGGCTTTCCAGGAAGATCCGCAGGCGGGGCTCGATCCCGTGCTGCGGGCGCTGCAAGGCGCGGCGGCGCTGCTCGGCGGCCGCCTGGACGAGGCCAGGGCACTGGAGGACGCGGCCCTGCCCAGGACCGACGAGACGGCACTCTGGCAGGGACTGCTGCGCGGCGCGCGCGGGGAAGGGCGGGAGGCGGCGCCTGGCATCGCCGCGGCCGTGCCGGTGTTGCTGGCCTATCCGCTGCCGCTGAGGTCGCGGCTGCTGAGCCCGGCGGTGGAGGCCCTGCTGGCAGGTGGCGAGCGGGTGGCGGCGCGGCGGGTTCTCGATGCGGGCGGCGCGGTGCCGGCCCTGGCGGAATTGCGTGGGCGGCTGGCCGAGGCGGAGGGACGCCGAGACGACGCGCTGGCCGCCTATGAAGAGGCGATGCGCGGCCGTGACCGGCCGGCGCGGGCGCGGGCCATCCGCCATGCCGTGGAACTGCGCCTGGCGGGCGGGCAGATCGATGCCGCTGCCGCGGCGGATGCGCTGGAGGAAGCGCTCTACAGCTGGCGCGGCGAGGGCGAGGAGTTGGCGGCGCGGCAGCGGATCGCCGCCTTGCGGCAGCAGGCGGGGAATGGCCGTGCCGCGCTGGCCATGCTGCAGGAAACCGCGCGCCTTTTCCCCGATCAGGAAGCGGTGCTGCGTCCGCCGATGCGGCAGGCACTGGCCATGGCGCTGGAAAAGGACTCGCCGGTGGCTGCCATCGCGCTGGCGGACGCCAATCCGCAATTGCTGGCTGCCGATCCGGATCAGGGCCGCCTGCTGCTCGGCCTCACGGATCGCCTGGTGGCGCTCGACCTGCCGGCACGCGCGGCGGAGCTTCTCGTGCGCGGCATGGCCGGGGCTTCGGGCGAGGCGCGCGCGCGGCTGGGACTACGCCTCGCCAGCCTGCGTCTGGAAAGCGGCGATGCTGCCGGCGCCGCTGCGGCCTTGTCGGATGGTGGCGCTCAGCTTCTGCCGCCGGATCTGGTGCGGGAGCGGACGCTGCTGTCCGCGCGCCTGCTGGCGCGGCAGGGCAAGGAGGATGATGCCGTCGCCTTGTTGCGTGGCCTGGGCAGCGATGGAGCGGAACAGCTCGCCGGGATTCTCGCCGCGCGTCACGACTGGGCCGGTGCGTCCGATGCACTGGCCGGACTGGCGGCGGCGGCCCAGGGAGAGATGGACGACGCGCGGCGCCAGTTGCTTCTGCGTGCCGCCGCCTATGCCGTGCTTTCGGGTGATGCCCAACGTCTGGGCGGCCTGCGCACACGTTGGGCACCACAGATGGGGGAGGGGAAATTAAGCCAGGATTTCAACGCCCTGACCCTCGATCCGGTGCATGGGATGGCGGACCTGCCGAGGCTGCAGCGCGAACTGAACCTTTTCCGGGGATTTTCCGGTCGGCTGGATGAGTTGCGGGCCGATGCGGGGGCGGCGCGGTGAGCATCGTGCGCGGCGCGGGGGAGGGCCGCATTTTTTTCGGCCCGTGAAGTCCCGATTTCGCTTGCCCCCTGGACCCCCATGCCCCATATGCGCCCTCCGCAACAACTGACCTGATCGGCGCTGCCGGCTCACAGGTCGTCTTCTGGTGGAACAGGGGGCCGATATGGACGCTCTTACCGCTCCGCTGGGGATGGTCTCGGAATTTCCGAGCGACGCCCAGGGAAACTTCTCCTCCGGCGCCGATGAGGCAAAGGATTACTTCGTCGAGAAGGATGGTGTCCGCTTCGCGGGTACGCATCTGATCATCGACCTTTGGGGTGCGACGAATCTCGACGACCCCGCGCACATCGACGATGTGCTGCGTGAGGCCGCGATCGCCACGGGTGCCACGATCCTGCACGGGCACTTCCACCACTTCCAGCCCAACGGCGGCGTGTCCGGCGTGCTGGTCCTGGCGGAGAGCCACGTGTCGATCCACACTTGGCCGGAAAAGGCTTTCGCCGCGCTGGACATCTTCGTCTGCGGCGTCTGCGATCCGTACAAGGCGATCCCGCTGCTGAAGAAGGGCTTCCTGCCCGAGCGCGTGCAGCTCGGCGAGCATCGCCGCGGCATCTCCGTCTGACGCCAAAGCGTCACGTGCGATGACCGGGGGCGGGCCCTAGGGTCCGCCCTCTCTCTTTGCGGAAACCATTCCGAAGCTCTTGGGCGAGGGATTCGAGATGACGATTGATTCCTGGGTGAACGAGACCCTCTATCCCGACTGGGGCCAGCGCTTCCGCGTGAAGCGCGAGTTGGCGCGCGTCCAGTCGGACTTCCAGGACATCATGATCTTCGAGTCCTACAGCCATGGCCGCGTCATGCTGCTCGACGGCGTGACGCAGATCACCGAGATGGACGAGTTCGTCTATCAGGAGATGCTGACCCATGTGCCGCTGCTGGCGCATGGCGATGCGCGGCGCGTGCTGATCATCGGCGCCGGCGACGGCGGCGTTCTGAAGCGCGTGCTGCAGCAACGCAATGTCGAGAAGGCCGTGATGGTCGAGATCGACGGCGAGGTGATCCGCCTGGTCAAGGAGTTCCTGCCGGAGATCGCCGGGGACGCCTGGAATGACCCGCGTGCCGAGGTGATCGTCGGCGACGGCATCGACTATGTGCGCAAGGCGGCGGCGGGTTCCTTCGACGTGGTGATCGTGGACAGCACCGACCCGGTCGGCGTGGGCGAGGTCCTCTTCACCGACGAGTTCTACGCCAATGTCGCGCGCCTGCTGTCGGATCGCGGGCTGGTCGTGAACCAGTGCGGCGTGCCGATCATGCAGGCCGACGAGCTGCGCGATACCAGCCTGCGCCGCGGCAAGGTCTTTGCCGATGTCTGGGCCTATGTCGCCGCGGTGCCGACCTATGTCGGCGGCTACATGACGCTCGGCTGGTCCGCCAAGGACCCGGCGGCGCGCCATGCGACGGTGGAACAGATCCGCGAGCGCGCGGAGAAGGCCGGCATCCTCGGCCAGACCCGCTACTGGACGCCCGAGATCCAGGCCGGCGCCTTCCACCTGCCGCCCTATATCGCGGAGCACCTGCCCGCCAGGGGCTGACGCTCCGGCCGCCGCCTTCCACCGGTTCCGCCGTGACGGCGCGCCCTTTCCGGGCCGCGCCGCCCTTTCGGGGCGCGGGGAGGCGGCGGCCGCTTCCCATCCGGCCGTCACCGTTCCACCGGCCCCGCCGCGACCGCCCTCACTCCGAGGCGTGTGGTCCTTTCGGGGCGCGGGGCGGTGACGGCCGCTTTCCTCCTCCCTCGCGGACGGCTCTCCGGCCGTCGCGCTCCACCGGTCCCGCCGTGGCCGCGCCCCCGTCCCGGGGTTGCGCCGCCCTTTCGGGACGCGGCGACGCGACGGCCGGTTCCCCTTCGGCCGCCGCCTGTCACCGGCCCCGCCGTGGCCGCCCTCCCCGCGGAGGCGCGCGGCCCTTTCGGGGCACGGGACGGCGGCGGCCGCCCTCGTTTTCCGGGGCGTGCAGGGCTATATGTTCCCGAATAGTTCCTGTTTTCGGGATCGGAGTTCCCTGCCTTGGCCAAGCCCGTCACCCGCTACGTCTGCCAGTCCTGCGGCACGCCCCATCCGAAATGGCAGGGCAAGTGCGAGGGCTGCGGCGAGTGGAACACGCTGGTCGAGGAGACCGTGGAGGCGCGCTCGCCGGGGCCGGCCGGGCGCACCGCAGGGGGGCGGCGGGTGGAGTTCGTCGGGCTGAAGGGGCGTTCCGCCCCGCCGGCGCGGACGGCGGTGGGTATCGCGGAGCTGGACCGCGTGCTGGGCGGCGGCTTCGTGCCGGGCTCGGTGGTGCTGGTGGGCGGCGATCCGGGCATCGGCAAGTCCACGCTGCTGCTGCAGGCGGCGGCGCGTGTCGCGCGCGGCAAGCGCACGCTCTACATCTCGGGCGAGGAGGCGGTGGAGCAGGTGCGTCTGCGCGCCCTGCGACTGGGCGTGGCGGAGGCGCCGATGGGCCTCGCCGCCGCCGGCAACCTGCGCGACATCGTGGCCAGCCTGGAGGATGAGCACGATATCGGGCTGGTGGTGATCGACTCGATCCAGACCGTCTGGCTCGACAGCCTGGACAGCGCACCCGGCACGGTCAGCCAGGTGCGCGCCTGCGCCGCCGAACTCTCGCGCCTTGCCAAGACGCGCGGCTTCGCGCTGGTGCTGGTCGGGCATGTGACCAAGGAGGGCACGCTGGCCGGGCCCCGTGTGCTGGAGCACATGGTCGATGCCACGCTCTATTTCGAAGGCGATCGCGGCCACCAGTTCCGCATCCTGCGCGCGGTGAAGAACCGCTTCGGCGCCACCGACGAGATCGGCGTCTTCGAGATGACCGAGGCCGGGCTGATGGAGGTGCCGAACCCTTCCGCGCTCTTCCTGGCGGAGCGCCGGGGGAATGTCTCGGGCTCCGCTGTCTTCGCCGGGCTGGAGGGCACGCGGCCTGTGCTGGTGGAGGTGCAGGCGCTGCTCTCGCCCTCCAATGGCGGCTCGCCGCGGCGGCAGGTGGTGGGCTGGGATTCCGGGCGGCTCTCCATGCTGCTCGCCGTTCTGGAAAGCCGCTGCGGGCTGAGCGTCGGGCAGAACGACGTGTACCTGAACATCGCGGGCGGCCTGCGCATCACCGAGCCGGCGGCGGATCTCGCCGTGGCGGCGGCGCTGGCCTCGGCGGCAACGGACCAGCCGAGCAGCCCGGGCATGGTCTATTTCGGCGAGGTCGGCCTGTCCGGCGAGATCCGGCAGGTGGCGCAGATGGAGACGCGGCTGCGCGAGGCGCACAAGCTGGGCTTCGACGCCGCCACCCTGCCGCGCCGCGTGGCGCGCGGCGGCCGGGCGCTCAGCGCGCCGGAGGGGCTGCGGCTGGTGGAAAACGGGCACCTGGTGGATCTGGTGGCGGAATTCGCGGCAGGGGCACGCCCGCGCGCACGAAAGGCATCGCCCGAAGCGGAGTGAGGCCCTCGCCAAGCCCGACATGATGCGGAAAAATTCCGCGCGCCGGACTCGGCCGGCTCCCATCGCCCGCAGGAGGCCCCTTGCCCCAGACGCACCAGATCGCCGCGACGCCCGAAACCGTGCGCTGGGGAGTCTTCGATCCTTCCTTCGCCCCGGTCGCCACGGTGGAATCCGGGGATCTCGTGGTGCTGCAATGCGTCTCCGGCGCGCCGGAGATCATGCCGCCGCCGGAAAGCGGCCTCGCCATCCCGCCCGCCCTGGCAGCGATCCATGCGGCGAAGGTGCCGCGCCTGGGGGCGGGGCATATCCTGACCGGCCCTGTGGCGGTGCGCGGCGCGGAGCCCGGCGACATGCTGCGGGTGGACATCGAGCGCATCGAGCTCGGCGCCGACTGGGGCTTCTGCGGCTTCCGTCCGCTGATGGGCACGCTGCCGGAGGATTTCCCTTTCACGCGCATGCTGCACATCCCGGTGGATCGCGAGGCGATGACCTGCCGCCTGCCGATGGCGCGCGAGATCACCCTGCCGCTTTCGCCCTTCTTCGGCGTGATGGGCGTGGCGCCGCCGCGCGAGTGGGGGCGCATCAACACCAAGGAGCCGCGCGCCCATGGCGGCAACCTCGACAACAAGGAGCTGGGCGCGGGCGCCACGCTCTATTTGCCGGTGCATGTGGAGGGAGCGCTGTTTTCCGCGGGCGACGGGCATGGCGTGCAGGGCGATGGCGAGGTCTGCATCAACGCGCTGGAAATCTGCCTCGACGGGCATTTCCGCCTGACGCTGGAGAAGGGCGGCGGCGCGAAGGACCCGCTGCTGCGTTTCCCGCGTGCGGAGACGGCGACGCATTTTATCACCATGGGCATGAACGAGGATCTCGACCTCGCCATGAAGCAGGCACTGCGCGAGATGATCGGCTTCATCGCATCGCGCACCGATCTCTCGCCCGCCGATGCCTATCAGTTCTGTTCCCTCGCGGTGGATTTCCGCGTGACGCAGACGGTGAACGGCGAGAAGGGCGTGCACGGGATGCTGCGCAAGGGAGTGTTGTTCTGAAGCCGCTTCTCCCCGGTATCCACAATCCGTCCACAACTTTTGCGTGCCTTTGAGCCGGCCCGCATCTTGTGGGAACAGGGCGCATTCACCTACCGTATCTAGCGGTGCTGGATACGGAGGAGTCCCTGATGGAGTGGACCGCCGAAGCGATCGAGACGCTGCAGGCTCTCTGGGCCGAAGGACATTCGACGGCCGAGATCGGCCGGCGGATGGGAATCTCGAAGAATGCGGTGGTGGGTAAGGCACATCGCCTGAACCTCTCCGCGCGTCCCAGCCCGATCCGGCGCGAGGAGGCGGGGGAGGCGCGTGCCGCCGAGCCCGCCGTGTCACGCGCCGCTGTCGCGGAGGCCCCGCGCCCCGCCGCGCCGCCGCCGGTGGCTCCGCCGCCCGCGCCGCGCCCGGCCGTTGCCGCGCCGGCTGCCACAGTGTCCGCCGTTTCCGCGCCGCCTCCGGCCCCGCGCAGCGCCCCGGCGCCGCGCGCTCCGGTTGCCGCGCCGCCGGTGGTGCGCCCCTTCCAGCGTTCCGGCGCGCGCACCTGCTGCTGGCCGATCGGCGAGCCAGGCACGCCGGAATTCCGCTTCTGCACGGCCGAGGCCGTGTCGGGCCGCCCCTATTGCGCCGAACACGCCTCGATCGCCTACGTGAAGGCGCGGGACCGGCGCGAGGATGCCGCCTGATCACTGCTTCGGTGCGGCACCGCTGACGGTCTTCTTCACCGCCGACACGCATTTCGGCCATGGCGGGGCGTTGGGTCTCTACCGGCGCCCCTTCCCCTCGGTCGCCGCGATGGATGCGGCCCTGGCCGCGCGCTGGAACGAGGTGGTCGGGCCGGAGGACGAGGTCTGGCATCTCGGCGATTTCGCGCTGAACCGGTCCGTGGCGGAAGTGGCGGCCCTGCTGGATGGGCTGCATGGCAGGAAGCATCTCGTCACCGGCAACAATGACGGGCCCGCCGTCACGGAGCAGCCCGGCTGGGCCAGCATGAGGCCCTATGCGGAGATCGTGGTGGAGGAAGTGCCGCTGGTGCTCTGCCACTATGCCTTCCGGACCTGGCGGAACATGCACAAGGGCTGGCGCAACCTGCACGGGCACAGCCATGGCCGGCTGAAGCCGCTGCCGCGCCAGACCGATGTCGGCGTGGATGCCTGGGATTTCCGGCCGGTGAACCTGGCGACGATCCTGGCGGCGGGCAGGTCCGGCGCCTGATCCGTCCGGATCAGCCCGGTTTGGCCGTGGTGGGCGGCGGTGCCCGGTCGGAGCGGCCCCGGCATCGGCCGCGAGAGCCGAAGGCACACGTTCGGAAAGGGCGACGTCAGCGGGGCTGGGAGGGCAGGGCGGCGAGCTGCTGCGCGATGGCGCCGGTGAAGGCGGCGGCCCCGGGCCAGCCGGTGATGCGGCCCACCACGCGCCGCCCCTGGAACAGGAAGAAGACCGGGATGCCGTGCAGGCCGAAGCGGGTGGCCATCTCCGGATCGTCATAGACGTTGTCGTGCAGCCAGCGCAGTTCCGGCCACTGGAAGCGTTCGGGCCGTGTCAGCATGGCCGCCTTGGCGATGTCGCAGTTGGGGCAGTCGCGGCCCCAGAGGAAAAGCAGCGCCAGGTGCTGCGGCACCTCCTCGGCCAGCACGGCATCCAGCCTGTCATGGGTGACGGGCCGCATGGGGAAGCGCGCGAAGAAATCCGGATGCGCGGTGTCGATCATGCCGGTTCCCCGCCCCGTGCCGCCTTGCGGGCATCCGCCAGGGCGAGGAGGCGCAGCGAGGAGGCCAGCGGCATGCCGGTCTCCGTGCGCGCCGCATCGACCTCGGCCACCAGGCGGGCAAGGGGCAGGCTGCGCCGGTGGGCCATGCCCTCCAGCGCTGTCCAGAAATCGGGCTCCAGCGCGACGGAGGTGCGATGCCCCGCCAGGCTGAAGGAACGTTTCAACAGATGCCGCATCGGCCTCGTTTCGGAATGTCCGCCGGGATGTGGGATCAGCCCCTGGCGCCGGAAAGGCCGGAGCCGGCATGGATCATGTCCCCCGGCCGCACCCGCTGGCCAAAGCCAGCTTCATCGGCAGGGAGCATCGAACTCAATTCATGCGGGTCCAGAGCGCCTTGCCGAAGCCGCGTGCATCCAGGTCCTGCACCGTGCCCACCACTTCGGCGCGGCCGTTGCGGCAGCGCCATTCATAGGGCGTGTCGTGGCCGGTCGCGACCATGGGGATCGAGTCGGAAGCGGGGTTCTCCCGGCAGAACGCCTCCGCCCCGGCATTCTCGCGCCGCTGGTCCAGCTTGTCGCAGGGCAGGTTGGCGCCGGTGAAACAGGCATAGAGATGCCCGTCCATGCAGCGATAGTGCGACTGGGCCTGCAACAGAGCCTCGTCCGGCTTCGTCGTGCCGCCGGGGAAGCTCTTGCGCCAGGCACGCAGGAAGCCGTCGCGCAGGGAAGGATCATAGCCCCGGACCGTATCGTCGTCGCCGATCCGGGCGCAGCGGGCGGCCGGGCCGGAGGGTTCCGCCGACCCTGCGGCCTGTGTCGCCAGGGGAAGGTTCAGCAGGACGGCGGCGGCCAGCAGGGCGCCGGCCATTCCTGGGGGTATCGCCCGGCCCACCGGGTTCACCGTCCGAACCTGTCCTCGCATCCCGCCCCTCCGGTGCCTCGCTGTCTCATCTTGGGGGTGATCCATGGCTCGCGGGGCACCTCGGGGCGGGCAAAACACCGTGAGCCTCCCCCATGGGAGCGGCGCTGGTGGAGATGGCTCAGGACTGGTTGGAGTAGGTCGAGATCTCGATCAGGTTGCCATCCGGGTCCCGGCAATAGACCGAGGTGATGGGCCCCAGCGCGCCGTATTTCGGCGCCGGCCCGTCCAGCACGGTCACACCGCATTCGCGCAGATGCGCCGCGATGTCCTCGCCCGAGACGGCGACAACGAAGCAGAGGTCCTGCACGCCCGGGGTCGGGTTGTGCCCCGTCTCCCAGTCCTCCGCCGAGGCATCCACGGGGCGCAGGTTGATCTTCTGGCCGCCGAAGCGCAGCGCGGTCCGGTTCTTCGGGCCGAAGGCTTCCCGCTCCATGCCCAGCACGCGCTGGTACCAGGAGGCGCTGGTCTCCAGGTCGCGGCAGGTGATGACGAGGTGGTCGAGCCGGTCCACGGCGAAGCGCATGGGTCAGAGTTCCTCGAACAACAGATGGGGCCGTCGATCCGGCCTGCGATACCCGCCCGCCCGATGAAGGAGGGGCGACGATAATCCGGCATCGCGCGACGGAACACCCGCCGGCCGGGCCGGCGGGCATGGCGAGGCGATCAATCGAAGGCGATCTGCGTCTTGATGACCTCGGGCCGCCCTTCCGCCGCGAATTCGAAGGCCTCCACCGACTGCTCGAAGGGGAAGGTGCGGGAGATCAGCGGCTTCACGTCGATCTTGCCGGAAGCCAGCAGCGCCACCGCGCGCGGGAAGACATGGGCGTAGCGGAAGACGTTCTCGATCCGCAGCTCCTTCACCTGCGCCGCGCTGACGTCGAAGGGGACGGGACCCGGCGGGATGCCGACCAGCACCAACGCGCCGCCGGGGCAGGCGAGGTCCATCATCCCGGCGAAGGCGCGCGGGCTGCCGCTGGCCTCGAAGACCACGTCGGCGCCCCAGCCATCGGTGAGGGCGCGGACCTTCTCCGCCGCATCCTCCCGCGCGACGTTCACCGGGTGGATGCCGGCATAGCGGCCGGCGATCTCCAGCTTCTCCGCCTGCACGTCCGTCACCACCACCGAGGCGCAGCCGGCAGCCAGGGCGGCGAGGGCGGTCATCATGCCGATCGTCCCGGCGCCCAGCACCACCGCCACCTGCCCGGGGGCGATGCGCGCCTTCACCGCCGCCTGAATGCCGACGGCCAGAGGCTCGACAAAGGCACCCTCGGCGAAGCTGACATTGTCCGGCAACCGGAAGGTCAGGTTGGCGGGATGCACCACCTCCGGCGCCAGGCAGCCATGGACCGGCGGCGTCGCCCAGAAGCGCACGGCGGGGTCAAGGTTGTAGAGGCCCTGGCGCGCGGCGCGCGAGGTCCAGTCCGGGATGCCGGGCTCCATGCAGACGCGGTCGCCGGGCTTCAGGTTCGTGACCCTGGCGCCGACCTCCGTCACCACGCCGCTGGCCTCGTGGCCGAGCACCATCGGCTCTCGCACCACGAACTGGCCGATGGCGCCGTGCAGGTAGTAGTGCAGGTCGCTGCCGCAGATGCCGACGCATTTCACGGCGATCCGTACATCCTCCTCGCCCAGCCTGTCGGGCAGGTCGATGTCACGCAGGCGCAGCTCGTGCTGCCTTTCCAGAACCAGGGCGCGCATGGCGGGTCTCCGTTTCCTTTGCGCCGATGTTGGCGCCAGGACGGCGGGGCGTCCAGCGGGGGGGACGGCCGTGCCCAGCCTCCGGGGCCGGCTGCGTAGCGCTTCAGGGCCTCGGCACGGTGAACTGCTCCGCCACCACCTTCTGGGCCTTCTCGCGGCTCGGATAGGGGCCGGAAACCAGGTCGCCCTGGTCATCCAGCACGTACCAGCCGGGGCCGTTGAAACGGACCGCCCGCGACACATGCTCGCCTGCCACGCTCTCCAGGTAACGGACTTCCACAGCACAGCCTCCTGCCAGGATGGCGTGGCACCGTTCCCCGGTGGAGAAGTGCCGCGCCCGGCTCCGGAACGGAAAAGGGCGCGACGGCGTTTCCGCCGCCGCGCCCTTTTCGGAGCCTGCCTTCCGGGAGGGGAGGGGCCTTACTCCAGCCCCTCGTAGAAGTCGTTGCCCTTGTCGTCCACGACGATGAAGGCCGGGAAGTCCACCACCTCGACCTTCCAGACCGCCTCCATGCCGAGCTCCGGATATTCCAGCACCTCGACCTTCCTGATGCAGTCCTGCGCCAGCCGGGCGGCGGGGCCGCCGACCGAGCCGAGATAGAAGCCGCCATACTGCTTGCAGGCATTGGTGACGGCCTTGGAGCGGTTGCCCTTGGCCAGCATCACCAGCGACCCGCCCGCGGCCTGGAAATTCGCCACATAGCTGTCCATGCGCCCGGCGGTGGTGGGGCCGAAGGAACCGGTGGGCATGCCCTCGGGCGTCTTGGCAGGGCCGGCGTAATAGACGGGGTGGTCCTTGATGTACTGCGGTAGGCCCTCGCCCCGGTCCAGCCGCTCCTGCAGCTTGGCATGGGCGATGTCGCGCGCCACCACGATGGTGCCGGTCAGCGAGACGCGGGTCTTCACCGGGTGGCGGCTCAGCTCGGCGCGGATCTCGTCCATCGGACGGCCGAGGTCGATCTTCACCACCTCGCCGCCCAGGGCCTCGTCCGTGTGCTCCGGCAGGTACTTCGCCGGATCGTGCTCCAGCTCCTCCAGGAACACGCCCTCGGCGGTGATCTTCGCCTTGATCTGGCGGTCGGCGGAGCAGGAGACGCCGATGCCGATGGGCAGCGAGGCACCATGGCGCGGCAGGCGGATGACGCGCACGTCGTGACAGAAATACTTGCCGCCGAACTGGGCGCCGATGCCGATGTTCTGCGTCAGCTTGTGGATCTCGGCCTCCAGCTCCCGGTCGCGGAAGCCGTGGCCCGTGCGGTCGCCCTTCTCCGGCAACTCGTCCAGGTACTTGGTGGAGCCGAGCTTCACCGTCTTGAGGTTGGCCTCGGCCGAGGTGCCGCCGATCACGATGGAGAGGTGGTAGGGCGGGCAGGCGGAGGTGCCGAGCGTCCTGATCTTCTCTTCCAGGAAGGCGAGCAGCTTGGGCTTGTTCAGCACCGCGCGTGTCTGCTGGTAGAGGAAGGTCTTGTTGGCCGATCCGCCGCCCTTCAGCACGAACATCAGGTGGAACTCGTCCGCATGGTGCTCGCCGGGGCTGGCGTAGATGTCGAACTGGACGGGGAGGTTGTTGCCGGTGTTCACCTCCTCGAACATCGAGAGGGGCGCCATCTGCGAATAGCGCAGGCTGGTCTCGGTATAGGTGCGGAACACGCCATAGGAGAGCGCCTCCTCCTCGTCACCCTCGACCCAGACGCGCTGGCCCTTCTTGCCGAAGACGATGGCGGTGCCGGTGTCCTGGCACATGGGCAGGATGCCACCAGCGGCGATGTTGGCGTTCTTCAGCAGGTCCAGCGCCACGAAGCGGTCGTTCGGGCTGGCCTCGGGATCGTCGAGGATCCTGCGGAGCTGCGCCAGATGCGCCGGCCGCAGCAGGTGCGAGACATCGTGGCAGGCGGCGAAGGCCAGGTCCTCCAGCACCTTCTCCGGGATGGAGAGGATGCGCCTGCCGTTCGCCTCGATGGTCTTCACGCCCTCGATGGGCAGGCGGCGGTAGCGGGTCCTGTCCTCGCCGAGTGGCAGGAGCGGGCTGTAGCGGAAATCCTTGCTCCGCTGTGACACCGGCATGCCGGCATCGGCCTCGGCGCCGGAGGAGGCGTCGGGCGAGGGGGTGGTCAGAACGTCGGTCACTTTTTGCTCTCCGGGCAGAAGGGAGAAGAACGCGTTTTTCCACGCTCTACTCCACCCATCCCGGGCACGCTACCGTCGCGGGCAAGCGCTTTTCCCTGGCCGCGGGCTGCGGCGGGGCATCCGGACCCGATGCCCGGAGAAATGGTGCCCTTGCGGTGGCAGCCATGCGGCAGGGCGCGGCCAGGCTCCCGCCGGGGATGGGGCGGAAAGGCGAGGGTGCCCGCCCGGCTCAGCCCCGGGGGCTAATCCCGGCCGCTGGGGCGCCGGCGGAAGGCATCCAGGCTGACCACCTCGGCCGGGCCGGAAGGCGGCGGCGGGGCCTCGGGCTCGGCAGGACGTGCCTCGGCGGGGGGCAGCAGGCTCGGCTCCTCGGGCATTTCCCCGACACCTTCCGGCGGGTTGAAGCGCAGCCCGACCCGCACATGCGGGTCCAGGAAGCCGGTCAGGGCATCGAAGGGGATGACCAGCGTGGAGGGCGTGCCGCCGAAGCTGAGGCCGACGGAGACCTGCCGGGCCTCGCGGTCCACCTTCAGGTCCCAGAACTGGTGCTGCAGCACCACCGTCATCTCCTGCGGATACTTCGCCCGCAGATGGCCCGGCACGACCGTGCCGGGCGCGTCGGTCCGGAAGCTGAGGTAGAAGTGATGCTCCCCGGGCAGCCCGTGTTCCGCCGCGTGTTCGAGGGCGCGCAGCGCGACCTCGCGCATGGCGTCCTCGGTCCAGCGGTCATAGGGCAGCAGACTCTCGGCCAGGGGGGGCTGGTCACTCATGTCACGGTCAATCCTGTTGCCCCGGATTTTAGGAACGATGGCGGGATGGCGCCAGTGGGCAGGATTGGCAAGGCCCACGGAAGCGGAGAACGCATCGGGGAAGGCCAAAAAGAAGATAAGTGGGGGGATTCTGTTGCCCCGTTCCCCCCGGACGGCGCTTACCTATTTAGGCAGCGAGCGCCACAGCCTCGCGGCTGTTATCGTTGGCACTTATGAATTAGCCCGATAACGGCGGTACAATGCCGGGCAAAAGACAGGGCTTTACCATGCGCGTCGAACCTGTTTCGCCCCCATCCTGCCCCGAACGACCTCGGGGGATCGAATGGTGGAGGCGCCGGGCACTGCCCCCGGGTCCGCAACACTTATTCCACCTGCCGTTTATCGCCATAGCCACCCGAAGGTGAGCAACACCCATATAGGCGATCCCGTGACGGAAATCGAGGGGCTGCCCACCACGACTTGCCGCGTCCTTTCCCAGGGTTCCATCCTCTCCGCCGGCGCCGCAGAGCGCCCGCGAACGAGGGAGGACGAACATGCGAGGGATCACGAGCCGGCGCCGGTTGCTGGCGGCTTCCGCCATGGGTGCCGCATGGAGTGCCATGGGCTGGCCCGGCGCCCGGGCGGCAGAGGAGAACCGCTCCTTCGACTCCGCAGGGGTGAAGATTCGCTACATCGAGGCGGGGCAGGGCGATCCGGTCATCCTGCTGCACGGCTACACGGACGACATCCAGGGGCAATGGGTGCGGACCGGCATCTTCCCGGCCCTGGCGCGGGGCTACCGCACCATCGCCCTCGACGCGCGCGGCCACGGGCTGTCCGGCAAGCCGCATGACCGTTCCGCCTACGGGCCGGAGATGGGCTACGACATCACGCGGCTGATGGACCACCTGTCGATCACCAAGGCCCATATCGTGGGCTATTCCATGGGCGCGCATGTGGTGGCGCAACTCCTGACCACACGGCCGGAGCGCTTCGTCACCGCGACCCTGGGCGGCGCCTCGGGCCGGCGGAACTGGAGCGAGGAGGACCAGAAGCGCGTCGACGTGGAATCCGCCGAGATGGACGAGGGACTCCTGACGTCGCAGATCCTGCGCCTCTGGCCCCGGGACCAGCCGCCGCCGACCGAGGCGCAACTGCGGGAGCGTTCGGCCCAGGCCCTGGCGGGCAAGGACCCGAAGGCCCTGGCGGCGGTGCGGCGTTCCAACCCCGACCAGGTGGTGACCGAGGCGCAGATGCGCGCCGTCACCGTGCCGGTGCTGGGGATCGTCGGGACGAACGACCCGTACCTCAAGGATTTCGAGCGGCTGAAGGCCGTGATGCCGCAGCTGGAGCTGGTGACCATCCCCGGCGCCAGCCATGGCACCGCACCGGGGCGGCCCGAGTTCATCGCGGCGCTGGAGGCCTTCCTGAAGGCGCATCCGGCCGCCCGCGCCGGGTGATCCTGGCGGCCGGTCTGCCATTCGGCAGCGTTATGGCGCCGCGGCTTCGGCCATTCTAGAACGGCCCGGAACTGCGGCATGTCCGCGCGTTGATGGGGGACAGGGCATGGCGCTGACGGAGCGGCAGCAGGCGGAACTGGCGGAAGCGCGGGCCCAGCGGCACGAGACGCGCCGCCCCACCGTCCCGGCGCTGGAGGCGATGCTCTTCGAGGCGCTGCCGGTGCTGGACCACGGCTTCGTCCGGGTGGTGGACTACATGGGCGACGACGCGGCGGTGGTGCAGGCCGCCCGCGTCTCCTATGGTCGCGGCACGCGCGCGGCGAACGAGGACCGGGGGCTGATCCGCTACCTGATGCGGCACCGGCACTCCACGCCCTTCGAGATGTGCGAGATCAAGCTGCATGTGAAGCTGCCGATCTTCGTCGCCCGGCAGTGGATCCGGCACCGCATGGCCAATGTGAACGAGTATTCCGCCCGCTACTCGGTGCTGGACCGGGAGTTCTACATCCCCGAGCGCGGCGCCCTGGCCGCCCAGTCCGCCAGCAACCGCCAGGGCAGGGGAGACATCCTGGGCGGGGAGGAGGCGGAGCGCGTCCTCGCCCTGTTGCGCGAGGATGCCGGGCGGAACTACGACCACTACATCGAGATGCTGAACGAGGGCGAGGACGGGCAGGTGCTCGATCCCGCCCGCCAGGGGCTGACGCGCGAGCTGGCGCGGATGAACCTGACGCTGAACGCCTACACGCAGTGGTACTGGAAGGCGGATCTCCACAACCTGTTCCACTTCCTCTCGCTGCGCGCCGATGCCCATGCGCAGTACGAGATCCGCGTCTATGCCGAGGCCATCCTGCGCGCGGTGGAGGCCTGGGTGCCGCTCTGCGCCGAGGCCTTCCGCGACTACCGCCTGGGCGCGGTGACGCTGTCGTCGCGGATGCTGGAGGTGGTGCGCGCCATGCTGGACGGACAGGAGCCCACGGCCGAGGCGGCCGGTCTCAGCAAGCGCGAATGGCGGGAGCTGATGGCGGTGCTCGGCCGCGCATGAGCGGCACGGCGGCCAAGCGCCCCGGCCCTGCCGGGAAGCCGGGTTCCGCCGGCACGGCCCCCCGTCCGCCGGGCGGCAAGGCTGGCCCCCGCGCCCCCGGCAAGGGGCCGCGCCGGACCGGCAACGGCAAGGGCGCCCGGCTGCGCGCCGCGCTTCAGGGCCGCCCCGGCCTGCCCTGGTGGCGCAGGCCGCTGTCCATCATCCTGATCCTGCTGGCGCTCTTTGTCGGCCTGCCGGTGATGCAGGCGCTGTTCGGGGAACTCGGTGCCATCATGCTCGGCTGCCTCGCCGCCGGCTTCGCCCTGGGGCGCGCCACCGCCCGCTGAGGCTTCAGCCGCCGTCGCGGAGCTTCTTCAGGTCGAAGGCGCCGAGCAGGTCGGTCATGACCTTGGGGTCCTCGATCCCGCTGCCTTCCAGCTTGATCATGAGGTTGCCGCCGACCAGCGAAACCTCGCCCGACTTGTTGTCCGCCTCGTAGTGCAGGATGGCGTTCTCCTCGCCCAGGCGGACGCGCTTGTCGCCGGGGCGCATCATCATCGGGTTGTTGGCCACGCTGGCCAGGGACTGCACCAGCGGCGAGTCCACCATCACCTGCGCCTTGATCTCCGCATCGTCGGAGGCGCGGCTATAGGTCCGCTCCACCATGACGCCGCCGCCGAGCATCTGGGTGGCCAGGGCGCTGCCTTCCTCCTCCTTCTCCATCTCCTCCAGGGTCCAGCCCCTGGGCGCGGGCGGGAAGAGCTTGGCGTAGCGGGTGCGGCGCTTCAGGTCGATGTCGCGGGCGGCAAAGGACAGCTCCTTCGCGGCGCCCTTCAGGTCGCCCGAGCCGTAGAGCTTCCGGGCCCGCTCCAGGGCCTCCGAGGTATCGTCCGCCCTGGCCGCCGGGGACAGGGCGAGCAGGGCCGCGCCGAGCAGAGCGGGGACGAGTAGGGCAGGGACGGCCGGCATCGGCAGCGCCAGGCGGCGACCGCCATGCCGCGGCCGGGAAACATGGGGGATCAAGGGCGGTTCCTCCGGTGTGGCGACCCTGGCCGGGCCGCATCCTCTGCAATCTGCCAAGCCACGGCGCCGCTGCCCATCCCGCGCGGGCCGGGCGCGGCCGCACCACGGCCGGGGCGAGGCGGCTGGCGGCCCGCCCCGCGGGGGAAGCCGGTTCCCGGCTCCTAGTCCATGGTGATCCGGGGGGCCGCGGGGGCGACGGTGCCGGCCTTCTCCCAGACCCGCGCCGCGATGGCGCGGTAGAGGGTGGCCTCCTCGCTCTCCGGCTGGGCCAGGACGATCGGCGTCCCGGCATCGGCGGTCTCGCGGATCGCCAGCCGCAGCGGCAGCTCGCCCAGGAACTCCACGCCCAGCTTCTCCGCCTCCGCCCGGGCCCCGCCATGGCCGAAGATCTCGGTGCGGTGGTTGCAGTTGGGGCAGCAGAAATAGGACATGTTCTCGATCAGCCCGAGCACCGGGACATTGACCTTCTCGAACATCCGCACGCCGCGCCGCGCGTCGATCAGCGCCACGTCCTGGGGCGTGGACACGATCACCGCGCCCCTCAGCGGCACGCGCTGGCTCATGGTGAGCTGCGCGTCGCCCGTGCCGGGAGGCATGTCCACCACCAGCACGTCCAGCGCGCCCCATTCGACCTGGGAAAGCATCTGCTCCAGCGCGCCCATCACCATCGGGCCGCGCCAGATCATCGCCGTCTCCTCATCCACCAGGAAGCCGATGGACATGGCCTTCAGCCCCCAGCGGGAAAGCGGCTCGATCCGCTGCCCGGCGCTGCGCGGCCGCTGCTTCGTGCCCAGCATCTGCGGCAGGGAAGGGCCGTAGATGTCCGCGTCCAGCAGTCCGACCTGCAACCCCTGCGCCGCCAGCGCGACCGCGAGGTTGACGGCGGTGGTGGACTTGCCGACGCCGCCCTTGCCCGAGGCCACGGCGACAATGGCGCCGATCTCCGGCAGCAGCATCCTGTCCTGGCCCGGCGGCGGGCGTACGGCCCGGGGCGCATCCGCCGGGGGCGCCGCGCGATGGGCGGTCAGCACGCAGGTCGCCGACAGCACGCCCGGCACGGCGGCCACGGCGCGTTCCGCCGCGGCACGCACCGGCTCCAGCGCGCGGGCGCGCTCGCGCGGCACTTCCAGCGCGAACTGCACCAGCCCGTCTCGGGCCACCAGGCCCTGCACCCAGCCCGCCGAGACCACATCCAGTCCCGTCTGCGGGTCCCGGACCTCGGTGAGCGCCGCGCGGATCGCATCGGTCAGCGCGCTTTCCATGCCTCGTCCCCTTGACCTTTTCCAAATTACGGCAAGATTAACAAAATATCATGTAATGGCGGAAACTGCCGCATCGTCACACGGTCCATCCCGGCCACGGGGGCCATCAACCTGAATCAGGCCTTGAAGCCGGAACCCCGGAAGCCCGGGACTTCCCTTGAGGCTGCTCTTGCGCCCATGCTGCCATCGCGTGCAAGCCGGGGCGCGGGACGGCGCCGGTCCGCTGGCCCCCCGGCAGCGGGAGTGCCGGCAGGGCCGGGGACCTTCGCATGGCGGCCCCGGCTCCGGCACTCCCCGGTTTCCGTCCTGTCGCTTTCCCGCCCCGGGGAAGCCGGGCGGGCACCGGCGGTTGCACGCGTGGCAGGGACCGGGGCTTGACCCTCACCGGGTGGCGAACGGATAGCAGACGCGACCAAACCAGGGAGTACCTGACGGCCCATGCCGTGGAACAGCAACGGCGGACCCAATCCTTGGGGCAATCCCCGCCCGCCTTCGGGCGGGGGGAATGGCAACAACCAGGGCAACGGTCCCGGCAACGGCCCCTGGGGCCAGCCACCCCGCGGCGGGGGCGGCAACGGTCCCTTCGGCCGCGGTCCCGATCTCGATGACGTGATCCGCCAGGCGCAGGACGCCGCCCGGCGCTTCCTGCCGCGCGGCGGCGGGGGCGGAAAGGGCATCGCCCTGATCGGCCTGGCCCTCGTGGCCGTCTGGGCGGCCTCCGGCATCTACCGGGTGCAGCCGGACGAGCAGGGCGTGGTGATGCGCTTCGGCGCCTTCCGCGCGACCACCGGCCCCGGCCTGAACTACCACCTTCCCTGGCCGATCGAAAGCGTGACGACGCCGCGCGTGACCCGCATCAACCGCATCGACATCGGCTTCCGCTCCTCGGCGGACAGCAGCGCGACCAATGTGCGGCCGAATCCCTCGCGCAACGTGACCGAGGAATCGATGATGCTGACCGGCGACGAGAACATCATCGACATCGACTTCGCCGTCTTCTGGCGCATCCGCGACGCCGGCGAGTTCCTGTTCAACACCCGCAATCCCGAGCAGACGGTGAAGTCCGCCGCCGAGAGCATGATGCGCGAGGTGATCGGCCGCACCCCGATCCAGCCCGCGCTGACCGAGGCGCGCGCGCAGATCGAGCAGGCGGTGCGCCA
The DNA here is from genome assembly GCF_000622225.1 of Roseomonas mucosa ATCC BAA-692. Lineage (GTDB taxonomy): Bacteria > Pseudomonadota > Alphaproteobacteria > Acetobacterales > Acetobacteraceae > Roseomonas > Roseomonas mucosa. The sequence continues at coordinate 59,740 of NZ_JHWD01000007.1, read as the reverse complement.
GGGCACCCAGGCGATCATGGACCAGTACGGCGCCGGGGTGGAGATCACCCAGGTGCAGATGCAGAAGGTGGACCCGCCGCCCTCCGTGGTGGATGCCTTCCGCGACGTGCAGCGCGCCCAGGCGGACCGCGAGCGCGCCCGCAACGAGGCGGAATCCTATCGCAACGACATCATCCCGCGCGCCCGCGGTGATTCCGAGAAGCTGATCCAGTCCGCCCAGGCGGACCGCGAGGCGCAGGTGGCCCGGGCCAAGGGCGAGGCGCAGCGCTTCACCAGCGTGCTCACCGCCTATCGCACCGCGCAGGACATCACCCTGCGGCGCATGTACCTGGAGACCATGCAGGAGATCCTGCAGAACAACCCGAAGGTGATCGTGGACGAGAATGTCGGCGGCGTGCTGCCGCTGCTCAACCTCGACGGGCAGGCGGCGCCGCATCCGGCCGCGCCCCGCGCCCCCGGCCAGAACGGTGCCGCCCCGGCGCCGAACCCACCCTCCGGCGGCGCGCCCGGCACGGCCAGCGGCCTCGTGCAGCAGGGGGCTGGCCGATGAACCGCCTGATCGCGCTCGGCGCCGCCGTGGTGGTGGTGCTGATCCTCCTCAGCTCCACCCTCTTCACCGTGCACCAGACCCAGCAGGTGCTGATCACCCAGTTCGGCGAGCCGATCCGCGTGATCCGCGACCCCGGGCTGCATGCCAAGATCCCGCTGATCCAGAACGTGATCTCCTTCGACCGCCGGCTGCTCGACTTCGAATCGCCGGGCGAGGAGATCATCCTGGGCGACCAGCGCCGGCTGATCGTGGACAGCTTCGCGCGCTTCCGCATCAGCGACCCGCTGCGCTACTACCAGACGGTGGGTTCGCTGGAGAGCGGCATCCGCGGGCGGCTGTCCTCCATCATGTCGGGCTCGCTGCGCCGCGTGCTGGGCAACGAGCCGCTGCTCTCGGTGCTCTCGACCGACCGGCTGCGGATCATGAACACGATCCGCGACCAGGTGAATGCCGAGGCGGATTCCTTTGGCGTGCAGGTGGTGGATGTCCGTATCCGCCGTGCCGACCTGCCTGAGGAGAACACCCAGGCCATCCTGTCGCGCATGCAGTCGGAGCGTGAGCGCGTGGCGCGCGAGATCCGCGCCGAGGGCGCCGAGATCGGCACCCAGGTCCGCGCCCGCGCCGACCGCGAGCGCACCGTGCTGCTGGCCGAGGCCCAGGCCCAGGCCGACGCGCTGCGCGGCGAGGGCGAGGAGGAGGCGACCAAGATCTACGCCAGGGCCTATGGGGCGGACCCGCAGTTCTTCTCCTTCTGGCGGAGCATGCAGGCCTACCGGACGGCCTTCGTCGAGGGGCGGGCGGAAACCCGGCTGCTGCTGGCGCCGGACAGCGACTTCTTCCGCTACTTCCGCTCGGCGCCCACCCCGGGAAGCATCGTGCCCCCGGCGGCTCCGGCCCCCACGCCAACGCCCGCGCCGGCCCCGTAAAGGCGGGGCAGGTTCCGGAAGGGTTCCCGGAAAGGGGGGAACGGCCATGCCGTTCCCCCCTTTCCGTTTCCGGCAGGCAGATCCCGGGGCGGCGGCGGTCCGCGCTGAACAGGCTTTGATGCGGCCGCCCCCTTGATCCGCGGCGGCCTGGGGGAGAGGCTGGCGCGGAGTCATCCGATTGTGACCCTTTGTGGCTTTCCATGGCGGCACGAGTGGTCACATTCCAGGCTGATTTCTCAGACCGACAGGAAGGCAGAATCACCGTGCGTCCTTATCTGCTCGCCTCGGCGGCCATTCTGGCTGGCGTCGCCGCCCTCCCGATGGCGTCCGCCCGGGCCCAGGCTCCCGCGCCTTCCGCCCCCGCCCAGGCCCAGACTCCGGCCCAGGCCCCTTCCACCATCCCGGCGCCGGGCAGCACGCCCTCGCCGCAGATCCCCCTGCGCGATGCGCCGACCTCCTTCGCCCCCCTGGCCAAGCAGCTCCTGCCGGCGGTGGTGAACGTGCAGACCACCACCACGCTGCAGGCGCGCGGGCCGAACCGGCCGGATGCGCCCGAGATCCCGCAGGCGCCGCCGGGCAGCCCCTTCGAGGAGTTCTTCCGCGACTTCCTGGAGCGCAACCGCCCCGGCGGGCCGCGCCCCAACCAGCCGCCGCGCCGGGCGCAGTCCCTGGGCTCGGGCTTCATCGTCGATGCCAAGGAAGGCATCGTGGTGACCAACAACCACGTCATCGACGGCGCCGACGAGATCAACGTGGTGCTGCAGGACAACACCACGATCAAGGCGGAGCTGCTCGGCACCGATCAGCGCACCGACATCGCGGTGCTGAAGATCAAGACCGACCATCCGCTCTCCCAGGTGGATTTCGGCGACAGCGACACCGCCCAGGTCGGCGACTGGGTGCTGGCGATCGGCAATCCCTTCGGCCTCGGTGGATCGGTCACGGCGGGCATCGTCTCGGCGCGCGGCCGCGACATCCGCCAGGGCCTCTACGACGACTTCATCCAGACGGATGCCGCCATCAACCGCGGCAATTCCGGCGGCCCGCTCTTCGACATGCACGGCAAGGTCATCGGCATCAACACGGCGATCTACTCGCCCTCCGGCGGCTCGATCGGCATCGGCTTCTCCATTCCCGCCAACCTGGCCCGGAACATCGTGGCGCAACTGCGTACCGGCGGGCAGGTGCGGCGCGGCTGGCTGGGCGTGAACATCCAGCAGGTGACCGACGACATCGCCGAATCCCTGGGCCTGAAGGGCGGGGCGCGCGGCGCGCTGGTGGCGCGGGCCCAGGATGACGGCCCGGCTGCCAAGGCCGGCATCCGCGCCGGCGACATCATCCTGAAGTTCAACAACCAGGATGTGCAGGAGATGCGCAACCTGCCGCGCATCGTCGCCGAGACGGCGGTGAACAGCGAGGTGCCGGTCCTGCTCTGGCGCGAGGGCAAGGAGCAGACCGTCCAGGTGAAGGTCTCCGAGATTCCGGCCGACCAGCAGCAGGCGAGCACCGGCAACGCCCCCGCGCAGCCGGCCCTGGTGGAGCTGGAAGGCACGGGGATGAAGGTCGCCGCCGTCACGCCGGAGCTGCGGGAGCGCTTCTCCATCGCGCCCGATGCGAAGGGCGTGGTGGTGGTCGAGGTCGCCCCGGGCAGCCCGGCGGCGGATCGCGGCATCACCGCCGGCGACCGCGTCGTGGAGGTGCAGCAGGAGCGCGTGAACACGCCGCAGGAGCTGAAGGCGAAGCTGGACGACCTGCGCAAGCAGAACCGCCCCAGCGCGCTGATGCTGGTGGAAGGGGCGCAGGGCCAGCGCTTCGTGCCGCTTGGCCTACGCGGCGGCAACAGCCGGTAGCCGCGGATACAGGACCCCCGGCGGACATCCCGGGGGCCTGCCTCGCGGGGGCGCCCGTCGGGAGACACGGAAAGGGCCTGTCCGGCACGCCGGACAGGCCCTTTCCGTGTCAAGCTCTCCGGCTCAGTTGCGCTCGTAGAGCAGCCGGGCGCGGATCGTGCCGGGCAGGGCGCGCAGGTCGGCCAGGACCGCCTGGGGGTCGGCCACGTTCTCGGCATCCACCACGACGTAGCCGAGCTCCGGATCGGTCTGCAGCACCTGGCTCGCGATGTTGAGCTGGAACTTGCGGAAAGTGTCGTTGATGGCCGCCAGCATCCCCGCGATGTTGTGGTGGACATGCATGAAGCGCGTGCCGCGTGCCCGGGCCGGCAGGTTGGCCTCGGGAAAGTTCACCGCGCCCAGCGTCGCGCCGGTGTCGGAATAGTTCACCAGCTTGTCCGCCGTCTCCTCGCCGATGCGCTCCTGCGCCTCCTCGGTGGATCCGCCGATATGCGGCGTCAGGATCACGTTGTGCAGCCCCTGCAGCGGCGAGACGAAGCGGTCGCCGTTGCGCTTGGGCTCGGAGGGGAAGACGTCCAGCGCCGCGCCGCCCAGATGGCCGGCCCCGATCGCCGCCTTCAGCGCGTCGATGTCCACCACCTTGCCGCGGGCATTGTTGATCAGCACGGCGCCGGGCTTCATCGCCGCCAGTTCCGCCGCGCCGATCATGCCGGTGGTCTCCGGCGTTTCCGGCACGTGCAGCGTCACCACGTCGCTCTGCGCCAGCAGCTCGCCCAGCGAGGCGGCGGCCTGGGCGTTGCCGTGGCCCAGCTTGCGGATCGCGTCGTGGTAGATGACGCGCATGCCGAAAGCCTCGGCCAGGTTGCTGACCTGGGTGCCGATATTGCCGTAGCCGACGATGCCCAGCGTCTTGCCGCGCACCTCGTGGGCGCCGGTGGCGGACTTGTCCCAGCCGCCGGCATGGGCCGCGATGGAGCGGCCGGGGATGCCGCGCAGGAGCATCACGATCTCGCCCATCACCAGCTCCGCCACGGAGCGGGTGTTGGAGAAGGGGGCGTTGAAGACCGGGATGCCCCGCTGCCGCGCGGCGGCGAGGTCCACCTGGTTGGTGCCGATGCAGAAGCAGCCGATGGCGATCAGCCGGTCGGCGGCCTTCAGCACCTGCTCCGTCACCTGGGTGCGGGAGCGGATGCCGAGCAGGTGCACGCCCTGCACCGCCTCCAGCAGCGCCTCGCCCTCCAGCGCCTTGGCCTCGCGCCGGATGGTGGCGTAGCCGGAGGTGTTGAAGGTGGCGACGGCGCTGTCCGAGATACCCTCCAGCAGCAGGATCTTGATGCGGTCCTTGGGCAGGGAAATCACGTCGGGACGGGCCTCGGTCGGGATGGTGGAAGGGGGGAGGAGAGCCATGGCCGGGGAGTTCCTTCAGCCGAGGACCTGCCGGGCGGCCGCGGCCAGTTCCTCCGGGGTCGCGCCCGGCCGGAACATGCCCCGCAGCGCCCCGTCCGGGCCCAGGAGATAGACGAAGGCGGAGTGGTCCATCAGATAGTCGCTCGCCCCCGGCGGCGTCACCTTGGCGTAATAGACGCGATAGGCCTTGGCGACCTGGGCGATCTGCTCCGGCGTGCCGGTCAGCCCGGCCAGGGCGGGGTGGAAGAGGCCGACATAGTCGGCGAGCTTTTCCGGCGTGTCGCGCTCCGGGTCCACGGTGATGAAGAGAGGCTGCACGCGGGCGGCATCGGGGCCGAGCTGGTCCATGGCCGTGGCCAGGGTGCTGAGCTCGGTCGGGCAGACATCCGGGCAATGGGTGAAGCCGAAGAAGATCAGCACCGCCTTGCCGTGGTAGCTCGCCTCCGTCACCGGCTTGCCGGTCTGGTCGGTGAGCGCGAAATCGCCGCCGATCCGCGCCCCGGAGGGCAGCGTGACCGCGTTCGGCGAGGCGATCATGGGCCGGGCCGGGGTCTGCTGCCGCGTGACCATCCGCGCAAAGGAGTCCGGCCAGCTTTCCCCGGGTTCCCGCTGGAACCAGGCGAAGGCCCAGCCCCCCGCGAGGACCAGGACGAGCACGGCGATCAGGATCCGGAAGGCGCGCATCATGCGCCGCCCTATACCCTTCCCTGGCTCCAAGGCGAATGCCCGCCGGGCAGGGCCGGACTGCGCCCCGGGCACAGGAGGGAGGCGGAGGTCCTTAACCCCCTGTTCAGCAAGGGGATGCCAGAAACCCAGGGCCAGGAGGGCATCGGGACGGGCGTGCCAGGACGGCGTGCCGCAGAGGCGCGGACGCTGGGGGCTGTCTCCGGATGCTACAGATCTCGGGCCAGGTGCCGGGAACCATCCTGGAGAATTCCGGCGCGGGCGACTGGTCGGCGCGGCTGACCCTGTCCGACAGCGGCGGGCCGGCGGCGGGCGTGCTGGCGGTGGCTCTGACCGGCGCCGGTGCCGGCGCCTTCTCCGCCACGCTGGATGCCGCGGGCCAGACCGTCACCATCGCCCCCGCCCGGCTGCTGGACCGGGAGGACTGGGCCGCCGGGGCGGACCCGGTGCTCGCCTTCGACCTGCGGGTGCAGACCGCGGCCGGCTGGCAGGATCTCGGCACCGGCTGGGCCGTGACGCTGCTGGGGGTGGACGACACGCCGCCCTCCGGCCTCGCCTTCTCCAGCGGCGGCAGCGTGCTGGAAACCGATGCGGGCGGCATCGTCGGCCGCCTCGCCGCCAGCGATCCGGACAGTGCCGCCGCGCAGCTCACCTTCGTCGTCGCGCCGCAGGACGACTGGCGCTTCGAGGTGGTGGACGGCAACGTCCTGAAGCTGCGCGACGGCTACGACCTGCTGCGCTCGGGCGGCAGCACCCTGCCGGTGTCGGTCATCGTCTCGGACGGGCACCAGGACGCGGCGATGACGGTGGATGTCGCCGTGCTGAACGTCACCAGCGAGGACGACACGCCCGCCCCGCCGGTGCTGCGGATCGCCGATGCCAGCCTGGCCGAAGGCAGTTCCGGCGGCGGCACGATGCGCTTCGCCGTCAGCCTGTCGCGCGCGGCGGATGCGCCGGTGACGCTGCGATGGAACGCACTGTCCGGCACCGCCACGGCAGGGCAGGATTTCCAGGCCGCCAGCGGGCAGCTCACCATCGCGGCCGGGTCCAGCACGGCCAGCATCGCGGTGACGGTGCTGGGCGACCGACTGCGGGAGGCGGATGAGAGCTTCCGGCTGGTGCTTTCCGATGTTGGCGGCGCCGTGGTCGGGGATGGCGAGGCCACCGGCACCATCCTGAACGACGACCGCCCCACCGTCCTGGCGGCGGGAAGCTGGGTGGATGCGGTGGCGCGCGGCACCGGCAGCGTGGCGGTGGTGGCCGCCGCCGCCGGGGGCAGCCGTGCCGGGCTGAACGGCAGCGCGCTGGAGTTGCGCCTCGCCGATGGCACGCTGTTCGACCTCGGCGCGGTGCGGCAGGTCGATTTCATGGACGGCCAACTGGAGCTGGCCGCGGATTCCGCCGCGGCGCAGGTGACGCGCCTCTACCAGACGCTGCTGCTGCGCGATCCCGACCCCGGCGGCCTCTACCTGCACACGCATCTGCTGGAAGGCGGCGCCCTGACCCTGCTGAACATGGCCCGCAGCCTGTTGTCGAGCGCGGAGGCGCAGAGCCGCTTCGGCACGCTGTCCAATGCCGATCTGGTGACGCGCCTCTACACCATTGCCCTGGGGCGGCAGCCGGATGCCGGCGGCTATGCGGCGCACGTGAACGCGCTGGCGCATGGGACGGACCGGGCGCAGATCGTGCTGGGCTTCACCACTTCCGCCGAGGCGAAGGCGCGCTACGCGGCCTCGCATCCCGGCGGCACCTGGGTCGTGGACGGCACGGCGCGGGAGATCCTCTACGCCTATGACGCCGTGCTGGACGACGTGCCGGACGTGGCCGCGCTGGCGCGCTGGGAACAGGCGATCGCCGCCGGCACCTCCAGCCTGACGGACCTCTACCGCAGCCTGACGCAGACCCAGGCCTATCTGGCCCGGCACCCCTCCGGCGAAAGCGAGGCGAGCTTCCTCACCCGCCTCTTCGCGGATGCGCTGGAACGGGCACCCGGCGCGGCCGATCTCGCGAGCTGGCACGGCATGATCGCCAGCCATGGCTGGTCGGACATCGACGTGCTGATGCTGATCGGCCGTTCGGCGGAGGCCAGGGCCGCCTTCACCGCCCCTTCCGTGGCAGCCGGTGCGCTGATGACCGAGCTGCCCGCGCCCGGCACCGCCACGGTGGTCCGGCTCTCCCCGGGCGGCGTGGCGGCGGACATCGCCTTCTCGGCCGCCGGGGTGGCGGTGCTCGACGGCGTGTCCTCGGATGCCAGCCACTGGATCGCGACGCCCAAGGGCCTGGAACTGAACTGGGCGGGCGACACGCTGCTGCTGTCGGGCGCGCAGTCGGTCCGCTTCGACGACGGGCGGCTGGACCTGGGCAGCGGCACCGCCGCGGCCTGGGTGGTGCGGCTCTACGAGACCATCCTGATGCGGGAGGCCGATGCCAGCGGCCTCGCGACCCATGCGGCGCGGCTCGATGCCGGCCTGACCCCGGCGCAGCTTGCGGCGGACCTGGTGGGCAGCGCGGAATTCGCCAGCCGCTTCGGCGCGCTGAGCACGGCGCAGCAGGTATCAGCCTTCTACAAGGGCGCGCTCGGCCGCTCCGCCGCCGCGTCCGAGATCGACTACCAGGTCGCGCTCGTCGCCGGCGGCATGAGCAAGGCCGCGCTGGCGGTCGGGATCGCCGGATCGGTGGAAAGCCGCAACCTCTTCCTGGCGCAGCATCCGCAGGGCATCTGGCTGGCCGATCCCCAGGGCGCGAAGGTGGCCCGGGCCTATGAGGCGGTCCTGGACAGCGGGCCGGACGCCTCCTCCCTGCTGCTCTGGTCGCAGAAGCTCGCCGGTGGCGCGGCGCTGCGCGACCTCTATGCCGAGCTGATGCAGACGGAGCTCTTCACCACCCGCCATGGCGGGCAGGATGATTCCGGCTTCATCGCCGATCTCTACGATGCCGCGCTGGGGCGCGGCGCCTCGGCGGGCGAGATCGCGAACTGGAGCAACTGGCTCAAGGCGGGGCACAGCCGGCTGGAGCTCGCCTATGCCATTGGCGAATCGGGCGAGGCGCAGTCGCACAGCCATGCCCCGGCCGTGACGGCCGCCCCGGACTGGCAGTTGTGACAGGTCCTGTCATGGACCTTTGTCATGAGCGGGCGTGATGACGCCATGGGATGGCCGCACCCTTCTGGTCTGGCACGCCAGGAATGCCACCATGGGTTGAATAAAGGGTGTTTTCCTCGCGAAAAAGCGATAGGTTTCGGCCTTCACGCCAGCCGGATCGCATGAGGGTGCCAGTGCCGCGCAGCCATTGCCCGCGAAGGAAGACCGCGATCCCGCCGCTGGTGGCGGCCTGTGCCGTCCTTCTGGCGCTGCCCCCGCCGGCCCTGGCCCAGAGCGTGAAGACCGTCGTGGTGCCTTCCGGCTCCGGCGTGGTCGTGGCGCCCCGCAGCGCCCCGCCCCGGCTGGCCGCCCGCCCGCCCGCCGCGCTGCCCGCCGCCCCGGCGGGGCTCCGCTCCCCCGGGGAGGCAGAGCCGGAAAGCGGCAGCGCCATGCCCCTGCTGAGCCTCGTGCCGCTCGCCGCCGCGGCGGCGCTGTTCGCGGCCGGCGCGTCCGGCGGCGATGGCGGGGCACCCAGCCGGACGCGCTAGGTGCGGTCCGCCCCGGCGCCGGGGCGAAGATCGGCGCGGGTCTTTCCTTCGCCGCTCCCTCGTCGCAACCTGCGGCCCGTTTTCCCGGGAACCGCAGGAGAGTCTGGCCATGGCGACGCGGCAGGGCGCGCTGGATCGCGCGCGCGAATATTTCGACAAGGGCTTCCGGGACCGCCTGGCCGCGCTGGTGGCGATCCCCTCCACCTCGCAGGACCCCGCCCATGCGGTGGATTGCCGCCACTACCTGGAGGCGGCGCTGCGCCCCTGGCTGGAAGGGATGGGCTTCGCGGTCGGCATCCACGACAACCCGGCGGAAGGCTTCGGACCGATCCTGACGGCGGAGCGGATCGAGGACCCGTCGCGGCCGACCGTGCTGCTCTACGGCCATGGCGACACGGTGCACGGGCTGGACGAGCAGTGGTCGGAGGGGCTGAAGCCCTGGACCCTCACCGAGCGCGACGGGCGCTGGTACGGGCGCGGCACGGTGGACAACAAGGGCCAGCACGCGCTGAACCTTTCGGCGCTGGAGGCGGTGCTGGCGGAGCGCGGCGGCAGGCTCGGCTTCAACGTGAAGGTGCTGATCGAGACCTGCGAGGAACGCGGCTCGGCCGGACTGCGCGACTTCGTCTTCGCGAACCGGGAGGCCCTGGCGGCCGACGTGCTGATCGCCTCGGACGGGCCGCGCGTGGAACCGGGTCTGCCCACCATCGCCACCGGCACGCGCGGCACCTGGCATTTCGACCTCGTGGCGCGCTTCCGTCAGGGCGGCGTGCATTCCGGCCACTGGGGCGGGCTGACGAATGACCCGGCGGTGGTGCTGGCCCATGCCCTGGCCAGCATCTGCGACCGCAACGGCAAGATCCTGGTGCGCGGCTGGCTGGCCGGGGAGACGGTGCCCCCCGCCATCCGGCGCGTGCTGGAGGGTTGCCCGGTGGGCGGCGCGGGCGAGGCGGCGGCGATCGTCGAGGGCTGGGGCGAGCCCGGCCTGACCTCCGCCGAGAAGATCTATGGCTGGAACTCCTTCATCGTGCTGGCGATGCTCTCGGGGCGTCCGGAGAACCCGGTGAATGCCGTGGCGCCCTGGGCGACGGCCACCTGCCAGATCCGCTACACGGTGGATACGGACCCGAAGGGCTTCGAGGCCACGTTGCGGCGGCACCTGGACGCGCACGGCTTCCCGGAGATCGGCATCGAGAATGCCGGGCTCCGCATGCCGGCCAGCCGCACCGACCCGGACCATCCCTGGGTGCGCTGGGCCAAGGCGAGCATGGAAAGCGCGCTGGGCAGCCGGGTGCAGGTGATCCCCAACACCTCCGGCGGGCTGCCGGGCGATGTCTTCGTGGATGCGCTGGGCGTGCCGCTGGTCTGGGTCCCGCATTCCTACAACGGCTGCAAGCAGCACGGGCCGGACGAGCACGCCCTGCCGGCCACGCTGCGCGAGGGCATCGCCGGCTTCGCCGGCATGTACTGGGACCTGGGCGAGCCGGGCACGCCGCCGCGCGGGTGACGCCGCCCGGTGCGGGTCGGGCCACGTGCCCGGTCCCGCTTCCGCGCCATGGTTCCACCACGGCATCGCCCCGGCCTTGCCATGGGAGGCAGCGAGTCTTCCTCCCGGTCGTTCAGGAAGTGGGAGGAACGCCACCATGATGCGACGCCGAATTCTTGCCAGGCTTCTGCCGGCTCTGTTCCTGGCCCCGGCCCTTCTGAGCATGACCGCGCCGGCCCGGGCGCAGCCCGCCGATGCGGGGCAGCGCCTGCTGCAGGAAGGCGCGCGCATCCAGGCCGAGCAGCAGCGCCAGCGGGTCGAGCAGGACCGGCGCCGTGTCGAGATGGACCGCCGCCGGATCGAGGAGCGGCAATGGCGCGACACGCAGCGCCAGCGCGATGACACCATGCAGCGGCGGCGCGAGGCGGAATGGCGCCGCGAGCAGGACATGCGCCAGCGCTGGGAACAGCAGCGCCGCTGGCAGGACGCGGACCGGCGCCGGAACGATCCCTGGAACCGCTGGTAGGTTCCCGGACCCGCCGCGCGGAGGAGGAACGGGACTTCGTCACTCTTCCTCACGCGGCGGCCCATGGCTCCGTTACATTCCCACCCCAATTGGCGGCACTTTCCCACGGGGACCAGGACACGCCGCCATGACCTCCACCACCGCCACCCCGGCCCGGAACCGCTGGCCCGCTTTCGTGCTGGGCGCGCTGCTCGGCCTGCCCCTGGCCAGCCCCGTGCTGGCCCAGGGTGCCAGCCAGGCCCCGGCCCCCGCGCCCCAGGCGGCCCCCCAATCCCGGCAGGCCCCCACCACAGGCCGGGTGCCGCACGGCATGGCGCGGATCTTCGCCGAGGCCGATTCCAGCCACGACGGCCGGGTGACCTGGGACGAGGCCTGGTCCGCGCTTTCCACCCGTTTCGCCGCGATCGATGCCGACCATGACGGCGCCGTGACGCGGGAGGAGCTGCGCGTCTATGTGACCAGCCAGCGCGCCGCCGGCGGCCGGCGTGCCGACCGGCCCGTGCCACCCGCCATGGAAGCCCGGGCCGAGGCGCTGTTCCGCGCCGCCGATGCCAATGGCGATGGGCGCGTGACCCTGGCGGAACTCCAGCCTGTGGCGCAGGCCTTCTTCCGCATGGCCGATCGGAACGGCGACGGCGCCCTGACCCCGGACGAGCTGCGCCCAGCGGGCCATGGGGCGAGCCGTGGGGCAGGGCAGGGGGCGGCCCCGGCGCGCTGAGGCGCCACTCCCCGGGGCCGGGGATGCCCGGCCGGTGGGAGACCCCGGCCCGGTACGGTGCGACCCAGCGGGCCTGCGCGCTTGCCGGGCGGGCCGATCGACGCCAAGTCTCTTCCGTCCGTCCCTGCTTCCCGCCGCGGATGGACGCTTCCTGCCGGAGACGCCGCCATGCCCGTGATCCATTGCCATGAACCGGGGCCCCGGTCCTTGCAGCGGGATGGGGCGGGCGTGGCATGAGCTTCCTTTCCCTCTACCGGCACGGCTTCGCCCGCATCGCCGCCTGCAGCGGCCGCGCCCATGCCGCCGACCCGGCCCGCAACGCCGATGCCCTGCTGGACCTCGCGCACCGCTGCGACGCGCGGGGCGTGGCGGTGGCGGTCTTCCCGGAGCTCTGCCTGTCCGGCTACGCCATCGACGACCTGCTGCTGCAGGATGCGGTGCTGGAGGCGGTGGAGACGGCGGTGGCGCGGCTGGTGCACGAATCCGCCGGGCTGATGCCGCTGCTGCTGATCGGGGCGCCGCTGCGCCACGAAGGGCGGCTCTACAACTGCGCCCTGGCGATCCAGCACGGGCGGCTGCTGGGCGTGGTGCCGAAGATCCACCTGCCGAACTACCGCGAATTCTACGAGCGCCGGCACTTCGCCTCGGGCCTCGGTACAGAGGGCGGCACGATCGCGGTGGCGGGGCTGGAGGCGCCCTTCGGGCCGGACCTGCTCTTCGCCGCCGAGGACCTGCCCGGCCTCGTGGTGCATGCCGAGATCTGCGAGGACGTCTGGGTGCCGCTGCCGCCCAGCACCGAGGGCGCCCTGGCCGGGGCCACCGTGCTGGCCAACCTGTCCGCCAGCAATATCACCGTGGGCAAGGCCGAGACGCGGCGGCTGCTGTCGCAGAGCCAGTCGGCGCGCTGCCTCGCCGCCTATGTCTATGCCGCGGCAGGGGTGGGGGAATCCACCACCGACCTGGCCTGGGACGGGCAGGTCTCGATCTTCGAGAACGGCGCGGTGCTATGCGAGAGCGACCGCTTCCCCGCCGGCGACCAGATGGCGGTGGCGGATGTGGACCTCGACCTGCTGCGGCAGGAGCGGGCGCGCCAGGGCACCTTCGACGACAACCGCCGCCGCCACGGACGGCCCTTCCGCCGCATCGGCTTCCGGCTGGAGGCGCCGGAGGGCGACCTGGGCTTCGAACGGGCGGTGGAGCGCTTCCCCTTCGTGCCCGCCGATCCGGCGCGGCTGAACCAGGACTGCTATGAGGCCTACAACATCCAGGTCTCGGGGCTGGTGCAGCGGCTGCGCGAGGCCCGCATCAGGCGCCTCGTCATCGGCGTCTCGGGCGGGCTCGATTCCACCCAGGCGCTGATCGTCGCGGCCAAGGCCTTCGACCTGCTGGAACGGCCGCGCACGGATATCATCGCCTATACGATGCCGGGCTTCGGCACGAGCGCGGGAACGAAGACCAACGCGCACCGGCTGATGGAATCGCTGGGCGTCACGGCGCACGAGCTCGATATCCGCCCGGCGGCGCAGCAGATGCTGGACGATCTCGGCCACCCCTTCGCGCGTGGCGAGCCGGTCTACGACATCACCTTCGAGAATGTTCAGGCGGGGCTGCGCACGGACTACCTGTTCCGCGCCGCCAACCTGCATGACGGCATCGTGCTCGGCACGGGCGACCTCTCGGAGCTGGCGCTGGGCTGGTGCACCTATGGCGTCGGCGACCAGATGTCGCACTACAACGTCAATGGCGGCGTGCCGAAGACGCTGATCCAGCACCTGATCCGCTGGGTGATCGCCTCCAAACAGTTCGACGCGGCGGTGGGGGAGACGCTGGGCTCGATCCTGAACACCGAGATCTCGCCGGAGCTGATCCCCGCCACGGAAGGGCAGGCGATCCAGAGCACGGAGGCCAAGGTCGGCCCCTATGCGCTGCAGGACTTCAACCTGTTCTACACGCTGCGCTACGGGTTCCGGCCCTCCAGGATCGCCTTTCTCGCCCTGCGCGCCTGGGCCGATGCCGGGGCGGGGCGCTGGCCGCCGGGCTTCCCGGAGGAGGCGCGCCGGGCCTATGCGCTGCCGGAGATCCGGCACTGGCTGGAGGTCTTCCTGCGCCGCTTCTTCGCCTTCAGCCAGTTCAAGCGCTCCGCCATGCCGAACGGGCCGAAGGTGGTGGCGGGCGGCTCGCTCTCGCCGCGCGGCGACTGGCGCGCACCCTCCGACGGCAATGCCGAGGCCTGGCTGGAGGAGCTGCGCCGCAACGTGCCGGAAGGAAAGGCGGAAGGGCCGGGGCCGGAATAGGCCCTCCGGCCCCCAGGCGGAGCGCGTCCTACCGGCCCGCCTGCATCCTCTCGCTCTTTCGCCCGTTCGGAACGGCGGGAGGATCAAGGCGCATGGAACAGACAGGCATCACACAGGCGCAGGACGGGTTGCGTTTCGGGCCGCTCGGCGGCCACTGCCTGCATCTCTGCGTGGACATGCAGAACCTCTTCTCGCAGGGCAGCCCCTGGGAGACGCCGTGGATGGAGCGCGTCCTGCCTGCCGTGGAGGCGCTGGCCGAGCGCCATGCGGAGCGGACGGTCTTCACCCGCTTCATCCCGCTGCGCTCGCCGCGCGAGGGGCGGGGGACCTGGCGGCGCTACTACGAGCGCTGGCCGGAGATGCGGCTGGATGCCCTGCCGCCCGAGGCCATCGACCTGCTGCCGCCACTCGCGCGCTTCGTCCCGCCCGCCGAGGTCCTGGACAAGACGGTGTACTCGCCCTGGAGCGGGACGGAGCTGGAGGAAAGGCTGCGTGCCCGTGGCGTGGACACGCTGGTGATCACCGGGGTCGAAACCGACGTCTGCGTCCTGGCCGCGGTGCTGGGCGCGGTGGATCGTGGCTACCGCGTGGTGCTGCCGACGGATGCGCTCTGCTCGTCCTCCGACCGGACGCATGACGCGCTGCTGGCGCTCTACCGGGAACGCTACGGACAGCAGGTGGAGACAGCCCGGATGGCGGATATCCTGTCCGCCTGGGATTGATGCCGAACCGCGAAAATTCCGGCTTTCTCGGTCCGGTTGCGGCAACGGATTGTTATGAATTCGCAATGTAAGCCTTTGCCATCCTTCCCTGGCAAAGGTCTCGCCGATGCGCCTCGTCCTTCCCTGCTGTCTGGCCCTGCTGCTGGCCGCCTGTGCCGGCCGCGCGCCGAATCCCGTGGCGCTCGTGCAGGACAAGGACAAGGCCATGGACTGCGCGGCCATTCGCGCCGAGATCACGGCCAACAACAGCCAGATCACGGAGCTGGGACGCGAGGATGGTGCGAAGGTCGGCCAGAACATCGCCATGGGCGTGGCCGGCGCCTTCATCCCCGTGCTGTGGTTCGGGATGGATTTCCAGAACGCAAGCGGCAAGGAAGGAAAGGCCCTGACCGACCGGAATGCCTATCTGGCGCAGGTCGCGGCGCAGCGCTGTGCCGGGATCGCGGAGGTGCCGATGGCCGGGACGCCCGCCGAAACATCCATGGTGGCGGCCAACCCATTCCGGTGATGGGAATTCGGCATCGGAATGTCGTGAGGAGCCAGCCTGGTGGGTGCGACAGGGATTGAACCTGTGACCCCTGCCGTGTGAAGGCAGTGCTCTCCCGCTGAGCTACGCACCCAGGCTGTGGGCGCTCAACTATCCTCCCTCGCCAGGGGTGTCAACGGGGGGAAGGCGTACGATATGCAAGGGCTCGCCACCGGAGGCTTCTGGATGCGGACAGGCCCCGTCTTCCCGCGCGCGCCCCGTCCCGGCAACGGCCCGCCCCCGGAAAAACCCGGGGGCGGGCCGTTGCCGGGGCGCCGGGCGCTTCTCCTGGCCGCCCTGATGCTTCTTCCCGCCCTGTCCGCCGCCCAGGCGCGGGCCGAGCCCGTCCGGGCCAGCTACGTGGTCCGCGCCGCCGGGCTGACCGTGATGGATGTCGAGGCTAGCTTCGACCCGGCCGATTCCACCGGTGGGTATGTCCTGGAACTCCGCACCCATATGCGTGGCGTGGCCGCGCTTTTTCGCAGCGGCACCATGACCACCCGGGCCAGCGGGGCCTGGGCCGACAGCCGGCCGCAACCCCGGCGCTATGTCGCCCAGGGTGTCTGGGGCGGGGAGCAGCGCAGCACGGTGCTGGACTACGTGGACGGGCAGCCGGTGTTGCGGCAACTGCTGCCGCCCCTGGATGCGGATGAGCGGGAGCCCGTGCCCGCCGAGGCCCGGCGCGGCACCATGGATAGCCTGAGCGCGGTGGCGGCACTGCTCCGCCAGGTGCGGGACAGCGGGCGGTGCGAGGCCCAGGCTGCCGTCTTCGACGGGCGGCGCCGCAGCGTGCTTTCCGCCCGCACCCTGGGCTGGGAGATGCTTTCGGGCGATTGGCCGGGCCGGGCGCTGCACTGCCATTTCAGCGGCCGCTTGACCCATGGCTTCAAGCTGGACGACGGCCCGGCCGAACGCCAGCGCCCACAGGAGGG
This sequence comes from Roseomonas mucosa ATCC BAA-692, assembly GCF_000622225.1. Lineage (GTDB taxonomy): Bacteria > Pseudomonadota > Alphaproteobacteria > Acetobacterales > Acetobacteraceae > Roseomonas > Roseomonas mucosa. Next base: position 43,491 of record NZ_JHWD01000007.1, on the reverse strand, counting down.
CGATGCCTGGCTCGCCGAGGTCCATCCCGGCGGCCCGGTCCTGCCGGTGCGGCTGGAGGTCCCCAACCGCTGGTTCGGGCAGACCACGATCAGCCTCGTGCGGATCGGCGAGATGCCTTCCGCGGCCTCCCGCCGCTGATTCCAGGCCGCGGAGGCAGCCCGATCCGTCCTTGCGGCGGATCACGCTGCCGGGCGTCTCCGCCCCATGGAGGACAGCCCCTTGGCGGTCAGTCCCGGCCGCCGATCCGCGCCAGCAGAGCCGGCAGGTCGGCCGGGCTCGCGGCCACCGGGGCGCCATCGGCCATCTCCGGCAGGCCATAGCCCCAGGCCGCGAAGACCGGCGCCGCCCCGGCGCCGCGCGCGGAGCGGATGTCGTTGGCATGGTCGCCCACCATGACCACACCCGGTGGGGCGGACCCCTCCGCCGTCACGCCCATCAACCGCAGCGTGCCCAGCAGGTGGCCCGGATCGGGCTTGCGCACCGGGAAGCTGTCGCCGCCCGCCAGCGCATCGACCAGGGGCGCGAGGCCGAGATGCTCCAGGATCAGCCGCGCCGCCGCGACCGGCTTGTTGGTGCAGACCGCGAGCCGCCAGCCCTCCCGGCGCAGCTCGGCCAGCACCTCCGGCACGCCCGCGAAAGGCGCCGTCTGTTCGTTCGCATGCGCCTCGTAATCAGGTACGAACTTGGCCAGGGCCGCGGGGTCGAAGGCCTGGCCGCGTGCCTCCAGCGCCCGCCGCACCAGCACCGCCACGCCGTCGCCGATCATGCGGTGGACTTCCGGCATGGCGAAGCCGGGCAGGCCGCGCCGGGCCATCAGGCGGTTCAGCGCGTCGCGGATATCGGCCGCGCTGTCGATCAGCGTGCCGTCGAGGTCGAGAAGGCAGATGCGTTCCATGCGGCCGAGCCTAGCCGGGCAGGGAGGGCGCGTCTCGACGCCAGGACCCGCCGCTGCCATGCGCCCGCCGCCATGCGCCCGCCGGGTTCCGTGGCGCGGCGGAGCCTGGGCCGGAGGATCTTCCCCGCGGGCTGCCACAGGAGGTCCGTCACAGCCGGCAACAAGGTTTGAAAACCCCGGACGCCCCGGAACGTCCCCTGGCGCTGGACGGGACGGGGGGCGGGGGCTAGGTCCATGGGCCAAGATGCCCTCCGCCGCCATTCTTCTCGCCGCCGGTCTCGGGACGCGGATGCGTTCGAGCCTCCCCAAGGCCCTCCACCCGCTGGCGGGCCGACCCATGCTCAGCCACCTGATCGCCGCCTGCGAGGAAGCCTTCGACCATATCGTGGTGGTCATCGGGCCGGACATGCAGGCGGTGGCCGACCTCGCCGACCCCTATCCCTGCGTGGTGCAGGAGGAGCGCCTGGGCACTGCCCATGCGGCGCTGCAGGCCGCCACGGTGCTGGAGGGATTCGAGGGCGATGTCGCCGTCCTCTATGCCGACAACCCGCTGATCGCCGGCGAGACCATGCGCCGCCTGCAGGCGGCGCGGCGGGAGGGGGCGGACCTCGCCCTGCTGGCCATGCGCCCGGCCGATCCGGCGCGCTATGGCCGCGTGCTGCCGCATCCCGATGGCGGCATCGCCCGCATCGTCGAGTTCAAGGACGCCACCGAGGCGGAGCGTGCGGTCAACCTGTGCAATGCCGGGGTGGTCTGCGCCGCCGGCACGGACCTGTTCCCCTGGCTGCGCCGGGTTCGCAATGACAACGCCGCCGGGGAATACTACCTGACCGACCTCGTCGCCCTGTGCCGCGCCGATGGCCGCCGCGCCGTGGCGGTGGAGGGCAGCGAGGCCGAGTGCCGGGGCGTGAACAGCCGCGCCGAACTGGCCGGGGCCGAGGCCACGGTGCAGGGGCGCCTGCGCCTCGCCGCCATGGAGAACGGCGCCACGCTGATCCGGCCGGAAAGCGTGACGCTCTGCCACGACACGGTGCTGGGCCGCGACGTCACCGTGGGGCCGGACGTGGTCTTCGGTCCGGGCGTGCGCGTGGAGGACGAGGTCGAGATCCGCGCCTTCTCCCACCTGGAGGGCTGCACCCTGCGGCAGGGGGCGGTGATCGGCCCCTTCGCCCGTCTGCGCCCCGGCACGGTGGTGGAACGCCGCGCCCATGTCGGCAATTTCGTCGAGCTGAAGAACGCCGTGCTTGGCGAGGGCGCCAAGGCGAACCATCTCGCCTATCTGGGCGACGCCGCGATCGGGGCGGGCGCCAATATCGGGGCCGGCACCATCACCTGCAACTACGACGGCTTCGCCAAGCATCCCACCCGCATCGGGGCGGGCAGCTTCATCGGCTCCAACAGCACGCTGGTCGCGCCGCTCACCCTGGGGGACGGCGCCTTTGTCGCGGCCGGCAGCACGGTGACGGCGGATGTGGCGCCGGATGCCATGGTCTTCGGCCGGGCCCGGCAGGAAGAGAAACCCGGTCGCGCCGCGGAATTCCGCGCCGCCCGGTCGCGCGCCATGGGGCGCAGGGAGAAGCGCTAGGACATGTGCGGCATCGTCGGTGTGGTGGGGCAGCAGGACGCCGCCCCGCGCCTGCTGGAGGCGCTGCGGCGCCTGGAGTACCGTGGCTACGACAGCGCCGGCATCGCCACGCTGGTCAACGGCCATATCGACCGGCGCCGGGCCGAGGGCAAGCTGGTGAACCTCGCCCATGTGCTGGAGCGCGAGCCGCTGGAAGGGCGCACCGGCATCGGCCACACGCGCTGGGCCACGCATGGCGCGCCGACCGAGCGCAACGCGCATCCGCACGGCACGAAGCGTGTCTCCGTGGTGCACAACGGCATCATCGAGAACCATGCCGAGCTGCGCGCCGAGCTGGAGGCGCAGGGCGCCGAATTCGAGACGGAGACCGACACCGAGACCTTCGCCCGGCTGCTGGACCGCAACCTGGCGGAAGGGCAGGAGCCGGAGGAGGCCTTCTCCGGCGCGCTGAAGCGGGTGCGGGGCGCCTTCGCCCTGGCCGCCATCTTCGCCGGGCACCCGCACAAGCTGCTGGCCGCGCGGCAGGGCGCGCCGCTGGCCGTAGGCTATGGCGAGGGCGAGATGTTCGTCGGCTCCGATGCCCTGGCGCTGGCGCCGCTGACCCGCCGCATCGCCTATCTGGAGGAAGGCGACTGGGTCGCCGTCTCCGACCGGGACGCGCGGTTCTTCGATGTCCAGGACCGGCCGGCCGAGCGCGCGGTGAAGGTCACCGCCTTCTCCGGCGCCGCGGTGGGCAAGGGCAACTACCGCCACTTCATGGAGAAGGAGCTGCACGAGCACCCGGTGGTGATCGGCGACACGCTCCACCAGTATGTCGATCCCGGCTCCCGCGCCGTGGCGCTGCCCGTGCTGCCCTTCGACCCGGTGCGCCTGCCGCGCCTCTGGCTCTCCGGCTGCGGTTCCGCCTTCCTGGCGGCGCAGGTCGGGCGCTACTGGATCGAATCCCTGGCGCGGCTGGCGGTGGATTCCGACGTGGCGAGCGAACTGCGCTACCGCGATCCGCCGGTGCCGGAAGGCGGCGCGGCGCTCTTCGTCTCGCAGTCCGGCGAAACGGCGGACACGCTCGCCGCCATGCGCCTGCTGCGTGGACAGGGGCAGTCTGCCCTCGCCGTGGTCAACGTGCCCGAAAGCAGCATGTCGCGCGACGCCGATGCCACGTTGCTGACCGTGGCTGGGCCGGAGATCGGCGTCGCCTCGACCAAGGCCTTCACCGCGCAGCTCTCGGTGCTGGCCTGCATGGCCATCGGCTTCGCCCGGGCGCGCGGCACGCTCTCCGCCGAGGAGGAGACGCGGCTGACCGCGGCGCTTCTGGAAGTGCCGGAACACGCCGCGCGGCTGCTGGAGGATTCCAGCGAAATCGAGGCCGTGGCCGCCGAGGTGGCAAAGGCGCGGGACGTGCTCTACCTGGCGCGCGGCTCGCTCTTCCCCATCGCCATGGAAGGGGCGCTGAAGCTCAAGGAGCTCTCCTACATCCATGCCGAGGGCTATGCGGCGGGCGAGATGAAGCACGGGCCGATCGCGCTGATCGATCCCGCCGTGCCGGTGATCGCCCTCTGCCCCGGTGGACCGCTCTTCGAGAAGACGGCCTCCAACCTCCAGGAGGCGGCGGCGCGCGGCGGGCGGATCATCGCCTTCACCGATGCGGAAGGGGCGCCGGTGCTGCGCCGCTTCGCCGAGCGCGTGGTCGTGCTGCCGACGGTCGATCCCTTCGTGGCACCGATCCTGCACGCGATCCCGGTGCAGATGCTGGCCTATCACGTCGCCGTGCTGAAGGGCACCGACGTGGACCAGCCGCGCAACCTCGCCAAGGCGGTGACGGTGGAGTAGGCCGGACCGGCCCCCCGCCCGCCCGCAGGGCGGGGGCGAGACGAAAAAGAAAAGGCTCACCCGACGTGACACGCCAGCAGGTTCCCCCTCCCGCCGCCAAGGGCCTGCTGAGCCGGCTGCCGGTGCCCGCCTCCTGGGTGATCCTCCTGCTCCTCTCGGTGCTGCTTTCCGCCGCGCTGATGACCACCGGCCTGCCGGCCTCCCTGCTGCTCGGCCCCATGGTGGCGGCGATCCTGGTGGCGGTGGGCGGCGCCTCGCTGCGCATGCCGAAATTCGCCTTCACCGGCGTGCAGGGCGTCGTCGGCGCGCTGGTGGCGGTCTCCATCACCGCCGGGATCATCCAGACCTTCCTGTCCGACTGGCCGCTCTTCCTGGGCGTGGTGCTGTCCACCCTGGCGGCGAGCAGCGTGCTGGGCTTCCTGATGAGCCGCTGGGGCGTGCTGCCGGGTACCACCGCGGTCTGGGGTTCCACCCCCGGCGCCGCCTCGGCCATGGTGCTGATGGCCCAGGCCTTCGGCGCCGATGCCCGGCTGGTGGCCTTCATGCAGTACCTGCGGGTGGCCTTCGTGGCGATCGCGGCCTCGCTCATCGCGCGGATCTGGGTGGACACCTCCGGGGCGCCGGTGCAGGCCGTCGCCTGGTTCCCGCCGCTCGATCCCTTCTCCTTCCTCGGCACGCTGCTGCTGGCCTTCGGCGGCGGCTTCCTGGGGCAGTGGTCGCGCATCCCGGCCGGGCCGCTTCTGGTGCCGATGCTGGCCGGGGCGGCGCTGCATGCCACCGGCCTGCTGGACATCCAGCTTCCCGAATGGCTCCTGGCCATCAGCTACACGGTGCTGGGCTGGCGCATCGGCCTCAGCTTCACCCGCAGCGTGCTGATGCATGCACTGCGCGCCATGCCGCGCATCGCCGTCTCGATCCTGCTGCTGATGGGCTTCTGCGGCGGGCTGGCGGCGATGCTGACGCATCTGGTGGGCATCGACCCGCTGACCGCCTACCTCGCCACCAGCCCGGGCGGCATCGATTCCGTGGCGGTCATCGCCGCCTCCAGCCAGGTGGACCTGTCCTTCGTCATGGCCCTCCAGGCGGTCCGGCTGGTGATCGTGATCCTGCTCGGCCCCGTCATCGCCCGGCTGGTCGCACGCCATGGCGGGATGCGGGACGTGCCGGTGGTCTGACGCGCGGCTTCCTGGAGGCGCCGGGGCGAAGGGCGTAGAAGCCTCGCCATGCCGAAAGCCGATGCGCCGCGTTTCGACGAAGCCTTCCGGGCGGATCTGCGGGCCCTGTTCCGCTGGCGGCGTGACGTGCGCCATTTCCGCCGCGACCCCCTGCCGGAGGGGCTGCTGGAGCGCCTGCTGGAACTGGCGAACCTCGCCCCCTCGGTGGGGCTGAGCCAGCCCTGGCGCTTCGTGCTGGTGGAGGACCCGGCACGGCGCGCCGCGATCCGGGCGGATTTCGCCCGCTGCAACGCCGCGGCCCTGGCCGGGCAGGCGGAGGAGCGGGCCGGGCTCTATGCGGGGCTGAAGCTCGCCGGGCTGGAAGAGGCGCCCTGCCACCTCGCCCTCTTCGCGGAGGGCGACCCGACGCAGGGCCATGGGCTCGGCCGGGAAACCATGCCGGAGACCGTGGCCTATTCCGCCGTGATGGCGCTGCACACGCTCTGGCTGGCGGCGCGGGCCGAGGGGGTGGGCCTGGGCTGGGTCTCCATCCTCGATCCGGCGGCGGTGCGGCGGGTGCTGGATGTGCCGGGGGACTGGCTGTTCATCGGCTATCTCTGCCTCGGCTGGCCGGAAGCGGAGGAAGCCTCGCCGGAGCTGGAGCGGCTGGGCTGGGAGAAGCGCCGGCCCATCGCGGAGCGGCTGCTGCGGCGCTGATCACGGCATCGAATCGTTGACAGCGAGGGCGGGCCACAACGCAATGTGGGGCATGCGCCGCCCACCTTCCTCGATGTCGATGCGACGTCGGCCCTGCATCCAGGGCGTGGGCGCTGCGCTGTTTCTAGTGCGAGGTCGGCCGAAGGGGCGTTAGCGTCCTTCACGACCCGCCGACCCGGACTTCCTGCCCACCACCGGTCGGCGGGATGTTTCATGCCTTCCGCTGGCCTGGCTTCCAGCGGAGATACCCTGTGACCAGCGAGATTCCGACCCTGCGTAGCGCCGTCGTGACGGATGCCGGGGCGATCCGCGCCCTGTCTCGCGCGGCCTATGCCCGATGGGTCCCACTCATCGGGCGCGAGCCCTGGCCGATGACGGCGGATTACGCCGAAGCTCTGCGCAAGGGGCATCGGATCGGCCTGCTGCACCAGGGTGATGTGCTGGCCGGGCTGGTGGAGATGATCCTGGAGCCGGACCACCTGATGATCGAGAATGTCGCGGTGCTGCCGGCGCATCAGGGCCAGGGGCTGGGCCGCTTCCTGGTCGCCCATGCCGAGGCGGTGGCCCGTGCGGAGGGGTATGGGCAGGTCCGGCTCTACACCAACCAGCGCTTTGCGGAGAACATCCACCTCTACCGGCGCCTGGGCTATGAGGTGGAGAGGGAAGAGACCTGGACGGGCGGGGTGATCGTCCACATGCGCAAGCCACTCGAGGGCTGAGGCGAAGGGGATGCCGCCCGGACGGCATCCCCGGCCGTGGTGGCTACAGGGCCGCCTCGGCCACCTTGATCTCCCGCACCCCGTGGCGCCGGATCACGCTCATGACCAGGAAGGTCATCAGCGCGCCCACCACCAGGCAGGCCGCAAGGAAGAGCATCGGCGTCGTGTTGCTGCCCGTGCTGTCGCGGATCCAGGGGATCGCGTTCTGGGCGATGAAGCCGCCGAGATTGCCGACCGAGTTGATCGCCGCGAGCCCCGCCGCCGCCGAGGCGCCGGTCAGGAAGGCCGAGGGGATGGCCCAGAGCACCGGCTGCGGCGCGAAGATCCCGACCGCCGCGCCGCAGAGGAAGACGAAGCGCAGCGTGTTGTCCGGCACATAGACGCTGAGCACGAGGCAGGCGGCGCCGAACAAAGCGGGGATGACGATGAAGGCGGTGGGGCTCTTCCCGGCGGCGAACTTGGGCCAGGCATAGAGGCCGAGCGCCACCAGCAGCCAGGGGATCACGTTGATCCAGCCATTGGCGGTGTTGCTGACGCCGAAGCCCTTCACGATAGTCGGCAGCCAGTAACTGAGCCCATAGGCGCCGAGCGGGAAGGCGACGTAGTAGAGCGACATCAGCAACACCCGCCGGTCCCCCAGCACGGCGAGGGGGTTCTTGTGCTCGGTCTTGCGCATGCGCTGCGTCTCGTCCGAGAGGCGGCGCGCCAGCCAGTCCTTCTCCTCCTGCGACAGGATGCGGGATTCCTGCGGCCCGCGGTCGAGGTAGAAGAGCGTCGCGATGCCCATCACGATGGCGGGCACGCCCGTGACCAGGAAGACCCACTGCCAGCCCTGGTGGCCGCCAAGCCCGTCGAGGTCGAGCAGCATGCCGCCGATCGGCGCGCCGATGGCGTTGGCGAAGGCGCTGAAGACCATGAAGGAGCCGACCATGCGCCCGCGGTATTCATGCGGGTACCACAGCGTCAGGAGGTAGAGCACGCCGGGGAAGAAGCCGGCCTCGCAGACGCCCAGCAGGAAGCGCAGGATGTAGAACATCGTGGTGCCCTGCGTATAGGCGAGGGCGATGGTGACGGCGCCCCAGGTGACCATGATGCGCGCGAACCAGCGCGGCGCGCCGAACTTCTCCAGGAAGATGTTGCTCGGCACCTCGAAGAGGAAATAGCCGATGAAGAAGAGGGAGGCGCCGAGGCCATAGGCGTATTCCGACAGGCCGAGCGCGCCGACCATCTGCAGCTTGGCATAGCTGACGTTCTGCCGGTCGATATAGGCGATCAGGTAGATGATCCCCAGAAAGGGGATCAGGCGCCGGGTGATCTTGGAGATCACCTGTTTCTCATGGACCACGATGCTTCCTCGATCTTGGTTCGCACCCCGCTTCCCTTGCCGGATGCCGGCTTCGCGCATGCAAGGGGACCTCGCCTCGCCCGGAACAGAGACGGATTCAGGAGTGCCGTACGAGGATAAGCCAATGCGGGAACCAGATCATGTTACCGATCCGCAACATGGCGGGCGGTGACGGATCCAGGCCGCGCCGGCCATACGGGGAGCCTCCCGCCCGGCCCAGCGGAGGCCCGGGGCGCTCGGCCGGAGCCGCTACCGGCGCATGGGAAGCTCTTCCAGCCGGGTCTGGACGGTGCGGCCGCCTTCCCAGGAATTGGCGCCCTCGGCGACCTCTGGCATGGGGATGCCCTCCCGCTTGCGCCGCCGCTCGTCCGTGGAAATCCCCAGGCGGCGGTCCCGCGCCTCGACCATCTCCGGATGCGCCTGACCGTCGCCGGTGAAGCCCATCATCAGTTGCGGGATGCCATAGGGGAAATCGTCCCGGTCGTACTGCCAGTTGTGGAAGGTCTTGCCGTAGGTCGAGACGAGATCCTTGAAATAGGCCCGCTCGGCCAGTTCCGGGATGCCGGGCGCCACCAGCAGGCCCGACTTCACCTCGTAGTGGTGGCTGTGCCAGAGGCGCTTCTCCTCCTCCGGCAGGCTGCGGAAGCGCTCCTCGCTGATGATGTACTCGATGCCGATCAGCCGCGCATCCGGCCGGTTGGAATCGAAGATCACGCACTGGTGCAGGTCGTGCCGCAGATGGATGCAGAAATGCGTCGCCTCCACCTGCCGGCCCATGTCGTCCCCATACATGTGGAAGCCGTTCAGGTAGGTGCTCATCGCCTCCAGCGGATACTTCGTCTGCATGGCGCCGGCGGCGAGGTCCAGGGCGCGGTGCTTCAGCGGATGGCCCTTGCCGGTGCGCGCCGTGGCCAGCACCTTGCGGCCCAGCAGCAGGCCCGCCGCGGCGGTGACGCCGGCAGCGACGCCGAGACCGATGGCGGAAAGCGGGCTGCGGCCGCCGCAATGCGCGCAGGACCTGTCGTGGAACCATGCCATGGCCTTGCCTCCTCTGCGCAGGAGGAACGCGGCGAGGCCCGGAAGGTCACGGGCATCCCCCGAAGGCCGCCTGCCCCGGGGGCAGGCGGCCTCAGCGCTGGGTCCGGGGGCAGAAGAAAGTGCTGCGCCCGGCCTGCACGATGCGGGCGATGCCGGGACACTTCGGCGGGCCGGGGCAGGCGGGGCAGGCGCCACCCTCCCGGTCATAGACATGGAAGCGCTCCTGGAAGAAGCCGACCTCCCCATCCGCCCGCACATAGTCGCGCAGCGAGGAGCCGCCGGCCTCGATGGATTCCTTCAGCACCGCCTTGATCGCCGGCACCAGCCGCGCGGCACGGGCGCCGGGCACCGTGCCGGCCAGGCGGCGGGGGGAGATCCCGGCGCGGTAGAGCGCCTCCGACACGTAGATGTTGCCGAGCCCGGCCACGATGCGCTGGTCCAGCAGCGCGGCCTTGATCGGCGTCGCCTTGCCGGCCAGGGCACGGGACAGGATGGCGGGGGTGAAGGCGTCGTCCAGCGGCTCCGGCCCCAGCCCGGCCAGAAGGCGGTGCGAATCCTCCGCCGCGGTGGGAACGAGGTCCACCATCCCGAAGCGCCGCGGGTCGCAGAAGCCGACCCGCCAGCCATCCTCCGTCTCCATCACCAGGTGCTCATGCCGCTCCGGCGCCGCGCCGCGCGTGTCGGAGGCCGCGCCCTGCGGCCCCAGGGAAGGGACCGGCGGCGACTCCTCCAGCCGCGCCACCATGCGGCCGGACATGCCGAGATGGACCAGCATCGAATCGCCGGTGGACAGGCGCATCAGCATGTATTTCGCGCGGCGGCGGAATCCCTCCACCCGCGCCCCGGTCAGGCGTATCGCCAGGTCGGGCGGGAAGGGCCAGCGCAGCCCGGCGCGGCGGGTCTCGGCATGGGCGATGGTGCGGCCGGTGAGCACGGCGGACAGGCCCCGCATCACGGTCTCGACCTCGGGCAGTTCGGGCATCTTCTCTCCGATGGAGGGCGGGGGGATCACGCCCCCGGTGGGGGCATGGAAAGCCGCCGCGGGGCGGATATCCCGGCGCGGCGTTCCGCTCTAGATAGGGTGCCATGTCCGACCAGACCGATTTCGGCTTCCGCCAGGTTCCGCGCAACGAGAAGGCTAGCCTGGTGCGTGGGGTCTTCGACAGCGTCGCCCCCCGCTACGACGTCATGAACGACCTGATGTCGCTCGGCATCCACCGGCTGTGGAAGCGCGCCTTCGTGGCCGCCATCGCCGCCTCGCCGCGCGAGACCCTGCTCGACCTCGCCGCCGGCACGGGCGACGTGGCCTTCCTGGCGAAGGAGCGCGGGGCGGGGCGGGTGATCCTGTCGGACATCAACGCCAGCATGCTGAGCGTCGGACAGGGCAGGGCGCTGTCGCGCGGACTGGCCGAGGGGCTGAGCTTCGTCTGTTCCGATGCCGAGCGGATTCCGCTGCCGGACCGCAGCGTGGAGAAGGTCTCCATGGCCTTCGGCCTGCGCAACTGCACGGACAAGGATGCCGTGATCCGGGAGGCGCGACGGGTGCTGCGGCCGGGCGGGCGATTCCATGTGCTGGAATTCTCCCGCCTGCGGATCGACGCGCTGGCGAAGCTCTACGATGCCTGGAGCTTCAAGGCCCTGCCGGCGATCGGCGCCAAGGTGGCCAACGACGCCGAGAGCTACCAGTACCTCGCCGAAAGCATCCGCCAGTTCCCGGACCAGGAAAGGCTGGAGGAGATGTTCCGCGCCGCCGGCCTGGAGCGTGTGTCGCACCGCGACCTCTCGGGCGGGATCGTGGCGATCCACACCGGCTGGCGCCTCTGACCCGGGCCTGACCTGCCACTCCCGCCCGGCCTGCTGCGCCGCAGCGCCGGGCAGGGATGCTCTCCCGGCGGGGCTGGACCTATCCGCTTCGGTGCCGCTCCGGCCTATCTGGTCCGGGGCCGACCGAGCCTGACGCCCCGGCGTGGCCGCCTGCCGCGCCCTCGTCGCCCGCTGCCCGGCGGGGAAGGCTCCTGACCGAAGCAGCAGCGGAAGAGGTGATGCATGGCGGAAAGCGCGGCGCAGTTGCGCGAGCACGACGGCGGCCCGTCCTCCGGGCTGATCCTGCTCCTGGCCATCTCCTGCGGCATGGCGGTGGCGAACATCTACTACGCCCAGCCGCTGATCGGGCTGATCGCCCCCTCCATCGGCCTCGGCCCGGCGGTGGCGGGGCTGGTGGTGACCCTGACCCAGCTCGGCTACTGCGCCGGGCTGATCCTGCTGGTGCCGCTGGGCGACCTCGTGGAGAACCGCCGGCTGGTGGCGCTGACCCTGGCCGGCTCCACCCTGGCGCTGCTGGCCGCCGGGCTCGCTACCTCGGCGCCGGTCTTCCTGCTGGCCTCGCTGCTGGTCGGCATCGCCTCGGTGGCGGTGCAGATGCTGGTGCCGCTGGCCGCGCACATGACGCCGGAGGCCCGGCGCGGGCAGGTGGTGGGCAAGGTGATGAGCGGGCTGCTGCTCGGCATCCTGCTCGCCCGCCCGGCGGCCAGCCTGATCGCCGACCATTTCGGCTGGCGGTCGGTCTTCATCCTTTCCGCCGTGCTGATGGCGGGCCTCACGGTGATCCTGTCCCGCCGCCTGCCGGAGCGCCGCCCGCATCCGCAGGCGGGCTATGGCGCGCTGCTGCGCTCGCTCTGGCCGGTGCTGCGCGACACGCCGATCCTGCGCCGCCGCGCCGCCTACCAGACGGCGCAGTTCTGCAATTTCAGCCTGTTCTGGACGGCGGTGCCGCTGCACCTGATGGAATCGCCCTTCCACCTGTCGCAGACCGGCATCGCGCTTTTCGCCCTGGCCGGGGCGGCGGGCGCGCTGGTCGCCCCTCTGGCGGGCTGGCTGGCCGACCGGGGGCTGACCCGGCCCAGCACGGGCCTGGCCTTCGCCTTCGCTCTCTGCGCCTTCGTGATCGCCTGGCTGGGGCGGGATTCGCTGGCGGCGCTGGTGGTCGCGGCGGTCGTGCTGGATGCCGGGGTGCAGATGACGCAGATCCAGGGACAACGCGCCATCTACACGCTGCGGGCGGAGATCCGCTCGCGCCTCAACGGGCTCTACATGGCGATCTTCTTCCTGGGAGGAGCCGTGGGTTCCACCATGGCCAGCCTGCTCTTCACCCAGGGCGGCTGGACCGGCGTGGCCTGGTTCGGCGGGGCCGTCGCCCTGGCCGGCATGGCCTATTACCTCACGGAGCTGACCGGGCGGCAGGCGGCGCTGGCCGGCCGCTGACGGCGGCAGGCCTCCGCCTCAGCGCGTGCCGGTGGAGCCGAATCCGCCGGTGCCGCGCCGGGTCTCCGGCAGCGCCTCGACCTCCGCCCATTCGGCATGGGTCACGGGGGCCAGCACCGCCTGGGCGATGCGCATGCCGCGCTCCACGGTGAAGCTCTCCTGCCCGGCATTCATCAGGATGACCGAGAGCTCGCCGCGATAATCCTCGTCCACCGTGCCGGGCGTGTTGGGCATGGTGATGCCGTGCTTCAGCGCCAAACCGGAGCGGGGGCGCACCTGCAGCTCGTGCCCCGCCGGCAGGGCGACGCAGAGCCCGGTCGGCACCAGCACCCGCCCGCCCGGGGGGATGGTCAGCGGTGCCGTCACCGCCGCCAGCAGGTCCATCCCCGCGGCGCCCGGCGTGGCATAGGCGGGCAGGGGCAGGCCCTCGGCATGGGACAGGCGGGTGACCTGGATGGTGGCGCGGCTCATGCCAGCGCCTCCGCGATCCGGGCGGCGAGGCGGCGCGCCACCTCCTCCTTCGGCAGGCGCGGCCAGTCCTCGATGCCGTCCCGCGTCACCAGATGCACCCTGTTCTCCGCGCCGCCCATCACATCTCCCGAGACATCGTTGGCCACGATCCAGTCGCAGCCCTTGCGCGCCAGCTTGGCCTGGGCGTTCGCCAGCAGGTCGTCCGTTTCCGCCGCGAAGCCCACCACGAGGCCGGGGCGCCGCGCATGGTGCGAGAGCGTGGCCAGGATGTCCGGGTTGGGCACCAGGCGCAGCTCCGGCGGGGCCGCGCCCTCGCGCTTCTTGATCTTGCCGTTGCTGGCCTCGGCCACGCGCCAGTCCGCCACCGCCGCGGCGCAGACTGCCGCATCCACCGGCAGGGCGGCCTCGCAGGCGGCCAGCATCTCGCGCGCGCTTTCCACATGCGCGGCCACGGTGCCCGCCGGGTCCGGCAGCGCGACCGGGCCGGTGACCAGCGTCACCCGGGCGCCCAGCGCCACCAGCGCCGCGGCGATGGCATGGCCCTGCCGCCCGGAGGAACGGTTGGCGAGGTAGCGCACCGGGTCGATCGGCTCATGCGTCGGGCCGCTCGTCACCAGGACGTGGCGCCCCACCAGCGGCCGCGCGGCCGAGGCGGCGGCGGCATTCTCCGCCGGGCGCGCGGCGCGCAGCGCGGGCACGTCGCCCAGGGCGGGCGTGGCGCTGCCCAAGGGAGCGGCGGCCGGGGCAGCCGGGACATCCGCGTCCTCCGCCGCCGGGTTGCCGGGCGGCGCCATGCCCCCCGCGTCCTCGCCGGCGGCGATGGCGGCGTCGAGCGCGGCCTCCAGCCCCGGATCGGCCGGGCCGGGGAGGGTCTCCTCCAGCACCGCCCCGATCGCGGCCAGGATGGCGGGCGGCTCGCTGAGGCGGCCCGGGCCGGATTCGGCCTCGGCCATCGGGCCATCCTCCGGTCCCACCACATGCACGCCGCGATTCGCCAGGATGGCCATGTTCGCCACCGTCGCCGGATGCGCCCACATGGCCCAGTTCATCGCCGGGGCGACCAGCACCGGCGCGGTGGTGGCCAGCAGCGCGGCCCCGGCGAGGTCGTCCGCCATTCCGGCGGCCATGCGCGCCAGCCGGTCGGCCGAGGCGGGGGCGACCACCACGATGTCGTGCCCGCGCGCCAGGGCGATATGGCCGAGCCCTTCCGCCTCCTCCTCCAGCGACCAGAGGTCCTGCGCCAGGGGGCGGTTGGTGATGGCCTGCAGCGCGTGCGGGGTGACGAAGCGCGCCCCCCCTTCCGTGAGCAGCCCGGTCACCGAGGCGCCGGCCTTGCCGAGCAGGCGGGCGAGCTCCAACGCCTTGAAGGCGGCCACGGAGCCCGAGACGATCAGCAGGACGCGCTTGCCGTTCAGCATGGCGGCAGGTGTAGCCGCCATGCCGCAGGCGGGCCAGGGGCCGGCGCGGGCGTTGGCCGGCCCCTGGTCGCGCGAAGGCGGGGTTGTTATGCCGGTGATGCTCTTCGCGCTTGCACTTCCCAGGACGAGACACCCCGCCGATGGCGCCGCACAGGACCGGTCTTCCCACCCCGAACCCCCGCAGGGGCGGCGCGCGGTGACCCGCGCCACCCGCAGCCGCCCGCCGCTTTCCGTCGAGGAGCCGCTCCCCGCGAAGCGCCGGGCGAAGGCCCCCGCGGCCCGCCGCCGCGCCGCGGGCGAGTCGCCGGCCGAAGCCCCGCCGGAACCCGCTCCCGAACTCGTCGCGGAACCCGTCCCCGTGCCTCGCCGCGCCGCGCCCGCCCGTGCCCCGCGCCAGAGGCGGGAGGCCGAGGCGATCGCCGTGACCTACTCCACCGATCCGGGCCATGCGACCGGCGCGGTGAACCTGATGCTGCGGCTGGAGGGGCTGGCGCTGGCCACGGTCGGGCTGGTCGGGCAGATCTGGCTCGGCACCGGCTGGTGGGCCTTCGTCCTGGCCGCCATCGCGCCGGACCTGTCGATCCTGGCCTATCTCGGTGGGCGGCGGCTGGGCTCCATCCTCTACAACCTCGTGCATGTGACGCCGGGGCCGCTGGTCCTGGGCGCGCTGGCCGTCAGCACCGGCGACCGGCTGCTGGGCAGCTTCGCCCTGGCCTGGCTGCTGCATATCGGCATCGACCGCGCCCTGGGACACGGGCTGAAATACGCCTCCGGCTTCCACGACACGCATCTGGGCCGCATCGGCCGCGCGCCGATCTGAAACCCGGCGGCCGGAGCGGGAAGGCCCCCCCTGCGGAAGCGCCGCCGCCGTGCCATATGGCGGGCATGTCGCTCGACTTCTCCGAAGCGGAACTCCACCGCTATTCCCGTCACATCCTGCTGGCCGAGGTGGGCGCCACGGGGCAGGCGAAACTGCGCGCGGCGCGGGTGCTGGTGGTGGGGGCGGGCGGGCTCGGCTCGCCGCTGGCGCTCTACCTCGCCGCCGCCGGGGTCGGCACGATCGGGATCGTGGACCATGACACGCTGGAGCTGAGCAACCTCCAGCGCCAGGTGGCGCATGACACGGACCGGCTGGGGCAGGGCAAGGCGGAAAGCGCCGCCGGGACCATCCGCCGGCTGAACCCGGAGGTTCGCGTCGAGGTCCATGCGCGGCGCATGGATGCCGCGGCGGCGGAGGCGCTGATCCCGCGCTACGACCTGGTTTGCGACGGCACCGACAATTTCGAGACCCGCTTCCTGCTGGGCGATGCCTGCCACCTGCTGGGCCGCACGCTGGTCTCGGCGGCGGTGCTGCGCTTCGAGGGGCAGCTTTCCACCTACAAGTCGCATCTCGGCGCGCCGCATCCCTGCCACCGCTGCCTGCACCCGGAACCGCCACCGCCCGGCCTGGTGCCGACCTGCTCCGAGGCCGGGGTGCTGGGGGCGGTGACCGGGGTGATGGGCACGCTCCAGGCAACGGAGGTGCTGAAGGAGATCCTGGGCATCGGCGCCGGCCTGTCCGGCCGCCTGCTGCTCTGGGACTCGCTGGAGGCGCGCTTCCGCGACATCCGCCTGCGCCGCGATCCAGGCTGCGCGCTCTGTGGCGAGAATGCCACGATCCATGACCTTTCCGCCCATGCGACGGAAGCCACGACCCCCGTCTGCGGGGTGGCGTGAGCATGGGGACGGGCGGGGTGCCGCTGGGGGTGCTGCTCGCCTCCGGGGGACATGAGAAGGGGCATTACGCCCTGGTGGCGGCGACCGGGGCAGCGGCGCTAGGGCGGCGGGTGACGCTTTTCGCCACCAATGGCGGCTGCCGGCTGCTGCTGCGCGAAAGCCCCCTGCTGGCCGACATGCGCGAGGCGCTGATGGCGGAACGCGGCGTGGCCACGGCGGCGGAGCTGCTGGAGGCGGCGCTGGAACTGCCGGTCCGGCTGCTCGCCTGCGAGGCCGGGCTGCGTGCCGAGGGCTTGCCGGCATCGGCCTTGCACCCGCAGGTGGAGGTGGCGGGCTTCGCCACCTTTCTCGAATCGGTCGGGGCGGGGCAAATCCTGACTTTCTGAATGATGGGCCGGACGGGTTGACCGACCCCCCCGTTCGCGGCCCTCAATAGGCCTGCCGATGCGACGTACCTTCACGCTGCCGACCTTCCTGCTCCTGGCTTTCTCCGGATCGCTCGGGACCCCCGCCGCCGTGCTGGCCCAGACCGGGGGACAGACCGGGGGGCAGGCCGCCCCGCCGCACACGCTGCAACTGCCGCCGCGTGCCCAAGGGAGTACCCAAGGGGGCTCCGGCACGGCGTCCCGCCCTTCCACCGTCAGGCCGCAGGGGGAGGCCCGGGGCAATGCCGCCCGCCGGGAGCCCCCGACCGCCGGCAAGCCCGATGCCCGCGCCACCAAGCGCCCGGGCGCCGCCGCCAAGGGAGCGGCCGGTGCCGCCGCCGGCGCCGCTGCCGGGGCGGCGGGCGCCGCCGCGGGCGCGGGCGTCCTGAAGCCGCCCGCGCCGGCCCCCGCCCCGCCGTCCGAGCCGGAGCCCGCCGTGGGCTCCGTGACCGGCCTGCCGCTGCCGCGCTTCGCGCCGCTCCGCTCGGACGAGGTGAACATGCGTGCCGGTCCGGGCACGCGCTTCCCCATCGAATGGACCTATCAGCGCCGGGACCTGCCGGTGGAGATCGTCCGCGAGTTCGACCAGTGGCGCCGCATCCGCGACCAGGACGGCACCGAGGGCTGGGTGCACCATTCCAACCTGGGCCTCGGGCGCCGGACCTTCACCGTGCGGGGCGAGATGCACACGATGCGCCGCCGCCCGGAGGAGGATGCCGGCGCGGTGGCGCGGCTGCAGCCGGGGGTGATCGGCCGCATCCGCGCCTGCGCCCAGGGAAGTGCCTGGTGCGAGGTCCAGGTGGGCGAGTACCGTGGCTGGCTGAAGCGGGCCGAGATGTTCGGCGTGACGGCGGACGAGGTGATCGGCGGATGACGCAGGCCGCGGCAACCGGGAACGCGCCCGGCACGGAACGAGACCCGCGCGCCGCGCCGCACGATCTCGGCGCGCATCCGCGCTTCCTCTGCACGCCGGTCGAGCCGCAGGACGATGCCCCACCCGACGCCTTCGGCCGCCGGGTGGACGCGCTGCGCCAGATCCTCGCCGCGCGCGGGCTGATGACGGTGGACGAGCTGCGCCGTTCGATCGAGGCCATCCCCGAGGCCGAGTACCATGCGCTGACCTATTACGAGCGCTGGCTGCGGGCCATGGCCGCGCTGATGGCCGAGAAGGGGATCGTCGTCCCGGAACTGCTGGACGGGATCGGGGGCGAGGCGTGAACGGAGCCACCCCGCCGGGGACCGTGCTGGTGCCCGGCACCCGCGTGCGCGTGCGCTTCGACTGGCCTGAATCGCGGGGCCCCGCCCATGTCCGCACGCCGCATTACCTGCGGGGGCGGGAAGGGGTCGTGCTGGCCCATCTCGGGGATTTCCCGGACCCCTCGGAACTGGCCTTCGGCCGCCCGGCGCCGCTGCGCGCGCTGTACCATGTGGCCTTTGCCCAGCCGGTGCTTTTCGGGGCGGTGCCGGAGGAGGATTCGACCCTGGTCGAGCTCTACGGCCACTGGCTGGAGCCGCTGGGCCAGGAAGGGAGGATGTCCTGATGGCCGCACCGCCGCGCGCCGCCTATGTCGCCCTGCTGGACCGCTTCCTGGCGGCGCTGGAGGCGAAGGGCATCACCAATGCCGCCGAGCTCGATGCCCAGCAGGCGCGGACGGACCGCGCCTCGCCCGCCATCGGGGCCGCCATGGTGGCGCGGGCCTGGACCGACCCCGCCTATCGCGCGCTGATGCTGCGCGACGGCAGCGCCGCCGCCGAGGCCATGGGCGTGAGCATGGCCGGCCTGCCGCCGCTGGGCGTGCTGGAGGATACCGAGGCGCGGCGCCACCTCGTCGTCTGCACCCTCTGCTCCTGCTATCCCCGTGCCGTGCTCGGCTATCCGCCCGGCTGGTTCAAGTCCGCTGCCTATCGCGCGCGGGCGGTGCGCGACCCGCGCGGCGTCCTGGCCGAATGGGGCACGGTCCTGCCGGGCGGCGTGTCGGTGCGGGTTGTGGACAGCACGGCGGACTACCGCTGGATGGTCCTGCCGCTGCGCCCCGCCGGCACCGAGGGCTGGGATGCGGAGCGGCTGGCGGCGCTGGTGGATGTGGAGGCGATGATGGGTCTGCGTCCGGTGGTGGTGCCCGCGGCAGCCTGAAATTTCCCATTATGGGAATTCAATAAAACTCCACCAAAGGTTGCATATTGGGGGTGCGGTACGCGCGGCGCTGCCTTATCCTGCACCGCAATGAGACGCTTCCAACCGCAAGCCGAATGCAATCGCCTGCTGCATTTCCTGCGGCAGCGGATGATCCGGGACGTCACCCTGGACGGGGTCGTGCGTCCCTCCCTGACCCCGTCGCTGGCCTTGGTGTCAGGACCGGTGCCGCCCGCCGGCGGCACCCCGCGCCCGCCCGCGCAGTCCCCGCCGGCCGCCGCCGGATCCGTCTGGACCGTGGACCATGCGCGGGTGCTGGAAGCGCTGGCGCATCCGGCGCTGCGGGCGGCGGCGCCGGAGCTCGCCCGGGGGCTGCGGGACACGGTCCTGGCGTTGGGGGAGGACGGGATGGCGTCGCGGCGCCGGCTGCCGCCCATGCTGGAGATCCGCAGCGACGATCCGCGCGCCTTCGAGGTGGTGACGGGCACCTCCCGCTTCACCGGGGATCTGTCGCGCGGGCTGGTGATCGAATCCCTCTGCGACAGCGACGCGCCCGATGCCGAGGCGGCGCGGCATACGGGCAACCTGGTGGAGTTCCGGCTCGGCCGGCGCGCCCATTGCCTGGATGTCGAGGACAGCATCGCCGACTGCGGCCTTCGGCGCACCGAGGATGGCGTGGTGCTGTTCCACGAGAGCCGGCTCGCCGTGCCGGGCGGCCCGGGGCTGCGCGGGCTGCTGCGGCGTGGCCAGCCACGCCCGGTGGGGACGCTGCGCTACGAATACGCGCTGCGCGCCGGGGAGCCGGTGTTGCGGCTGACGGTGACGCTGCGGGCAGAGAGTGGCCTCCAGCTCCGCGCCGTGCGCGTGACCACGGCCTGGGACGAGCTGAGCCTGAGCCCGATGCGGCGCGGCGTGATCGGCGGCCGGGACGGGGCGCTGTCGCGGCACGCCCTGCCCGCAACCGGCGGGGCCTCTCTGCGCCTGCATGCCGGCCCGCTGGACCATCTGGCCGTGACGGGCCACGGCGGTGCCGCGGGTGCGGGTGGCGCCCATGCCCTCCATGCCCGGCCGCGGGCGCCCGGCACGGTGGCGAGCGTCACCGCGCATACCGACGGCGCGGGGCGGCTGCACTGGCTGCTGGTCCGCCACGGGATCGCCTCCCTCGCGGGCGGCGAAAGCTTCGTGGTGCGGGAGGACCGGCTGCAATTGACCGGAACGGCGGAGGGGGTGGCGCAGGCGGCGCGGGCCATGGCACCGGGTGCGGCCCTGGCCGGCCGCGACCCGTCGCCGCCCGAGGAGCCCGCCGCGGCGCTGCTGGCCGTCGCGGCCACGCTGCTCCTGGCACCGCCGGAGACCGGGGTCGAGGAAAGGGAGGCGCTGCTCTCCTGGTGCCACGCGCATCTCGCTCCCCTGCTGGAACAGGCGCCCGGCCTGCCGACGCGGTCCCTTTGCGACCTCGTCCTGGCGCTGGATTCCCTGGCACGCCTGCCGGGCGGGGAAGCGCGGCGGGACCTGCTGCGGGAGCCTGTGCGGGCACTGCTGGCGCGCCAGGCGGAAGGGGAGGAAGGCATCTTCGCCGAGGGGGCCGGACAGGAGGGCGAGGCGCTTTCCATGGCCAGCCACGCGGCCGGGCTGCTCGCCCTGGCGCGCCTGGCCCTGCTGGACCCTTCCTGGCCCGGACTGGGTGATGCGCTGGCGCGCGGCGTGGCGGCCTTGCGGCTGGGGGCCATGGACCTGCCCGGCCGCGCCACGCCGCTGGAGACCATCCTGATCCGCCGCCGTTGCAGCGACGGGCCCTGGCAGCGCAGCGGCGTGGTGTCCGCCGAGGAATGTGGGCTGCTGCTGCGCGCGCTGGCCGCGCTCAGCCTCGTCGCGGAGGAAGGGCGGCTGGAACTTTCCGAGGCGCTGCGGGAACGGGCCGGGGTGATGATCGGCCAAGCGCAGCGCGTGCTGCGCGGCTTGCTCTGGGACCACGGGCCGGACGGGCTGGAGGCGAGGGTCTCGGCGCTCGGCAACTCCAGGGCCGGCCTGGGCCATGGGCGCTCCCAGGCGGCCCTCCTGCTGGCGCTGCTGCCGCCAGAGCCGGAGATCGCCCTGCGCCAGCCGGAGCGTGCCGCGGCAAGGGCGTCCGGCCCGGAACGGGCCGAGGCCACCCCGGTGGCCTCGGGCTACTGCTGAGCCGCCGGACCGGGCGAGGGGCCTAGCCCCCGACCCGGGCGAGCAGCACGGCGAGGTCCGCCTGCCGGGCGCAGCCCGTCTTGCGGCGGATCGCGGTGAGCTGGGAGCGCAGGCTGCCCGGCAGGACCCCGCGCATCTGGGCGATGGCGGCGACGCTCTTGCCCTCCGCCATGGCCGCCGCGAGGGCGGCCTCGGCGGCGGAAAGGCCGAAGAGCCGGCGCAGCAGCCCCTGGGAGGGCGCCTGCCGCCGGCTCGTGTCGAGCACCAGCAACAGGACCCTGGTGAAGCGGCGCGGCAGGCTGGCGAAGCCGCATTCCCCGTCCTCCTGCCGGAGCGGCAGGGCCTGGACCAGCCAGGGCGGCGCGCCGGAGGGGCGGGGGATGGCGAAGCTCCCCGCATCGGGCAACAGGCGGACCTTGCCGCTGGCCGCCGCCTGGGCGGCGTTCACCGCGCCGGTCACGGCATGGCGCGCGGCCGCCCCGGCGCAGAAGATCCCCTGGCGGTCGAGGACGAAGCCATCCTCCCGCGCCGCCATGGCCTGGAGCGCCGCATTGGCCAGAACGAGGCGCCCTTCGGTGGAAAGCACGGCCACGCCCTGGGTCAGCGCGTCCAGCCCCGCCGCCGTGGCGAGTGGCCATTCCGCCGCGTTGAGCCGGGCCTGGGCCACGAGGACCCGCTGGATGTGCGGATAGAGGAAGCCGAGGATCTTCTCCTCGCGCGTGTCGAAGGGCTCCTGCCGCATGGGGCGGTGCAGGGCCAGGGCGGCCGACACGTCGCCGGCCGTGTGCACATGGGCGCCCAGCGCGTGGAACGGCGTGTCCGGGCCGCGCAGGAAATCGTTCCAGAAGGCCGTGCGGGCGAAGATCTGCGGTGAGACGAGGCGCGTCATGTTCAGCACGCCGGGGCCATGCCGCAGCGCCGCCTGCCACCACGGGTCCTGATGCACCCAGTGACGGCCGTATTCCACCATCCGCGCGGGATCGAGATTGGCATAGGTGACGGCATGGCCGCGCAGGACGTGCTGTCCGTCGTACTCCGTCACCAGCGCGGCATAGGAAGCGGCGCCCAGGCGCTTCGCGATGCGTTCCAGCACCTGCGGCAGCCCGGTCCCGTCCAGCAACGCGGCATAGAGGTCGAGCGCCAGGGTTTCCGGGGAAGGGTCTTCGCTGCCGTGGCTGATTGCGAGCAAGGCTGCCTCCCGGGCCCGATCAAATTAACGGGGAGATTGCAAGTTTTTGAGCCCCTTGCGATCACCCGAACGGGTGATACGGTAAAGAAAGAGTTAACGGAAACACGCAGAGCGAGTGGGTTGGCCCCCGCACTGCCCGCCCCGGCCTTTTCCGCCGCTGCGGCGGATGGCCAAGGGAGCAGCCTGCCGAGGGCCGCCCGGGCCTCAGCTCCCCGGCTTGTGGACGCGCAGCGGGCCGAAGCTCTGGGAGACCGGCATGACCTGCAGCATGTTCACGTTGACCCGCGCCGGACGCGTCGCGACCCAGTGGACGGCATCGGCGATGTCGTCCGGCGTCAGCGCGTCGGCGCCCTCGTAGACGGCGCCGGCCTTCGCGTCGTCGCCATGGAAGCGGACATTGCTGAACTCCGTGCCGCCCACCAGGCCCGGCTGGATATCCGTCACCCGCACCGGCGTGCCGTAGAGGTCGGCCCGCAGGTTCAGACTGAACTGGCGCACGAAGGCCTTGGTGGCGCCATAGACGTTGCCGCCGGGATAGGGCCACTCGCCGGCGGTGGAGCCCAGGTTGATGACATGGCCGCACTTGCGCTCGATCATGCCCGGCAGCACGGCGCGGGTCAGGTACATCAGTCCCTTCACGTTGGTGTCCACCATCGTATCCCAGTCGTCCAGGTCGGCCTTCTGGGCGGGATCAAGGCCGAGGGCGAGGCCGGCATTGTTCACCAGCACATCGACGGCGGCCCATTCCGCCGGCAGCCCCTCGACGGCCTTCATCACCGCCGCGCGGTCGCGGACATCCAGCACCAGGGGAAGGACCTTGTCGGCGCCCAGCTCGGCCTTCAGCGCCTCCAGCCGCTCCGCCCGGCGGGCGGCGGCGACGATGCGTGCCCCATCGGCGGCGAAGCGCCGGGCGATGGCGGTGCCGAAGCCGGCGGTGGCGCCGGTGACGAGAACGATCATGGCAGCGGACTCCCGAAAGGGTCTTGGAGAGGACAGGGGTACAACACCTCGCCGTCCCGATGAAAACCGGCGGCTGGGCGGATCGTCAGCGGAACCGGTCCAGGCCCTGGCGGAGGCGGCCGTCCGGGTCCTCGGCCAGCCCTTCCCGCAGGAACAGGTCGATCAGCACCAGGTTGACGTTGAACTTCACGCGATCGCCGTCCCGTACCGCCTCCAGCACGCGGGCGGCGGGCCAGAGCTCGAAGCGCTCCACCTCGTCGTCGCCCGGCTCGGGGGTGAAATCCTCGGGCAGCTCGATGTCGAAGCAATGCAGGATGTCGCGGCGCAGCCCTTCGCCCGGGCTGTCCATGACATAGGAGACGCGGCCCACGGGCTTCGCCCGGGCGGCCAGGGCAGCGGGCATCCGGGCCTCCTCCTCCGCTTCCTTCAGCAGCGTGTCGTGGGGCGAGAGCCCGGCCGGGACGCCGCCGGCCACGATGTTGTCCATCTGCCCGGGCGCGAGCGCCTTGTGGCGGGGGCGCCAGCCGATCCACAGGTGCAGCCCATCCGCCCGCCGCACCAGCCCGTTCAGATGCGCGCCCTGGCTGAGGATGCCGAAGGCGGCGACGGCCGCCCGGTCCACCACCGCCAGCACCGGCCCGCCGGGCGCCGCGCGGACGTCGAACATCTCCTTGCGCGGCTTGAACATGCCCTCGGCCGCGAGCCTCGCCGTCAGATGCGCCAGGGCGGCGGAGCGTTCGCCGGGGCCGGCCAGGCCCGGGTCGAGCACCACACCCTCCGGCGCCGCCCGGAGATGCGGCGAGAGCTCCGGCAGGCGCGCCGCCAGGACCGGCGGCAGCCATCCCACCTGCTCCCCGCCCAGGCGCAGCGGCGTGTAGCGCCCCAGCTCCGGATGGTCGTTGCAGGCCTGTATGTGGCGATAGAGGCGTGTGTCCATCCCCCGCAGATGCGCCGCGCCGGACTGGCCTGCAACCATTCGGCTTTGCGGGGTGGCGAAGTCTGCCCATCTGGGAGGAAATTTCGCGAGACTTCCGACTGATGGCCGAATCACCCCCCGCCCGCATGGGCGGCAACCACTTCCAGACGCTGCGCAACCTCGCCCCTTATCTCTGGCCCCGCAACGAGACCGGCCTGCGGGTCCGGGTGGTGCTGGCGCTGGCCTTCCTGGTCTGTGCCAAGGTGGCCAATGTCTATGTGCCCATGGCCTATGCGCGGGCGGTGGACGCGCTGACCCCCCATGCGACCGCGGCCGGCGGCATGGCGGCCGTCGCGGCGGTGCCGGTGGCCCTGGTGCTGGGCTACGGGCTGCTGCGGGTGGCGAGCTCCCTCTTCGCCGAACTGCGCGACGCCATCTTCGTGAAGGTGCAGGCCCGCGCGGCTCGGCGCATCGCCTTGCAGGTCTTCCAGCACCTGCACGCGCTCAGCCTGCGCTTCCACCTGGACCGCCAGACCGGCGGGCTGTCGCGGGTGATCGAGCGGGGGACGCGGGGGATCAACTTCGTCCTCGACTTCATGCTGTTCAACATCATCCCCACGATCTTCGAGATCCTGCTGGTCGCGGCGATCCTGTGGAAGATGTTCTCCTTCGCCTTCGCGGCCGTCACGCTGGGCACGATCGGCATCTACATCGTCTTCACCCTCGCCTTCACGAACTGGCGGCTGCGCTTCCGCCGGGCGATGAACGAGATGGACCAGGATGCCAATACCAAGGCGGTGGACAGCCTGCTGAACTACGAGACGGTGAAGTATTTCGGCAACGAGCGGCACGAGGAGCGGCGCTACGACGCCTCGCTCGCGCGCTACGAGGGCGCCTACACCCGCTCCGAGACCACGCTGAACATGCTGAACGCCGGCCAGGCGGCGATCATCGCCGTGGGGCTGACCACGGTGATGCTGATGGCGGCCAGCCGCGTCGCAGCCGGCAGCATGACGGTGGGCGACTTCGTGCTGGTGAACACCTACCTGATCCAGCTCTACCTGCCGCTGAACATGCTGGGCTTCGTGTACCGCGAGGTGAAGCAGGGGCTGGTGGACATGGACGCCATGTTCACCCTGATGCGGGAGGAGCGCGAGGTGGCCGATCGCCCCGGCGCCCCGGCCCTGGCGGCGGGGCAGGGCGAGGTGCGGTTCGAGGACGTGCATTTCGGCTACCGCCCGGACCGGGAGATCCTGAAGGGCGTCTCCTTCACCGTGCCGCCGGGGCGGACCCTGGCCATCGTCGGGCCGACAGGGGCGGGCAAGTCCACCATCTCCCGCCTGTTGTTCCGCTTCTACGACGCCTCCTCCGGCCGGGTGCTGCTGGACGGGCAGGACATCCGCGACGTGACGCAGGAATCCCTGCGTGCCGCCATCGGCGTGGTGCCGCAGGACACGGTGCTGTTCAACGACACCATCCGCTACAACATCGCCTATGGCCGCCCCGGTGCCACGCAGGAGGAGGTCGAGCAGGCGGCGCGGCTCGCCCAGGTGCATGACTTCGTGCTGCGCCTGCCCGACGGCTACGACACGCGGGTCGGCGAGCGGGGGCTGAAGCTCTCGGGCGGCGAGAAGCAGCGCGTGGCCATCGCCCGCACCATCCTGAAGGACCCGCGCGTGCTGATCCTGGACGAGGCCACCAGCGCCCTCGACACCCGCACCGAGAGCGAGATCCAGTCCGCCCTGCGCGGCGTGGCGCAGGGGAGGACGACGCTGGTGATCGCGCACCGGCTTTCCACCGTGGTGGATGCCGACGAGATCATCGTGCTGCAGGACGGGCGCATCGCCGAGCGGGGCAGCCATGCGCGGCTGCTGTCCGAGGACGGCCTCTATGCCGCCATGTGGCGCCGCCAGTCCGAGGCGGTGGCCGCCGCCGAGGCCGCAGCCGCGGCGGACCTGGACGCGGACCGGGGGCCGGAGGCCGCCCGCCGCCGGCACGGGGCGGCCGAAGGGGCTTCCGCTCCGGCCACGGCATGACCATGTTGCGCCCGACCGCAGAACTGAGGAGAGCCCCTGATGGCGTCTGACAACCCGGGGAACAACAAGCTCGACGAAATGGCCCCGGAGGATCTGAGCCATGCCGGCTCCATCGTGGACAAGGCCATCGAGTACATGACGGAGCAGAACATCGCGCCGATCTCGGTCGCCTCGGCCCTGCTGGGCGGCGCGCTGGGGCTGATGGCGCGCTCGATGGAGGACAAGGCCATCGCCCGCGTGCTGCGCAGCGCCCTCGAATCGGTGGAGCGCGGCGAGCTGGAGAGCATGCGCGGCTCCCATTGAAGAACGCGGGAAGGACAGTCGGCGACCTTGCCTGGATTGTTCTTCCCAGGAACAAAACTTGACGACGCGGGCTCGGTGGGCCATAGGGCCGCCCTTCCCGCGCGTTCGCGAATTCGAGGTTCAACGACATGTCCCGCCGCTGCGACATCACCGGCAAGGGCGTGCTGACCGGCAACAACGTCAGCCACGCCAACAACAAGTCCCGCCGCCGTTACCTGCCCAACCTGCAGCAGGCGTCGTTCTTCTCCGATGTGCTCGGCACGGCGGTGCAGATGCGCCTGACCACCAATGGCATCCGCACGGTGGAGCACAATGGCGGTCTCGACTCCTTCCTGCTCGGCACGCCCGACCGGAAGCTCGGCACCGAGGCCCTGACCCTGAAGCGCCGCATCGAGCGCGCCCAGGTCAAGAAGCAGGCAGCCTGATCTTTACGGGCATTTAACCTTTCCCCCTATAGTGGTGGGGAAATGGCTTACGTCCCGATTCTGACGCTCCTCGCCCTCGCGGCCGTTCTGGCTGCGGTGGGCCTGGGGCTTCTTGCCCTGAGGCAGTCCCGCCGGGCCCGCACCGCCGAGGCCCGGTTGTCCGCCGAGCAGGATGCCCTGGCGGCCCAGCGCCGCCACCTGGGCATCCTGGCCCGAGAGCTGACCCGGCCCGGGCTGGAACTACTGACCCTGTCCGAGCGGCTGGCGCAGCACCCGGACCTCACCGTCTCCACCTCCCTCTACCTCCAGACCATCGGCCGGCTTCGCAGTGGCGCCGCGCACCTGCTCAACCTCGCCGACGAGACGGGCGACAGCCTCGCGGAGCATCAGGCCGCGCAGGGGCAGGGCCGGCATCTGGCCGAGGAACCCTTGCGGCTGGGCGAAGTGTTCCAGGAAGCCCTGGCGGAGGTGCAGCGCCCCATGGGGGAGGGGATGCGCCTGTGGCGGATCGATCCGGAGGTCGAGAACATCGTCCTGCTCGGTGACCGGCGGGCGCTCGGCCGGGTGCTGTTCCAGGTCCTGGCCCGGGCGGTACGGGACACCGGCATGGGCGACTGCATCGCCATCCATGTCCGGCACCAGCCGGGCCGCTTCGCTCTGGTGGTCGAGGACGAGGGCCATGGCGCCGCCGTGGGCGACCTCGGCGACACGATGGTCACGCGCGCCGGGACGCGTGGGCTGGAACTGGGCCTTGCGACCTCGCGGGACCTCCTGCATGCGCATGGCGGCGACCTGGTGGTCGAGGCCATGAGCGGCATCGGCAGCCGGGTCTGGATGACGCTGCCGGAACACCGCCTGCTCGCCCCCAACACCGGCGCCTGACGGAAACGCCCGTCAGAGGCGGATCACCATCAGAAGCGTCCGCTGGATGGCCAACCCGTTGTCGTCCGAGATGAGCGCGGCCAGCCGTTGCCCCCGGTGGTGGAAGACGCTGACCCCTTCCCAGTTGTCGGTGGGCAGGGGATCGGCCAGGTCCAGCAACGCGTCGCCCTCCAGCACACTGCCGGCCCCGGCCCGGGCCAGGCGTCCGGCCGGGATGTGGCAAAGCCGCCCGCGCAACCCGTCCAGCCAGGAGAAATGCCGCTCCAGCACCAGCGCACCGCCATCCGGCAGCGGACAGGCATCCGAAGGGTCGAAGCCCGGCGCGGGGCGGTAGGCCAGGGCCTGCCAGCCTCCGGGGCTGCCGATCCAGGCATGGCGCAGCGCGCCGGCCTCGTCCGCATGGTACTTCTCGGCGATGGCCAGCCAGCGCCCGTCCGCCAGCACGGCGAGGCTTTCCAGCCCTCCGTTCAGCGGCGCTTCCTCCAGCCCCGGTGGCGCCCTGACCGGCTCGGCCGGGCCGTTCAGGTCGCGGTAGCGCCAGATCCGGTGCCAGCGCTCGAAGCCCACCAGCCAGGAGCCGTCGGGCAGGCGCGCCAGGCTTTCCGCATCGGCCGAGAAGGGCACGGGCAGGGCCCGCCAGCGCGCGTCGTGCAGGCGCCCGGCGCGCGGCGCTTCCAGCCGCAGCGGCACGCCCCGCTCATCCAGCACGAGGCGCGCGTGGCACCAGGCGCCACGGTCGCCGATCGCGGTCAGGTGCAGGTCGTCGGAGATGTGCAGGCCGGACAGGCCCTCTCCCCCCAGGCGCCGGGCATCAAGCTCCAGCATGCCCAGCACGCGCTCCGCCCCGAAGGGCGGAGCGCCCTCCGGTGGCGGCAGCGGGCGCGACAAGGGGCGGCCGGTTTCCGGCTGCAACGCCAGGGCACAGCCGCCAAGCCCCGCCACGGCCGCCAGCAGCCCGCCCCCGAGCAGGCGACGCCGGTGCAAGCCCGTCAGATCAGGGCGGGGGAACGCTCGGCGGCAGCGCGCTGGTAGGCGGCCGCGGCATCCTCGTCGAAGAGCTCGGCCAGCTTCTGCATCATGGTGCCTCCCAGCTCCTCGGCATCCACGATGGTCACGGCGCGGCGGTAGTAGCGGGTGACGTCATGGCCGATGCCGATGGCCACCAGCTCCACGATGTCGCGGCCCTCGATGTCGGCGATCACCTTGCGCAGGTGCCGCTCCAGGTAGTTGCCCGGATTCACCGAAAGAGTGCTGTCATCCACCGGCGCGCCGTCGCTGATCACCATCAGGATGCGGCGGTGTTCGGCGCGGGAAAGCATGCGCCGATAGGCCCAGTCCAGCGCCTCGCCGTCGATGTTCTCCTTCAGCAGCCCCTCGCGCAGCATCAGCCCGAGATTCTTGCGCGCCCGGCGCCAGGGCTCGTCCGCCGCCTTGTACACGACATGGCGCAGGTCGTTCAGCCGGCCGGGATTGCGCGGCTTGCCGTCCTGCACCCAGCGCTCGCGCGACTGGCCGCCCTTCCAGGCGCGGGTGGTGAAGCCCAGGATCTCGGTCTTCACCGCGCAGCGCTCCAGCGTGCGGGCCAGGATGTCGCAGCACATGGCGGCCACGGTGATCGGGCGGCCACGCATGGAGCCGGAATTGTCGATCAGCAGGGTGACGACCGTATCGCGGAAATCCGCCTCCCGCTCCCGCTTGTAGGATAGGGAATAGGTCGGGTTGGAGATGACGCGGGCCAGCCGCGCCACGTCCAGCATCCCTTCCTCCAGGTCGAACTCCCAGGCGCGCTGCTGCTGCGCCATCAGGCGGCGCTGGAGGCGGTTGGCCAGCTTGGAGACCACGCCCTGCAGGTGGGAAAGCTGCTGGTCGAGCTGCTGCCGCAGCCGGGCCAGCTCCTCCGGGTCGCAAAGGTCGTCGGCGCCGACCTCCTCGTCGAACCTCTTGGTATAGGCGCGGTACACCGAGGCGTCGTCGGAGGCGGGGACCTCCTTGCGCTGCTGCGGCCCGCCCGGGCGGTCCTCGCCCTCCGCGGCGGAACCGTCCTCCTCCTCGCCCTCGCCCTCATCCTCGGCGGCCTCGCCCTGGGCCTGCTCGGGCTGGGCGCCGAGCATGCTCTCGGCATCCTCGGACTGGGCCTCGCCCTCGCCGGAATTGTCCTGGACCTGGGAGGAGTCGGCGCCCTGGTCGCCCTGCTGCTCCTCGTCCTCGCTGCTCTCGGCCTCCACCTCGGCCTCGGCGAGGTCGAGCGCGGTCAGCAGCTTGCGGGCGGCGCGGGCGAAGGCGTCCTGGTCCTCGGTGCTGCCCGCCATCTCGTCGAGCGCGGCCTCGGCCCGCTCGCCCAGCGTGTCGCGCCACAGGTCGAGGACGCGGCGGGCGGGCTCGGGCACCGGCTCGCCGGACAGCTTCTCCCGCGCCAGCAGGCCCAGCGCCACCGGCAGGGGCAGCTGGTCCTTGCGGGTCATCCGGTCATAGCCCTCGGCCTCGGCCTGCTCGGTCAGCCTCGCCTGGAGGTTGGCGGCCACGCCCGGCATCGCCCGGCTGCCCACCGCCTCGACCCGCGCCTGCTCCAGCGTGTCGAAGACCTCCTTCGCGTCGCGGCGCGCGGGCAGGCGGGCGGCGTGGGTGGTCTCGTCGTGGTAGCGCAGCTTCAGCGCCACGGCATCGGCGGCACCGCGCAGCCGCGCCATCTCGGCGGGCGGCAGGGCACGGGTCG
This sequence comes from Roseomonas mucosa ATCC BAA-692, assembly GCF_000622225.1. Taxonomy (GTDB): domain Bacteria; phylum Pseudomonadota; class Alphaproteobacteria; order Acetobacterales; family Acetobacteraceae; genus Roseomonas; species Roseomonas mucosa. The sequence continues at coordinate 13,183 of NZ_JHWD01000007.1, read as the reverse complement.
GCAGTGGCAGGCGGGCGCGCTTGCCGGTCAGGCCGGAGGGGCCGGGCTGGAAGGCCACCTGCACGTCATCGGTGCGGGCGATGGCGCGGACCGCGCCGGCGGTGGCCCGCTTGAACTCCTCCTGGCGGGACAGATCCTTGGAATTGCTCACCGACACCTCTCCCACCGGCCGCAGTCATCCCGTGGGGCGGCAGCGCCCGGCGCGCCGCCCCGCCTTTCCGTCAGGCCTTGACGTAGAGGCCCGTCGGGATCTCCTCGTTGAAGCAGCGCTGGTAGTATTCCGCCACCGTGGCGCGCTCCGCCTCGTCGCACTTGTTGAGGAAGGAGAGGCGGAAGGCGAAGCCGACATCGCCGAAGATCTTGGCGTTCTCGGCCCAGGTGATGACCGTGCGCGGCGACATGACGGTGGAAATGTCGCCGGCGATGAAGCCCGCGCGCGTCAGGTCGGCGAGGCTGACCATCGCCTCGATCTGCTTGCGGCCCTTCGGGTCGGTCACGCCCATCTTGGCGGAGACGATGTCGGTCTCCTGCTTGTGCGGCAGGTAGTTCAGCGTCGCCACGATGTTCCAGCGGTCCATCTGGCCCTGGTTGATCTGCTGCGTGCCGTGATACAGGCCGGTCGTGTCGCCCAGGCCCACCGTGTTGGCGGTGGCGAAGATGCGGAAGCCCGGATGCGGGCGGATCACGCGGTTCTGGTCCAGCAGGGTGAGCTTGCCCTCGACCTCCAGCACGCGTTGGATCACGAACATCACGTCGGGGCGGCCCGCGTCGTACTCGTCGAACACGATGGCGCAGGGGCGCTGCAAGGCCCAGGGAAGGATGCCTTCCTTGAACTCGGTGACCTGCTTGCCGTCCTTCAGGACGATGGCGTCCTTGCCCACCAGGTCGATGCGGCTGATGTGGCTGTCCAGGTTCACGCGGATGCAGGGCCAGTTCAACCGGGCCGCCACCTGCTCCACATGGGTGGATTTGCCGGTGCCGTGATAGCCCTGGATCATCACGCGGCGGTTGAAGGCGAAGCCGGCCAGGATCGCGAGCGTCGTGTCCTTGTCGAAGCGGTAGGTCGGGTCGCGCTCCGGCACGTGCTCGGTCGGGTTCGAGAAAGCCGGGACCTCGAGGTCCGTGTCGATCCCGAAGACCTCGCGCACCTTGACCCGCGCGTCGGGCATGTCGGGACGGCTGTCGGGCAAGGTGGCGATGGTGTCCATCGGGGGGTTCCCGCTTCTCAGTGTCAGTGTGGCAAGGGCCTCAGGCGGCGACGCTGGTCGCCTGGGCCCCCAGGGTGGCGAGCCGCTTGCGCAGCAGGCTGTAGGCGCGGTTCACGTCCTTCAGACGTTCCTCGGCCGACTTGTCGCCGCCGTTGGTGTCCGGATGATAACGCTTGGCGAGCTCTTTCCAACGCTCGCGCAGCGCATCTTCCTCGAGCGGCCAGCCGAGGCCCAGCACGTCGAGCGCGGCACGGAGCTCAGCTGGGGCCTTGGTCGCCGATTTTCGAGGGGTGGGCTTGGCGTCGGCGAAGAGGCCGAGCGGGTCCTTGAGCTGCGAGGGATCGAACTTGCCCTGCATGCCGAGGCGGCCAAGAGGCCAGGTCGGGCGCTGCCAGCCGGAATCCTCCTTGAGATGGACTTCGATCTCCTCCGGCGTCATTCCCTTGTAGAAGTCCCACGCCTGATTGTAGGCGCGGACATGTTCCAGGCAGAAATGATAATAGTCGCGCAGGCGGGACCGGTCGCGAGGGGCGCGAAACTCCCCGGCCGCCTCGCAGCCTGGGAAATCGCAACGGCGGAAGCTGCTGCTTCCGGGTGAGGGCGGGGTGTGTGTCGTGCCGCGTCGGGCCATGGTGTCCCCCTTATGGGCGTCCGGCGCCATGCGGGCAAGGCAGTATCCTACGCTTCACAAACATCGGTAACGCATGGAAAAAGCGGTTGCATGATCCCAGAGCATCCTCATTCTGCGGGCGCGCGCGCCGCCCGCCTGCACGCCGCCCTGGCCGCCGCCTTTCCGGGCGCCGAGGTCACGGTGCGTGACGACAGCCATCACCACGCCGGCCATTCCGGCGCCCGGCCGGGGGGCGAGACGCATTATGCCGTCCGGGTGGTCTGGGCGGGATTCCAGGGGCAATCCCGGGTGGCCCGGCAACGTGCCGTGAACGCCACGCTGGCGGGGGAATTCGCCGGTGGCCTGCATGCCCTCGCCATCGAGGCCAGGGCGCCGGGCGAGGGCTGAGGGTATAGGCCGCGAAGGGGAATTGGAGAGGGAAGGGGCCGGGGGGAGCCGGCCCGCTTCCAAAACATTTCACGACCGGGTCTGAGCAGCTTTCTTGCTTTCTCGTTTGCCGCTGTGCGAACGTCTCATGATATGGATGTAATTTCATTTTAAGGTGCATTGGCCGCCAAGTCTTGCCGGATGGGTTGTACACCCCTCCGCCGGCGCCTCTCTGCTGACTGATTGAGGGAGATCAGGACGAATGCCTTCCAGGCGCTACCATGAGCTGGACGTCGTACGAGGTCTCGCCGCTTTCATTGTGCTTCTTCACCATGTTTGGATGTCGTTTCCACAGGCATTCCATGTGCCACCGCTGACCGGGGCATCCGGCCTCGCCGACTATCTTTTCTTCGCGCTGAAATACACGCCGGCACGGTTCCTCGTGGCCGGGCCCGGCTGCGTCGCGGTGTTTTTCGTGCTGAGCGGCTTCGTCCTTTCCGCATCCTTCGAGAACGGGCGCGGCATCTCGTATGGGCAGTATGTGGTGAAGCGGCTTTGCCGGATCTACCTGCCCTTTGCCGCCGCGGTGCTGGTGGCGGCCGGTTTCTATGCCGCGACCTACAAGGGCGCCATTCCCGGCATGAGCGACTGGCTGAACACGACCTCCTGGTCCATGCCGCTCACGCCGGACCTGGTCCTCGGCCATCTCGCGGCCTATGGCATGGAGCCCTATCACGATCTGAACGCCCCGATGTGGAGCCTGATCGTCGAACTGCGGGCCTCGCTGATCTTCCCGCTGGTCTTCCTGCTGGTGAGGAGCCGCAGCCTCTGGGCACCGCTGCTGGCCCTGGGCCTCTACATGGCGGCGGCGGGCTTCATGAGCCGGGACGGCCAGACCCTGCCCATGACCCCGCTGGGCAGCCTCGCCTTCCTGTTCCAGTGGATGCCGCTCTTCTTCCTGGGCTCGGCGCTCTGGTTCCAGCGCGAAAGGCTGGAACGGTTCTTCTCCGGCCTGCCCGCCGTGGCGCGGCTGGGGCTGGTGGCCATGGCGCTGCTGCTGCTGGGCATGCCGGCCTGGGGGCCGGTCTCCACCACGAGCATGGCGATGAAGCTGGTCTGGATGCTGGGCATGGGCTTCTCCGCCACGGTGATCATCACCGCCGCGATCAGCACCGCCCTGTTCCACCGCTTGGCGGCCATCCGGCCGCTGCGCCGGCTCGGGGAGATCTCCTACAGCCTCTATCTCTTCCACCAGATCGTCATCCTGGCCCTGGCGCATGGCCTGGTGGGAATCGTGCCGCCCGGCCTCGCGGTGCTGCTGGCGATCCCCGTTTCGCTGGTGGTGGCGGAACTCGGCTACCGGCTGGTGGAGACGCCCAGCATGCGGCTGGGCCAGCGGCTGACCCGCGGCGCCCCCCGGCCCGCTGCGGAGGCCCGGCCGGCACTCGAACCGATCAGCGTGACAGAGGAACTCGGCGCCGTCATGGCGGCCGAGCGCCGGTAGGACAAGATCCGGCGCGGCCAGGAAGCGTCCGGGAGCAACGAGCCGCGCCGGCGTGTCAGCCTTTCCGCCGCCGCACCACGGGGCTGTCGGGCGCATAGGCATGGCAGGTGCCGAGGATCGCCGGCGACAGGGGCGGCTCGCCCTCGCCGGCCTGCCGGCGCCGGCGGGTGCGGGCCGAGTGGAGGGTCTGGTAGGCGACGGTGGCCATCTGCGCCAGGAGTTCGCGCAGATGGGTGCAGCCCTCGGTGCCGCCGACCCGCTCCTTCACGGCACGGTTGAAGCCGGGGCCGATGCGGATTCCGGCCAGCCGGGCGAAGTTCGGCGCGATGTCCGGGCAGATCGAATAGGGCGAACTGTCTGTCGCCGCCTCGCAGGACAGGATCAGCATCTCGGCATCCACCGTCAGCCGGATCCACATGTCGTGCAGGGCCTCGCCCGGCATGAGGGTGCCGCGGTCCAGGTTGGGCAGCGGATAGGCCTTGGTGTCGGTCAGGCGGGCCTCGATGTCGAAGGACCCGTCCTCGCGCTCATAGCCGCGCAGGGTGATGTCGCGGCTGTGCTGGAGGGTGCGCGCCTCGGGCTGGGAAAGGGGCATGGGACGAGCCTAGCCCGCGATCGCCGGCGGCGGAATCGCCCGAAGCGTGAGGGTGCCATACTTCCGGCAGCAGGGAGGGCGCGATCCCTGGACGGGCCGGGGCTCCCAGGGGCGCGGGGAACGCCTCAGCCGGTGGCGCCGTCCTCCCGCAGCAGGGCCGCCACCACATCCTCCGGCACGTCGCCCGTGGTGAAGACGTCGCCCGGCTCGCGGATCAGCACGAAGCGGAGCGCGCCGTCGCGCACCTTCTTGTCCTTGCGCATCCGGCCCAGTAGCGCCTCCACGGTGAAGCGCCGCTCCAGGTCACGGATCGAGGCGGGCAGGCCCACGGCGCGCAGATGCGCCACCACGCGCCCGGGCAGGGCCGGGTCGCAATGGCCGAGCCGGGCGGAGAGCTTCGCCGCCAGGGCCAGGCCGATCGCCACCCCCTCGCCATGCAGCAGGCTGCCGTCATAGCCGCACTCGGCTTCCACCGCATGGCCGAAGGTATGGCCGAGATTCAGCAGCGCCCGGCCGCCCTCGGCGGATTCCTCGCGTTCGTCGGCGGCCACCACGGCGGATTTCAGGCGGCAGGATTCCAGCACCGCGTGGCGCAGCGCCGCCGGGTCCCCGGCCATGGCCGCCGGCCCCTGCGCCTCGCACCAGTCCCAGAGCGACCCTTGCAGCAGCCCGTGCTTGGCGACCTCCGCCCAGCCGGCGCGCAGCTCGCGCGGGGGCAGGGAGGCGAGGGTGCCGATATCCGCCAGGACCATGCGTGGCTGGTGAAAGGCGCCGGCGAGGTTCTTGCCGGCGCGCAGGTTGATCCCGGTCTTGCCGCCGACCGAGGAGTCCACCTGGGCCAGCAGGGTCGTCGGCACCTGCACGAAAGGCAGGCCGCGCAGGGCAACGGCAGCCGCGAAGCCGGCCAGGTCGCCCACCACGCCGCCGCCCAGGGCGATCACGGTCGTCTTGCGGTCGATCCCGGCGCCGAGCAGCGCGTCCAGCACGGCTTCGAGCGAGGCCATGCTCTTGGAGGCCTCGCCGGGCGGCACGGCGATCTCGGCGCGGATCTCGAAGCCCGCATCCTCCAGCCCGGCCCTCAGCCGGGCGCCGTGCAGGGCCGCCACCGCCGCGTCGGACACCACGGCCACGCGGCGCGCCGGCAGCACCGGGGCCAGCAGCCCCCCGGCGCGTTCGAGCAGGTGCCCGCCGATGGCGACCTCGTAGCTGCGCGCGCCCAGCGTGACCGGCAGGCGGGACGGCGCCTCATGGGCATGGAGCGCCGTTTCGACATCGGCGGTCGTCATGTCAGGGGTCTCATCGGTGCAATCCACCACGATATCGGCTTCCGCATAATAAGGATGGCGCACCTGCATGAGCCCGCGCAGGACCTCGGCCGCGTCGCGCCCGACGAACATGGGGCGATGGTCCCGCCCGGCCACCCGTCGCACCAGGGCGGGCAGAGAGCAGCGCAGCCAGACGGCGACGGCGCCGGAGGCACGCACCGCGGCGCGCGTGCGCGGATCGTTGAAGGCGCCGCCGCCCGTCGCCAGCACCACCGGCGGGCCGGCCAGGATGCGGGCGATCACCCGCCGCTCGCCGTCGCGGAAATGCGCTTCGCCATAGCGGGCGAAGATCTCGGAGACGGGCAGGCCGGCCGCGGCCTCGATCTCGGCATCGGTGTCGAGGAAGGGACAGCCGAGCCGCGCCGCGAGTCGCCGGCCGATCGAGGACTTCCCGGCACCCGGCAGCCCGACCAGGACGATGCTGCGGGTCGCGGCGGATGCCATCCGCTCCACGGCCGCGGAATCCGGGCCCGGGGTCCTTTCCCCCTGGATATGTCCCGCCTTGCTCTCCGCCCGGGTCCTTTCCGGAGCCGGCCCGGCCTCCGCCGGCGGGGCGGCGGGGCCACGGTTTCGCTCCGAATGCGGATCGGCGAGGATGTCCAGGTTGCGCGACACGATGCCCAAGGCTAGCACGGCTTCGCCCGCACGCGAGGGACCACGCGCAACTCCATGTTTCGTCGCCCACTGACCCTGATCATTCTTGTCATCATCGCACTGCTCGCCGTGGGCCTGCTCGTCATTGGTGCCTTTCCGCCCGATGTGAGTCCACAGCCGGTGGAGCGGACCATCCCGGCAGAGCGCTTCGGCACGCGCTGAGGGCGTCGCCGGGCGGCCCTCCTGCACGCCATGGATGCCCGTGTCGAGGCCTTTCTGGAGATGCTGGCGGCCGAACGCGGCGCCGCCCGCAACACCCTGGCCGCCTACGAGGCGGACCTGACGGATGTGGCGGGATGGCTGCGCCGGAAGGGCGGATCGCTGGAAAGCGCCACGCCCGAGGCCTTGCGCGGCTATCTTTCCGGCCTTTCGGGCGCCGGGCTTTCGGCGCGCACCGTCGCCCGGCGGCTTTCGGCGCTGCGCCAGTTCTTCCGCTTCCTGGCCCGCGAGGGAATGCGGGGCGACGACCCGACCGCGCTGCTCGACACGCCGCGCCTGCCGCAATCCCTGCCCAAAGCCCTGCGGGAGGAGGAGGTGGAGGCGCTGATCGCCGGGGCCTCCCGCCTGCCGGGGCGCAGCGGCCTGCTGGCCGTGGCGGTCTGCGAGCTGCTCTACGGCTCCGGCCTGCGGGCCAGCGAACTGGTCGCCCTGCCGGCGGCGGCGCTGCGCGACACGGCGCCGCTGATCGCCATCCGGGGCAAGGGCGGGCGGGAGCGGCTGATCCCGATCAGCGCCCGGGCGCGGCAGGCCCTGGCCGATCTGGTCCCGAAGTCGGCCCCGGAGGAGGGGAAGGGCCGGCCGGGCGCGCGCTGGCTCTTTCCCTCCCGCGCCGCGGCCGGGCATCTGACGCGGCAGCGTCTGAACCAGTTGCTGCATGCGGCGGCGCTGGAGGCCGGGCTGGACCCGGCGCGGGCGACGCCGCATGTGCTGCGCCACTCCTTTGCCACGCACCTGCTGAACCGGGGGGCGGATCTGCGCTCGCTGCAGGTGCTGCTCGGCCATGCCGATATCGCGACCACGCAGATCTACACCAAGGTGCTGGAGGAGCGGCTGCGGGCGGTGATGGAACTGCACCACCCGCTCTCCGACGCCGCCGTGCCGGCGGGTGAACGCGACGCCGGCTGAGCCGTTGCTGCCCTGGCGGGGGCGAAGGGAGAACCGGGGCACCTCGCCAGGGCAAGGGCGGGAAGGAGGACACGCATGACCCGATTCGAGCGGCGCGACGCCATGCCCGAACTGCCGGGGCTGCTCGGCCTGCTATTGGTGGCGGGCGGGCTGCTTGGCTTCGTGGCGCTGGCGGCGCTGGTGCATGGTGACAGCCTGGAGGGCTTCGACCGCCACATGCTGCTCCTGCTGCGGGACCCGGCCGACCTGGAGCATCCGATCGGTCCCCGCTGGTTGCCGGCGATCGCCCAGGACGTGACGGCCCTGGGCAGCAACGTGATCCTGGTTTCCGTGAGCCTCGTGGTGCTGGGCGGCCTGCTGCTGGAGCGCAAGCGCGGCGCGGCCCTGCTGACCGCGGTGTCCATCCTGGGCGGCACCGTGCTCTCCCTGCTGGTGAAGCTGGCCTTCGAGCGGCCACGGCCGGATGTGGTGCCACATATGGTGGAGGTCTTCACCGCCAGCTTCCCCAGCGGCCATGCCATGCTTTCGGCCGTCACCTACCTGACCCTGGGGGCGCTGATGACGCGCATCCAGGCCGGGCCGCGGCTGAAGCTCTATGTGATGGCCGTCGCGGTGGCGGTGACGCTGCTGGTGGGTGCCAGCCGGATCTACCTGGGGGTGCACTGGCCGACCGATGTGCTGGCCGGCTGGTGCCTGGGCGCGGCCTGGGCCCTTTCGTGCTGGCTGGTGGCGCTCCGCCTGCAACGGCGCGGCCAGGTCGAGAAGCCGGACGAGGCAGGTCGCTGACGGGCACGCCGCCGCCCCGCATTGGGCCTTGCCTGCACGGCCGGGGCCGGGGCATCGCCTTCCCTTCCTGGCGGGGCGGATTCGCGGGTCCGGCGCTTCCCTTCCGGCACGATCCGCTCTAGCCGCTCCGCACGCCCCCGTGTACGGACCCCCGATGCGTCATTTCCTGGATTTCGAAAAGCCGATCGCCGAGCTGGAAGGCCAGATCGAGGAACTCCGCCGGACCACCGATGCCGGCGGCATCGATGTGGCGGAAGAAGTCGGCCGCCTGCAGGACAAGGCCGAGAAGCTCCTCGCCGCCACCTACAGCAAGCTCTCCCCCTGGCAGAAGGCGCAGGTGGCCCGCCACCCGGAGCGGCCGAAATGCCTGGCCTATATCGAGGCGCTGGTCGAGGAGTTCACGCCGCTGGCGGGGGACCGCGCCTTCGCCGATGACGAGGCGGTGGTGGGCGGCCTCGGCCGCTTCCGCGGCCATTCGGTGATGGTCCTGGGCACCGAGAAGGGCACCGACACCGAGACCCGCATCAAGCACAATTTCGGCAGCGCCAAGCCGGAAGGCTACCGCAAGGCGCGGCGCCTGATCGAGCTCGCCGGGCGCTTCGGCATCCCGATCATCACCTTCGTGGACACGGCGGGCGCCTTTCCCGGCATCGAGGCCGAGGCGCGCGGACAGGCCGAGGCCATCGCGCGCTCCATCGAGGCCTGCCTGGAGGCGCCGGTGCCCGTGGTCGCCACGATCATCGGCGAGGGCGGTTCCGGCGGCGCCATCGCCCTGGCCGCGGCGGACCGCATCCTGATGCTGGAGCACAGCATCTACAGCGTCATCTCGCCGGAAGGCGGCGCCTCCATCCTGTGGCGTGACGCCGCCCAGGCGCCGCAGGCGGCGGAGGCCTTCAAGCTGACGGCGGAGGACCTGCTGCGCCTGAACCTCGTGGACGCGGTGGTGCCGGAACCGCTGGGCGGCGCGCACCGCGACCCGGCCAAGGCGGTGTCCGACGTGGGGCAGAAGGTCTGGGAAGTCCTGCAGCCGCTGCTGTCCGTCGATGGTGCAACCCTGAAGAGCCGCCGTCGCGAGAAGTTCCTGGAAATGGGGCGCCACGGCGTTGGCTGACAGGTGAGACGCGTGGAGGTGCCTGATCCTCTGCGCATCCATGCTACGGCTTCACGAAAACTCGCCAAAAGGGATATTCCTTTCTTTAGTTTCTCCCACGGGTTGTATGGTTCGATTGGATAACAGATGATCGCTCAGTTTTGTGAGCGGACGAATCATGCGTGGCGGGGAACTGATCTTGACCAAGCTGGCTTCCCTGACATCCCCTCTGCGGGGTGAGGACCGCCAGTTCCGGCGGGCAGGCGATGAAGCCCGGGATCGGAAGGACTGGACCGCCGCAGCGGAGTTCTACCGCCTGCATCTGGAGGCGGAGCCGGAGGATGCCCCCATCTGGGTGCAGCTGGGCCACGCGCTCAAGGAACAGAGCCAGACCGCCGATGCCCTGCTGGCCTATCGCCGCGCGGCGGCCCTCGCGCCTGAGGACGGCGACGCCCAGCTCCAGTTCGGCCGCGCGCTGGTCCTGGCCGGTCGGCGTGGCGAGGCCATCGAGTGCCTGGCCGGGGCGCTGCGGCTGGGGGCCTCGGCCGATGCCTATCGGGAACTGGTGATGCTGGGGGAGAGCCAGATCGCCACGGAGTTGATGGGCCATTGGACGGAACAGGAACTCGCCACGGCCACGCTGCTGGAGGTGACGGACCTCCTGCACTACCTCGACAACCACAAGACCCTTTCCGGCATCCAGCGGGTGCAAGCCAACATCATCGAGCAGGTCCTGGCCCTGCCACCCGCGGCGCTGAACGCCTACCGCTTCGTGATCAGCAGCCCGACCGGGCTTCTCCTGCTGCAGAGCGACGTGCTGGCGCAGATGATCCGCTACGCGACCAGTGCGGTGGTGAGCCATGACAGGCTCAAGGAACTGGTGGCGGATCTGCGCCTCTCGGCCCAGACGCTGACGCCCGCCCCGACGCAGACCCTGCTGGTGCTGGGCGCCTTCTGGAACGTGCGCGACGTCGTCTACAACTGCGCCCGGCTGCGCGAGATCGGCGTACGGGTCGGCCTCTATGTCTATGACCTGATCCCGATCACCCATCCAGAGTTCTGCGATCCGACGCTGAGCGTCTGGTTCACCCTGGCCATGGGCGACGGCCTGCTCAGCTTCGACTTCCTGTTGACCATCAGCGAGCACGTGGCGGGGGACATGCGCCGGCTGATGGCCGAGAACGGCATCACGGGGATCGAGGTCGAGGCCGTGCCGCTCGCGCATGTGCTCAAGCCCGTCCCGTCGCGCCCCGCGGCGGCGCCGGGCCGCTGGACACCGGCCATCGCACGCCTGCGCGACCGTCCCTTCGTGCTGAGCGTCTCGACCATCGAGGCCCGCAAGAACCACGCCTACCTGTTCCGGATCTGGCGCGAGATGATGACGAAGGGCGAGGCGGTGCCCGACCTCGTCTTCGTCGGCCGCCCCGGCTGGCGCGTCCAGGATCTGATGAACCAGATCCGCGATACCAACCATCTCGATGGCCGCCTGCACATCCTGCACGACCTGTCGGATGAGGAACTGGCCACCCTCTACCAGAACTGCCTGTTCACCGCCTTCCCGTCCTTCGTGGAGGGCTGGGGCCTGCCGGTGGGCGAGAGCCTGACCTATGGCACGCCCTGCGTCGCCTCCAGCAGCAGCTCGATCCCTGAGGTCGGCGGCGATCTGGTGGACTACGTCGATCCGTTGAACCTGCGCGACGGGATCGAGGTCTTCCGGCGCATGCTGTTCGAGCCCGGCCTGCTCGACCGGCGCCGGGCGGAGATCGCGGCGCGCTTCCGGCCTCGCAGCTGGAAGGATGTCACTGACAATCTCCTGGCTGCCATCGAGCGCCAGCGCGCGCGTCCCCCGAAGGGCAGGCGTGCCAGCGTAGCCAGCCTGCCGGTCGGAACCACCTTCAAGCCGTCGAGCCTCGGGCGCACGCATGGCATGCCGCCGAGCTACATCGCGCAGCCGTTGCGCTCGGTCATGGTGGACGGCTGGTACGGCTGCGAAGGCTTCGGCGCCTGGATGGCAGGGGAGGCGGCCCGGCTTGCCTTCTATGCCAAACCGACCGCGAATGGGGTCTGGAACGGCACGGACTGCATCGTCGCCTATCTGCAACTCGTGGGCGCGCCCCATGCGAAGGGGCAGGTTCTGCATGTGGCGCCGCGAGGCGTACGGATTCCGCTCCATGCCGAGTTCATCGAGAACCCCGCGACCGGGCGCATGGTCCTGCAACCCAACACCAGCAAGGTGCTGCGGCTGCGCATCGCCCCGCCCGCCGACGGGCTGGTGGACCTGGACTTCACGCTGATCGGCATGGCCGAGCAACTGGCCGAGGGTGACCCGCGGCGCTTCGCCGTCGGTCTCTGTCAGGTCGGCTGGGCCCCGGAGACCGATGGGCCGGGGCGGCAGAACATCACCGAGCGTCTTCTCTTCGACGGGGCATGACATCGCGGGCACGCCCAGCGGGGCATGCCACGGCCGGTCCGGATGCTCCGCCATTCCGGAACGGAGCACGACCGAAGGACGCGTGGAAGAACGGGCCGGGAAACGGCCACCGCGCGGGAACAGGGGCCAGGACAAACCAGTTCATGCCAGACAGTCTTGCCGTTTCTCTACCGGCACCGATCGCCATCATGTCGTTCAACCGGCCCGGGATGCTGGAACGCGTGCTGGCCAGCCTGAAGGCCCAGACACTGCCGGTTGCGGAGCAGCGCGTGCATCTGTTCCAGGATGCGGCGCGCAACCGCTCCGGTGGCATGACGCGGGCAACAGAAGATGAGATCGCCGCCTGCATCAGCGTCTTCCGCCGCCATTTCCCCGATGGCGTCGTGCACGAGGCGCCGCATAATCTGGGCATCGCGCTGAATTTCGACCGGGCTGAGCGGTTCTTCTTCGAGACCCTGAACGCGGAACTGGGAATCTTCTTCGAGGACGATATGGTCCTCTCGCCGCACTACCTCGATGCTCTGGAGAAGCTTTCCGCCTTCGCCCTCGCCGAGGAACGGGTGGGATATGTGGCGGCTTATGGCCAGCATCATGCCTCGCCGGAGGAGCATGGCCGCCTTCGCCGCCGCATCATGCCCATGGGGCACAACTGGGGTTTCGCGCTTACCCGACGTCAGTGGAAGCGGCAGCGAGAGATCGTCGAGGGCTATCTGCATTTCGTCCGGGACTGTGAGTACCGCTACCGTCCACACGAGGAGATCCGAGCGTACTTCGCCCGGTTCGGGATGACCACAACTCAGACATCGCAGGACACGGCCAAGGAAATCGCCAGTGCCGTCCTGGGAACGGCGCGGCTCATGTGTTTTCCCGCTTATGGCAGCTACATCGGTGATGTGGGCGAACATTACACGCCCGCTCTGTACAAGGCGCTGGATTTCGGCCGCACCGTCCTCTTCGAGCATGCGCCAGACGGCTTCGATTTTCCTACCACGCAGGAGTTGACCACGATGATGTCAATCGGCATTGAATGGGGACCCCAGATCGGCGCGCAAAAGGGACCCCTCTTGTAAGGCGTTCAGGCGCGGTTCTTGAATCGCCAACTGTCGTTGCCGGTCTCGACGATGTCGCAGTGGTGAGTGAGGCGGTCGAGCAAGGCGGTGGTCATCTTGGCGTCCCCAAAGACGCTGGGCCATTCACCAAAAGCGAGGTTGGTGGTGACGATGACCGAGGTCTGCTCGTAGAGACGGCTGACAAGGTGGAACAGCAACTGGCCGCCGGACTGGGCGAATGGCAGGTAGCCGAGCTCGTCGAGGACAACGAAATCCAGGCGGCAGAGATGATCGGCGATGCGCCCTTGTCGTCCGGCCCGGGTCTCGGCCTCGAGGCGGTTCACCAGGTCAACCACGTTGTAGAACCGTCCGCGCGCTCCATCGCGGATGCAGGCCCGGGCAATGGCGATAGCCAAATG
>NZ_KK211412.1:133882-286498 GCF_000622225.1 Roseomonas mucosa ATCC BAA-692 | reverse complement strand
CGGGGGGAAAAGGCGGAGCCTTGTCCCCCGGGACGGCGCAACGCCAAAGCCGTGAAGCGCGGACCGGCAGCCGCCCGCGTCATCCCGGGCGGGCCGTATCGGGAGCCGGGCTCGGAAGGCCGGTTCGCCAAGGGCGAAGGGTTGCCGACGGCGGGCTGTCTTCCTCAGGCCCCCGCCAGCACCAGCAGCACCCCCGCCACCACCGTCACCGCCCCGATCACCTCCGAGCGGGTGAAGCTTTCCCGCAGGTAGAAGCGCCCCAGCGCCATGGTCATCAGGATCTCGACCTGTCCCACTGCCCGCACCAGCCCCAGCGGCGCCAGGGCGAAGCCGGTGAACCAGCAGGCCGAGCCCAGTGCCGAGAGTGCCCCCACCGGCGCCGCCTTGCGCCAGCCGCGGAAGACCGCGCGCAGATGTTCCGGCTCGCGCCACAGCATCCAGCCGCCCTGCATCAGCGATTGCAGCGTGGTCATCACCGTCAGCGCCACCAGCGCCCCGCGCACGGCGTCCGTGCCCGGAGGCAGCATCGCCATGGCCAGCTTGGTGAACATGCCGGTGGCGGCGAAGGCCAGTCCCGCCCCCAGGCCGCAGAGCGCCGCCGGCTGCACCGTGGCGCGCAGCAGGTCGCGCGGCCCGCTGGCCTTGCCCGCCAGCGAGAGCACCAGCACCCCCGCCACGCTGACCAGCACGCCGAGCCAGGCCAGAGGCCGCAGCACCTCACCCAGCACCAGCGTGCCCAGGATCGCCCCCTGCATCGCATCCGTCTTGCTGTAGGCGGTGCCGACCACGAAGTTGCGGTAGCCGAAGCTCATGATCAGCAGGTTGGTGCCGAGGATCTGCACCAGCCCGCCCACCAGCGCCCAGCCGAGGAAGCCCCAGCCCGGCCGCGGCATCCCGCCGCCCAGCAGCAGCCAGTGCAGCAGCAGCAGCGTCAGCGCCGTGGGCGCGCCATAGAGGAAGCGCACCAGTCCGGCGGCATTCACCGACATCGTGCCGCGCAGCCTCTGCTGCATCGCCGTGCGCCAGGACTGGAAGAAAGCGGCCCCGAGCGTCGCCGGCAGCCAGAAGACGGAAAGGATCACACGGACATCCAGCGGAAGGGGAGGCGGTGGCCCGCCATCCCGGCAGGCTAGGCAAATCGCGCGCCGCCAGGCATGGCCCGGGCCGGGACCCAGCCATCCGCGCCCGCCTGCCCCGTCCGGCCTGTCCGGGGCAGGCTGTCCCATCCTGCCCTGGCGAACCGCTCCTCCTCGGGAACCTTCGGCCATTTCGGCGTTTCCTATCCGGGCGGCACGTGCCAGGGAGGGCAGGGACCGCAAAGGCAAGGAGGGAGGACCGGACCGATGGAGGGACGCGCCAGCACCACCGCGGCGGCCAGTGGGAAGGCCAGCTTCGAGACGGACATCCCCGCGCGACTGGACCGCCTGCCCTGGTCGCGCTTCCACTGGCTGGTGGTCGTGGCGCTCGGCATCACCTGGATCCTGGACGGGCTGGAGGTCACCCTTGTCGGCTCGCTCGGCGGCGCCATCCACAACAGCCCCGTCCTGCGCCTGACCGAGACCCAGATCGGCCTCAGCGCCTCCGCCTACCTCATCGGCGCCGTCCTGGGCGCCCTCTTCTTCGGCCGCCTCACCGACAGCCTGGGCCGCAAGAAGCTCTTCACCGTCACCCTGCTGGTCTACATGGTGGCGACCATCGCGACGGGCTTCTCCTGGAATTTCTGGAGCTTCGCCTTCTTTCGCTTCCTCACCGGCGCGGGCATCGGCGGCGAGTACGCGGCGGTGAACTCCACCATCCAGGAGCTCATCCCCGCCCGCCGCCGCGGCGTCACCGACCTGGCGGTCAACGGCACCTTCTGGGCCGGCGCCGCCTTCGGTGCCCTGGGCGCGGTGGTGCTGCTCGACCCGCGCGTGATCGACCCGGAGATCGGCTGGCGCCTCGCCTTCGGCATCGGCGGCGCCCTGTCGCTCATCGTGCTCTTCCTGCGCCGCTGGATCCCCGAAAGCCCCCGCTGGCTGATGACCCATGGCCGGCAGCACGAGGCCGAGCGCATCGTCGGCGACATCGAGGACTGGGTGCGCGACAACCGCGGCCCGCTGCCGGCGGCGGAACACCGCACCATCCGCCTCACGCCCCGCACCCATACCAGCCTGCGGGAAGTCGCGGCGACCATGTTCCGCACCTATCCGGAGCGTTCGGTCCTGGGCATCGTGCTGATGGCCTGCCAGGCCTTCTGCTATAACGCGATCTTCTTCACCTATGCCCTGGTGCTCACCCGCTTCTATGGCATCGAGCCCAACCATATCGGCTGGTTCATGCTGCCCTTCGCGGTTGGCAACCTGATGGGGCCGCTGCTGCTCGGCCATTTCTTCGACAGCATCGGCCGCCGGCCGATGATCACCGCCACCTATGCCCTGTCCGGCATCCTGATGGCCGCCACCGGCTATGCCTTCGCCCAGGGCTGGCTTTCCGCCTGGGAGCAGACGGCGGCCTGGACGGTGATCTTCTTCTTCGCCTCCGCCGCCGCCTCGGCCGCCTATCTTACCGTGGGCGAGAGCTTCCCGCTGGAGATGCGCGCCATGGGCATCGCCCTCTTCTATGCCTTCGGCACCGGCATCGGCGGCGTCGCCGGCCCTGCGCTGTTCGGCGCGCTGATCGAAGGCGGGGCGCGCGACAACATCATGTGGGGCTACATGCTGGGCGCCGCGCTGATGCTGATCGCCGCCGCCACCGAATGGAAGCTGGGCTTCGCCGCCGAGCGCCGCTCGCTGGAGGATGTGGCGACGCCGCTGTCGCGGGCCGCGGAATAGCCGCCGCCGTCGCGGATCGCGGCTTTTCCCGTGCCGTTCGTCTTGCGGCATCCCCTGGGAAAGCGCCTCCTCTCCCGGCCTTCGGGCTTTCGCTGGTGTCTGTGGACGCTGTCAGGGCCATAGGTTACGCGGGAGGGCAGGCGCCCGCATCGCCTGTCCTCCTCCGCATCGCTGCCCGAGCGAAAAATGGGCAGCCTGAGCGGGGTGTGTCCGCTTGGCAGGCGGGCAACCTGGACTGCCACTGGCCTGTGGCTGGCCGCCCCGTGCCTCCGCCGCCTAAGCTGCGCCGGGGTACGTACGGAGGAGGATCGGGCGGATGATGGCGGAAGAAGGCTACGTCACGGATCTCGCCCCGGTCGTCATCCTGCTCGGGGCGGCGGTGGTGGCGGTCCCCGTCTTCCGCCGCCTGGGCCTGGGCTCCGTGCTCGGCTACCTCGCCGCCGGCCTCGCCATCGGCCCCTTCGGCCTGCGCTTGGTGGCGGAGCCGGGGGCCGTGCTGCACATCGCCGAGCTCGGCGTGGTCATGTTCCTCTTCATCATCGGGCTGGAGATGCAGCCCTCCCGTCTCTGGAGCCTGCGGCGGGAGATCTTCGGCCTCGGCGTCGCCCAGGTCTGTGCCTGCGGCGTCGTGCTGACCGCCATCCTGTGGCTCGCCGGCTTCGCCCCGGCCGTGGCCTTCGTGGCCGCCATGGGCTTCGTCCTCTCCTCCACCGCCATCGCCATGCAGGTGCTGGAGGAACGGGGCGAGGTCTCCACACCCGCCGGCCAGCGCATCGTTTCCATCCTGCTGCTGGAAGACCTGGCCATCGTGCCGCTCCTCGCCCTGGTCGCGATCCTCGCACCGGGCCATGAGGCGGAAGGCTCGCGCTGGGTTTCCGTCGGCCTCGCCCTGCTCTCGCTCGCCGCCCTGGTCGCGGCCGGCCGCTGGCTGCTGAACCCGATGTTCGCCCTGCTCGCCCGCGCCGGGGCGCGGGAGGTGATGACCGCCGCCGCCCTGCTCGTCGTCCTCGGCGCTGCGCTGGCCATGGAGCTCGGCGGCCTGTCCATGGCCATGGGTGCCTTCCTGGCCGGCGTGCTGCTCTCGGAATCCACCTTCCGCCACCAGCTCGAAACCGACATCGAGCCTTTCCGCGGCATCCTGCTCGGCCTCTTCTTCATGGGCGTCGGCATGAGCCTCGACCTCGGCGTGCTGCGCAGCGACGGGCTGCTGATCCTGGCCGGCGTGGTGCTGCTGATGCTGGCCAAGTCCGCCATGGTCTTCCTGGTCGCCCGCCTCTTCGGCGCCGGAACGCGGGAGGCCGTGCGCCGCGCCGCCGTGCTCGCCCAGGGCGGCGAGTTCGCCTTCGTCCTCTACGCCGCCGCCGGCGGCGCCGGGCTGGTCGATGCCCGCACCGGCGCCATGCTCACCGCCACCGTCATCCTCTCCATGGCGCTCACCCCGCTCGCCGTGCTGCTGGCGGAGCGGTGGCCGGAACGCGACGCCCCCTCGATGGAGGGCATCGAGCGCGCCGAATCCCTGCACGGCGACGCGCTGATCATCGGCTTCGGCCGCTTCGGCCAGGTCGCCAGCCAGGCCCTGCTGGCGCGCGGCTTCACCGTCTCCACCATCGAGACCGATGTGGAGATGATCCGCGCCGCCGCCCGCTTCGGCTTCCAGGTCTACTACGGCGACGGCACCCGCCTCGACGTGCTGCGCACCTCCGGCGCCGGCCGCGCCCGCGCCATCCTGGTCTGCACCGCCGACCGCGCCACCACCGACCGCATCGTCACCCTGGCGCAGGAGGAATTCCCCCAGGCCAGGCTCTATGTCCGCGCCTATGACCGCGGCCATACGCTGGATCTCATCAAGCGCGACGTGGCCTTCGAGGTCCGAGAGACCTTCGACGCCGCGCTCGCCATGGGCCGCGCCGCGCTGGAGGGGCTGGACGTACCGGAGGAGGAGGCCGCCGGGATCACCGACGACGTCCGCCGCCGTGACCGCCAGCGCCTCGACATCCAGCTCTGCGATGGTCTGCTGGCCGGGCGGGAACTCATGTACGGCAACCGCCCCGTCCCCGGCCCGCTGATCCCGCCCCGCCGCACCGGCCAGCCCCTCAACCCCGAGGCCGAGGCCGCCATGCGCGCCGCCGAGAACGCCCGCGCCGCGGAGGATGCCCAGGAGACTGGAACCGGACGCTGATCCGTGCTTCAGGGCTTTGGCGTTGCGCCGTCCCGGGGGAAAGGCGCTGCCTTTCCCCCGGACCCCCTATCCGCCAGGACCCTGCGGGCCCTGGACCCGATGAGTTGGTTCTCGCTGTGGCCGGATCGCGCCGGAGAGCATGGCTCTCCGGCGGACTGCCGATGCCACCCGCGCGGACACGATGTCTTTCTATTCGGGTGCCCCGCGTCGCCACCTGCTCCCAGGGATCAAGCCGCAGGCTGGCGGCCACCATGGAGAGCCAACGCAAGCCCCGGGGTCCGGGGACCGGCTTCGGTCCCTGGCGGAGTGGGGGTCCGGGCGGAGAGGCGGCGCCTCTCCCCCGGGGCGGCTGCCAGCACGGCACGGTCAGGAAAGGCCGTCCTCCGCGTGAACCCGGTCGCATGCCCGGGACAGGCGATGGCATGCGGCTTGCGTGGCATTCGCCGGCCGACCGGCCATCCGGAACGAGGAAACCCGTGCCATGCCCATCAAGCCTGTCATCCCCGCCGGTTCCGGCAAGCCGCTGGCGCCTTATTCCCCCGGCGCCATGGCGCATGGCGTGCTCTACGTCTCCGGCACGCTGCCCTTCGACAAGGACAACAACGTGGTCCATATCGGCGATGCCGCCGCCCAGGCACGCCACGTGCTGGAAACCATCAAGGGTGTGGTCGAGGCCGCCGGCGGCACCATGGCCGACATTGCCATGAACCATATCTTTCTCACCGACTGGGCGAACTACGGCGCCATCAATGCCGTCTATGCGGAGTACTTCCCCGGGGACAAACCCGCCCGCTATTGCATCCAATGCGGGCTGGTGAAGCCCGACGCCCTGGTCGAGATCGCCAGCGTGGCCCATATCGGCCACCCTGCGTGACGGCGCTCCGCCACGAGGTCACCGGCAGGCCCGGCGCCGCGGCGGTGGTCCTGTCCGCCGGCCTTGGCGGCCTCGCCGGCTTCTGGAAGCCGCAGCGCGCCGCGCTGGAGGAACATCTCCAGGTCGTGGCCTTCGACCAGCGCGGCACGGGAAGCAACGCCGGGCCCCTGCCGGGTGCCTATGCCATCGCCGACATGGCCGATGACGTGGTGCGGGTTCTCGACGCCGCCGGCATCGCCCGTGCCCATTTCCTGGGCCACGCCCTGGGTGGCCTGGTCGGCCTCGAACTCGCCCGCCGCCATCCCGGACGCCTCGCCCGCCTCGTCGCGGTCAATGCCTGGGCGAAGGTGGAGCCGCATTCCGAGCGCTGCTTCGACATCCGCCTCGGCATCCTGGAAGCGCAGGGTCCTGCCGCCTATGTCGCGGCCCAGCCTCTCTTCCTGCATACCGCCCCTTACATGGCGGAGCATTCCGGCAGGATGGATGCCGAGATCGCCCGGGGCATCGCCGGCTTCCAGGGCGAGCGCAACCTCCGCCGCCGCATCGCCGCCCTCCGCGCCTTCGATGCCCGCGCCGACCTACCTGCCATCGCCGCGCCCACCCTGGTCGCGGCCTCCCGCGACGACCTGCTGGTGCCCTGGACCGCCTCCCGCCACCTCGCCGAAGCCCTGCCCGATGCGAGGCTCTGGCTCACGGAGCACGGCGGCCATGCCTTCACCGTGGAGCAGCCGGAACCCTTCAACCAAGTGCTGCTGGACTTCCTGCTGGCGGGCTGATGGCCTCCGACCGTTGAAAGGCAGCGCCTGCCCCTGGGGGCCGCCTCGCTATTCCGCCGCTTCCGCCGCCACCGCGGCCTTCGGCGGTGGCGGCAGGCGGCGCAGCAAATAGAGCATCAGCACCATGGCCGGCAGCGCGGCCAGGGTGGTCGTGATGAAGAAACTCTCCCAGCCCAGCCGGGCGGCGAGCCAGCCGGAGGAGCCACCGATCGTGTGCAGCGGCAGGGCCGCCAGCGAGGACAGCAGGGCATACTGGGTCGCCGTGAAGGACCGCCTGGTCAGGCTGCCGAGATAGGTGAGGAAGGCCGCATCGGCGAGGCCGCCGGTCACGTTCTCCACCCCCACCTGCAGCCACAGCATCCCCATGTCGTGCCCGGCCCGCGCCAGGGCCACATACATCAGGTTGGACAGCATCTGCCCCAGCCCGGTGACCACCAGCGCCTTGGCCACGCCGATGCGCCGGATCAGCCAGCCGCCCGCCAGCGCGCCCAGCAGCGTGGCGAAGAGCCCGAAGACCGAGGAGACCTGCGCCACGTCGAGGCGCGAGAAGCCGAGTTCGCGGTAGAAGGGCGTGGTCATCACATGCGCCAGCGCCTCCCCCAGCTTGTACAGCGCGACAAAGCCCAGGATGGCCTGCCAGGCCGGGCGACGCATGAAGTCCAGGAACGGGTCCACCATGCCCGAGCGCATCCGCCGGGCCCAGGGCAGCGCCCGCAGCGCCACCTCCGCCGGTCGTGGCGCGAAGCCGGTGGCGACGAAGCCCACCATCAGGATCAGCGCCGCGCACATCGCATAGGCCCCGGCCCATCCGGCGAAGCCCACCGTGGCCAGCGCCCCGGCCCCCGCCACCAGCAGCGCGCCGCGATAACCCCAGACATAGCAGGCCAGCCCGTAGCCCTGCTGCGTCTCCTCCAGCACCTCGATGCGGTAGGCGTCGATGACGATGTCCTGCGAGGCGGACAGGAAGGCCACCAGCACGGCGAGCGCCGCCATCCAGCCCGGATGCTCCACCGGATCGGTCAGCCCCACGCCCAGGATGGCCAGCGCCAGAAGCGGCTGGATCGTCCCCAGCCAGCCGCGCCGCCGCCCCCAGCGCCGGAACAGCGGTGGCGGCGCCTGGTCCAGAAGCGGCGACCACAGGAACTTCAGCGAATAGGACAGGCCGATCAGCGCCGTCAGTCCGATGGCGGTCAGGTCCACCTGCGACTCGGCCATCCATTGGCGAAGGACGAAGGCGGTCAGCGGAAAAGGAAGCCCGGCGGAAAAGCCGAGCGCCAGCATGACAAGGAAGCGGCGGTCGATGATCTTCACCGCCCCAGCCTGCCCCAACCCGCGCGCCGCTGGAAGCGCCACGCCGCGCCATCCATCGCGCGGCTGTCCGGACCAGGGCGGGTGTGGCTGTTCCGGCCGCCGGAACAGCCTGCGGGACGCGGCCTCTTACGCCGCCATGCGCGCGTCCCTCAGCGCCTCGTAGGCCTCCCGCACCGTGGCGGGCCCATGTGCCCGCTCCAGCCGCCGCACGGTGAAATGCGCCCGCGCCACGTTCCGGAAATGCTCCAGGAAGGAAATGTTGATCGCCGCCCCGGCCGCGGCCCCCAGCACCGGCACCGCCTGGGCCGAGAGCTTCAGTCCCACCGCGGCGGCGAAGCGCCCGGCGATCCGCGCCAGGAAGCCCGGCATCACCGCAGCGCCCAGGTTGGTCACCGCATTCGGCAACACCTGCGCCAGGGCGATGCGGGCGGCGAAGTAGCTGCTCTGGGCCGGGTCCTCGTCCAGGTCCTCGCTGCCCAGGGCGAAGACCTTCAGGCATTCCGCCTGCACCATCGGGTCGGTGAGGTCCTCGCCCTGTTCCGCCGCCTCGGAGGCGATCTGGCGCAGCAGGATGGTGGTGGTGACCGGCAGTTCCGTCAGGGTTCCCGCCAGGCCGAAGGCCCCGCCCGCGACGCCGGAGGCCGCCGCCAGCCCGCGATGCAGCCAGTCCGGCGCCAGCCCATGCGGCGCCCGCCCGGGCCTGGAGCGCAGCGCCGCCTTCCAGGCGGCCTCGATCGCCCGCCGCACGGCGCCATCCACGCCCGACTGCACGAATTCCGGCAACCGGCGCTTCAGCGCGGAAACGGGCGTGCCCGCCATCGCCGCCATGCGGGCGGCGATGGATGGGTTCTCCAGGATCCGCACGGCTCCGGCCAGTTCGGCGCGGGCCTCGGGGGTGAGCGGCGCGGCGGTGAGGGCGGTGGAAGGGGATGTGTTCATCTCGGCATGCAAATGGCCCTGGCGCCCCCCGGTTTCAGCAGGCCGCGCCGGCGAAACCCGGTTTTCGCAATCCCTCTCCCCACGGCTCCCGTGTCCCGCCGGCCACGCCGCCCCACCGTTCCGCTTCCGCACCTCCGCCGCGGCGGCCCCCGTGCCGTCCGCCACGCCTTGTTGATGCCGCGATCCCGGTGCATGCGGAGGAGGATGGGTGCCGAGGGGGAACGAGTCGTCGCCTGTGGGCTGTGGCCTTGCCGCAACCATTCCGAAGCCATTCCCCCGCTATAGCCTGTCCCGGGAGCGGGACCGCGCCACGAGCCGTCCCATGGCCCGTGGTCCTTCCCGGCGCCCGTTCCCCCGACGATCCGGGGGATCGTCGGGTTTGACCATTGGGGGAGGTCATCGGAGGACCATGGCGAGACGCGCGCTCTCCCTGTTGCCGCTCCTGCTGCTGCTCTCGGCCTGCGGCCCGCCCGCCTATACCAGCCGCTTCGTCTGGGACGGCCGGCGCGGCTATGACGGCAACGGCGACTACGGCTACGACACCGCCGCGGCCGGGGCCTCCCGCGCCGAGGCCAGCAGCTATCTCTCCCACGCCGCGCGTTCCTACCGCGCGCCCGGGCCCGAGGGCGATCCCTGGGGCCCGCATGTCCGCGAGGCCGCCAGCCGCTTCGCGATCCCGGAACGCTGGATCCGCGAGGTCATGCGCCAGGAATCCGCCGGCAATCCCACCGCCACCAGCCGGGTCGGTGCCATGGGGCTGATGCAGGTGATGCCCGCCACCTACGACATCCTGCGATCCCGCTACGGCCTGGGCTCCGACCCCTACGAGCCGCGCAGCAACATCATGGCCGGCGCCGCCTATATCCGCGAGATGTCGGACCAGTTCGGTGCCCCGGCCTTCCTCGCCGCCTACAATGCCGGGCCGCAGCGCCTTTCCGACTACCTTGCCGGCAACTCCGAACTGCCGGGCGAGACGATCAACTACCTCGCCCGCATCGCCCCGCGCCTGGGCACGGAGGTCGCCATGACCGGCCCGCTCGCCGGCTTCGCCACCGGCTCGGGCACGGCCTATGCCTATAACGACCCGGCCAACCGCGCCTATGACGGTGGCGGGCTGGTCACCGCCTCTGCCCCGACGGGCAGTTACACCGGCATGGGCGGCGCCTCCCAGGCCGGCCGCGCCCCGGCCGGCACCCGCCTGGCCAGTGCTCGCCGCCCGGCCACGGGTGCCTACGCCACCCCCGGCTACGCCTCCGCGCCACCCGGCCCTGCGGCGGAGGACCCCGCCAACCGCGCCTATGAGGGCGGCGGCCTGGTCACGGGTGGCGGCGCCTATGCCTATGACGACCCGGCCAACCGCGCCTTCGACGGCGGCGGCCTCGTCACCGCCTCCACCCCGACCGGCAACCGGACCGGGGAGGAGGGAAGCAGCCCGGTGATCCCGGCCGCCTACGCGGTCCGGGAATCCGCCTACGCCTCTCCGCCTCCAGCCCTGTATCCGAACGTCCCCACGGAGTCCCGCGGTTCCCTCCCGTCCTGGACCGGCACCGCCCAGGCCGCCGAGGCACCGCCGGTGCAGCGCCCGGCCGCCGCGCCTCCGGGCACCCTGGCCCTGCCGGCCCGCTATGGTGGTGGCATGGGGGGAGGGGGCGGCTGGGGCATCCAGGTCGGCGCCTTCCCCGACCCCGCCATCTCCCGTGCCGCGCTTTCCGTCGCCCGGTCGCGCACCGGCGGCCTGCTGGCCAGCGCCCGGGACAGCATTACCCCGGTCAGCCATAACGGCACGCTCTACCGCGCCCGCCTGACCGGCCTTTCCGCCGATGGCGCCGGAAGTGCCTGCCAGCGCCTCCAGGGCAGCGGCATGCCCTGCTTCACCGTTCCGCCGGGCTCCTGAACGCTTCCGGCGCCTGGCGGCGCACGGATGACCGGTTCGGGGGCGCGTTTTTGCCTTTGCTCCCGGGGACGCGGCGCCGGCGGGGAAACCTTCCCGGGAGGTGTCCTATTCCCCGCCCAGCATGCTGCCGCCGACGGTGCGGGACTGGCCCCGGAAGGTGGCGACGACCTGCTCCTGCTCGTCCAGCACCAGGACATCGTAGATCCCGCTGCGCCCGGCCTCGGCGAGGCGCCGGGCGCGGGCGGTCAGCACCGTGCCGGCCGTGACGGGGCGGATGTAGTGGATGGTGCAGGACTGGCCGACCGTGAGGCGGTCGAAGCTGTTGCAGGCACAGGCGAAGGCCGAATCCGCCAGGGTGAAGATGAAGCCGCCGTGGCAGTTCTGGTGGCCGTTCAGCATGTGCGGCACGATCCGCATCGACAGTTCCGCCTCGCCGGGCGCCACGCGCAGCAGCCGCATGCCGAGGCCGCTGCTGGCCGGATCGCGCTCCAGCATGGCGGCGACGCACCGTTCCGCCAGGCGCTGCGCCGGGTCCTGCGCTTCCATCTCCATTCCGGTTCCTCCTGGCGTCGTTTTCACCGGTCGCCCGGTCAGGGATACTCTGCGCGTCCGGCCAGGGCGGGACAAGACGGCCGCGATCCGGCCGGTTCCGTGCCGGCCCCGCGCTGGCTATGCAGGGGGAGATGTCCTCCCCGTTCCTCGAACCGATCCTGCGCCACCTGAACAGCGAGCCGTCGCGCACCTGGTCGTTGGTCATCACCTTCTACGGCGACGCCATCCTGCCGCGCGGCGGCTCCGTGGGGCTGCAGACCCTGGCCGAAGTCCTTGGTGGGATGGGGGTCAACGATGCCGCCGTGCGGGCCGCCGTGTCGCGCCTCGCGGCGGATGGCTGGCTGGAGCGGCGGCGGCTGGGACGGAACAGCTTCTACCGCCTCGCGGAAAAGGGCGCGGGAACCTTTGCCGAGGCGGCGCGGCGCATCTACGGCCCGCATGCGGCCGGGGTGGAGGATGACCGCTTGCGCCTGCTCCTCCTGCCGCCGGAGATGGCGCGGGAGCCGGCGCGCGAGGCGCTGCGGGCGGCAGGCTATGGCGCCGCGCTGCCGGATCTCTGGCTGGCGCCCTGGGACCGGACGGTTCCCGCCGAGGCCCGGACCGCGATCGCGCTGGAGGCGCGGGCGGGAACGGCGGAGGCGAGGCGGCTGGCTGCCCTGGCCTGGGACCTGGAGGGTATCGCCGCCAGCTACCGGCGCTTCCTGGAACCCTTCGGAGAGGTGTCGGGGCGCATGCCGGAGGCCGGGCTCCCGGGGCTGGAGTCGCTGGTGGCGCGGCTGCTGCTGATCCATGAATACCGCCGCGTGGTGCTGCGCGATCCGTTCCTGCCGCACGGCATGTTGCCGGCGGACTGGCCAGGCGGGGAGGCGCGGCGGGCCTGCGCCGATCTTTACGCCCGGCTCCTGCCTGCCTCCGAGGCCTGGCTCGATGCCCATGCGGCGGACGAGGACGGGCCGCTGCCCGCGCCGGGAGCGGAACTCTGGCGGCGCTTCCGCGATGACATGTGACGAATAATCCTTGAAGACATAAATTCCGTCACATATGATCCTCCCAACCAAGGACGTCAGGGAGGCCGGCCATGTACACGCAGGCGCTCAACCAGAAGGACGAGCCGCGCGACATCCCCCTGCTGGAGGATGCCGGGGCGGCTGCGCGCTTCCAGGCGCGTGTCGATGCGGAGGAGCGCATCGAGCCGAACGACTGGATGCCCGAGGCCTATCGCCGGACGCTGGTCCGGCAGATCTCCCAGCACGCGCATTCCGAGATCGTCGGCATGCTGCCGGAAGGCAACTGGATCACCCGCGCCCCCTCCCTGCGCCGCAAGGCCGCGCTGCTGGCCAAGGTCCAGGACGAATGCGGCCACGGCCTCTACCTCTACGCCGCCGCCGAGACGCTGGGCGTGACGCGGGAGGAGCTGACGGAGCAGCTTCTCGCCGGCAAGGCCAAGTATTCCTCGATCTTCAACTATCCGACCCTCACCTGGGCGGATATCGGCGCGATCGGCTGGCTGGTGGACGGCGCGGCGATCATGAACCAGATCCCGCTCTGCCGCTGCTCCTACGGCCCCTATGCCCGCGCCATGATCCGCGTCTGCAAGGAGGAAAGCTTCCACCAGCGCCAGGGCTACGAGATCATGCTGACGCTGTGCCGCGGCTCCGGGGAGCAGAAGGCCATGGCGCAGGACGCGCTGGACCGCTGGTGGTGGCCCTGCCTGATGATGTTCGGCCCGCCGGATGCGGCCAGCCAGCATTCCGACCAGTCCACGCGCTGGAAGATCAAGCGCTTCTCCAATGACGAACTGCGACAGCGCTTCGTCGATGCCACCGTGCCGCAGGCGCGGTATCTCGGCCTGGTCATCCCCGATCCGGAGCTGCGCTTCGTGCCGCCCCCGGCCGATGCCCCGGAAGGCGCGCAGGGCCACTGGCAGTATGGCGCGATCGACTGGGCGGAGTTCAAGCAGGTCCTGGCCGGCAACGGCCCCTGCAACCGCGAGCGCCTGGCCGCGCGCAACAAGGCGCATCGCGAGGGCGCCTGGGTGCGGGAGGCCGCGCTGGCCCATGCGGCCAAGCGCAGCGCACGCCGCCGCGCCGCGGCCTGAGCGGAGGGAGGAAGCCATGAAGGAACAGGCCACGCCTCTTTGGGAGGTCTTCATCCGCAGCCGCAACGGCCTGTCGCACAAGCATGTCGGCTCGCTGCACGCGGCGGATGCCACGCTGGCGCTGCAGGCGGCGCGGGACGTCTATACGCGGCGGGGGGAAGGGCTCTCGGTCTGGGTCGTGCCTTCCAGCGCCATCACCGCCTCCGACCCCTCGGAGAAGGGCATGATGTTCGAGCCCACCGCCTCCAAGATCTACCGGCACCCGACCTTCTACGAGGTGCCGGACGAGGTCGGGCATATGTGACGCGGCGGGGGGAAGGAAGCACACATGGCCACGAGTTCGATCCGTGTCCGCGAGACGCCGCCGGTGCTCCATGCCCTGCGCCGGGCGGATGACGCGCTGGTCCTGGGCCATCGCCTGTCGGAATGGTGCGGCCACGCGCCGATGCCGGAAGAGGACATGGCGCTGGCCAACATCGCCCTCGACCTGATCGGCCAGGCGCGCTCGCTCTACGCCCATGCGGCGGTGCTGGGCGACGAGGGGCATGACGAGGACGGCTTCGCCTATCTGCGGGAGTCCGGCCAGTACCGGAACCTGTTGCTGGTGGAGCAGCCGAACGGCGATTTCGCGCGGACCATCCTGCGGCAGTTCCTCTATTCCGCCTTCGCCGATCCCTATTGGCGGGCAATGATGCGCTCCGCCGACCCCACGCTCGCCGCCATCGCCGCGAAGTCGGAGAAGGAGAGCGCCTATCACCTGCGCCACAGCGCGGAATGGGTGATCCGCCTGGGTGACGGCACCGCCGAGAGCCATGCCCGCGCCGCCGAGGCGCTGGCGCTGCTCTGGCCCTATACCGGCGAGATGTTCGAGGCCGATGCGGCCGAGCGCGCGCTGATCGAGGCGGGTGTGGCGGTGGACCCGGCCACGCTGCGCGGGACCTGGCTGGCGACGGTGCGGGAGGTGCTGGAACAGGCGACGCTGTCCATGCCCGCGCCGGAGGCCTGGATGCAGAGCGGCGGCCGCAGCGGCCGGCACAGCGAGCATCTGGGGCACCTGCTGGCGGAGATGCAGCATCTCCAGCGCACCTATCCGGGCGCCGTGTGGTGAGTGCCGCGGAAACCCTGCGCGACCGTGCCCTGCGCGCCGCGGCGGAGGTGGTGGACCCGGAGATCCCCGTCCTCACCATCGCCGACCTGGGCGTGCTGCGCGACGTGCGGGAGGTGGATGGTGCGGTGGAGGTGCTGATCACCCCGACCTATTCCGGCTGCCCGGCGATGAACATGATCGCGGTGGAGGTGGAGATGGCGCTGGAGCGCGCGGGCATTCCGCGGGCGCGCGTGCGCACGGTGCTGTCCCCCGCCTGGACCACGGACTGGATGACCGAGGAAGGGCGGCAGAAGCTGCACGACTACGGCATCGCCCCGCCCGGCCGGACAGGCGGGCGGCGTGCCCTGTTCGGGGAGGAGGATGAGGTGGCCTGCCCGCGATGCGGCTCCGCGCGCACGGAGCGGATCGCGGAATTCGGCTCCACCTCCTGCAAGGCGCTGTGGCGCTGCCTCGCCTGCCGCGAGCCCTTCGACCATTTCCGCTGCCACTGAGGACGCTTTCATGTCGAGCAGCCTGCCGCGCTTCCACAGCCTCCGCGTCGCGGACCTGCGGCGCGAGACGCCGGATGCCGTCTCCATCGCCTTCGAGGTGCCCGAGGCGCTGAAGCCGCTCTACGGCTTCAGGCCGGGCCAGTACCTGACGCTCCGGCGGGACTTCGAGGGCGAGGAGGTCCGCCGCTCCTATTCCATCTGCTCCGGCCCCGATGACGGGGAACTGCGCATCGCCGTGAAGCGCGTGGAGGGTGGCAGCTTCTCCGGCTGGTGCAACACGGCGCTGCGGGCGGGCGATGCGCTGGAGGTGATGGTACCGACCGGCCGCTTCGGCATCGCGCCGGAGCCGGGGGAGGCGCGTCTGCATCTCGGCTTCGCGGCAGGGTCGGGCATCACGCCGATCCTTTCGATCATCCGCTTCCTGCTGGCACGGGAGCCACGCAGCCGCTTCTTCCTTTTCTACGGCAACCGCACCGCTGGCGACATGCTGTTCCGCGAGGCGCTGGAGGAGCTGAAGGACCGTTTCCTCGAACGCTTCTCCGTCTTCCATGTCCTGTCGCAGGAGGAGCAGGACCTGCCGATCCTGAACGGACGGCTGGATGGGGAGAAGGTGCGCCTGCTGCTGCGCCACCTCGTGCCAGCCGCGGGCGTGGACCATGCCTTCCTGTGCGGCCCCGCCGGGATGAGCGAGGATGTCGCCGCCACGCTGCGCGAACTCGGCATCCCGGAGGAGCGCGTGCATGTGGAGCGCTTCGTCTCCGCCTTCGACGGCCGCCCGCGCCGTGCGGTGGTGCCGAAGCCCGCCCAGGACGCACCGCCCGCGCACACCGCCGCGCTGATCGTCGATGGCAAGCGGCGCGAGGTGCCCGTGGCCGAGGGCGAGGCCGTGCTCGACGCCGCGCTGCGGGCGGGGATGGACCTGCCCTATGCCTGCAAGGGCGGCATGTGCAGCACCTGCCGCGCCCGGGTAGTGGAGGGCACGGTGGAGATGGAAGTCAACTACTCGCTGGAGCCCTGGGAGATCGAGGCCGGCTATGCCCTGACCTGCCAGGCGCGCCCCACCAGCGCGCGCGTGGTCATCGACTACGATCAGATGTGACGAGTTCCGGCAAGGCCATCTTGCTGGGAGCGCCATCCAGCACGAGGCCGACCGCGAGGCGGGCATAGTCCTCCCGCCCGAGCGGGCCGCCGGGGCGGAACCACATGTAGTTCCAGTTCAGCATGCCGAAGAGCGACATCGTGAGCGGCTTCAGCAGCAGCCGGTTGCCGGCGAGGTCCGGCCTCGCCGCCAGCAGCGCCTCGGCGAAGACCGCGACGAGGCGGCGTTCCAGCGCCACCAGCTCGCGCTTCTTCTCCTCCGGCAGCAGGCGCAACTGCCCGATCTGCACCTGATGCGCCGCATCCGCGCCGGCATAGGCGCCGAGCAGCGCCACGGCGAGGTCCTCCAGATAGCGGCGCGGCGGCGCCCCGGGCTGCGGCGAGACGGCCTCCACCACCTCCACCAGCTCCTCCAGGTGGAAGCGGATGATGTCGTGCAGCAGTTCCAGCTTGTCGCGGTAGTAGTGGTAGAGCAGCGCCTTCGACACGCCGCAGGCCTGGGCGATCATGCTGGTCGAGGCGCGGTCATAGCCGTGCTCGGCGAAAAGCCGCGCGGAGCGGTCCAGGATCGCACGGCGCTTGTCGTCATGGTCGGATGCGCGCGGGCGGCTCATCGGCAATTCCTGCTGCGGATCGGGACACCGGCCGGAATCCGGCCTGGGTCCTGTCGTGTCAAGCTTCCGGCCGCGCCGCCATGGCCGGGAGAGGGCAACGCCTCCCCGGTGGCGGGGGGAGGCAAGGCCTCTCCCGCGGGGCTGTCGCGAAAACGCACCCCTATCCCCGCCGGTCGATCACGCGGCGGATCTTGCCGATGGAACGTTCCAGCGTGCCGGGCTGTTCCACCACGACGCGGGTGGTGATGCCGACCATGTTCTTGATCAGGCGGACGATCTCCCCGGCCTCGTGCAACATGCCCTCGCCGTCCCAGTAGCCGCCCTGGCATTCCACATGCACCGCCATCTGGTCGAGCCGCCCCTCGCGCGTCAGGTGGATCTGGAAATGCCCGCTGCACCAGTTCTGGCCGAGCAGGATCTCCTCGATCTGGGACGGGAAGACGTTCACGCCGCGCAGGATGATCATGTCGTCGCTGCGGCCGGTGATCTTCTCCATCCGCCGCATGCCGGGCCGCGCCGTGCCGGGGAGGAGGCGCGTGAGGTCCCGGGTGCGGTAGCGGATGACGGGCATCCCCTCCTTGGTCAGGGTGGTGAAGACCAGCTCGCCCTTCTCGCCATCGGGCAGCACCGCGCCGGTGCGGGGGTCGATCACCTCGGGCAGGAAATGGTCCTCCCAGACATGCAGCCCGTCCTTGGTTTCCACACATTCCTGCGCCACGCCGGGTCCCATGACCTCGGACAGGCCGTAGATGTCCACCGCCTGCATGTCGAAGGCCTGCTCGATCTGCTGGCGCATCGCGTTGGTCCAGGGCTCGGCGCCGAAGATGCCGATCCGCAGCGAGCTCTGCCGTGGGTCGAGGCCCTGGCGGTGGAACTCGTCCAGCAGCGCCAGCATGTAGCTGGGCGTGACCATGATGATCCCGGGCCGGAAGTCGTTGATGAGCTGCACCTGCCGCTCGGTCATGCCGCCGGAGACCGGCACCACGGTACAGCCGAGCCGCTCGCCGCCGGCATGGGCGCCGAGCCCGCCGGTGAAGAGCCCGTAGCCATAGGCGTTGTGCAGCATCATCCCCGGCCGCCCGCCGGCGGCATGGATGGAGCGCGCCATCAGGTCGGCCCAGCGGTCCAGGTCCCCCTGGGTATAGCCGACCACGATCGGCTTGCCCGTGGTGCCGGAGGAGCCGTGCAACCGTGCGATCCGGTCCCGCGGCACGGCCAGCATGCCGAAGGGATAGGTGTCGCGCAGGTCGGTCTTCACCGTGAAGGGGAATTTCGCGAGGTCCGGCAGGTCCCGGAAGTCGCGCGGATGCACGCCCGCGGCGTCGAACTTCGCGCGGTAGAAAGGGACGTTCTCATAAACGTGGTGCAGCGTCCGCGCGAGGCGCTCGCGTTGCAGCGCCTGGATCTCGGCCCGGCTGGCGCCTTCCACCGCGTGCAGGAACGGGACGGGGGCAGCGCTGCCGGACGGTTCCGTGGCCAAAGGGGTGCTCAGGCTTGGGGCGCTCATGGTTTCCGTTCCTCCAGGGGCCTCTTGGCGAGGGCCATTGTCGCGAAAGCCTATCCGGCGCGGCCGGTGAAGCGCGGCGGCCGCTTCTCCAGGAAGGCGCGCACGCCCTCGGCGTAATCCGGCGTTCGCCCGGCCCGGCGCTGCAGGTCGCGCTCCAGGTCGAGCTGCGCGGCGAGCGTGTTGGTGGCGGAGGACTCCAGCGCCTGCTTGGTCAGGGCCAGGCCCTGGGTCGGCTGGGTGGCCAGACGCGCCGCCAGGGCCTCGGCCTCCGGCATCAGCGCCTCGTCCGGCAGCGCGCGCCAGATCATGCCCCAGGCCTCGGCCTGTCGTGCCTCGACGGGTTCGCCCAGCAGCATCAGCGCGCGGGTCCGTGCCTCGCCCACCAGGCGCGGCAGGGTATGGGTGCCGCCGGAATCCGGGACCAGGCCGATGCGGGCGAAGGCCTGGATGAACTTCGCCGAATGCGCCGCCAGCACGATGTCGCAGGCCAGGGCGATATTGGCCCCGGCCCCCGCCGCCACGCCGTTGACGGCGCAGACCACCGGCTTGGGCAGGCCGCGCAGCCGGCGCACCAGGGGGTTGTAGAGGCGCTCCAGCGTATCGCCGAGATCGGGCGGTCCGTCCTCGCCCCGCCGGTCGCCGAGATCCTGCCCGGCGCAGAAGCCGCGACCGGCGCCGGTCAGCAGCACGGCGCGGCAATCGGCATCGGCGGCGGCCCCGTCCAGCGCCGCGGCCAGGGCGGCGTGCAGTTCCTCGTTGAAGGCGTTGAGCTTGTCCGGGCGGTGGAGCGTGATCTTCCGCCAGCCTCCCCGGTTCTCGACCAGCACCGTGTCGCTCATCGACGCGTCTCCCCCCTATGATGGCGCGGGCTTATGCCGCCCGTGACCATTTTCCTGTTTTATTGACCGTCTGGACGGTCGATTAACCCCCCGGCGCCTGTCTCCTGTCAATGACGGATCGCGTGCTGGCTGATCTCGTGCTGTGCGGTGCAGCAGAGGAACTCCCGAGGAAAAGCTTGCATTGACCGTCCGGACGGTCAAATAATTTTCGCCATCCCCATCGCACTGCCGGAACCGCCAGGCCAGGGAAAGGGCCCGCAGAGCCCGGAACGACGGGATGTACCCAGGGGAAGGAAACCGTGCCGATGCCGCTCACCCTCCGCAGCTATGCCCAGGACCGCTGGATCGCCCCCTCTGGCCCGGGTGCCGAGATCCGCGGCGCCGTTGATGGCCGGGTGGTGGCCACGGCCTCCAGCGCGGGCCTGGATTTCGCCGCCATGGCCCGCCATGCGCGGGAGGCGGGCGGCCCCGCCCTGCGCCGCCTGGGCTTCCATGCGCGGGCGGAGATGCTGAAGCGCCTCGCCACCTTCCTCGGCGACCGCAAGGAGGCGTTCTACGAGCTCTCCTTCGACACGGGCGCGACACGGCGCGACAGCCTGATCGACATCGACGGCGGCATCGGCACGCTCTTCGCCTATGCCTCGCGCGGCCGCCGCGAGCTTCCCGCCGGACGCTTCGTGGTGGAGGGCGAGGTCGAGAGGCTTTCGCGCAACGGCAGCTTCGCCGGGCTGCACATCCTGTCGCCGCTGCAGGGCGTGGCGGTGCATGTGAACGCCTTCAACTTCCCCTGTTGGGGCATGCTGGAGAAGCTGGCGCCCGCGATCCTGGCCGGCATGCCGGTGATCGCCAAGCCGGCCACCGCCACCGCCTATGTCGCCCATGCGGTGGCGGAGGCGATCGTGGCATCCGGCCTCCTGCCGCCGGGCGCCTTCCAGTTCGTGGCCGGCGGCACGGGCGACCTGCTGGACCATCTGACGGGGCAGGACCTGCTCTCCTTCACCGGCTCCGCCGCCACCTCGGTGAAGCTGCGCGACAACCCGGCGGTGTCGCGCAACGCGGTGCGCTTCGTGGCGGAGCGGGACTCGCTGAACGCCGCCATCCTCGGCCCCGACGCGACGCCGGAAACACCGGAATTCGACCTCTTCGTGAAGGAGGTGGTGCGCGAGATGACGGCCAAGGCCGGGCAGAAGTGCACCGCCATCCGCCGTATCCTGGTGCCGCGCGAAAGGGTCGGGGCGGTGGCGGAGGCGCTCGCCGCCCGGCTGGGCAAGGTCACCGTCGGCGATCCGCGGCGCGACGACGTGCGCATGGGGCCGCTCGCCAGCCTGGACCAGCGCCGCGACGTGCGCGCGGCGGTGGCGCGCCTCCGGGCCGAGGCGACGATCCTTTGCGGCGATCCGGACCATTGCGAGGTGCTGGGCGGCGATGCGGAGAAGGGCGCCTTCATGGCCCCGGTGCTGCTCCATTGCGAGCACCCGTTGCAGGCCAGCCTGGTTCATGAGCTGGAAGCCTTCGGCCCCGTGGCGACGCTGATGCCCTATGACGGGGTGGAGGAAGCCGTCGCCCTGGCAAGGCGCGGCGAGGGCAGCCTGGTGGCTTCCGCCTTCTCCTACGACCCCACGGTGACGGCGGAGCTGGTGGCGGGGCTGGCGCCCTATCACGGCCGCCTCTTCCTGCTCGACCGCGACAGCGCGGCGGAATCCACGGGCCATGGCTCGCCCTTGCCGGCGCTGGTGCATGGCGGCCCCGGCCGCGCGGGCGGCGGCGAGGAGATGGGCGGCCTGCGCGGCGTCTTCCACCACATGCAGCGCACGGCGCTCCAGGCCTCGCCCGCCAAGCTCGCCGCGCTGGGCGAGGGATGGATCAAGGGCGCGCCCACGCGCATCCCGGAATCCCATCCCTTCCGCCTGGACTACGACGCGCTTTCCGTCGGCGACACGGTGGAAACCGGGCCGCGCACCATCACGCTGGCGGATATCGAGCACTTCGCCGCATTCACCGGCGACAACTTCTACGCCCATATGGACGAGGCGGCGGCGAAGGCGAACCCCTTCTTCCCCGGCCGCGTCGCGCATGGCTACCTGATCCTGAGCTTCGCCGCCGGGCTCTTCGTCGATCCTGCCCCCGGGCCGCTCCTCGCCAATTACGGGCTGGACCGGCTGCGCTTCCTCAAGCCCGTCTCGCCCGGGGATTCGATCCGCGTGCGGCTGACCGTGCAGCGGAAGAACCCCGCGCGGAAGCCGGAATACGGCGAGGTGCGCTGGGATGTGGAGGTCTTCAACCAGGAGGACGAGACGGTGGCGCGCTACGAACTCCTGACCATGAGCGCGCGGATGCCGTGAGCGCGAAGGATGGCTCGCCGGTGCGGCGGTGTGTTGGGGGCAAGTCGCTGCCTCGCCCCGGCACTCCCTCCTCGGTCCCTACTTCGCCAGGACACGGCGTGCCCTGGTCCCGGTTCGTTGGCGCCTGCTGACACCGGATCGCGCCGGAGGGCATGGCTCTCCGGCGGACTGCCGGCACCGCCAACGCTGACAAGGTGCCCAGTCTTCTTTCCGGGAGCCCCGCCTTTCCACCTGCTCCCAGGGATCAGGCCGCAGGCTGACTGCCGCCACGGGAACCCACGAAAGCTTGGGGTCCGGGGACCGGCTCCGGTCCCCGGCGGAGAGGGGGGCCGGGGTGAGAGGCGGCGCCTCTCCCCCGTGGGCCAGCCACGGGTGCGACGCCGCGGCCCGGCTTTGCGGCTACTGGCGGACCCAGCGGATATCCGGTGAAAGGCGCCCGCCGTCGATGTGGCGGGAAAGGGTGTGCAGCCGGATATAGGGCGAGCTGCGGAATTCCGGATCGTTGAACCCGATCCGGCGCAGGCCCTCAATCAGCCCGGCGATCGCCTCGTCCAGCGTCACCTGCGGCTGGTGCTGCGGCGCCAGCTCACGGAACAGGCCGAAATCCACGCGGTAGGAGCGACGGTCGGGCGGGGCGTCGGTGTTGATGCTCACCTGCGTGCCGGGAAGCTGCGCCGCGACTTCCTGCGCCAGGTCGCGAACCTGATAGTTCCACGGCTCGCTGCCGGCATTCACCACCAGGAACGGGCCGCCATTCTCCGGCTTGCGGGTGGCTGCCCATTCGATGGTGCGCGCCATGTCCTTCACATGGATCAGCGGGCGCCAGGGCGAGCCGTCGCTCAGCACCGTGATCCGGCCGGAGGTCAGGGCGCAGGCCACGAAGTCGTTCAGCACGAGGTCGAGGCGCAGCCGGTCCGACATGCCGCAGGCGGTGGCGAAGCGCAGGCAGGTGACGGTCATGTCGCCCGCGTCGAACTGGCGCAGCCCGTCCTCGGTGCCGACCTTGGAACGGGCATAGGCGGTCAGCGGGTCGGTGCTGTCGCCCTCACGCTTCGCGCCTTCCGAGGCCGCGCCATAGACGCTGCAGGAGGAGGCGAAGACGAAGTGCTTCACCCCGGCATCACGGGCGAGCTCCGCCATCTTCAGGCTGGCGCGGTAGTTGATGGCCTCGGTGGGCGCCTCGAAATTCTTGCCCATCGGGTCGTTGGACAGGGCGGAAAGGTGCACCACCGCATCCACACCCTTCAGCAGGATGGCGGGAAAGGCCCGCACGTCGCCGAAATGCTGCGCGTCCAGCAGCACCTCCGGTACGGCGTCGGGGGTGGTCAGGCAATGGGCGAACAGCCCGCTGTCGAAGCCGATGAGTTCGGCCTGCGGGAAACGCTGCCGCAAGTGCCGAACCAAGACAGGGCCGACATAGCCCATGTTGCCGGTGATCAGAATGCGCATCCTGGTCCTTGCCCCTGATGGAAGCTGCCATGCCCCGTGAGGAGGGGCGCCATGGAAACCGGGCCGGGCAGCACGGGCCGGGTCTCCTCCGTTGAAAGCCGCATCCGCTTCAGGCCCGTCGCGCGGTGCCGAAACGGCGCAAGTGCCGCACGCCCGGCAGGGCGGTCAGCACGAGGTGGTAGAGGGTCTTCGGCAGGTCCTGCCGCCAGGCGTAGTGCCCGGACAGGAGCACGCGCACCGCCTCGCGCCGCCGACGGCCCAGGGCATGCTCCAGCACCGCCTGGGGCGCGAGATCCCGCCAGAGCCGATCCCGGGCCTGGGCCTCGGCGGGCGACAGGTCGTGGAGGCTGGCGAGATGGTCATAGAGGCGCGCCACGACATCGCCGCTCATCCCGGTCTCCTGCCGCGCCGGGAGGCGGTGGAGGCTGGTCGGCCGGTCGATGAAGGAGAAGGCGTGGCCGCGATACGCCATGGCCAGCCGGATGCCGAAATCCGTGTCGCCCGCCAGCCCGACCTCGGACACGTCGCGGTAGCCGATCTGCCTCGCGACATCGCTGCGGATCAGGACGCCGTCGCGGGGGATCTGCCGCCACAGGGCGCAGACCAGCAGGTCATAGCGGGTCCCGGCCTCGGCGGCGATCCGCCGGTGGCGCCCGTTGTGGCGCGCCGTGTCCTCGGCAGAGAACTCGCCGGAGGCCAGGATGCAGTGCTGGAGGCCATAGGCGGCGACCACGTCCGGATTGGCGCGGTAGGCGGCGTCCAGCGCCGTGACGGCGCCGGGCAGCAGCGCGTCGTCGTCCTGCAGGATGACCAGCCTTTCGCCCCGCGCGTGGTCGATCAGCCGGTTCAGGCAGCCGTTGAGGTCGGTCGCCAGCCGGCTGCGGCAGTGGCGGAGGGTGATGCCGTCCGGCAAGGGCAGGGTGCGCAGCAGCCTGCCCACCTCGTCGCCCGGCGAAGCGTCGCAGACATCGATCTCCAGGGGGCGGTAATCCTGTTCCAGGCAGGAGCGCATCGCCTGGAGCAGCGAGGGCCGGCCGCGGGCCGGGATGCCGATGGTGATGAGACCGCTCATGTCCTGCACCTGCACCTGCACCTCCCGTCCCTCCGCTCCGTTCCGCACGCGATCCCTGCCTGTTTCCGGACATGCCATGGGCAGGCTCGCCGCCTGCCCATGGCTTCGGGCCTCAGAGGATCTTCAGCTCCGGGATCGGCACCACGAACTTCCCGCCCCATTCGCGGATCGCCGCCATCTGCTCGACGATCTCGTCCTTGAAGTTCCAGGGCAGGATCAGGACGTAGTCGGGCTTGGCGTCGAGGATCGCCTGTGGCGCCTTGATGGGGATCCGTACGCCCGGCAGGAGATGGCCCTGCTTGTGGTGGCTGCGGTCCACGGTGAAGGGGACCAGCTCCGGACCCACGCCGCAGTAGTTCAGCAGCGTGTTGCCCTTGGCCGGGGCGCCGTAGCCGGCGACGACCTTGCCCTCGGCCTTGGCCTGGATCAGGAAGCGCAGCAGATCGCACTTGATCTTGACCGTGCTGGCCGCGAAGGCGCGATAGGCGTCGAGGCCGTAGAGCCCGTAATCCTTCTCGGCATCGCGGATCTTCTGTACCGAGGGCAGCTCAGGAAGCGCCGTGTTCCCGGCATGGCGCGCGAAGACGCGCAGCGAGCCGCCATGCGTCGGCACTTCCTCGATGTCGAAGACGGCCAGCCCGTGATCCGCCAGCGCCCGCTCCACCGCCAGCAGCGAGAGGTAGGAGAAGTGCTCGTGGTAGATCGTGTCGAACTGGTTCTCCTGCATCAGCTTCAGCAGATGCGGGAACTCGAAGGTCACCACGCCGTCCGGCGCCAGGAGGATGCGGAAGCCCTCCAGGAAGTCGTGCATGTCGGGGACATGCGCCAGCACGTTGTTGGCGGCCATCTGCTTCGGCGCGTGGCCGGCGGCGCGCAGGCGACTGGCCGTCTCGGCGCCGAAGAAGGCGACCTCGGTCGGGATGCCCTTGGCGATCGCCTCCTGCGCCACGTTGGCGGCCGGATCGACGCCGAGCACCTTGATGCCCATCGCCTTGAAGTACTGCAGCAGGTAGCCGTCGTTGCTGGCGATCTCGACCACCAGCGAATCCGGCGTCAGGCCGAAGCGCTCGGTCATGCGCTTCGCATAGGTCTCCGCATGGCGCAGCCAGGCGTCGGAGAAGGAGGAGAAGTAGAGGTAGTCGCCGAAGATGGCCTGCGGCGTCTCGAACTCGGAAAGCTGCACCAGCTTGCACTCGTCGCAGACAAAGGCGTGCAGCGGGTAGAAGGGCTCCATCGCATAGGCACGGTCCGCCGGCACGAAGGAGTTCGCCAGCGGCGACATGTTGAGGTCGGAGAAGGTGGTGCGCAGCGGCGCGTTGCAGAGGCGGCAGCAGCCGGCCTTGGCCGCACCCGCGATAAGCTGTTCGGTCATCACGTTGTCCATCGTTGCGCTTCTCACCAGACCTTCCAGGGTGCCCGGCCGGTGGCCCAGAGCTCCTCCAGGTGCTTCTTGTCCTTCAGCGTGTCCATCGAGTACCAGAAGCCCATGTGCTTGTAGGCCATGAGCTCGCCATCGCGGGCCAGGCCCTCCATGGGGGTGCGTTCGAAGATCGTGCTATCGCCGTCCAGGTAGCGGAACACATCCGGCCCGAGCACGAAGAAGCCGCCATTGATCAGGTTGTTGTCGCCCAGCGGCTTCTCGCGGAACTGGGTCACGCGGTCGCCGTCGAGCTCCAGCGAGCCGAAGCGGGCGGGCGGCGGCACGGCGGTGACGGTGGCGTGGCGGCCATGGGCCTCGTGGAAGGCGACGGCCTGCCGGACGTCGAGGTCGGTGACGCCGTCGCCATAGGTCATGCAGAAGCTTTCGCCCTCCAGATGCTCGCGCACCCGGCGGAGGCGGCCGCCTGTCATGGTCTCGATGCCGGTATCGACCAGGGTGATCTTCCAGGGCTCCGCCGTGTGCCGCAGCATGGTGGTCGTGCCCGAGGTCAGGTCCACCGTCAGGTCCGAGGCATGCAGGTAGTAGTCGGCGAAGTACTGCTTGATCATGTGACCCTTGTAGCCGAGCGGGATCACGAATTCGGTGATCCCCGCCGCGGCATAGATCTTCATGATGTGCCAGAGGATCGGGCGGCCCCCTACCTCCACCATCGGCTTGGGACGGGTGTCGGTTTCTTCCATCAGGCGCGTGCCGTAGCCGCCTGACAGGATGACCGCTTTTCTGACCATGAACCGAACCTCTCTCGGAATTCGCGACGTTGCCCGGTGGAAGCGCCCCACCGGCGCGTTCCAGCTTCGTTGGACAAGCGATTTAAAGAGACGATACCGAGAGGCGAGCCAAAATTCTAGCCTGATTTGCGCTTCAACAACTTTTCCATGACCTAATCTCATAAATGACACGTTCTTCGCGGTTTCGTGATGGCTGCCGGAAGCATTCCGGGCCTGCTTTGCCGGGAAAATCGCCGGAACAGGCGGTTGGAACCGATTCGGCCACAACCTCGCCTTGCCGGCGCCCGCGTGGAGACCAACGCCACGCGAGCCATGTCGGCCCCACGAGGGCCGGTCCCGGCCGCTCGCCCTCCGGAAGGAACCGGGCCGGCAACGGCTTTTCCGGCTGGACTTCGCGGCGGTCCGTGACGACCCTACCGGCATCGCCGGGGAACCCGCCATGAAAGTCGCCGTGTTCAGTGCCAAGCGCTACGACCGGGTCCTGCTGACCGAGGCCAACCGCAGCCATGGCCACGCGCTGACCTTCCAGGAGGCGATGCTGGGGCCGGATACGGTTGTCCTGGCTGCCGGCTACCCGGCCGTCAGCGTCTTCGTGAACGACCAGGTGGATGCCGGGGTGCTCGCTGCCCTGGCCAGGGGCGGCACCCGGCTGGTTGCCACCCGCTCGACCGGCTTCAACCAGATCGACCTGGAGGCTGCCCGGGAACAAGGCATCCGAGTGGTCCGGGTGACAGTCTATTCACCCTATTCCGTGGCAGAGTTCGCGGTCGGCCTGCTGCTGACCCTGAACCGCCGCATCCACCGGGCCTACGAACGCACCCGCGGCGGCAATTTCGAGCTGGACGGGCTGATGGGCTTCGACCTGCACGGCCGCACCGTCGGGGTGATCGGCACCGGCAAGATCGGCAAGGTCTTCGCCGGGATCATGCGCGGCTTCGGCTGCACCGTCCTGGGCTACGACGCCTATCCCGCCCCGGAGTTCGAGGCGCTGGGCGGCCGCTATGTCCCGGTGGACCAGCTGATGCGGGAAAGCGACGTCATTTCCCTGCACTGCCCGCTGACACCCGAAACCCGCCATATCATCAACGAAGGCAGCCTGGCCGTGGTGAAGCCCGGGCTGATCCTGGTGAACACCAGCCGCGGCGGGCTGGTGGACACCAACGCGGCCATCGGCGCGCTGAAGAACGGCCTGCTGGGTGGCCTGGCCATCGATGTGTACGAGCAGGAGGCCGACCTGTTCTTCCGCGACCTGTCGAGCGACATCATCGCCGACGACGTGATCCAGCGCCTCGTCTCCTTCCCCAACGTGCTGCTGACCGGCCACCAGGCCTTCTTCACCCGCGAGGCGATCGGCACGATCTGCGCGACCACGCTGGACAGCATCAGCGCCTTCGAACGCGGCGAACCCCTGGTCAACGAGATCCGCGCCCCGGACTGAGGCGGCGGCCTTTCCTGGCTGCGTTGCGCTTCGAGCCCGCCTCCGGGGGGGAGAGGCGCCGCCTCTCCCCCCGGCCCCGCCACTCCGCCGGGGACCGAGCCGGCCCCCGGGCCCCGGGCCTCGGACCCCGGGACAGCGCAACGCCGGAGGCTTGGTGCCCAGGGCATCCGCCGGGTCCGTTTCTTGCTGTGCGGTGGAAGTCTGCTACAGCCTCTTTCCGAGGCCGCACCGAGAGACCGTCCATGACGCTGCACGTCGCGCTGAACCACCGCACGTCCTACCGCTATGACAGGCCAGTCAATCTCGGCCCCCAGACCATCCGCCTGCGGCCGGCGCCGCATGCGCGCACGCCGATCGTCTCCTACAACCTGACGGTCGAGCCCAAGCCGCATTTCATCAACTGGATGCAGGACCCGTCGGGCAATTTCCAGGCCCGGGTGGTCTTTCCGGAACGGGTCACGCATTTCGACGTGACGGTGGACCTCGTCGCCGACATGGCGACCATCAACCCCTTCGACTTCTTCCTGGAGCCCCAGGCCGAGACCTGGCCCTTTGCCTACGACCCGGTCCTGGCGGAGGAGCTGGCGCCCTATCGCCGCATGGACACGCCCGGGCCGCTGCTCCAGGCGCTGATCGACGGAGTGCCGAAGACCGAGCAGCGCACCGTGGACATGCTGGTGGGGCTGAACCAGAAGGTCCAGGGGCAGATCGCCTATATCGTGCGCATGGAGCCCGGTGTCTGGTCACCGGAGGAGACGCTGGGCCATGCCCGGGGCTCCTGCCGCGACAGTGCCTGGGTGCTGGTGCAGCTCCTGCGCAACCTGGGCTTCGCCGCCCGCTTCGTCTCCGGCTACCTGATCCAGCTCACCGCCGACGTGAAGTCCATCACCGGCCCCGCCGGGCCGGAGGCCGACTTCACCGACCTGCATGCCTGGTGCGAGGTCTATCTCCCCGGCGCCGGCTGGGTCGGCTTCGACGCGACCTCGGGCCTGATGGCCGGGGAGGGGCATATCCCGCTCGCCGCCACGCCGGAGCCTTCCTCGGCCGCGCCGATCAGCGGGCTGATCGAGAAGTGCGAGACCGTCTTCGACTTCTCCATGTCCGTGACCCGCGTGGCCGAGACGCCGCGCACCACCCGCCCCTACACCGAGGCGGCATGGCAGGGCATCCTCCAGGCGGGGCGGGAGGTGGACCGGCAGCTGGAGGCCGGCGGCGTGCGCCTGACCATGGGCGGCGAGCCGACCTTCATCGCCGCCGACGACATGGACGGCGCCGAATGGAACACCGACGCCCTGGGCCCGACCAAGCGCGCCTATGCCGGGCGGCTGATCCGTCGCCTGGCGGAGCTATGGTCGCCGGGCATGGTGCTGCAGCACACGGTGGGCAAGCACTATCCGGGCGAGCAGCTGCCGCGCTGGGCGCTGCACTGCCACTGGCGCAAGGACGGCGAGCCGGTCTGGACCGACCCCTCCCTGCTGGCATCGGATGACGACCGCGACGACGCCACCGCCGCGGATGCGAGGCGCTTCGGCCAGGCGCTGGCGGAGCGGTTGCAGGTGGACCCCTCGCTGGTCCAGGGCGCCCATGAGGACATCCACTACTACCTGTGGCGGGAGCACCGGCTGCCCGCCAATGTCATCGCCGAGGATGCGAAGCTCAAGGACCCGCTGGAGCGCGAACGCCTCGCCCGCGTCTATGGCCAGGGGCTGAACGCCGAGGCCGGCAGCGTGCTGCCGCTGCGCCGCATCGCGATGGACGGGGTGAAGCGCTGGCAGTCCGGCCGCTGGTTCATGCGCGGCGACCATATCTTCCTGGTGCCGGGCGACAGCTCCATCGGCTTCCGCCTGCCGCTGCAGAGCCTGCCCTGGGTCAGCGACGGCCGGCGGCCGCTGGAGGTGGAGCGCGACCCCTTCGCCCCGCTCGGCACCCTGCCGTCGCATCCGCGCCATGCCGGGCAGCCGGTGCAGCATGTCGGCCGCGGCGGCAATGGCGGCCCCGGCGCGGCGCCCTTCGGCCCGCTGGGCCAGCGCGTCGCCGGACCCGGTGGCGGCGACGGGCTG
The DNA here is from genome assembly GCF_000622225.1 of Roseomonas mucosa ATCC BAA-692. Lineage (GTDB taxonomy): Bacteria > Pseudomonadota > Alphaproteobacteria > Acetobacterales > Acetobacteraceae > Roseomonas > Roseomonas mucosa. The sequence continues at coordinate 256,878 of NZ_KK211412.1, read as the reverse complement.
GAGGGGCCCTATGCCAGCGATCCCGGCCCGCTGCCGCGAACCCGCGGGCTTGGCCTCGGCGGCAATGGCAGCGGCAACGGCTACACGCCCCCGGCGGCGGACTGGCGGCCGGAGGTGGGACGCGAGGAGCCGGATGTCGTCCGCACCGCGCTCACCGTCGAGGCGCGCGGCGGCATCCTGCACGTCTTCTTCCCGCCGCTCACCGAGGCCGAGGACTGGCTCGACCTCTGCGCCGCCGTCGAGGACACCGCTGCCGAATTCGGCCGCAAGGTCTTCCTGGAAGGCTATCCGCCGCCGCGCGACCCGCGCCTGCTGTCCTTCTCCGTCACCCCGGACCCGGGCGTGATCGAGGTGAACGTGCATCCTTCGGCGAGCTGGAACGAGCATATCGAGCGTTCCGAGCAGCTCTACGAGGAGGCGCGGCAGATCGGGCTGATCGCCGAGAAGTTCCTGCTCGACGGCCGCCATGTCGGCACCGGCGGCGGCAACCACGTGGTGATGGGGGCCGAGCGCGCGGCGGACAGCCCCTTCCTGCGCCGGCCCGACCTGCTGAAGTCGATGCTGGGCTTCTGGCACAACCACCCCAGCCTCTCCTATCTTTTCAGCGGCCTCTTCATCGGCCCCTTCTCGCAGCACCCGCGCGTGGACGAGGCGCGGGAGGACAGCGTGAACGAGCTGGAGATCGCCTTCGGCGAGGTGTCGCGCGACCGGCCCACGCCGCCGTGGCTGACCGACCGGCTGTTCCGCAACATCCTCGCGGACATGACGGGCAACACGCACCGCACCGAGTTCTGCATCGACAAGATGTACGCGCCGGAAAGTTCCTCCGGCCGGCTCGGGCTGGTGGAGTACCGCGCGCTGGAGATGCCGCCGCACCACCAGATGTCGGCGGCGCAGATCCTGCTGATGCGGGCCTGCATCGCGGCCTTCTGGCAGCGCCCCTACGAGCGCCGGCTGGTCCGCTGGGGCACGCGGCTGCATGACGACTTCATGCTGCCGCATTTCGTGGAAGAGGATTTCCGCGACGCGCTGGAGGAGCTGCGCGGCCTTGGCGCGCCGCTCGACCTGGAGTGGTTCCGGCCGCATTTCGCGTTCCGCTTCCCGCAGATCGGCGAAGTCTCGCTGCGCGGCATGAACCTCGACCTGCGCTATGCCCTCGAACCCTGGCATTCCCTAGGCGAGGAACCCGGCATCGGCGGCACGGTGCGCTATGTGGACAGCTCGCCGGAACGGGTGCAGGCGCGCGTCAGCGGCTGGGTGGACGAACGCTTCATCCTGGCCTGCAACGGCCGCGCCGTGCCCCTCACCGCGACGGAGCGGCAGGGCGAGTATGTCGGCGGCGTGCGCTTCAAGGCCTGGAACCCGCCCTCCTCGCTGCATCCCACGGTGCGGGCGCAGTCGCCGCTGGTCTTCGACATCTACGACCGTTGGACCGGGCGTTCCCTGGGTGGGCTGACGCATCATGTCTCCCACCCCGGCGGCCGCAACTACGACACCCGGCCAGTCAATGCGAACGAGGCCGAGGCCCGCCGCCGCACCCGCTTCTTCGCCTTCGGCCATACGCCCGGGCCGATGGCGGAGCCGGTGCTCTCGGTCGGGCTGGAGCATCCGCGCACCCTGGACCTGCGCCGCCCGGTCTGACACACCCGTCCGCCTTACGCCGGGGGCGCGCCGGGGAGCCACGCTCTCCGGCGACTGCCAGTACCGCCAGCGCAGGCAGGGTGCTTTTCTTTCTTCTTCGGGAGCCCTGCGTCTCCACTTGCTCCCGGGAAGCAACCCTTCGGTCTGACGGCAGCCACGGAAACCGACTCAAGCCCGGGGTCCGGGGACCGGCTTCGGTCCCTGGCGGAGAGCGGGCTGGCGGGAGAGGCAGAGCCTCTCCCCAGGGGACCGATCAGGAAGCGGAACAGCCAGAGAGCCCGCCGCCCGCAGGATCACTTTCCCGGGTGGCACTTCCCGGACCGGCCCTGGTTCTGCCGCCAGGATCGACCCAGGGCGGGAGGGTTTCCATCAGGGCCCTTGTTAGTGCGAGTGGTTCTCATTAAAACGCGCCTCCGAGTGGATGGGCCCTCTTTCCGGGGCATGACCGGCCGCGAGCGAACGTGGGTCTGGGTTCATCCGCGCGCACAAGGGCCGACCTTACCGGTCGTCCATCAGGATCAGCGGACGGAACCACGCATGATGACGCACCCGACGACGCTTCCGGCTCCTTTCGGGCTTTCGCGGCGTTCCCTGCTGGGCCTGGTGACCTCGGCCGCCGTGATGAGCCGCATCGCCCCGGCCTTCGCCGCGCCGGCGATCGGCGGCAACCGCCGCATCGCGCCGGGCCTCTACGAGATCGTGGTGAACCCGACCACCAATCGCGTCTATGTCGCCGCGGCCGGCCAGCGGGGCGCCAACGACGCCAGCATCATGGTGCTGGATCCCGTGACGCTGGAGGCGAGCTCCGCCATCGAGCTGCGGGACGAGCCGGCCTTCGGCCTCGCGCTGAACAACAGGACGCAGACGCTCTACACCACCAACACCCGCAGCGGCTCCGTCTCCGCCATCGACCTGCGCGACAACAGCGCGGTGAAGATCAGCGAGGGCGAGGGTGCGCATCTGCGCCAGGTGCTGGTGGACGAGGACAGCAACACCGTCTACGCCTCCGCCTTCGGCGCGAAGGAGAAGCCCAGCGCGGTCTGGATCATCGACGGCGCGACGAAGAAGGTGGCCGGCACGGTTGGCGACCTGAAGGGCGGCATCTCCGGCCTGGCGCTGGACAAGGCGGGCAAGCGCCTCTTCGCCGCGGCCATGGGAGATAACGAGATCGTCGAGATCGACCTCGCCGGCCGCGCCGTGAAGCGCCGCTTCGCCTCCGGCGGCGAGAGGCCGGCCAACCTCGTCTTCGATGCCGCCAATGGCCGCCTGCTGGTCACCAACCAGGGCAGCGGCGACGTGACCGTGCTGAACGCCGCGGACGGCAAGCTGCTGAACACCGTCAAGACCGGCGAGGGAGCGCTGGGCATCACCCTGTCGCCCAACAACGGCCTGATCTATGTCGCCAACCGCGGCGCTGGTACGGTCAGCGTGATCGACGGCAAGAGCCTGTCGGTGCTCGCCAGCCTCGCCACCGGCACGCATCCCAACACGGTCGCCGTCGATCCGCGCACCAACTTTGCCTATGTCACCAACAAGGCGAAGATGTCGCCGCGCGGCCAGCCGCCGGTCGAGGACCCGAACGGCGACACCGTCACCATCATCAAGCCCTGAGCGGCGGGGACGGGTGATGGGGGACGGATCGATCCCGGCGGAGGGCGGGGCTTCCCCGTCCGCCGCCTCCGCTGGGCGGGCCACGGGCTTCGCCTTCCTGTCCGGGCGGCGGCGCCTGCGGGGGGACGGGATGGCCGGCCTGTTGCCGCGCGGCCCGGCGGCGACGCTGGGCGAGCGCGTGCGCGGCTTCTTCCGTGCGCAGCCGGAGGCCCCGCTGCTGGCCGGCGCGCTGCCTTTCGACCGCGCCGCCCCGGACTACCTGACCGCGCCCCGGCGGGTGGCGGAACCCGCCGGGGCTGCCGCCCCGCCCGACGCGGTCGCCCCGCGCTGGTCCCTGCGTCCGGAGCCATCGGCGGCCGTCTATGCCGCCTCCGTCTCCCGCGCGCTGGAGGCCATGGCGGCGGAGCCTGCCCTGGCCAAGCTGGTCCTGTCGCGCCGCCTCCTCGCCACGGCGGACCGGGACATCGACCCGGAGGCCCTGCTGCGCCGGCTGGACACCGACCCGGCCGTCACCGCCTTCCTGGTGCCGCTGCCGCCCGCCGGGGGCGGCACGCCGCGCCTGTTGGCCGGAGCGACGCCGGAGCTGCTGGTCGCCCGCCGGGGCCGTGCCGTCCTGTCGCATCCCCTGGCCGGCTCCGCGCGGCGGGAGGCCGATCCGGCGGCCGACCGCGCCGCCGCCGAGGCGCTGGGCCGTTCGGGCAAGGACCGGCGGGAACATGCGCTGGTGGCGGAGTTCATCCTCGACATGCTGGGCCCGCATTGCCGGAACCTCGCCGCGCCGGAGGGCACCACCGTCACCGCCACCCGCAGCATGTGGCATCTCGGCACCCGCATCGAGGGCGAGCTGAAGGACCCCGATACCTCCGCCGCCGACCTCGCCGCGCTGCTGCACCCCACCCCCGCCGTCTGCGGCGTGCCGCGCGACCGGGCGGCGGAGCGCATCCAGGCGCTGGAAGGCCATGACCGGGACTTCTACGCCGGGGCGGTGGGCTGGTGCGACCGCGACGGGGATGGCGCCTGGCATGTCTCCATCCGCTGCGCCCAGATTGCCGGGAACCGGGCGCGGCTCTATGCCGGGGCCGGCATCGTGCCGGGCTCCGATCCGGAGGCCGAGGCGCGCGAGACCGCGGCCAAGTTCCGCGCCATGTTGAATGCCCTGGGCGTGCCGCCAGGGCAGGAGTTCGATGCATGATCCCCCCCGTGGCCCCCTTGCGCCAGGAATGGCCGGAGGCATTCGCCCGGCGCTACCGCGAGGCGGGCTACTGGCGCGGCGAGACCTTCCCCGGCTTTCTGCGCCAGCGCGCGGCGGAGCATCCGGACGCGGTGGCCATCGTGGACGGCGCACGGCACTGGACCTATCGCCATCTCTGGGAGCGGGCGGAGCGCCACGCGGCGGGCTTCCTGAGGCTGGGCCTGCGCCCCGGCGACCGGGTGGTGGTGCAGATCGGCAATGTCGCGGAGTTCTTCTCCGTGGTCTTCGGCCTGTTCCGCGCCGGGATGATCCCGGTCTATGCCCTGCCGGCGCACCGCATCACCGAGATCGCGCATTTCGCCCGCCGTGCCGAGGCACGGGGCTATGTCACCATGGAGCGGGCGGACGGCTTCGACTACCGCACCCTGGCGCGGGCGCTGCGCGCGGAAGTGCCGGCGGTGGGGCATGTGGTCATCATCGGCGCGGCGGAGGAATTCACCGCGCTGGAGGATTGCGTGGCCGAGCCGCGCGACGTGGTGGGCGGCCTGCCCGCCGATCCGGATCCGTCCTCGGTCGCCTTCCTGCAGATCTCCGGCGGCAGCACCGGGCTGTCGAAGCTGATCCCGCGCACGCATGACGACTACATCTACAGCTTTCGCGCCAGCAACGGGATCTGCGGCGTCACGGCGGAAAGCGTCTTCCTCGTGGCCCTGCCGGCGGCGCATAATTTTCCGATGAGCTCGCCCGGCCATATGGGCGCGCTCCATGCCGGCGCGCGGGTGGTGCTGAGCCCCAATCCGAGCCCCGAGACCGCCTTTCCGATCATCGCGCGGGAGCGTGTGACCATCACCGGCCTCGTGCCGCCGCTCGCGCTGCTCTGGATGCAGGCGGCGCCGAACACGAAGCACGACCTCGGCAGCCTCAAGGTGCTGCTGGTCGGCGGCGCGAAATTCACGCCGGAGGGGGCGAAGCGCGTGCGCGCCACGCTCGGCTGCACGCTGCAGCAGGTCTTCGGCATGGCGGAGGGGCTGGTGAACTACACCCGCCTCGACGATCCCGAGGAGATCATCGTCAACACCCAGGGCCGCCCGATCAGCCCGGATGACGAGGTGCTGATCGTGGACGATGCCGGCGAGCCGGTGCCGGAGGGCGAGCCCGGGCACCTGCTGACGCGCGGCCCCTATACGATCCGCGCCTACCACAACGACGACGCGGCGAATGCGCGCTCCTTCACCGGGGACGGCTACTACCGCACCGGCGATATCGTGCGCCGCCTGCCGGGCGGCTATCTGGAGGTGCAGGGCCGGGCGGGCGACCACATCAACCGCGCCGGCGAGAAGATTTCGGCCGAGGAGGTGGAGGACCATCTGCTGGCGCATCCGAACGTCTTCGACGCCGCCATCGTCTCCGTGCCTGACCCCTATCTGGGCGAGCGCATCTGCGCCTTCGTGATCCCGCAAGGGGAGAGGCCGAAGCCGGCGGCGCTGAAGGCCTGGATGCGGAGCCGCGGCATCGCCGATTTCAAGGTGCCGGACCAGGTCGTCTTCGTGGAACGCTTCGCCACCACCGCGGCGCTGAAGATCAGCCGCAAGGAGCTGCGCGCCCGGCTGCGCGCGCAGTTCCTGGAACAGCAGGAATCGTGATGTCGAGTGCCAAGGGCCTGCCGCGCATCCCCGCCTATCCGTTGCCGCGCGCGGAGGAGCTTCCCGCGCCGCGCGCGCCCTGGCGGCTGGAGCGCGACCGCGCCGCGCTGCTGGTGCATGACATGCAGCGCTATTTCGTCGGCCCCTTTACGCCCGACGAACCGCCGATCGAGCCGGTGCTGGCCAATATCCACGCCCTGGCCGCCAAGGCGCGCCGGGCCGGCATCCCCGTCTTCTACACGGCGCAGGAAGGCGACCAGGACCGGCGCGACCGCGGGCTGCAGGCCGATCTCTGGGGCCGGGGCATGAGCTGGTCGCAGGACCATCAGCCGATCCTGGACGAGCTGGCGCCGCAGCCGGACGATTTCGTGCTGGTGAAACATCGCTACAGCGCCTTCCAGCGCAGCAACCTGGAAACGCTGATGCGCGCGCGCGGCCGCGACCAGATCATCGTCTGCGGCATCTACGCGCATATCGGCTGCCTGCTGACGGCGGCGGAGGCCTTCATGCGCGATATCGAGCCCTTCTACGCCGCCGATGCGGTGGCCGATTTCTCGCGCGAGAAGCACGACATGGCGCTGCGCTACGTCGCCGATGTCTGCGGCGTGCCGATGACCACCACGCAGATCCTGGAGGTCCTGTGAGCCACGCCCCGCTGACCAGGGAGGGCATGCGCGCCGATATCGCGCGCCTGCTGCACGAGGACCCGTCGGAGATCGGCGATGATGACAGCCTGATCGACCTGGGCCTCGATTCCATGCGGGCGATGAACCTTCTCCTGCTCTGGAGCGAGCGCGGCCTGTCGCTGGATTTCGGCGAGTTCGCCGAGGAGCTGACGCTGAACACCTGGTGGGCGATCGTGGAGCGCCGCCAGAAGGCGCAGGCCGGGGGCTGAGATGGGCACGGCCCCCCAGCCGCCCCTGTCCTGGCTGGGGCTGACCGAAGCCCAGGCCGGACTCTGGTACGCACAGCGCCTGGACCCGCAGAACCCGGTCTTCAACACCGGTCAGTTCATCGCCCTGCACGGGAAGCTCGACCTCGGCGCCTTCCGCGCCGCGCTGTCCCAGGCCGTGGCGGAGTCCGAGGCGCTCTGTCTGCGCTTCGAGGAACGCGACGGGCAGCCGGTGCAGGCCATCGATCCCGCACTGCGCCCGGAGGTGAAGGTCATCGACCTGTCCGGCGATCCGGAGGGCGAGGCCAAGGCCCGTGCCGCCATGCGCCACGACATGGACACGCCGCGCGGCCTGAAGGGCGAGGCGCTGGCGGCGGAGCGCATCTACCGCCTCGGACCGGAGCGGCATCTCTGGTACCAGCGCGTGCACCACCTGGCGGTGGATGCCTTCGGCACCGAGCTGATCACCCGCCGCACCGCCGCCCTCTATGCCGAGCGCCTCGGCGGGCCGGAGGTGGGATCGCCGCCGCCGGGGCTGGAGGCCGCGCTGGGCGAGGATGCCGTCTATCGCGCCTCGCCGAGGCGCGAGGCCGATGCCGCCTATTGGCGCGAGGCGATGGCGGGGCTGGGCGAGGTGGCGAGCCTCGTCCCCGGCGCCGCCCCTTCCGGCCACCACGCCATCCGCCTCGCCCGCGCCGTGGAGGGCGGCGTGGTGGAGCGGCTGCGCGCGCGGGCGGAGGTCACCTCGCTGCCCTGGCCGGACATCCTGTCCGCCCTGATCGGCGCCTATCTCCGCCGCCATGCCGGGGGCGGGGAGGCGGCGATCGGGCTGGGCTTCATGAGCCGCCTCGGCAGCCCGGCGGCGCGGTTGCCCTGCATGCTGATGAATGTCCTCCCCGTGCGCCTGCCGGTGCCGGAGGACGCGCCGCTCGACGAGTTCCTGGCCGCCTCCGCGAAGCGCTTCGCCAAGGCGCGGCGCCACGGGCGCTATCGCGGCGAGCAGATCCGCCGCGACCTCGGGCGGATCGGTGCCGGGCGCCGGCTCTACGGCGCCCTGGTCAATATCCTGCCCTTCGAGGAGGCGCCGGACTTCCCGGGCCTCGCCACGGAGATCGAGATCCTCGGCACCGGGCCGGTGGACGACATCACCATCACCCTGCGCGGCGATGCGCGCGCCAGCCGGCTGCGGCTGGAGCTGGAGGCCAACCCCGCCCTCTACGACGAAGCGGCGCTTGCGGCGCATGCGGAGCGGCTGGTGCATTTCCTGGGCGCCGCCCTGGGCGCGGACAAGCTGGCCGATGTGCCGACCGCCACGCCGGCCGAGGCCGCCTGGGCGCTCCGCACGCTGAACGCCACCGCCCATCCCGTGCCCGACACGACGCTGGCCGCGCTGATCGAGCGCCGGATGGCCGAGACGCCCGGGGCCATCGCGCTGGAGGGCGAGGGCCGTCGCCTCACCTATGCGGAGCTGGAGCGCCGCAGCCGTGCCCTGGCGCTGGAACTGCGCGCGCGGGGTGCCGGGCCGGGCCGCGTCGTCGCCGTGGCACTGGAACGGTCGCTGGCGCTGGAGATCGCGCTGGTGGCGATCCTCCGCGCCGGGGCGGCCTATCTGCCGCTGGACCTTTCGCACCCGCCCGCGCGCATCGCCCGTATCCTGGCCTCCGCGCAACCGGTGCTGGCCCTGGCGCCCCCGGGGCAGCCGGCGCTGGAGGGCCTGGCCTGCCTGCCGCCGGAATCCTGGCACCTGGACAGCGAGGCATCCTTGCCGCCCGGCCCGGAGCCTGGCGACCTCGCCTATCTGCTCTACACCTCCGGCTCCACCGGCGAGCCCAAGGGCGTGATGGTCGGGCACCGGGCCATCGTGAACCGCCTGGAATGGATGCGGCAGCACTACGGCTTCGGCCCGGGCGACCGCATCCTGCAGAAGACGCCAATGACGTTCGACGTCTCGGTCTGGGAGTTCTTCCTGCCGCTGCTCAGCGGCGCCACGCTGGTGATGGCCCCGCCCGGCGCGCACAAGGACCCCGCGGCGCTGGCGGCGCTGATCCGGGACGGCGGGATCACCACGGCGCATTTCGTGCCCTCGATGCTCGCCGCCTTCCTGGCCGAGCCGACGGCGCGGGGCCTATCGCCGGCCCGCGTCTTCTGCTCCGGCGAGGCGCTGCCGCCCGAGCTGCGCGACCGCTTCCACGCCACGCTGCGGTCCGAGCTGCACAACCTCTACGGCCCGACCGAGGCGGCGGTGGATGTCTCCTTCTGGCCCGCCGGGCCTGAGGACCGCTCCCGCCCCGTGCCGATCGGCTTTCCCGTCTGGAACACCCGGCTCTACGTGCTGGACGAGTCGCTGCGCCCGCTGCCGCCGGGCGTGACGGGGCAGCTCTTCATCGCCGGGCGGCAGCTCGCGTGCGGCTATCTCGGCCGCGACGACCTGACGGAAGGCGCCTTCCTTCCCGACCCCTTCCATCCGGGCGAGCGGATGTACCGCACCGGCGACCTTGCCAGCCTGCGCGCGGACGGGGCGATCCTGTTCCATGGCCGCGCCGACGACCAGGTGAAGCTGCGGGGCCTGCGCATCGAGCTGGGCGAGATCGAGGCCGTGCTCGCCACCGCGCCGGGCGTGGCGCAGGGCCGCGTCGTGGCGCGGGAGGACAGGCCGGGCGACCGGCGCCTCGTCGCCTATCTCGTTCCGGGCGAGGGCTATGCGGCGGAGGCGGTGCGCGCCCATGTGGCGGCGCGCGTGCCGGACTACATGCTGCCCGCCGCCTTCGTGGCGCTGGAGGCGCTGCCGGTGAATGCCAGCGGAAAGCTGGACCGCCGCGCCCTGCCGGCGCCGGACTATGGCGGCGAGACCGGACGCGAGCCCGTCACGGAGACCGAGCGCCGCCTCGCCGCCCTCTTCGCCGAGGCGCTGGGCCTGCCGCGCGTCGGGGCGGAGGACGACTTCTTCGCCCTGGGCGGCCATTCCCTGCTGGCGGTGGAGATGACCCTCCGCATCCGTGAGGAATGGGGCTGGGACCCCGGGCTGGGCGCGATCTTCGAGCATCCGGCCGTGGCCGCGCTGGCCCGGGTGATCGACGAGGGCGCGCGCGTCGCCGATACCGGGCTGGGGCCGCTGATCCGCCTTTCGGATGGCGATCCCGCCCTGCCGCCCCTCTTCGTGGTGCATCCGGCGGGCGGCATCTCCTGGTGCTACGGCACCCTGGCCCGCGCCCTTTCGCCGCGCCGTGTGGTCTATGGCCTCCAGGCCCCGGCGCTGGAGGCATCGCAGCCCCCGCCCGAAAGTCTCGATGCGCTGGCCGCCGACTATGTCGCGCGCATCCTGGCGGTACAGCCGGCCGAGGGGGAAGAAGGCGTGGTGCATCTCCTCGGCTGGTCGGTGGGCGGCATCATCGCCCAGGCCATGGCGGTGCGGCTGCGGGCGCTGGGCCATCCGGTGGGGCTGGTGGCGCTGCTCGACGCCTATCCGGCGGATGTGTGGCGCGACCAGCCCGATCCCGGACCGGAAGGCGGTCTCCGCGCCCTGCTGGCCATCGCCGGGCACGATCCGGAGCGCCTGCCGCCCGGTCTCGTGCTGACGCGGGAGGCGGTGACGGAGTTCCTGCGCCGAGGCGACAGCCCGCTGGGGCGCCTGCCGGAAGCAGCGCTGGATGGCGTGGTGCGCGTGGTGCAGTCGAACAACCGCCTGGTGCGCGGCCATGTTCATGGCCGTTTCGACGGGCGGCTGACCCATGTCCGGGCGGCGCGGGACCATCAGGCGCGGCTGGAGATCCGGCCTGAGCTCTGGCGTCCCTACGCGACCCGGCTGGAGGTGCTGGACATGCCGGCGCTGCACCAGGAGCTCGTGGGCGAGCGCATCGTGGCGCGGATCGCCCCGCTCCTGGCCGAGCGGATGGCCCGTTTCGAGACGGAAGGAGGAAGCGGATGCGCGGCAGCGGAATAGCGGGACGCATCGCCCTGGTCACAGGCGCCGGCGGCGGCATCGGCGCCGCCGTGGTGCGGGCCCTGCGGGAGGAGGGCGCGCGCGTCGTCGCCACCGACCTGGACCCCGCCGCCATCGCCCCCGGCGAGAACATCCGGGCCGAGGCCCTGGACGTCACCGACAGCGCCGCGGTGGAGGCGCTGGTGGAGCGGGTGGAGCGCGACTGGGGGCCGGTCGATCTCGGCGCGAGCGTCGCGGGCGTGCTCTCCACCACCCTGGTCACGGAGACCACGGATGCCGAATGGCGCCGCGTCTTCGCGGTGAACGCGGAAGGTGTGTTCCACATCTCCCGCGCCCTGGCCCGGCGGATGCAGCCGCGGGGGCGCGGCAGCCTCGTCACCGTCAGCTCCAATGCCGCCGGCATCCCGCGCCATGCCATGGCGGCCTATGCGGCCTCCAAGGCGGCGGCGACCATGTTCACCCGCTGCCTGGGGCTGGAACTGGCGCCCCACGGCATCCGCTGCAACATCGTGGCTCCCGGCTCGACGCTCACGCCGATGCAGACGGGGATGTGGTCGGATGCGGACGGCGCGGCGCGGGTGATCGCGGGTGTGCCGGAAGCCTTCAAGACCGGCATCCCGCTGGGCAAGCTCGCCACGCCGGAGGATGTCGCGGAGGCGGTGGTCTTCCTGCTTTCCGACCGCGCCGGGCATATCACCATGACCGATCTCTACGTCGATGGCGGCGCGACGATGCGCGCGTAAAACCCCTCCGCCGCGGCCGGGGGCGGGCAACGCGCCGCGCGGCGGGGATCGAGGAGTTCACGACGAGCATGGCCGAGGTCAGCCTGCCCGGGACCACAGCGCTGGCGCTGGACGGCCCCTCGGGTGCCTATCGCATCTTCCTGTCCGTCCCGCAGGCACCCCCGCCTCCGGAGGGCTTCCCGCTCCTGGTCCTGCTGGATGCCAATCTCTGCTTCGGCACCGTGGCGGACCTGCTGCGGCAGGGCAGCTTCCGCCCCGGCGTGTCGCGCCTGTGCCCGGCCGTCGTGGCGGGCATCGCCTATCCGACCGACCAGCCGCTGGACCGTCTGCGGCGCAGCCTGGACTACACGCCCGGCCCCTCGGTGGAGGGCCCCGGGCGCGGCGCCCCGAGCGGCCCCCCCACCGGCGGGCGGAATGCCTTCCTGGCCTTCCTGCAGGAACAGGTGAAGCCGCTGGTCGCCGCGCGCCATCCGCTGGACCCGGCGCGGCAGGCGATCATCGGCCACTCCCTGGCGGGCTTCTTCGCCCTCGACGTGCTGGCGCAGGACCCGGCCTGCTTCTCCGCCTATCTCGCGATCAGCCCCTCGGTCTGGTGGAACCGGCCGCGCCTCATGGCCGGGCTGGAATCCCGGAAGGGCAACGGCCTGGCGCCCCGGGCCTGGATCGGCGTCGGGGAATGGGAGGAGGCGCTGGCCCCCTGGGAGGACACCCTGCCGGACCGCGAAGCCACCGACCGCCGCCGCGCCTCCCGCGCCATGGTGGGGAACGCCCGGACGATAGCCGACACCATCGCCCGCCGCTTCGGCCCGGCCGCGCGGGTGGAGTTCGAGTGCCTGCCCCGGGAGACGCATATCTCCGCCGTGCCGGTGGCGCTGAGCCACGGGCTTCGCTTCCTGCTGGGGCCCGAGGGATTCGGCGGGCCGTGACCGTTCCGCTCCGTGGCCGGTCCCCGGGGGAGAGGCGCCGCCTCTCCGCCCGGACCCCCTCTCCGCCGGGGACCGAAGCCGGTCCCCGGACCCCGGGCTTTCGTGGGTTCCCGTGGTGACCGTCATCCTGGGGCTTGGTCCCTGGGAGCAGGTGGAGAGGCGGGGCTCCCGAAAAGAAGGACACCGTGTCCGCGCTGGTGGCACCGGCGGTCCGCCGGAGAGCGATGCTCTCCGGCGCGATCCGGCGTCAGCAAGAGCCAACTCACCGGGTCCAGGGCCCGCAGGGTCCTGGCGGATAAGGGGGTGCGGGGGAAAAGGCGGAGCCTTGTCCCCCGGGGACAGAGCAACGCCAAACATGGAGCGCAACCGGAAAGCCATCACCCTGCCGGACCGCGCCTCAGCCTGGCAGGGCGGCGATGGCCTGGATCTCGAAGCGCATGCCCGGCGCGACCAGCCCGGCCACCACGACGCTGGCCCGGTTGGGATAAGGCGGCTGGAAGAATTCGCGATAGACCTCGTCCACCGGGGCCATGTCGGCCGCGTCGAGCAGGTAGACGGTGGCCTGCACCACGCCGTCCAGGCTGCCCCCCGCCTGCTCCATCGTCCGGCGCAGGTTCTCCAGGGCCAGCCGGGCCTGTTCCCGGATTCCCGCCTGGAGGATCGTGCCATCCGGCCGCACGGGGCCATGGGTGGTGAAGATCAGCCCGCCGCTGCGGATCGCCCAGGCGAAGGGCTGCCGCGGCTCCGGCAGGCCCGCATCGATCTCCTGTCTCATCGCCTCTCCTCCATGCCCAGCAGTTCCGCGATGCCCCGGCCCAGGGGCGAGGACGGGTCGCCCGCATCGTCCAGCAGGCTGAAATGCGTGTGACGCGGCAGGAGCCGCCACTCCACCGGGCAGCCGGCCTCGCGCCAGTTCCAGGCCAGCAGGCGGCCCTGCTCCTGGAAGGCGACAGGCTCGCGCTCGCCCACCGCGACCAGCAGGGGCAGCGGGCGGGCGGGGTCCTGGCGCGCCGGGCTGAGCGCCGCCGCCGCCGCCTCGTCCATGCCCACGGCCTCGTTGACATAGCTTCGCCGGACCGGCTCCAGTTCGAAGACGCCGGACAGCAGCGCCAGGCCGCGCAGCGGCACCGCCGCGCCGATCTGGGTCATGGCGGCGAGATGCGCCCCCGCCGAATGCCCCGCCACCACCACCCGCCCCGGATCGAAGCCCAGGGTGGCGGCCTCGGAGAGCAGCCAGGACAGGCCGCGCCGCGCCTGCGCCACGATGGCGGGCAGCGTGACCTCCGGCGCCAGGGCATAGTCCATCACGGCGACATCGACGCCCGCCTCCACCCAGCCGGGGGCGAGGAAGCCGGATTCCTCCTTCGAGACATGCTGCCAGAAGCCGCCATGCAGATAGACCAGCAGCGCGCCGGAGGGATTCGCCGCGCGGAAATAGTCGATCCTTTCGCGCGGGTGCGGTCCATAGGCCAGGTCGGAGCGCAGGCGTCCGGCGTGGCGGGCCTTGACCAGGGCGGTGCGCCGCCCCCAGTCCCCGATCACCGCCGGCAGGGAATCCACGAAGAGGCTGGGGCTGTAGTCGCGGTCCAGCTCCTCCCGGCTGCGGGCGGAGGACAGGAAGAGCGAACTGGTCCGGGAAAGGGTCATCGGGTCCGGCGCATCGGGGGTGACGGTGCTATCCTGGCCGCGGTCACGGCCGGCCGCAAACCGGCACCCTTTTCCAGCCCCGATCCGGAGCCCGCCCCGATGAGCGCCCCGACGAATGCCTCCCTGAGCTCTCCCACGGACTCCCCCGGGGCCGAACCCCTGCCCAGCCGCGTCACCGAGGGCATCCACACCGATTTCGCGCGGAGCATGGGCTATGGGGAGTACCTGCGGCTCGACCTGCTGCTCTCGGCACAGCAGCCACTCAGCACGCATCACGACGAGATGCTGTTCATCACCATCCACCACGTGCAGGAAGTCTGGCTGAAGCTGATCACGCACGAACTCGGCCTGGCGCTGGATTCCATCCGCCGCGACGCGCTGGACCCGGCCTTCAAGGCGCTGGCCCGGGTCTCGCGCATCCAGTCGCAGATGATCGGCGCCTGGGACGTGCTCTCCACCATGACGCCGGCGGACTATCTCAGCTTCCGCGGCGTGCTGGGCAAGTCCTCCGGCTTCCAGTCCTTCCAGTACCGGATGCTGGAATTCCGCCTGGGCGCCAAGGACGCGAAGATGATGCTGCCGCACCGGCACGACACGGCGGCACACGCGGCGCTGGACGCGGCACTGCGCGCGCCGAGCCTCTACGACGAAGCCATCCGCCTTCTGGCACGGCGCGGCTTCGCCCTGCCGGCGTCGCTGCTGGAGCGCGACCTGACGCAGCCGCACCGGCACAGCCCGGAACTGCAGGCGGCCTGGCTGCGGATCTACCGCGAGGCGGAGACGCATTTCGATCTCTACCAGCTCGCGGAGGAGCTGGTGGATGTGGAGGATTCCTTCCAGCAATGGCGCTTCCGCCACATGAAGACGGTGGAGCGCATCATCGGCTTCCGCGCCGGGACCGGTGGTTCCGCCGGCGTCGCCTTCCTGCGCACGGCGCTGGAACGCTCCTTCTTCCCGGAGCTCTGGCAGGTCCGCACCGAGATCTGACGCGCGCCCATGAGGCATCGTCGCGAGAGGTTGAAGCACCCCCCGCATGGACGCGTGGGACGGGCCGCCCCATAAGTCCGCGGCAAGTTATCGGGCAAAGCCGGGAGACTCGAATACTTGTGATCGACATGAACGATTGGTCACACGGAGTATAACTCATGAATTCGGTCTCCCGCCGGAACGTCATCGCCGGAACCGCCGCAGCCGCCGCCCTGGTGCCCGCCGCGGCGGGCGCGCAACAGGCCGCGCAGACCCCGCAGCCCAGCCGCGCCCCCAACACCGGCGGCACCGATCCCGGCCCGCGTGACCTGTCGCGCACGCGGCAGAATCCGGACATGCTGAACCCGCCCTCCACGGATCACGGGACGCTGCCGAACCTCCGCTTCTCCTATGCCGACGCGCATGTGCGGCAGGAAAGCGGCGGCTGGACGCGGCAGGTCACGGTGCGCGAGCTTGGCGTGTCGCAGGACATCGCCGGGGTGAACATGCGCCTCAATGCCGGCGGCGTGCGCGAGCTGCACTGGCACAAGGAGGCCGAGTGGGCCTACATGCTCTACGGCAGTGCCCGCATCACCGCGATCGATACGCAGGGCCGGCAGTTCGTGGACGATGTCGGCGTCGGCGACCTCTGGTACTTCCCCGGCGGCATCCCGCATTCGATCCAGGGCCTGGGCGATGACGGCTGCGAGTTCCTGCTCGTCTTCGACGACGGGCATTTCGACGAGGACAGCACCTTCCTGATCAGCGACTGGTTCCGCCGCGTGCCGGCCGAGGTGCTGGCCAAGAACTTCGGCGTGCCCGCCAATCTCTTCGGCCATACGCCGAGCCCGGACGAGCTCTATATCTTCAAGGCGGACAAGCCCGGGCCGCTGGCGCAGGACCGCCTCGATGGCGTGACGCAGGTGCCCTCGGCCGGGAGCTTCAGCCACCGCATGCTGGCGCAGGACCCGATCCGCACGAAGAGCGGCACGGTGCGCATCACGGATTCCTCCGTCTTCAAGGCCTCGAAGACCATCGCCGCGGCCCTGGTGGAAATCGAGCCCGGCGGGCTGCGCGAGCTGCACTGGCACCCGAACACCAACGAATGGCAGTACTACATCGAGGGGCAGGCACGCATGGGCGTCTTCGCCGCCTCCGGCCAGGCGCGCACCTTCGACTACGTGGCGGGCGATGTCGGCTACGTGCCCTTCGCCATGGGCCACTACGTCGAGAACACCGGCAGCACCACCCTGCGCTTCCTGGAGATGTTCCGCAGCGACCACTACGCCGACCTGTCGCTGAACCAATGGATGGCCCTGACGCCGCAGCAGCTCCTGCAGTCGCACCTGCATCTGGACAAGCAGGTGATCGGCGCACTGCGCCGCGACAAGGCACCGGTCGTGCCGGCCTGATGCGCAATGCCGCCCGGCCGTGGATGATGGCCGGGCAGCATTGCGCCGTCCCGGAGGAAAGGCGCTGCCTTTCCCCCGGAACCCCCTATCCGCCAGGACCCTGCAGGCCCTGGACCCGACGAGCTGGTTCTCGCTGCGGCCGGATCGCGCCGGAGAGCCTGGCTCTCCGGCGGACCGCCGGTGCCACAGGCGCGGACAGCATGTCTTTCTCTTCAGGTGCCCCGCGTCTCCACCTGTTCCCGGGGAGCAACCCACAGTCTGACGGCTACCACAGGCACCAACGAAAGCCCGGGGTCCGGGGACCGGCTCCGGTCCCCGGCGGAGAGGGGGTCCGGGGTGAGAGGCAGCGCCTCTCCCCCGGCGGCCAGCCACGAAGCGCAACGCAAGAACAGGGGAAAAGCGGCGGGTCGGATCAGCCCATCGATGGCACGATCGTCCCCGGCTGCGTCAGGGGTGCGCGCGTCAGCAGGTCGGCGAAGGTGAGCAGGAAGAGGAAGGCGAGCCACAGCATCGTGGCGCAGGCGGCGATCCGCACCAGCGGTATCGCGTCGCGCAGCTTCATGAAGAAGACGCCGATCAACACCGTCTTCACGCCGGAGATGCCGAAGGCCACCGCCGCACTCCAGCGACCGAGCGGCACATAGGCGAGGCCGAGTGTCGCGGCGAGCAGCAGCATCAGCGCCAGCCACAGCGGCAGGGTCGCGCGCAGGATGTCGCGCGTGCTGCGCGGACCGGCCTCGGCTAGGCCGTGCGGCGCGGTCACGAGCGTCCCCCGAGATAGAAGAGCGGGTAGAGGAAGACCCAGACGATATCGACCAGGTGCCAGTAGAGCGCCACCACCTCATAGGCCGGGCTGCGCAGCGCGCGGCGGCGCGTCCAGGCCTGCCAGCCCAGCCAGCCGACCACGCCCAGCCCCGCCGTCATGTGCAGCGCGTGCAGCGCGGTCATGCCCCAGTAGAAGCCGAAGAAGATCTGCGAGGCCGGGTCGGGCAGCGGAAAGCCCGGCCCGGGCACGAGACGCTCCGTGATGTCCTTGTGGTACTCGAAGCCCTTCACCGCCAGGAAGGCCAGGCCCAGCAGCAGCGTCAGGGCGAAGCCGCGCAGGGCCGTGCGGCGCAGCTCCGCCTGGGCGGCCTCGGAGGCGATCGCCATGGTCAGGCTGCTGGTCAGCAGGATCGCGGTGTTGAGCGTGCCCAGCACCACGTCCGTCTCGTGCCCGGCGGCGGCGAAGGCCTGCGGATGCAGCGCCCGGTTCGCCACCACGGCCATGATCAGCCCGCCGAAGAGCATCGCCTCGCTGCCCAGGAAGATCCAGATGCCGAGGCTGGAGCCCAGGCGCTGCCGGTGCAGGCTCTCCCAGGGTTCGCGGATCGGATCGGGCGCGGGCGCCGCGGGGAGGTCCGCCGCGCTCACCGGGGCTCGTCCTGGTTCCGGTGCGGCTCCTCGGTGCGGCGGTCCGGCCCGAAATCCTCGTCATGGTAGACGTAGGGGCCGGTCTTCACGACCGGAGGGACGCGGAAATTGTCGCGCGGCGGCGGCGAGGTGGTCTGCCATTCCAGCCCCGTGGCGTTCCAGGGATCGTTCCCCGCGCGCTGCCCGCGGAACAGCGACCAGGCGAGATAGCCCATCGGCAGCAGATAGGCTCCCGCCAGCAGCACCGCGCCGCAGGAGGACATGACGTGATAGACCTGGAACTCCGGCGGATAGGCGCCGTAGCGCCGGGGCATGCCGAGATAGCCCATGATGAACTGCGGGAAGAAGGTGAAGCCGAAGCCGAAGAACATCAGGATGGCGGCGAAGCGCGCCCAGCCATCCGGGTAGAGGCGCCCGGTGATCTTCGGCCACCAGAAATGCAGCCCGCCATAGAAGGCCGTGACCGCGCCGCCCACCATGATGAAATGGAAATGCGCCACGACGAAATAGGTGTCGGTCACGTGCACGTCGATCGGGATGGAGGCCAGGAACAGCCCGGTCAGCCCGCCGATGGTGAAGAGGCCGATGAAGCCGATGGCGTAGAGCATCGGCGACTCGAAGACGATCTCGCCCCGGTAGAGGGTGAAGGTCCAGTTGAAGACCTTGATGGCCGAGGGCACGGCGATGACGAAGGAGAGGAAGGAGAAGACCAGCGAGGCATAGAGCGACTGCCCCGAGACGAACATGTGGTGGCCCCAGACCAGGAAGCCGATCACCGAGATCCAGAGGATCGCATAGACCATGAAGCTGTAGCCGAAGATCTGCCGCCGGGCGAAGCAGGTGACGATCTCGCTGATCACGCCGAAGGAAGGCAGGATCATGATGTACACGGCCGGGTGGCTGTAGAACCAGAAGAGGTGCTGGAACAGCAGCGGGTCGCCGCCCCGCGCCGGGTCGAAGACGGGCAGGCCGAAGGCGCGCTCGGCGAAGATCAGCAGCAGCACGGCGGTCAGCACCGGGGTCGCCAGCACCATCACCAGGCTGGTGCCGTAGATCGCCCAGACCAGCAGCGGCAGGCGGAACCAGTGCATCCCCGGCGCGCGCAGCATGTGCACCGTGGCGATGAAGTTCAGCCCCGTCATGATGGAGGAGAAGCCCACGGCGATCACCGCGAAGACGGCGGCGAGCACGTAGGAGTTGGAGAACATCGTGGAATAGGGCGTGTAGAAGGTCCAGCCCGTGTCCACCCCGCCGGCGATCAGCGCATAGACCAGGAAGGCGCCGGCGCCGACGAAGAGATACCAGGAGGACAGGTTCAGCCGCGGAAAGGCGAGGTCCTTCGCCCCGATCATCAGCGGCAGCAGGAAGTTGCCCAGCGTGTTGGGGATGGAGGGCACCAGAAAGAACCAGACCATCACCGTGCCGTGCAGGGTGAACATCCGGTTGTAGGTGTCCGCCGACATCAGGTCCTGCTGCGGCGTGAAGAGCTCCATCCGGATCGCCACCGCCCCCGCCCCGCCAATGAAGAAGAAGGCGGTCAGCGCCGCCGCGTAGAGCAGGGCGATGCGCTTGTGATCGGTGGTCAGCAGCCAGGAGGCGATGC
This sequence comes from Roseomonas mucosa ATCC BAA-692, assembly GCF_000622225.1. Taxonomy (GTDB): domain Bacteria; phylum Pseudomonadota; class Alphaproteobacteria; order Acetobacterales; family Acetobacteraceae; genus Roseomonas; species Roseomonas mucosa. Next base: position 237,249 of record NZ_KK211412.1, on the reverse strand, counting down.
CCCGTTCCGCCGTCAGGTAGCTTTCCTCTTCCGCCGGGCGGGCACGGGGCGCCATGGCGGCGTCGGCGGCGATGTCGCTCACGGTGACTTCTCCTCCCGCAGGGAGCGGATATAGGCGACGAGGCGCTGCAGCTCGTCCTCTCCCACCAGCCCGGCGAAGGAGGGCATCAGCGGCGCGAAGCCGGCCACGACCTGCTTCGCCGGCTGCAGGATGGAATCGCGCAGATAGGCCTCGTCGGCGGTGACGAAATGCCCGTCCGAGAGCGGCACCTGGCGGCCGTAGAGCCCCTCCAGCCGCGGCGCGTGGACGGTGGCGCTGCCGGCATGGCAGCCGGAGCAGCCGAGCGCGGTGAAGAGCACCCTGCCCTCCCCGGCCAGGTCGTCGGCCTCCGGCTGCGCCGCCAGCCACCGCGCGTAGTCGTCCGGCTCCAGCACCGTGACCGTGCCGCCCATGCGGGCGTGCAGCGTGCCGCAGTACTCGGCGCAGAAGAGCTCGTAGGTGCCGGGCTTGGTGGGGGTGAAGCGCAGCTCGGTCAGGCGGCCGGGCAGGACGTCCTGCTTCACCCGGAAGGCCGGGACGAAGAAGGAATGGATCACGTCCTGCGAGGTCATGATCAGCCGCACCCGCTGGCCCAGCGGCACGTGCAGGGCGTCGATCTCCTGCGCCCCGTTGGCGTGCCGCGTCTTCCACATCCACTGCTTGGCCTGGACATGGATCTCCACCGCGTCCCCCTGCTCCGCGCCGCCGAAGGACAGCATGGTGGCGCCGCCCCAGGCGAAGAGCACGAGCGCCAGCAGCGCCGTGGCCACGGTCCAGCCGACCTCCACCTCCCGTTGCAGGATCTCCGGCAGCGGCCCGCGCGGCGCCTTCGAGCCGCGGCGATAGCGGATGGCGAAGCCGAGCAGCAGGCAGGTCACCAGCAGCAGGATGGCGCCCGAGAGCACCAGCATGATCACCACGATCAGGTCGGTGCGCTGCGCGACGTCCGAGGCGGCGTCGGGCCAGAGGCGGAACCCGCTCATGGGCGCATCCCGCCCGGCACCCGCCGGCGCGAGACGAGGAACAGGAACAGCCCCAGCCCGCCCAGGGTCAGCACCGTGCCCATCGTCAGCGCCCGCTTCACCACGCCGTTGTAGATCCCGTGCGCCGGGTCGAGCCCGTAGCAGAGCAGGCGGATGCGGTCCCCCAGCGTGCCGACGCGGCCCTGCGAGGCCTCCACCAGCGCCAGCCGCAGCACGCCGGGATCGGGCGCCAGCCCGTCCAGCAGGCGCGAGACATGCCCGTCGCCGGTCAGCACCAGGATACCGGTGGGATGGGCATAGCGGTCGGCCTCCCTGTCGAACTGCGCCCGGTAGCCGAGCGCGGACTGCACCTCGGCCAGCGGGACGGCCGGGCCGGTCAGGAAATGCGTGGCGGCCAGGAGCTCCGGCGGAAGCCCGCCCAGATGCGCCGCCTTCATCGCCCGCGCCTCGGCCGGCCCATCCCGGGAGCCCAGGGCGATGGCGAGCGACACGACGTCCCGCCCCGGCCGCAGCCCGGTCTCCGCCAGGGCATGGGCGGCGATCCCGAGCGCCGGGCCGCAAAGCGTGACGCAGGTGAAGTCGGCCAGCACCAGCACCGCCGGCAGGCCGTGCTGGAGGGCGGCGGGCGTGACATCGCGCCCGTCCTCGTCCCGCAGCGCCAGACCGGGCGGCAGGCGCGCGCCCGGCGGCGGCGCCAGCTCCACCTCGGCCAGTTGCGCCTCGGTCAGGGCCGCCCGGGCCGGGCCGGCCAGGGCGAGCAGCAGCACGGCCACCAGGAAGCCTGGCCGCATCCGGGAAAGCCTCATGGCCCCGCCTCCCCCCTGCGGGCCGCCTCGGGGCGCACCGGCAGCGGCACACCCGGCTCCGGCGCCTCCAGCGGCCCATAGGCCTCCGCGCCGCGCCCGGCCTGGATCTCCATGGCCCGCTGCACCGGGATGCGGACCAGGCCCCGCGCCCGGTCCACCCAGCCGTAGCCCTCCAGTCCCTGGCGCTGCTCCGCCAGGAAGCGCGCGAGGTCGCCGCGCGGATCGGTCTGCAGTTCCGGCGCCGGGAAATCCTGCGGCGGGGGCGGCTGGTTGGTGCGGATGCCGGTGCGGCTATAGACCCAGAACAGCCCGCCCATGCCCAGCAGCAGGAAGAGCAGCGTCCCGAACCCCACCAGCAGCACCGCGCGGGGGTACAGGTCCAGCGGCTCGCGCGTGCGGATCTCCTCAGCCATGGCGCAGCCCCTCCCGCGCCGGCGCGGCGGGGCGCCGCAGGCGGGGTGCCAGCACGCCCCGCACCAGCCCGGTCCAGGCGCCCCCCACGGCGACGAGGCCGAGGGCCCCGCTCAGCAGGCTCCAGGCGCCGAAGCCCGGGCCGGCCAGCCAGAGCAGGTGCAGCCAAAGCCCCGCCAGCACCCCCAGCCCGATGCGGGCCAGCGCCCCGGGGCTCCGCCGCCAGGAACGCAGCATCGGCCCGCAGAGCGGCAGCAGGCCGGACAGCAGCAGCGCCGCCGCCAGCACCCAGGGCCAGGGCGCCTCCCGCCGCAGCAGGAACCAGGCGGCCTTGTCCGGCAGGTTGCCGTACCAGGCGGTGAGGTACTGGACATAGGTGAGGTAGAGCGTGCCCAGCGCGGCAGCCACCAGCATCCCGGCGAGATCCCCGGCCCGGCCCGGCTCGCCGCCGCCGGCTTCGGGCCGCAGGACGGCCGCCCAGGCGAGGCCCGCCAGCATCTGCATCACCAGCAGCCCCAGCGCGAAGGCGGTGGAGTGGTAGCGCGGGTCGATGGACAGCAGCCAGTCCACCGACAGCATGGTGAGCAGCACCACATGCAGCAGCAGCGCCACCGCCCCCAGCGCCGTCCGCGCCGCGCCGCGCAGCAGCACCAGCAGCGGCGCCAGGGCGGACCAGAGCAGCAGCGAGACCCCGCCGCGCAGCAGGGCGCCGGGCGGGTTCAGGTAGAGCGCCGCCACATCCGCATGCAGGACCCGTGACGGGTCCGCCACCCAGGGAAAGAGCGCCGGCATGGCGAAGGCCAGCGGCAGGGCGAGCAACAGGAAGAGCGGCAGCGCCGCCACGGCGGGCACCAGCGCCCCGTCCAGCGCCGCGCCCCAGTGGCCGCCGGTAAGGGCATGCACCGCCAGCAGCACGAAGGCGCCCAGGGAGATGCCCAGCCAGAAGAGCAGCCCGGCCAGCCAGCCCACCGCCGCCAGCCCCGGCGAGAGCAGCAGGCCCCAGCCGAGCAGCAGCAGCGCCGCCACAAGGCTCGCCAGCACCGGATGCCAGCCGGAAAGCAGGGCAGGCGCCCTCAAGGCCCCGCCTCCCGGATTGCCCCGGCGGCTTCCGGCGCCTCGGCCAGGGTGGCGTGGCGGGAAAGCTGCAGCGTGCGGAGATAGGCCACGATGGCCCAGCGGTCCTCGGGTGGCACGCGGGCGGCATAGGAATACATCACGCCATAACCCTCGGTGATGACGTCGAAGAGATAGCGGGCGGGCACCGCGCGCAGGCGGCGGGTGTGGAAGGAGGGCGGCGGCGGGAAGCCGCGCTGCACGATCATGCCGTTGCCCTCGCCCGACAGGCCGTGGCAGGGCGTGCAGAAGATGCCGAACCGCTCCTGCCCGCGCGCCAGCAGCGCCGGGGTGACGGGCGGCGGCGCGAGGGCGGCGGCATCGCGCGCCCGGTCGCCCCGCGCCACCGTGCCGGCCGGGATGGGGCGCGCGGTGGTGCCGTCCTTCCAGACCCCGGTCTGCTCGTAGGTGTCCATGCGGCGCTGCTGCGCCATCTCCTGCTTGCAGCCCCCCAGCAGGAGAGACGGCAGGAGCAGCGGCAGCAGGAGGACCGGCGCCCTCACGCCGCCACCGCCCGCACGGAAAGCGGCCCGAGCCCGTCCAGCAGCGCCGCGAGGCGCGCCTCGTCGGCCCGTGGATCGGCCACGGAAAGAAAGAAGCGGTCCTGGCTGGCGCGCTCGAAATCCTTTGCCTCGAAGAGCGGATGGTGCAGGCGCGGCAGGCCGCTGGCGAAGAAGAACCCGGCCACCCCGGCCAGCACCGCGGCCAGGATGCCGCCCTCGAAGCTCAGCACCAGATAGACCTGCCAGGCATGGTGCGGCCGCCCGCCGACCAGCAGCGGATAGCCGTGCACGGAGGCGTACCAGCACATCAGATAGGCCAGCGCCGCCCCCGCCAGCCCGGCGGCGAGCATCAGCACCCGCAGCCGGGAGCGCGGCAGGCCCAGCGCCTCGGGCAGCCCGTCCACGGCAAAGGGCGTGTGCGCGTCGATCGGGTGCAGCCCGGCCTCCCGCGCCCGCCGGGCGGCGGCCAGCAGCGTGTCCGGATCGCGGAACTCGGCGAGGAGCAGCGGCGGCGGGCTCATCCCTCCCGCCTCCGCCGGTGCAGCAACTTGCCCATGTCGTGCATCGCCACCACCGGCAGCAGGCGCGACGCGGTCAGCATCAGCAGCGCGAAGAAGCCCAGCGTGCCCGCCAGCAGCCCCCAGTCCCAGGGCGTCGGGTGGAAGACGCTTTCCGTCGCCGGCAGGTGCGTGTGGGACAGCGTGTTCCAGATGATCAGGATGCGTTCCAGCCACATGCCGATGTTCAGCACCACCGCCACCAGCACCACGAACCAGATCCGCCGCCGCAGCGCACCGATCCAGAAGAGCTGCGGCACCAGCACGTTGCAGGCGAGCATGGCGAGGTACAGGGCCGTATAGGGGCTGTTGAACAGGAAATGCAGGTGCGCGCGTTCCGACGCGTCGCCGCCATACCAGTCGTTGAACCATTCGGTGCCATAGGACAGGCCCATGGCCAGCGCCCCGGCCAGCACCACCCGCGCCATCACCTCGAAATGGCGCGGCGTGATCACCGCCTGCAACCCCAGCCCCCAGCGCATCGCGGCGGCAAGCACGATCACCATGCCGAACCCGGAAAAGAGCGCGCCCACCACGAAATAGGGCGGAAAGATCGACTCCGACCAGCCCGGCATCAGGCTCGCCGCGAAATCCAGCGCCGCGACGCTGTGCACGGAAACCACCAGCGGCAGGGCGATCATCGCCATGGCGCGGTACACCGTGTCGTGCAGCTGCCAGTGCCGGGCGGAGCCGCGCCAGCCCAGCGCCAGCACGCCATAGACCCGCCGCCCCGCCCGCGTCTGCGCCCGGTCGCGCAACGTGGCGAGGTCCGGGATCAGGCCCAGGAAGAAGAACAGCACCGAGAAGACCAGGTAGGCGACGATGGAGGCGGCATCCCAGACCAGGGCGCTGTCCCATTGCGGCCAGAGGCCCATCGAGTTCGGATAGGGGATCACCCAATAGGCGCGGTAGGGCCGGCCCAGGTGCAGGATCGGGAACAGCCCGGCGATGGAGACGGCGAAGATCGTCATCACCTCGGCGAAGCGGTTGATCGCCGCGCGCCAGGGCTGCCGTGTCAGCAGCAGCGCCGCCGAGATGAAGGTCCCCGCATTGCCGATGCCGATCCACCAGACATAGTTGGCGATGGGGAAGCCCCAGACCACCGAGGTGTTGTTGCCGAAGATGCCGATGCCCTGGGCGAAGAGCCAGGTGATGATGGCGGCCATCATCAGCGTCACCAGCAGGGCGAGCAGGAAGGCGATGCGGTAGCGTCCGCCCGCCTTCTCCCGCAGCAGCGGGTCGGCGACGGTGCCGACCAGGGAGCCGTAGCTGGCCTCGCGCGGCAGCAGCCCGTCGGTGGCGCCACTCATGCCCCGTCCTCCAGCCCCGGATGAGGGTTTCGCACGGCGCCGAGATAGGTGGTGCGCGGCCGCGTCCCGAGCTCGCCCAGCAGCGCGTAGTGCTGCGGCTCCCGCCGCAGCGCCGCCACGGCGGAGCCCTCCGCCTTCAGGTCGCCGAAGCCGATGGCCTGGGCCGGGCAGGCATTCTGGCAGGCGGTGCGCACCTCATCGGCGTGGAGCGGCCGGTCCTCCTTCTCCGCGACGCGGCGGGCGGCGCTGATGCGCTGGGTGCAGTAGGTGCATTTCTCCATCACCCCGCGCGCCCGCACCGTCACCTCCGGATTGTGCTGCGCGGCCACCACCGGATCGCCGAGGTTCGCGTATTCCTGCCCGTCATTATAGCCGAAGAAGTTGAAGCGCCGGACCTTGTAGGGGCAGTTGCCCTGGCAGAAGCGGGTGCCGATGCAGCGGTTGTAGACCTGCACGTTCAGCCCCTCGCTGTCGTGCACCGAGGCCGCGACGGGGCAGACCGGCTCGCAGGGCGCCTGCTCGCAATGCATGCAGGGCACGGGCTGGAAGCCGGGGCGCGGGTCCGCCTCCGCCTCGCCCTGCCAGTAGGTGTCCACCCGCAGCCAGGCCATGTGGCGGCCCCGCGCCACCTCCTCCGGCCCGACCACGGGCACGTTGTTCTCCGCCTGGCAGGCGATGACGCAGGCGTTGCAGCCGATGCAGAGCGTGGTGTCGATCACCATCGCCCAGGCCGGGAAATCCGGGGCGGGTTGCCGGGGCAGCAGGCTGGGCAGCAGGCTGGGCGGCGTGGCCGACGGCGGCGCCTCGCGCCCGGCCAGCTCCTCCAGGCCGAAGGCGCGGAACAGGCTGTGCCGGTCGCCCTCCAGCCCATGCGCGTCGAGCGGGCGCAGCACCTCGCCCCGGTGGCCGGTCTTCGCCAGGGCGAGCCCCGCGCCGCCCCAGGGCGCCCGGCTGTCGCGCAGCGCATAGGCATCCGCGCCCAGCCCGTCGCCGATCGAGCCCGCCCGCCGCCGCCCATAGCCGAGGCTGAGCGCCGCCACGCCCGGCGCCATGCCGGGCAGCGGCAGGACCGGCGCCTCCAGCCGCCGCCCGCGCCAGTCCAGCGCCACCCGGTCGCCCGCCTCCAGCCCGCGCCGCCGCGCTTCCTCGGGCGCGAGCAGCAGGGCATTGCCCCAGACCTGCCGGGTCAGCGGCTTCGGGCATTCCTGCAGCCAGGCATTGTTGGCGAAGCGCCCGTCCCAGCAGGCAGGGTCGGGGCGCAGCGCGAGGACCAGCCCGGCCTCCGGCAACACGGCGCGGAGTTCCGGCAGGCGCGGCTCCGGCGGCGCCACCGGGGCGGGCGCGCTGTCCGGCAGCACCCCGTCATGCAGCGCCTGCCGCCACCAGTCCTCGAACTCCGCCCCGGGCCCCGTGCCCCGCCAGGTGGCGCGGAGCTCCGCATACGGGTCGCTGTCCAGCCGCCCGAGCAGCGCGGCCAGGGCCTGGGCGGGCGAGACCGTGTCGTGGAGCGGCTTGATCAGCGGCTGCGCGAGGCTGGCCGTGCCCTCCGTGGCCCGGGCATCGCCCCAGTCCTCCAGCGGATGGGTCATCGGCACGTGCCAACGGCAGGCGGCGGCGGTCTCGTCAAAGGAGCCGCCGAGATGCAGGGTGAAGGCGCCGCCCTTGCCCAGCGCCTCCGCGAAGCCGAGATCGGCGGGCGCGTCGTAGACCGGGTTGCGGTCCAGGATCAGCAGCGTCTCCACCGCCCCGCCGCGCAGGGCCTCCGCCAGCGCGGCGAGGTCCTCCGGCGCCCGCTCCGCCAAGGGCTCGCGGTACTCCACCGGGGCGCCGAGACGGTGGTTGGCCCAGTGCGCCAGCGCCTGCACCTCCGGCGGCTGCCAGGGGCCGGCCAGCACCAGCCCTTCCCCGGGGCGGGCCCGCAGATCGGCCAGCGCGGCCTCTAGCCAGCGCGCCACGGCGGGGTCCAGGGCCGGGGCCTCCAGCGGCGCGCCCAGCCCGGCCGCCAGGGCGATGGCGAGGTCCCGCAGCCCGGCGGGCGGCAGGGCGAGGCGGTGATCGGCCTTGGCGCCCGTCAGGCTCGGCACGGATTCCGCGACATAGAGGCGCGAGAAGTCCCCGGACTGCCCCCTCCGGGCCTGCCGGTGCGCGGCGAAGCCCCGCGCGTGGCGTGGCTGGTCCGGCCCGGGGCCGAGCGGATCGGCATCCAGCGCCAGGATGGTGGTGGCCCGGTCCAGGCGCGGCAGGGCGGAAAGCGGCCGCCCGAAGGCCAGCGCGGCGCCCGCGCGGAGGTTCTCCTCCCCCACCGGCTCATGCGCGTGCCAGCGCAGGCCCGGGAAGCGGGTACGCACATCGCCGATCAGCCGCAGCAGGGTGGGCGAGGTGAGGTGCCCCGTCAGCAGATGCAGCCCCGCCCCGCCACGCGCCTCCGCCTTGCGGATCTGCGGCAGCAGGGCGGTGAAGAGCGCGTCGCGCGGCGCGATCCGGATGCCCTGGCGCACAGCGCGGGAACGGTCCGGGTCATAGAGCGAGAGGATTGCCGCCTCGGTGAAGGCATCCGTGCCGCCGAGGCTGCCGGGATGCGCGGCATTGCCCTCCAGCTTCACCGGGCGGCCCTCGAAGCAGGTGGCGATCACGCCGCGCGCATAGCCGTTCAGCGTCAGCGCCGTGGCATAGCGCATCGGCACGCCGGGGACGACGTTCTCCGGCTGCTCCACATAGGGGACGATCTCCTCCGCCGGCTGGCCGCAGGCGGTGAGGCTCAGCGCCGTGCCCAGCAGCGCCAGCCCGGCCCGGCGCCGGCTCATCACCGGTCCGCCCTCCGGAATATCGGACGGAGGATCGCTCAGCGGTGGCAGCGGGAGCATTCCGTCAGCCCTTCCGTCTGGATCATGTAATGGCGGATCAGCGCCTCGCCCTGCCGCCGCCGGTCGGCGGGCGGCGTCCAGTCCATGCGGGTGATGGCATCCTCCGGCCGCAGGTTCGGCGCCGGGTCGCGGTGGCAGTCCAGGCACCAGCCCATGGTCAGCGGCGCCACCTGCCGGACCTGTGGCATCCGCCCGATATCGCCATGGCAGGTGGCACAGCCGACGCCGTTGTGCACATGCACGCTGTGGTCGAAGAAGACATAGTCCGGCAGGCGGTGGACGCGCTGCCAGGCGATCGGCACATGCTTCGCGAGGCTTTCGCGCACCGGCGCCAGGATCGCGGCATTGGTCCAGATCTGCGAATGGCAGGTCATGCAGGTCTCGGTCGGCGGTACCCCCGCGAAACGGGATTCCGTGACGGAGGTGTGGCAGTAGCGGCAGTCGAGGCCGAGGCTACCGACATGATGCGCGTGGCTGAACTGCACGGGCTGTTCCACCACCATGTCCTGCCGCGTCACATGCGCGGTGAAAGGCAGCCAGAGCAACAGGCCGAGCCCAGCCAGGATGAACAGAAGGACACCCAGCAGCCCGGCGCGGGCCAGCGTGTCGGCCTGGGGAGAGAAGATCTGCGGCACGGCGCCGGTCAGGAGACGGTGGACGGGCCGTGGCCGGACAGGCGCGCCCGCGCGGGGGATGGCGGGCGTGGGCCCATCGTGAATCGCATCGTGACGTTCGGTGATCCGTTGTTGCGGCGAGGCTGAACCAGCCATCCGCGGATGAGAACGGGCCTGCCCGCCCCGGCCGATCAACAGGATGAGATGACGGGCACGGAAACCGGCCTGCCTCGCGTGGTGGTGATCCGGAACGCACTTCCGCCGTCGCCCGCCAACCCCCTGGCCCGCCGCGGCAGCCTCGGGCTATGAGGGGGCCGGCCCCCGGAAGCTGGCCGGCGGCCCGGTCGCGACAACCGTCAGGAACCGGCGGGAACGCGGCCCCCATGCCGTGGCGCGGACCGGGCCATGCCCGGCGGCACGCCCGCCCGGCCTTCACCAGCCATCGGACGCCACATGACAGCCACGCAATATATCCTGACCCTGTCCTGCCCCAACCGGCCCGGCATCGTGGCGGCGGTGGCCGGCTGCATCTTCGAGCACGGCGGCAACATCCGCGAGGCGCAGCAGTACGACGACACGGAAAGCACCCGCTTCTTCGCGCGCATCACCCTCGACCATCCCGAGGACCGGCTGGACCTGGCGGCGCTGCGGCAGGGCTTCGGCGCCGTGGCGGAACGCTTCGGCATGGCCTGGAGCCTGCGCGACCGGGGCGAGCGGCAGCGCGTCATGCTGCTGGCCTCCCGCTTCGACCACTGCCTCGCTGACATCCTCTACCGCTGGCGCATCGGCGAGCTGCCGATGATCCCGACAGCCATCGTCTCCAACCATCCGCTGGAGACCTATGCGCATCTCGACTTCGCCGGCATCCCCTTCCACCACCTGCCGGTGACGAAGGCGAACAAGCGGGAGCAGGAGGAGCGGATCTGGTCGCTGGTGCAGGAGACCGGCACGGACCTGGTGGTCCTGGCGCGCTACATGCAGATCCTCTCCGACGACCTCGCCGGGAAGCTGGCCGGGCGCTGCATCAACATCCACCATTCCTTCCTGCCGGGCTTCAAGGGCGCGCGCCCCTACCACCAGGCGCATGCGCGCGGCGTGAAGCTCATCGGCGCCACGGCGCACTACGTCACCGCCGATCTCGACGAAGGGCCGATCATCGAGCAGGACGTGGAACGCATCAGCCACAACGACACGCCCGATGACCTGATCCGCCAGGGCCGCGACATCGAGCGCCGCGTCCTGTCCCGCGCCCTGCTCTGGCAGCTCGAAGGACGCATCCTGCTCAACGGCAGCCGCACGGTGGTGTTCCGCGACTGATCCGGCCCCGCATATGGCGTCCCGGCGAGCATGCACTCCATGAGTTGAGCAGCGGCGGGGTTCGCAGGTGGGAATACCGGACTAGGCTCCATCCCCCATCACACGGAGGCCAGAAGAACCTCGATGAAACGATCCCTGCTTCCCGGCCGCGGCGCATTCCTGGCCCTCGCGACGAGTGGCCTGTTCGGCCTCGCCGCCTGCGCCGATCCCTCCGCCCCCCCGCAAACCGCCACGGCCCCCGCGCCCGCGAATGCCGCACCAGCAGCCCAGCCCGTGGCCGCCACGCCGGATCAGCCCCTGGAAGGCGTCGCCTGGCGCCTCACGCAACTGGACGGGAAGCCTGTCTCCCCCGGCCAGAACCAGCGCGCCCCCTTCCTGCAGTTCGACGCGCAGAACAAGCGGGTTTCCGGCTCCGGAGGCTGCAACCGCCTGACCGGCACCTATCTGTCCGGACCGGGCACGCTGCGGATCGGCCCCGTGGCCAGCACCCGCATGGCCTGCCTCGACCGGGACACCGGGGAACGCGAGAACCGCTTCTTCGCCGCGCTGGAGGCGGCCAGGGGCTACCGGATCGCCGGGCGCGTGCTGACCCTGACCGATGGCGGCGGCCAGACCCTGGCGGTGCTGGAGGAAGCGACGCTGCGCTGAGGCGGATGCGGGCGGCGTCCGGATGCTTCCATCCGGACGCGATCCGCCCTAGCGGCCCAGCCCGTCCCAGAACTCCTTCACCTTGGCGAAGAAACCCTCGGATTCCGGCGAGGACCGGTCGCCCTCCCGCGCCTCGGCCTCGAACTGCTCCAGCAGCTCGCGCTGGCGGGGGGACAGGTTCTGCGGCGTCTCGACGCTGACCTGCACGTACATGTCGCCGCGCGCCGCCGAGCGGAGCACGGAGAAGCCCTTGCCGCGCAGGCGGAACTGGTCGCCCGCCTGGGTGCCCTGCGGGATGGTGACGCGGGCGCGGCCGCCATCGATGGTCGGCACCTCCACCGCCCCGCCCAGCGCCGCCTGGGTCATGCGCAGCGGCACGCGGACGAAGATGTTGTTGCCGTCGCGCACGAAGAGCGGGTGCGTACGCACGCCGATATCCACATAAAGATCGCCCGCGGGCGCGCCGCGGAGCCCGGCCTCGCCCTCGCCGGACAGGCGGATGCGCGTGCCGTCCTCGACACCCGCCGGAACGGTGACGTTGAGGGTGCGGTCGCGCTGCACGCGGCCGGCGCCCTGGCAGACCTTGCAGGGGTTCTTCACCGTGCGGCCGGTGCCGCCGCAGGTCGGGCAGGTGCGCTCCACCAGGAAGAAGCCCTGCTGCGCCCGGACCTTGCCCGCGCCATGGCAGGTGGCGCAGGTCTGCACGGAAGCCTTGCCGCCCTCGGCGCCCGAGCCGTCGCAGGCCTCGCAGGCCACGGAGCTGGGCACGCGGATGGTCTTCTTGACCCCGGCGAAGGCTTCCTCGAGGCTGATCTCGATGCTGGTGCGCAGGTCCGACCCACGGCCCGCCGCCGCGCCGCCCCGGCCACGGCCGCCGCCGCCCGCGCCGCCGCCGAAATTGGCGCCGAACATCTGCTCGAAGATGTCCTCGAAGGGCGAGCCGGCGAAGCCGCCGCCGCCAAAGCCCCCGGCCCCGCCGCCACCCCCGCCCTCGAAGGCAGCATGGCCATAGCGGTCATAGGCGGCGCGCTTCTCGCCGTCCTTGAGGACGTCGTAGGCCTCGTTGAGCTCCTTGAACCGCGTCTCGGCGCCCTTGTCGCCCTGGTTGCGGTCCGGATGGTACTTCATGGCGAGCTTGCGATAGGCCTTCTTCAGCTCGTCCTCGCCCGCGTCACGGGCACAACCCAGAATTTCGTAGTAATCGCGCTTTGCCATCGTCGTCCCGTTCGCAGGGCGGGCCTGGTCCGGCGATCCCGATCACCGAACCGGCCAATTTTCCCTGTGGCCTGCTGATCCGCGGCTGCCGCGGGCAGGACACCAGAGGCGCTTCATAGCAAAACGCCCGGCCCGGGGGGCAAAATCCCCACGGGCCGGGCGCCGTGCCCTACAGCGCCGGCAGGCCTCTCAGCCCGTCAGCCCTGGTTCTTCTTGTTGTGGTCCACGTCCTCGAACTCGGCGTCCACCACCTTGCTGCCGTCGCCCGGCTGGCCCCCGGCCGCACCACCGGCGCCCTGCCCCGCGCCCGGCGCGCCCTGGGAGGACGGGCCGGAGGCACCCTGGGCCTCGGACTGGGCGCGGTACATGGCCTCGCCCATCTTCATGGCCGCCGCGGACAGCCGCTCGGTCGCCTGCTTCAGCGTCTCGGCATCGCCGTTCTCGCGGGCCGACTTCGCCGCTTCCAGCGCGCCCTCGACCTCGCCCTTCTCCGCCGCGCCGACCTTGTCGCCGGCCTCGGCCAGCGTCTTCTCGGTCTGGTGGATCAGGGCCTCCAGGTTGTTGCGCGCCTCGACCGCCTCACGCCGCTTCTTGTCCGCCTCGGCATTCGCCTCGGCGTCCTTGACCATGCGCTCGATGTCGTTCTCGCTCAGGCCGGAGCGGGCCTGGATCTTGATGTTCTGCTCCTTGCCGGTGGCCTTGTCCTTGGCGCTCACGGAGACGATGCCGTTCGCGTCGATGTCGAAGGTCACCTCGATCTGCGGCACGCCGCGCGGCGCGGGCGGAATGCCCTGCAGGTCGAAGTTGCCGAGCAGCTTGTTGTCCGCCGCCATCTCGCGCTCGCCCTGGAAGACCTTGATGGTCACCGCCGTCTGGTTGTCGTCGGCGGTGGAGAAGGTCTGGGACTTCTTCGTCGGGATGGTGGTGTTGCGGTCGATCAGCCGGGTGAACACGCCGCCCAGCGTCTCGATGCCCAGGCTCAGCGGGGTCACGTCGAGCAGCAGGACGTCCTTCACCTCGCCCTTCAGCACCGCGCCCTGGATGGCGGCGCCGATGGCGACCACCTCGTCCGGGTTCACGTTGCGGGCGGGCTCCTTGCCGAAGAACTGCTTCACCGTCTCGATGATCTTGGGCATGCGGGTCATGCCGCCGACCAGGATCACCTCGTCGATCTCGTTCGCGGCGAGGCCCGCATCCTTCAGCGCGTTGCGGCAGGGCTCCAGCGTCCGCTGCACCAGGTCATCGACCAGCGCCTCCAGCTTCGCGCGCGTCAGCTGCAGCACGAGGTGCTTCGGGCCGGTCGCGTCGGCGGTGATGAAGGGCAGGTTGATCTCGGTCTGCTTGGCCGAGGACAGCTCGATCTTCGCCTTCTCGGCGGCCTCCTTGAGGCGCTGCAGGGCGAGCTTGTCGCCGCGCAGGTCGATGCCGTTCTCCTTCTTGAACTCGTCGGCCAGGTAGTCGATCACCCGCTGGTCGAAGTCCTCGCCGCCCAGGAAGGTGTCGCCATTGGTGGACTTCACCTCGAAGACGCCGTCGCCGATCTCCAGCACGGAAACGTCGAAGGTGCCGCCGCCGAGGTCATAGACCACGATCGTGCCGGAGTTCTTCTTGTCGAGCCCATAGGCCAGCGCGGCGGCCGTCGGCTCGTTGATGATGCGCAGCACCTCGAGGCCCGCGATGCGGCCGGCCTCCTTGGTGGCCTGGCGCTGGGCGTCGTTGAAATAGGCCGGGACGGTGATCACGGCCTGGGAGACGGGCTCGCCGAGGTAGTTCTCGGCCGTCTCCTTCATCTTGCCCAGGACGTAGGCGCTGATCTGCTGCGGCGCCATCTTGTCGCCGCGCGCCTCCACCCAGGCGTCGCCGTTGTCGGCGCGCACGATGTGGAAGGGGGCGAGGCTCTTCTCCTTCTGCACCATGGCGTCGTCGAAGCGACGGCCGATCAGGCGCTTCACGGCATAGAGCGTGTCGGTGGGGTTGGTCACCGCCTGGCGCTTCGCGGCCTGGCCGACCAGGCGCTCGCCATTCTTGGTGAAGGCGACCATGGAGGGCGTCGTGCGCGCGCCCTCGGCATTCTCCAGCACCCGGGCCTCGCCGCTTTCCATGATGGCGACGCAGGAATTCGTGGTGCCGAGATCGATGCCGATAACTTTGCTCATCCGTCTCTCCTCTGCGGCGGATCGGGACGGCCCTGCTCAGGCGCCGTGCCGGTCCCCATTTGCTCGGATGTGGGGAATTGGTTCGGACCGGGACCGGTCCGCGACCAAGGATGTATTGTTCCAGGGCTTTGGCAACAAGAGGGCAACACCCGCAAAGCGGCCCCTCCTTGCGCGCTTCCCGCGAGTCAGACCCCCGGATTCCGCCGGAAACCGCCGGTCAGGGCCGGGATGGCCCGAAAGGCGGTCCAGGAGGCGGCGCTCCGGCAGACGGCGGGGCGGCCGGGCCGGGGCCTGCTCCGCGGAACAGGTAGAGGACGCGCTTGCCGTTCCGCGGGTCCCGCGCCTCGCCCACCGGGCGGAAGCCCAGCCTCGCATGGAAGGCGAGGCTGCCGGGGTTGGGCGGGTCCAGGTTGACCTCGCAGCCCACGCCGCAGCGCCCGGCGGCCAGGAGGCCCGCCGCCAGATCCTCGTAAAGGCGGCGGGCGATCCCCTGCCCGCGGGCCGCGGCGGCGACGGCCACGCGGTCCACATAGACCGCACCCGGACGATGGCGGTGGACCCAGCCATGGTTCGGCCCGCGCAGC
Source organism: Roseomonas mucosa ATCC BAA-692 (assembly GCF_000622225.1). GTDB lineage: Bacteria > Pseudomonadota > Alphaproteobacteria > Acetobacterales > Acetobacteraceae > Roseomonas > Roseomonas mucosa. The sequence goes on along the minus strand of NZ_KK211412.1, from coordinate 222,128 downwards.
GGCAGGCCAGCGAAGGCGAGCAGGAAACCCAGGGGCCTGCCCGCCTCCCCCACCGCGACGCGGGCGCGGAAGGCGCCACGCGCCAGATCCGCGAATCCCGTCTCCCCGACCGCGTTCAGCTCCGCCGCATGGGCGTCGTTCAGCCTGGCCAGGGCGGGGATGTCGGCGGCCCGGATGTCGCGGCGGCGGATCAGGCCGGCTTGCCCGCGACCACCACCATGGCGGGGCGCAACAGGCGGCCGTTCAGCGTCCAGGCCGGGGTCCAGGCCTGGATCACCGTGCCCGGCTCCACGCCCGGCGGGGCCGGCTGCTCGGCCATGGCCTGGTGCAGCGCCGGGTCGAAGGGCCGGCCGGCCGCCTCCACCCGCTGCACGCCATGGCGCTCCAGCATGGAAAGGAAGGAGCGCTCCACCCCCTCGAAGCCGCCGCGCAGCTTGCCCAGCAGCTCGGGCTCGCCCGGCTCGGGCTGCGGCAGGGCATCGAGGCCCCGGCGCAGGTTGTCCGCCGCCTCGGCCACGTCGGTGGCGAATTTCTGGATGGCGTAGTTGCGGGCGTCCTCCACCTCCTTGCGCTGGCGGTTGCGGGCGTTCTGGGCCTCGGCCTCCGCCCGCATCCACTTGTCGCGCAGGGCGGCGAGCTCCTCCTCCAGCGCCGCGACGCGCTCCGATTCGGGCTGCGGCGGCAAGGCTTCCGCGGCCTCCCCCGCCTCCGGGGCCGGTGTCTCGTGGACGGGAATGGCGATGTCGTCCTCGGGGTGGGCCTGGCCTTGCCGCTCAGCCTCGGAAGGGTGCTTCCAGTTCGAATTGCTCATGAAAAATCCAGGTCGTCCGTGTGGGGCACCGGTCCATGCGGGACCGGAAACATGTCCTGTCCCACCTAGGGTCCGGAAGCCTTCGCGGCAAGGCGCGGGCTTGGCGGAGCGGGGCAGCGGGCTCATCTTCCCGGTCCACATGACCGAGCCCTCTCCCGAGATTTCCCCGATGGCCGAGCGGATCGAGGCACGGCTGGAACGCCTGGACCTCGACCCCGCCAGCGCTACGAAGAAGGCGGGACTGCCACCCGGGAGCATCGAGCGCATCCTGACGGGACAGGCGCCCAGCCCGCGCGGCACGCCGCTGCGCAAGCTGGCGGAGGTGCTGGAATGCTCGGTCTCCTACCTCGTGGGGCTGGACCCGGACGCCCCGCCCCCGCCCGAGCTGCTGGCGGAGGAACAGGGGGATTTCGGCCTGCTGTCCGGCGACCAGGAAGCCCTGCTGCGGGCCTATGGCCGGCTGGACATGGCCTCCAAGCAGGCCCTGCTGCATGTCGCCCGGAAAATGGCCGGACCGGAGCCGGAACCGGAGGCGAAGCCGGCCAGGAGCCGGCGCAAGGCCTGATACGAACGGCGGCCCTTCCCTTCACCCATGGGCTCCGGCGTGGTTTCGTCTGGCCACCCCCGGGGGAGAGGCCCTGCCTCTCGCCCCGGCCCCCTCTCCGCCAGGACCCTGCGGGCCCTGGACCCGATGAGTTGGTGCTTCCGGCAAAGGCCGGTGCCGGGGGCCGGTCCCGCAGGGCTGGTGCACGCGGCAGTGCCGGCAGCGGAAGAAAACACCCTTTCCCATGCTGGTGGCGCCGACAGCCCGTCGGAAAGCCATGCCCTCCGGCGCGATCCGGCCACAGCCAAGGCCGGAGAACGGAAAGTCCAGTGTCAAACATGTGCGTTTGACCAGGTTCCTGGCGAAGGCAGAGCCCTCCCCTCGGGCCAAGAGTACCCTCGCCGGCCTCACCGCCACCCGGACAGGTCACGGCCACCGCAAACGTTCCTTGCTTCCCTGCCCGCCCGGCGATATAGGAATATAATCAACGCCACCCCTTTGCAGCGTCGTCTGCCCCTGTGGCGGTCACTTGGCCAACCCTACCCGCCACCCAGGACAAAGCCCTGCACCTGCCAAGCCGCATAAAGGACTAAAAACCTAAAACACTAAAATCCTAAAGCGTCACAGCCGGTGACGATAACCTCCGGGGCACGGGGGCATGGCAAAGACCCACCCCCTGACCCGCGGATACGAAGCGCGGCGGCCGTCACGCCGGACGAAGGCGCCGGACGAGACGGACCAGGAAGGGCAGGAAGGCGAGCGCCAGGGCCACCAGGGCCACCCACTGGGCGGGGCGCAGGCCATAGCCGAGGGCCAGGTTGGCCCGCAGCACCAGCGCGGCGGGGACGCGGGTAGCCAGGGCGTACCAGCCGTATTCGATGACGGCGGTGCCGAGGGTGGCGAGGGGCACGAGGGCAAGCAGGGGCAGGAAGCCGGTCCGCCGCGTGGCCGGAAGCAGGCGCCAGAGGATGAGCCAGAGCAGGAAGCCTGCCATGAGCACGGCCTCGGAGACATCGACCTTCGACTGCATGAAGAAGTGCAGCGCGCCCAGGCCGGCGATCGGGAAGACCAGCCGGTGCAGGCGCTTCCAGTTGCGGCCCATGCGGCGGACCGCGGCGTCGGTGGAGGTCCAACCCAGGACGCAGAGGCCGAGCACCGCCGCGAAACCGATGGTGAGGTAGGTGCGCTTCAGGATCTCGCCGGCGACGTGGAGCAGGTCGAAGCGCTGGTCGATCACGTAGAGCATCAGGTGCGCCAGGGCATAGGCCAGGGCGGCGAGGCCCAGCATCCGCCGCAGCACCACGACACGGGGCCATTCCGCCAGGTAGCGCAGAGGCGTGACGGCGAGCGAGATCAGCAGGAAGCGGATGGCCCAGAGGCCGGTCTGGTGCGTCGCCTCCATATAGGGCTCGGCGCCGAGCGTGCCCGTGCTCCAGCGCAGCCCGGCGATCAGGCCGGGCAGCAGCGTGGCCAGGAAGACGGCGGTCTTGAAGGGCGAGACGCGGCCGCCCCGGTCCAGCCAGGGCCAGGGAGCCACGGAAGAAACGGCCCGGGAGGAACCCCGGGAAGCCGGGCGGCCCGCCTCGGCGGGGGCGCCTTCCGGGCGGGTGCCCCCCGGGCGCGGGCGGCGCGGGCGGGTGGCCCCCGCGGGAAGGTCGGGCGGAGGGCCCGGGGAAAGGTCGGAGGACATGCCGCGGCCTCAGTTGGACGGGGAAACGCCGTCCTTGGCGACCGTGACGCGGGTTGCGGTAAGGCGGCCCTCGGCGTCGCGGGTGGCGCCGAACATCACCGCGGCGCCGGGCTTCAGGTCCTCGCGCGTGGCGGGGACAGGGGTGACGACCGGCGTGCCGGGCGGCACATGGATGCGCAGCGTCTGGCCCTTGTAGGCCATGGTGAGTTCGCGGCCGGAGGTGGCGGAGACGGCGGCATCGACCGTCGCATTGGTCATGCTGGTGCCCGGCAGGTCCCAGGGATAATGCCCCTCGCCGACGCCGCGCATCGCCTCGGGAAAGACCTGGACGGCGCGAGCCTCCAGAGTCGCGCCCTCGCCCGGCACGCCGACGATGCCGAGATAGTCGCCAGGCTTGATGCTGGAAAGCTCCACCGGCCTGGGCGAGACGACGGTCAGGTTGCCGGCGAGGGTCACGGGCAGCGTGTCGCCGTCGCGGCTCTTCACCACCATCGAGGCACCCTCGACCGAGACGATGCTGCCCCGGATGCGGACGGGCGCGGCCTGCGGGGCGGTGCCCGGCTGAGCCAACCCAGGGGCCACCCCTTGCGCCAGGGCCGACACCGGCCATGCCTGCGGCAGGACGGCCAGGGATGCGGCCAGGACCGCGGGCAGGATGCGGGAAGAATCGGGCATCGGCGTTCGGAAGCTCCAACGGCGGCACGCCGTGCAGGCCGGAACGCCGCTGAACAGCTCGCCCGCACGGCGTGCCGCCGGGGGCTGCGCGGGACATCTGCGGGGATCAGGCACGCGGCGCGGACCGGGGTTAGGTGTGGGAGCCCCACGGGGATGCAAGGGCCGGCCCCGGGCCTGTCGGATAATTCACGCCGCTCCCCGGCGCCCCCCCCTTGCCGCGGCGGGCCGCTAGCCGCAGCCGCAGCCGCCGGGCTTGCGGGCGCCCGCCGCCCCGGCATGGTCCGGCCGGGTGGAGGGATCGCGCGACAGCCCCTTGGCCGCCAGCTCGGCTTCGTAGGCCGGCCACCAGCCTTCCTGCTCCTCCCCCAGCCGGCGCAGCACCGTCCAGCTGTAGATGCCGGTGTCGTGCAGGTCGTCGAAGACGATCCGGACCGCGTAATGGCCGACCGGCTCCAGCGCCATGATGCCGACATGGCGGCGGCCCGAGACCAGCTTCTTCTGGCCCGGACCGTGGCCCTGCACCTCGGCGGAGGGGCTTTCCGCCCGCAGGTACTCGGCCGGCAGGCTGTGGCGCACCCCATCCGGCCAGGCGACCTCCAGCCGCTTCTCCGCCCGGCGGAGGCGTAGCTCCGTCGGGACCAGGGGCGCGGCGATGCTCACCCGTCGAGCCGGCGCGCCTCGTCCGGCAGCATGATCGGAATGCCGTCGCGGATCGGATAGGCCAGCCCGGCCTTGTCGCTGATCAGTTCGCCGCGCTCGCGGTCATAGCGCAGCGGTCCCTTGGTCACGGGGCAGACCAGGATCTCCAGCAGGCGGGGATCGACCGGGGCGGATGTCTTGGTGTCGTTCATCGTCTCGTTCTCGTTCAGCTCGGCCTGCCGGACGGTGAGGCGTCCGGCCCGCCGAGGGCATCCATCTGCAACAGGGTCACCAGCGTCCTCGCCCGGTCTTCCGGAGTCGGGGCCTCCAGCAGCGCCTGCTTCTCGCGCGGATCGAAGGGACAGACCATGGCCAGCGTGGTGACCAGCATCGGGTCCGGCAGCTTCTCGATCGCTTCCCAGTTCGCCTCGATCCGCCGCGCCCGGAAATAGGGGTGCAGCGCCGACATCAGCGCCGCGCGGTCGAGCAGGGGCTCCGCGCCGCCGGTCTCCAGATCGGCAAGCCAGGGGCGGTAGTCCGCCCGGACCCGCCGGTAGCCCCCCGGATGCAGGGGCAGCTCCTGGCGCACCTGGAAGCGGAGCAGGCCGGTCAGGGTGATCAGCAGCCGCCCGTCCTCCGTCTCGGAGAAGGAGGAGACGCGGCCCAGGCAGCCCGTGCCGTAGAGACCGGGCGGGGTGACCCCCGGCGCGCTGGGATCGGGCTGGATCATGCCGAAGAACCGCCCCCGGCCCAGGCTGTCCTGCACCATGGCGAGGTAGCGGGGCTCGAAGATGTTCAGCGGCAGCCGGCCTTGCGGCAGCAGCAGCGCGCCCGTGAGCGGAAAGACCGCGATCTCTTCCGGCAGGCTTTCGGGCCCGGGATGGAAGGCGGGCACGGGCGCGCCACCGTTCAGCTGAACAGCAGGGTCGAGAGCTTGCGCCGCGCCGCGACCGAGGCCGGGTCGGCGAAGCCCCAGGCTTCCAGGAACTTCAGCAGCTGCTTGCGCGCCGCCTGCTCGTTCCATTCGCGGTCGCGCCGGATCGAATCGATCAGCGCATCCACGGCGGCGGCCTTCTCCCCGGCGGCGTTCAGCGCCACGGCAAGATCGATCCGGGCGGCGTGGTCGTCCGGATCGGCGGCCACGCGCTGCTCGAACTCCGCCAGCCGGGCGCGGGCCTCGCGGCCCTGCTTCGCGAGTTCCAGCGCCGAGCGGACCGAGGCGATCTCGGCATGGTTGGCGATCTTGGCCGGGATCTGGTCGAGCACGGCCTCTGCCTGGTCTTCCTCGCCCAGGGCCATGAGGGCGCGCACCAGCCCGGCATAGGCTTCCGCATTCTCGGGCTCCGCCTGGATCAGCTCGCCGAAGAGCTGCAGGGCGCCGGCGTGGTCGCCCTCCTCGGCGGCGGCCTTGGCCTCGCCCAGCAGGTCGGCCGTGGGCATCTGCCCGCCGGCCAGCTTCAGCAGCGCCTCGACGAAGCGCTTGACCTCGCTTTCCGGCAGGGCGCCCTGGAAGAGATCGGCGATCTGCCCCTTCCAGAAGGCCACGACCGTCGGCACCGACTGCAGCGGCAGGCCCATCTGGGCAAGCTGCCGCACCAGCGCCTGATTCTTGTCGATGTCGATCTTGACCAGCTTCACCCGGCCGCCGGCGGCGCGGGTGACCTTCTCCAGCGTCGGCGTGAGCTGCTTGCACGGACCGCACCAGGTCGCCCAGAAATCCACCAGGATAGGCGTCTGGCGCGAAGCCTCGACCACATCCTGCATGAAGCTGTTCTGGTCGCTGTCGCGGATGATGTCGGCGTCGCCGCCGCCCGCGGCGGGGCGATTCGGGTCCAGGATAGTGTCCATGTGGGTGGGTTCCCCAACTTCGTTTGCGCTCATAGATGCGCCTGTGGAGCCCGGACGCAATGGCCCAGGGCATAGATCGCCCCTCCGCCTGGGGTTCTGGTGGCCTGGAAGGGCGGGAAGGAACGGCTGGATGGCAGCCCTGCGAAAAACTGGGGCGGGGACCCTTGTCAGCCTGTCACCGGCATGTCAAAAGCCCGGCCACAGACGGAGCGCGGGCGTAGCTCAGGGGTAGAGCACAACCTTGCCAAGGTTGGGGTCGAGGGTTCGAATCCCTTCGCCCGCTCCAGTCTTCCTTCCGAAAGACATTCCTCGCGTTGGCTCAAGCCGCGCGAACGCGCTGGTCAGCCGATGATGCCGTGTATTCCGGCGCATCCGTCAAGGAAGCGTTCGTGATGTTTCCGCCCGGCCCCTTCCGAAACCCAGCCCGGGCCGACCTGCCCTTCCCGAAAATCCATGGGGTTTCCCCTGGCCACCAGGAATTCGGGGAGAATGCCGGTCCCCTCTGCTTTGAAGAAAACTGGCGGAAGCTCCGCATCGGCTTCACCCTGCTCCGGCCGGAGGTGAAGCATGGAAGACCTATTACCCAGAGCCACGCGGCTCGGCGAGTTGCTCAAGCGCCGTGCGGAAACCGTCGCCGTAACCGAATCCTCCGCCGGCGGGCTGGTGTCGGCGGCCCTGCTCGCCATCCCGGGCGCCAGCGCCTACTTCATGGGCGGCGCCGTGGTGTACACGCAGCGGGCCCGCAGCACTCTTCTCGCCATCACGGAGAAGAAGATGGCGGGCCTTCGCCCGGCCACCGAACCCTATGCCATGCTGCTAGCCAGCAGCGTCCAGAAGCGTTTCGCCACGCATTGGGGCATTGCCGAGACCGGTGCGGCTGGCCCGGGCGGCAACCGCTATGGCGATCCCGCCGGCCATGCCTGCCTCGCGGTCGCCGGCCCGATGGCTTTGACGCGGCGATTGGAAACCGGGATCCAGGACCGCCCGGCCAATATGCGGACCTTTGCCGCCGCCCTGCTGGACCTTCTCATCGAAACCATGGAAAGCGGAGCCGGGACGGCACCGCAATCCTGATCGCGCCGGGACACGGCCAGCAGGGCTGCCGTCCCGTTCTGGACAGAGGAGCGGCCTCAGGCCGAAAGGGAACTCCCGGGCTACGAAGGGAGGAAGGCCTGCGCCCCTCCCTTCGCGCAACCCTCAGTGCTTCAGGCTGTCGGGCACCTTGCCGCCATTCTGGGCGAGCTGCTGCCACACCGCCTTCGACAGGGCGATGTTCTGCTCGGCACTGCCATCCGCTCCGGCATGCACGTTGAGCTCGCTCGCGAGCTGCTTGCGCGCATCCAGGCTGGAATCGAGATCCAGCATCTTCAGCAGGTCGACAATCGACGTCCGCCAGTTGCCGCCGCCGCCTTTCTGCGCGGCGATCCCCTCCAGCACGGATTCGACATCCACTTCCTGACCCGAGGACTGGGCCGACCCGGCGCCCGCCGGAGCCGCACCCGCCGGAGCCACGCCTGCCGGCGCCGCCGCAGCAGGGGCGGCGCCCGCATCCGGCGCCTGGTCGGAACCTGCCGGCGTGGCAGCCTGCGCCGCACCGGCGGGGTGGAAGATCTTGTTCAGGATCGAGCTGAAGATGCTCATCTTGCTTCCTTTCAAGAAGATGGACGGGGAACGGACAGACCCGTCAGGAGTTCCGGCGCCTGTTGGGCGAAACGCGCGCCCGCTCCGGCCGGATGGCTGCGACGGGTAACGCGGGATGTCCGGCCGTGTTGCCACGGCAACCGAAGAAGGAGCGCGCCACGATGCCCCTGGAGGCCACCCTGCCGGGAGCTTCCTGCGGCGCAGCCATCAGCGATGGGTCGTCACCCCGACCTGCCGGCACATGCTCAGCAGCAGGCAGGACGAACAGCGGGGCCGCTCGCCCGTGCAGACATGCTTGCCGAAGGGGACGAGGCGCTCGTTGATCTCCACCCAGTAGCGGCGCGGCAGGATCGCCACCAGGGCGGCCTGGGTCCGGTCCGGCGTGCCGGTCGCGACGATGCCCCAGCGGTTGGTCACGCGATGGACATGGATGTCCACGGCGATATGCGCCTGGCCCAGCGCCACGCCGAGCGCGAGGGAGGCGATCTTCGGCCCGACGCCGCGGAAGGCCATCAGCCCCTCGACCGTGTCGGGGACGATGCCGCCGAACTCCCCGGCGATCCGCCGCGACAGGGCGATCAGGTCGCGTGCCTTCGGTTCGGGAAAGGTGGCGCCATGCAGGAGGCGCACGAGCTCCGCCTCCTCCAGCGCCGCCATCGCCTCCGGGGTGCGCGCCGCGGCGAAGAGTCGGAGGCAGACCGGAATCGTGGTCTCGTCGCGGGTGCGGGCGGAGATGAGGCTCGCCACCAGCTGCTCGAACAGGCTGCCATAGCCCCGGTCCCGCAGCTCGAACATCGCCGCCTTCGGCACCTCGGCGACGGCCCGCCGCAGCCGCCGGAACGCTTCGTCGAAATCGAAGGGTTCCCTGGGCGCGGCTTCCGCCACGATCTCGGCTGTGTGGGGCATGCCGCAGAAACGCCGCCCGGCCACGCGGGTTCAGCGCGCGGCGTGCCGCATGCACATCCCGCCGGTCCGGGCCATGGCCGGCGGCCGGGAAATCCCCGGATGCAACCCGTTGAAACGATCCGGCATTCCCCGCATATCGCGCGCCAGCTTGAACCCCTGACCGAGAGGACTGACGGTGAGCGAAACGCTGGAGCGGCACGAATTCGGCACCGAGGTGGGGCGCCTTCTCGACCTCGTGGTGCACGCGCTCTATTCCGACCGCGAGATCTTCCTGCGCGAGCTGGTGGCCAATGCCGCCGATGCCGTGGACCGGCGCCGCTTCGAGGCGCTGACCGACAGCACGCTGGGCCTGCCGGCCGAGGCCAGGGTCCGGATCGTGCCGGACAAGGCGGCGCGGACGCTGACCATCTCCGACCCGGGCATCGGCATGTCGAAGGCCGAGCTGGCGCAGCATCTGGGCACCATCGCCCGCTCGGGCACGCTGGCCTTCACCCGCTCGCTGGCCCAGGCGCAGGCCACGGAGAAGCCCAGCCTGATCGGCCAGTTCGGCGTCGGCTTCTACTCGGCCTTCATGGTGGCGGAGCGGGTCGAGGTCACCTCCCGCCGCGCCGGCGGTGAGGAGGCCTGGTGCTGGGCCTCGGAGGGGCAGGGCAGCTACACGCTGGCCCCCGCCAGCCGGGCGGAACCCGGCACCGACATCGTCCTGCACATGAAGGCGGATGCGGAGGAGTTCCTGGAGCCCTTCCGGCTGCAGGCGGTCATCCGCAAATGGGCCGACCACATCACCATCCCCATCACCGTGGCGCAGGACGGCAAGGACGAGCCGGCCAACGAGGGCACCGCGCTCTGGCGCAAGCCGAAATCCGAGGTGACGGAGGAGCAGTACACCGAGTTCTACCGCCATGTCGCCCATGCCTTCGACCAGCCCTGGGCCACGCTGCACTGGCGCGCGGAAGGGACGCTGGACTACAGCGCCCTGCTCTTCATCCCGGGCATGAAGCCCTTCCAGGCGGTGGAGGGCGAGCGGGAAAGCCGGCTGCGGCTGCATGTCCGGCGCATGTTCATCACCGATGAGGCCGGGCTGCTGCCGCCCTGGCTGCGCTTCGTGGAAGGCGTGGTGGACACCGAGGACCTGCCGCTGAATGTCAGCCGCGAGATGCTGCAGTCCACCCCCGTCCTGGCGCGCATCCGCAAGGCGGTGACGAACCGCGTCCTGTCGGACCTGAAGTCCCGCGCCAAGGATGAGGCGGACTACGCGAAGTTCTGGGAGAATTTCGGCCCGGTCCTGAAGGAAGGCGCCTGGGAGGATGCCGAACACCGCAAGGAGGTCGCGACCCTGCTGCGCTTCCGCTCCTCCGCCGTGGAGGGCTGGACCTCGCTCGCCGACTATGTCGCGCGGATGAAGGAGGGGCAGGAGGCGATCCACTTCCTGCTCGGCGACGACCCGGCCGCCCTGGCGCACTCGCCGCAACTGGAGGGCTTCCGCGCCAAGGGGGTGGAGGTGCTGCTGCTGTCCGACGGCATCGATGCCTTCTGGCCGGAGCGCCTCGCGGAGTTCGAGGGCAAGCCGATCCGCAGCGTCACCCAGGGCATGGTGGACCTGTCGAAGATCGCGGGCGCCCCCGAGGCTGGCGAGGCGTCGGGCGAGGCCGCCGATGTCGCCGAGCTGCTCGCCCGGCTGAAGGAGGCGCTGAAGGACGAGGTCGGCGAGGTGCGCGCGACGGACCGGCTGGTGGAAAGCGCGGTGGTCCTGGCCGCCCCGCAATACGGCCCCGACCTGCAGATGCAGCGCATGCTGCGCCGCGCCGGGCGGGGCAGCGGCGCCGGCCTACCGGTGCTGGAGATCAACCCGCGCCACCCGCTGATCCGCAGGCTGGCCGAGGGCGTGGCGACGGACACGGCGCTGGCGGAAAAGGCGGGCCTGCTGCTCGACCTCGCCCGGGTGCAGGATGGCGACACGCCGCGCGACCCGGCGGGCTTCGCCCGGCGCGTCGCCGCCGCGCTCGCCTTCTGAAAGCCGCCCGGCCCGCCTCCCGGCGGGCCGGGCGCGTGGGGCACCCCGCCGGCGGACCTGGCCTATCCCGGCAGTTGCACAGCATGCCGGTGCAGCTTGGTCAGATGACCCGCCCTTCGGGAACGCCGAGGCCGAACTCCTCCGCATAGCGCGCCGCGAAGGCCTGGCTGACGCTCTCCGCCACCACCGACGGGCGACAGGTCAGGAACTCGGCCAGACACAGCGGGCCGCAGTGCTGGCACAGGGCCGTCGCGGCGCGGCCTTCGGGTCCGGCATCGGGAGGCTATATTATCATGTCATATGATATCATATAGAAGCCCTGGCCATGCCGTCTCCGGTCCGTCACCGGGAACGGCCGCATGAAAGGTCCGGCCCCGGAGAGGGCCGGACCGGGAGAAGGAAATGTCCATGAACGACCACCGCATCACGCGCCGGTCCACCCTGGCGGCGGGCCTGGGTGGCGGCCTCGCCATGCTGCCGCTGCGTCGCGCCCTCGCCGCCTATCCCGACCGGCCGATCAAATGGATCGTCCCCTATGCCGCCGGCGGGGGCTCCGACGTGATCGCGCGGCTGGTGTCCGCCGGCCTGTCACAGCGGCTCGGGCAGTCCTTCGTGATCGACAACCGCCCGGGCGGCGCCACCAATATCGGCGCCGAGGCCGCGGCCAAGTCGCCGCCGGACGGCTATACCGCGCTGACCGCCGACAACGGCACGCTGGTCTTCAACCCGGCGCTGTTCCGGAAGCTGCCCTATGACGTGGACCGCGACTTCCGCCCCGTCGGGCTGCTCGCGCGCTTCCACATGGTGCTGGCCGTCACGAAGGAAGCCCCGGCCCGCAGCGCCCGTGATTTCGTCGAGCGCGCCAGGGCCGCGCCGCGCAGCATCAACTACGGCTCCGCCGGCATCGGATCTCCGCACCATCTGACCATGGCCCGCCTGGCGCGCGAGACCGGGATCGAGCTGACCCATGTCCCCTATCGCGGCGTCGCGCCGGCGCTGAACGACCTGCTGTCCGGCAATGTGGAGGCGATGGTGGTGGACTACGCCGCCGGCGGCGAGTACCTGCGTTCCGGCCAGATCAGGCCGCTGGCGGCCTTCTCGGACGCCCGCATCGCGGGCCTTCCGGACGTGCCGGTGGTGCAGGAGGCGCTGGATCTGCGTGGCTTCGAATCCTACGCCTGGCAGGGCCTCGTGCTGCCGAAGCGCACGCCCGACGCGGAAGCCGGCCGTCTTTCCGCGGCACTCGCCGCGACGCTCCAGGACCCGGCGACCGCCACCCGCATGCGCGAGATCGGCCTTGAGCCGCTGCCGGGCGGGCCCGACGCCTTCCAGTCCCTGCTCGCCAGCGAACGGAAGACCTGGGTGCCGCTGATCCGCGAACTCGGCGTCTCGCTGGACTGACACTCCGCCGGCGTTGTGGCGCAGCGCTTCGTGGCCAGCCCCAGGTGGAGGCTCCGCCTCCCCCGGTCCCCCTCCGCTGGGGACATGGCATGTCACCAGACCCCGCCTTGGGTTGGCTCGGCGTTGCGAGGTCGGCCTGCGACCCGACCCTGCGGAACAGGTGGATCAGCGAGGCTCTCGATAGGAAAGATACCGTCTCCGCGCTGGTGGTGCCGGCAGTCGCCGGAGGGCAACGCTCTCCGGCGCGATCCGGCGTCCGCGAGCGCCAACGACAATGGGTCCAGGGCCCGCAGGGTCCTGGCGGAGTGGGGGTTTGGGGGCGAGGCGGCGCCTTGCCCCCAAGGGCTACGTCAGCCCCCGTTGACGCGGCTCAGGCCGCCTTCTCCATGTTCCAGAAAAACTGCACCGGCGAGAGCACCATGCCCTTGAGGCTGTCGCGATAGGCCATGGGCTGCTGCACCAGCCCGCCCGGGGCATAGGGCACCACCTCGAAGGCGCGGCGCTCGATCTGCGCTGCGAGTTCCTTCTGCCTCGCCTCATTGTCGGTGGCGCTCCACTGGTCGCGCAGTCCTTCCAGCGCCTCGTCCTTCGGCCAGCCGAACCAGGCGGCCTCGCCATTGGCGCGGATCAGCGGGTGCAGCGCCGGGTTCAGCACATCGGCGCCGGACCAGAGCGTGTGGAAGACCGACCAGCCCCCCTGCTCCACCGGGCCACGGTTGGCACGGCGGCCGATGAAGGTGGCCCAGTCCGTGGAGATCAGGTCCACGGTCATGCCGAGGTTCTTCAGCAGCTCCTGCGTCACCAGCGACTGGTTATAGGCAATGGGCTGGTCCGCCGGGGCGAGCAGGACGACCTTCTCGCCCTTGTAGCCCGCCTCCTTCAGCATGGCCCGGCCCTTCTCCAGGCTGCCCTGCATCGCCTCGGTCCCGCCGGCGCCGGTGGACATGGGCGAGCCCGGGGTGAAGAAGGTCTTCGCCTCCTTGTAGTACTCCGCGCTGCCGACCACCGCCTGCATGTAGTCGTCCTGCCGCATCGCCATCATCACGGCGCGGCGGATGCCCGGATTGTCGAAGGGCGGCTGCCCATGGTTGAAGCGCATCAGCAGGATCAGGCCGAGCGGCACGTTCTGGATGCGGATCCGCGGGTTCTGCTTCAGCACCGGCAGCAGGTCGATCGGCGGCTGCTCGTACCAGTCCACCTCCCCTTGCACCATGGCGCCCACGGCGGCGGCGGGCTCGGTCAACGCCAGCCATTCGATGCGGTCGATCTTCGCCACCTTGCCGCCCGCGGCCCAGGAGGGTGCTTCCTCGCGCGGCCTGTAGGCGGCGTTGCGGGTGTAGATGGCGTTCTGCCCCGGGATCCATTCCTTCGCCTCGAAGCGCCAGGGGCCGGAGCCGGTGGCATCGGCGATGGGCTTGCTGGCGTCGGTCTGGGCGACACGCTCCGGCATGATGAAGGGCACGTTGGAGGACAGCTTGCCCAGCGCCGCCGGCAGCATCGGAAAGGGCTTCTTCAGCCGCACCGAGAAGGTGCGCGCGTCATCGGCGTCGTAGCCCTCGACAAAGGAGGCGAAGGTCTGGCCGAAGGCGTCGCGCTTCGACCAGCGCTGGATCGAGGCGATGCAGTCCTGCGCCCGCACCGGTTGCCCGTCATGGAAGGCGAGGCCGTCGCGCAGGTGGAAGGTCCATTTCAGCCCGTCCGGCGCGGTCTGCCATTCGCTCACCATCTGCGGCCGGATCGCGAACGTCTCGTCGGTGGCGAAGAGCGTGTCGTAGATCAGGTAGCCGTGGTTGCGGATGACATAGCTGGTCGCGATGACCGGATCGAGCGAGGGCAGCGGCGTCGAGGGGATGAAGCGCAGCGTGGCGCTCTTGCCGCCCTGGGCGCGCGCGAGATGCGGCCGGGCGAGGCTGGCGGCGCCGGCCAGGCCGGCGGCACCGGAAAGAAGCGTGCGGCGGTGCAGTGTCATGGCGGATGACTCCTGCGCGGCCGGTCCGTCCCGGCACGCGCCTGATGGGGGCTGTGTCGGGACGGGGTAGGCGGGTCAGGCCGCCTGGGGCAGGGCGAGGTCCGCCGGCAGCTTCGGCCGCTTCGCCAGCGCCGCCCGCATCAGCGCCTCGACCTCGGCGCGCTCGGCCTCCGGCAGTTCCAGGCGGGGCGGGCGCGTCAGAGAGGTGCCGCGGCCCATGATGTGCTCGCAGAGCTTGATGCACTGGACGAGGTCCGGCCGCGCATCGAGGTGCAGCAGCGGCATGAACCAGTCGTAGAGCGCCCGCGCCTCGGCATAGCGGCCCGCCTTGGCCAGGCGGAACAGCGCCTCGCCCTCGGCCGGGAAGGCGTTGGACATGCCGGAGACCCAGCCCTCGGCGCCGAGCATCACGCTTTCCAGCACGGTGTCGTCCAGGCCCGCGAACATGCGGAAGCGGTCGCCCACCATGTTGCGCAGGTCGGTGAAGCGGCGCGCGTCGCCCGAGGATTCCTTGAAGCAGACGACCGTCTCGCAATCCGCCAGCGAGGCCAGGATGGCGGGCGTCACGTCGTTCTTGTAGATGGGTGGGTTGTTGTACACCATCACCGGCAGGTCGGTGGCCTTGGACACGCCGCGGAAATGCGCGGCGGTCTCGTGCGGCTTGGAGGAATAGACCAGCGCCGGCATCACCATGATGCCGTCCAGCCCGATGCGCGCGGCCTCCTTCGCCATCGCCGCGGCGAAGGGCGTGGTGAACTCGGCGATGCCGGCGATCACCGGCACGCGGCCGCCGGCGGCATCCTTGGCCGCCTCCATCACCGCCAGCTTCTCCTCCTTCGAGAGGGAGCAGTTCTCGCCCACCGTGCCGCAGACGATCAGGCCCGAGACGCCGTCGCGGATCAGTGCCTGCATCACGCGGTGCGTTGCCTGCACGTCGAGGCTGTGGTCGTCGCGGAACTGGGTGGTCACGGCGGGGAAGACGCCCTGCCAGTCGATCTTGGCGTTCATGGCTCGGTTCCGGTGCTCACGGGATTGCTGGTGGCGTCTTCGTAGATTTTATACAATATCCGAGTCAATGCTTTTCTGCGCCGGATGACAGGCCGCGGCCCCGGTGCCACATCAGGCCCCCGCCTGCCCGGCGGCATGCCGGAAGGGCGGAAAGGAGACAGGATGAACGCGCCGCTGAAGCACCGCACCGTCTCGGCCGCCCTGCTGGAGGAGATCCGCCGCCGCGTGCTGGACGGGCGCTATCCGGCCGGCGCGCAGCTCCGCCAGGACAGCCTTGCCGAGGAATTCGGCGTCAGCCGCATCCCTGTGCGCGAGGCGCTGTTCCAGCTGGAGGCCGAGGGCTTCGTGCGGATATCCCCGCACAAGGGCGCTACCGTCGCGGCCCTTTCGGCAGAGGAGGTGGGCGAGGCCTTCGAGCTGCGCGCGCTGCTGGAGCCGCGCCTGCTGGAACATTCCGCACCGCGCCTGACGGAGGCGGATTTCGCCGCGCTGGACCGCGTCCTGGCCGAATATTCCCATGCGCTGACCGAGGGCGAGACCGGCCGTTGGGGAGAGCTGAACACGCAGCTCCACCGCCTGCTCTACAGCCGTGCCGGCAAGCCGCGCACCGAGGCGCTGGTCGCCAACCTGCTGCAGGAATGCGACCGCTACACGCGGCTGCAGCTTTCCGCCGATCCATCGGAGCTGGCCCGCGCCGACCGCGAGCACCGCGAGATGGTGCGCCTCTGCCGCCAGGGCGAGGTGGCCGCGGCCGTTACCCTGCTGCGCGCCCATGTGGCGCATGTGGCCGGGGCGCTGAAAGTCTTCCTGTACGAGCGCCCGCTGCCCGCCACCCCGGCCTGAGCGGCCGCCTGCCCCCGGGGCGGCTCATCCGCTCATGGGGCGCCGCGCCCGTACCGGGGCGAGGGGCGGAACAAAGCCGCCCTTCGGCTCAGAACGCCGCGCCCAGCCCCACCAGGACCGCGAGGGCCAGACCGCCCCAGAGAGGCAGCAGGGTATGGCGGCCCGAGGCGATGGGCAGGTCCCCGGCCAGCCTTTCCGCCTGCCGCGCCAGGGCCGGCAGCGACAGGGCGAGGGCAAGGCCGAAGGGAAGCAGCAGCAGGGGATGCTGCCGCGCCAGGGCCATGGCCACGGCGAGGAGGGCGGCGAAGCCCGGAAAGGGCGGCAGCCCGGACAGGCCCGCCAGGGCGAGGAGCAGGCCCCAGCGCCCGGCGCGGAAACCCGCCGCGCCACCCGGAAGCTCCGGCGCCGTGCCCCGTGGCTGGAGCGCCAGCCCCGCCGCGCAACGCGACAGCGCCTGCCCGGCCAGCGCCAGGATGCCCGCCAGCGGCAGATCCAGCCCGAAGCAGAGCGCGGCCAGGCCGGTCTGGCCGATCCCGGCCCAGCCGATCAGCCGCCCCGGGTCCTGTCGCCGCCAGAGCGCCAGGGCCGCCGCGAGCAGCGACAGCAGCCCCGCCGCCGCCAGCAGCCCACCCAGCGGCAGGCTCTCGGCCGCGGCGTCCGCCACCCGCCCGACGCGCCACAGCATCGGCAGCGCCATGGCGGGCAGCAGGCCCAGGCACAGCGCGGAGAACACGGCCGCCCCGCGTATGGAGGCGGCAATGCCCCAGCCCTGCCACGGCACCAGCCCCGACAGCGGTCCATAGCCGGCGAGCAGCAGCACGGCGCCCAGCCGCAGCAGCCCGGCCTCTCCCCCGGAGGCGGACAGGATCAGGCCCGGCCAGGACCCTGTCCCCAGCGCGCCCGGGCCGCAGCCCAGCAGAAGCAGCACCACTCCCAGCAGCGCAATGGCGAGCCCGGCACCGCAGGGCAACAGCATCCGCCAGGACAGGGCCAGGGCCTCCGCGCGCCATCGCCCCTCCCCCGCGCCCGACAGGATCGCCGCCGCGGCCAGCAGGGCGGGCACGAAGCCGATCCAGCCCAGCACGGGACCATCCGCCAGCACCGCCAGCTGATAGCCGCCCAGGAGGACCTGCACGGCCAGCGGCAGGCCCGGCATGGGCGGGCCGCTCCGGGTGGCCAGCCTGCCGGACACCAGCAGGCCGATGGCCCCGCCCAGGGCCGGGAGAAGGCGGTTCACCGCGTCCAGCCGCATCACCCCGTCGCCACTTTCCGGCCGCGCCAGCAAGACGAGGCCGAGCAGGAAGCCCAGCGCCGAGGCCAGAAGCCCGGCCTTCGCCGCCGCCGCCGCCATGCCCGGCCGGGACAGCGGCAGGGCCAGCAGCAGCGCCGCCAGGAAGGGCCAGGCCACGGGCGCCCAGAGCGGCAGCACGGCGGGAAGCCAGGAAGGCAGTCCGGCCTCCATCAGGTTCCTTCCTCCATGGCCTTCCCGCTTCCGGCATCCTCGATGGGGGCACCCCCCTCCGGCCCATGGGGCATCCATGCCGCGAGTTCGAAGCGGAGATGGAAAAGAAAGGCCCCCGCCACCATGGCCAGGGCGAGGATCAGGCTGGCCAGGGTGAGCTCCAGCACCTCCGGCAGGCCCGGCACCGCCAGGGCTGCCAGCACCAGCCCGTTCTCCAGGCTGAGGATGCCGAGCCCCTGGCTCAGCGGATCGCGCCGCAGCAGCACCGTCGCCAGCCCCAGCAGCAGCAACGCCAGGGCCACCGCCAGAGTGGCGCGCGCCGCCATGCCGCCCGCCCCCATGGCGGCGGGCCAGACCACCACCGTGGCGAAGCCCAGCAGCACGGTCCCCAGGATCAGCGAGGACCCGATGCCGAGATGCAGCGCCGCCTCCCCCGGCAGGCCGAGGCGGCGCGACAGGCGGCGCAGCCCCAGCGGCACGGCCAGCGCCCGCCCCAGCAGCGCCACTGTCGCCACGGCCAGGAGCTCCGCGCGCCACATGCTCCCGCTGCGGGCCAGCCAGCCGGCGAGCAGGGCGAGCAGCAGGGATTGCAGCGCATAGGCCAGGATCGCCCCGCCGCTGCGGCGCAGGCAGAGCAGGGCGAAGCCGCAAAGCAGCATGCCGCCGGCCAGGAGCTGCGGCAGGTCCGCGGATACCGGCTCGAACCTCATCGTCACCCCCCCTGCATGAAAGGCGTTGCGTTGTCCCGGGGGGGGGACAAGGGCAAGGCGGAGCCTCGCCCCCGGGCGCCGGCCACGAAGCGCAACGGCCGGAACGGGCCGCCACCCGTATCATGCGACGCGGGCGCCCAGGAAGAGCAGCACCGCGCCGAGCACCGCCAGCAGCAGCGCCGCACCCAGCAACTCCGGCAGGCGCTGCCGTCGCATCCCGGCCACCAGCGCCCCCGCCAGGGCGAAGACGGCCCCAACCGCCAGCAGCTTGGCGGCCCAGGCCAGCAGGCCGAGCGGCCAGGCCAGCCAGGGTGCCTCCACCGCCTCCGGCGCCAGACCGAGGGGTAGGAAGACCGCCGCCAGCAGGTCCAGCCAGAAGAGCAGCCAGAGGTCGCGCGCCAACGACCACAGTGCCAGATGCCGCCCGGAAGCCTCGGCCGGCAGCATGGCGCCGGTCTCGGCCCCGCATTCCACCTGCGCCACTGCCAGCAACGCCCCCAGGCAGAGCAGCAGCGGGAGTTGCAGCCCCACCCCGCCATCCCGCACCCCGGCGGCGACGGTGGCAAGCCCGGTGCCGCCCGCCAGCATGGACAGGACCAGCACCACCGCCAGCAGCGCCGGCCCGGCCAGCACCGCGTCGGCCAGCAGCCGCGAGGCCGCCAGCCCGCCCTGGGCCCGCCCCGCCTCCAGCCCCGCCAGGGCCAGGAAGGCCCGGCCCAGCCCCACCAGCCCGGCCAACAGGACCAGATCGGCCAGCGGCGCCAGCAGCATCCCGGTGGTGAAGGCGGGCACCAGCCCGGCCGCCGCCAGCGCCGTGGCAAAGCTGGCATAGGGGAGGATGCGCGACAGGGCGGAGGCGTCCTCCGGCAGGTTGGGCTGCTTCGCCACCAGACGCCGCAGGTCGCGCCATTCCTGCCACGGCGGCGCCCCCCGCCGCCCGGCGAGGCGCAGGCGCAGCCAGCGCGCGCCACCGGCCAGAAGCGGCGCGACGAGCAGGACCAGGCCCCCGTGCAGGAGCTGCGCCAGCAGGGCGGGCAGCAGGTTCATCCCCGCCCTCCGAGCCAGGAAGCGAGCAGCAGAAGCACCACCGCCAGCAGCAGGCCGAGGCCCAGCTCGCCCCGCGCCGAAAGGCGCCGCGGCCGGCGCAGGAAGGGCGCCGAGGCCAGCCAGGGCCCGATGGCCGCCAGCGCGACCGGAAGCCGCTGCCAGCGCGCGAGGCTCTGCGCGATGCCCTTCTCGCCCGGCGCCGGCGACACGCCCAGCAGCCGCCGCAGCGGCTGCGCGAAGCCGCGCCCGCCCGGCTGGGTGGCCGGGTCGCCGAAAGGCAGGTGCGGCGGCGGCGCCATGAAGCCGTCATCCCAGACCGGCCCGGTCACCGGGGGCGGGCCGAGGGCGCGCAGCGCCAGCGCCGCGATCCCGCCCGGCAGCAGCAGCAGCGCCGCCACCGCCAGCGGCTGGTAGGAGGCCGCGCCATCCCCTGCCTGCACCGCCAGCCACCCGGCCCGCCCTTCCAGATCCGCCCGCACCAGCAGGCGCAGGGCCGGGCCCATCAGCTCCAGCAGCGGCCCCGGCAGGATTCCGCCCAGCAGCAGCAGCACCGCCAGCAGCAGCAGCGTGCCGCGCGTCACCCCCGTCACGTCGCCGCCCCCCAGGGTGCGCGGATGCCGTGGCCGGCCGAGGAAGGCGAGCCCCAGGAAGCGCAGCGCCGCCAGGGCCAGCAGGGCCAGCACCGCCCCCGCCCCCGCCAGCACCGCCAGCGCCGCGAACTGCGTCCCGATCTCCCCGACCCTCCAGGCGGCCAGCAGCGCCTGCAGCAGCACCCAGGCCGGGGCGAAGCCGGCGAAGGGCGGCAGGGCGGCCAGCGCCAGCACCGCCAGCGCCGCGCAGCCGGTGGCCCAGGGCATCACCCGCACCAGCCCGCCGAGCCGTTCCAGCGAGCGGAAGCCGGTCATCCGCCGCACCTCCTCCGCCACCAGGACCAGCAGCAGCGTGGCCGGCAGGCCGAGCCCGGCCTGCAGCAGCGCGCCGCCTGAGGCCAGCGCCGCCAGCGCGCTCAGATCAGCGGCCCGGAAGATCGCGGCCAGGCCCAGGCCCAGCACGGCCAGCCCCGCCTGACCGCCGGCGAGCCAGCCCGGCAGGAGGCGGAGATCATCCTCCAGGCTGGCCCGCAGGCCGCAACGGAAGGCCATCGCCGCCCCGGCCAGCAGCGTCGGCAGGCCCCACCAGCCCGGTTGCGCCGGCCCGGTCAGGTCCAGCAGCAGCCGGGCCAGGAGGTAGAGCCCGGCAGTCACCATCAGCGCCGGCAGGGCCGCGCAGGGCCGCCCGGGCCGGGCCGTGGCCAGCAGCGGCATCCAGCTCAGCATGGAGGAGGCGCCCAGCAGCGGCGCGGCCCCGGCCAGGGCCAGGACGAGCAGCAGCCCGGCCCGCCAGCCCTCGGGCGGCACCTGGCGCAGCGAGGCGAAGGACCAGCCGGCCGGTTCCAGCGGAAGAGCCGGCGCCATGGCCGCCCCGGGGGCGGCCGGGGCCATGGGCAGCAGCAGGGCGAAGGCGAGGAGCAGCGCCACCCAGCCGGCCAGGGCCGAGGCCAGGCCCCGCCGGGCCACGGCCCGCCCCCTGGGATACGCCAGCTGCGCTGTGGAGAAGACCAGGACCGGCAGGGCCAGTCCCAGCGCCAGCAGCAGCCCCGCCGCATCCGCCGCCGACAGCGCGAGGGCCAGCAGCGCCGGGCCGATCGGGGACAGGGCGCGCCGCAGCGCATCCGGCTCCTCCGGATCGGGGCCGGAGGCGGCGGCCAGCAGCCCCAGCAGCATCAGGAACCAGCCCGACAGCCCGTCCGGCCGCAGCAGGACCACGCCGCCCGGCAGCACCGGCAGCGCCAGCGCCGGGGAAGGCGGCCCCCAGAGTGCCATCGCCCCGGCCGCCATGAGGGCGAGCCCGGCCGGCAGGCACAGGATGGGTGCCGCCCGGGCCAGAAGCACGGCGGGCGAGGTGGGAGGGGCCACGGTGCGGGCCCGGCCCGGTGGCAGCAGTCCCGGCACCGGGCCGGCCGCCACGCCACGCGGCAGCGCCCCCGCCAGGGCGGCGAGCCCGGACAGGGCCAGGAAGGCGAGCAGCAGGATGGTCACGGCGCCGGACGATAGCAGCCGGGCTTCGCGCGACCAGGGGCCGGCGCCGGGAGAATCCCGTGGCGGCGGAAGCCCCGCCCCTGCGTCAGGCCGTGGCGAACATCACGTTCAGGCGAAAGCGTTCCGCCACCCCGGGCGGCATGGCGACGCGGCCGTGGTAGCGCGCGTGGTGGAGATCCTCGGGCGAAAGCACGGAGAAGCCGTCGCGCCAGCCATGGCGGTCCACCGCATCCGGCCAGTCCTCCCCCCGCCACATCAGGGGGCGGAGGCCGTCGCCATCCTCCACCCAGTGCCAGCCGCTTTCCTCGGGGTCGTCGGGGATGCCGTTCCAAGTCTCGCTCATCGACCAACTCCTCAACCGGACAAACCATATCGTTTGCGAGATAATGCCGCCTTTCTAGACGAAATCACGGCCGTGTGCGCGATTTTTTCCAGACCCGTCCTCCGGTGCCCGGCCTTCCCGGTGCAGCGGGTCAAAGCATCTCCAGGGCCTGCTTGCGCTGCGGCGGCGGGAAGACACGATCCAGCGCCCGCAGGTCCGCCTCCTCCAGCACGATCTCGGCGGCGCCAGCATTGTGCCGCAGGTGCGCCGGGTCGGCGGATTTCGGGATGGCCACCACGCCGGGCTGACGCAGCACCCAGGCCAGCGCGATCTGCGCCGGCAGCCGCCCGTGGCGCTCCGCCACCTCCCGCAGCACCGGATGGCGCAGCAGCCGCCCGCCCTGGCCCAGCGGGGAATAGGCCATCACCGGCATCTGCCGCTCGCCACAGAAGGGCAGGAGGTCGAATTCCACGCCCCGGGCATCGAGGTTGTAGAGGACTTGGTCCGTGGCGCAGTCCGCCAGCGCGCCGCCCAGCTCCCCCAGGTCGGCCACGTCGAGGTTGCTGACGCCCCAGCGGCGGATCTTGCCGGCCTCGCGCAGCCGCCCGAGGGCCTCCACCGTCTCGGCCAGGGGCACGCCGCCGCGCCAGTGCAGCAGGTAGAGGTCGAGGCTCTCCACCCCCAGGCGCCGCAGGCTGGCCTCGCAGGCCGCGGCCATGCGGGCGCGGGAGGCGTTGTGGGGATAGACTTTGCTGACCAGGAAGACCTCGTCGCGGCGCCCGGCGATGGCTTCCCCCACCACCTGCTCGGCGCCGCCCTCCGCATACATCTCCGCCGTGTCGATCAGCGTCATGCCGAGATCGAGGCCGAGGCGCAGCGCCCGGGCCTCGGCTCCGCGATCCGCGCCGCGCTCCCCCAGGTGCCAGGTTCCCTGGCCGAGCACCGGGACCTCCGTCCCGTCCGCGAGCCGCAGTTGCCGCATGCGCTTCTCCTTTGCTTCGGGTCCCATGCCGGCTCCGTCGTGCTCCGCGCCCACCAAGAAGGCGAAGCGGGAGGCCGGGCCTGGACGCCCCGGCCGGACATGCTGTCGGATATGCCTTCCGCCCCCTGTCGGGCCCGATGCACCGGCCGATGGCCGACAGGAAGGCTAAGGCCCGCAAGGCACTAGAGCGGATCGGCACCCGGTGAAAACTCGCAAACCCGTGAGGCGGGATGGCCATTCCCCGGCGCCTCCCCGGCAACTCGCATCCGCCGGCGGCATGCCACTCCCATCGGTGGGCGGGAGCTTCTAGATAATATCGTGATGCGCCCATCCGCCCAGCCTTCCGCCCACCCCGCGCCCAGCGCCGGATTCGCCACGCGGATCGCCCACCGCGCATGGGCAGGGGCCGGACTGCCCGCCGCCCGCCGGCTTACGCCCCTCGAGCTCCTGCTCCTCCCCTTCCTGGTGGCCGCGCTCCCGCCCGGCGAGGCCCGGGCGCAGTCCTCCGCGCCGCAGGCCCAGCCCCCCCAGACCCACGCCCAGCCCAGGCCGGAGCCGGGCGCGGAGGAGATCGGCTCCTGGATCCTCACCTGTGCCGCCGACCGCATGACGGACCAGACGAGCTGCCGCCTGCTGAACCGGCGGCCGGCGGTTCCGGCCTCGGCCGGGCAGGCCGCCCTGACGCTGGAGGTGGTGCGGCGCAATGGCAGGCTGGTGCCGGCCGTCACCGCGCGGGACCTGACGATCGAGGGGATCGGACGCGGCCTTCTCGCCTTCACCGGCACGGCGCAGCTACGCTTCCCGCCGAACCGCTTCTTCGAGATGCCCTGTGGGCTGGAAGGCCGCTCCGTGGTCTGCGCGCCAAGGGCGGAGGACGTGGAGCGGGCGGCCACCGAGCTGCCGGCGGCGGAACGCGCCCTGGTGCGGATCGTCGGGCTGGTGCCGGAGGAATCGGAATCGACCGAGCCCACGGAGCTGCGCCTGTCCCGCACTGGCGAGGCCCTGGCCCGCTTCCGCGCCCGCGCGCCGGAAGGGCCGGGCACGGCCGAGGCCTCCCCCGGCTTCGACCTGCGGGAGATGCTGGGCCGGCTGATGCGCTTCCTGAACCCCTGACCCGCCTTCCCGCCGCGAGTCCCGACGTGTCGTCTCAGCCCCAGCCCAGGAAACCCCGCCGATGACCTCTCGCGACCGGGTGGTGCTGGATGCCTTCGACAAGCGCATCCTGGCCGCGCTGCAGGCCGACGCCACCCTGCCCGTGGCCAAGGTGGCGGAGATGGCGGGCCTTTCCCCCACCCCCTGCTGGCGGCGCATCCAGAAGCTCGAACAGGCAGGGGTGATCCGGAAGCGGGTGGCGCTGCTCGACCGGCGGAAGCTGAATGTCGGCGTCACGGTCTTCATCGCCATCCGCACCAGCCAGCACAACGCCGCCTGGCTGGAACGCTTCCGCCGCGCCCTGGCGGACATCCCGGAGATCGTGGATTTCTACCGGATGAGCGGCGAGATCGACTACCTGATCCGCGCCGTGGTGCCGGATATCGAAGCCTATGACGGCGTGTACAAGCGGCTGATCTCCGCCGTGGACCTCACCGACGTCACCTCCATGTTCGCCATGGAGGAGCTGAAATCCACCACCGAGGTGCCGCTGGACTACGCGGCCGAGGCCTGAGCCGCCCAGCGGGGGGAATGGTGGCCCTGGGAGCAGGGACGCAGGCGTGCTTTGTCGCCAGTGGTGAAGGCCGGGCGAAAGAAAATTCTTATGCGGACGTGATTTCCGGGGTTATTTTCACTGGAAACGCGTATGGAACGGTTTTTTCGACCTATAATTCCCGGAACAGGGGAAGATTTTTCCAGGGAAACCCGCTTTTCGGGGAATCTTGGCAAAAATCCTCCCGCCCGCTGCGCCTAGACTCGCCCCACGCCATTCCGCGCCACCGGTTCCAGCCGGCGGCCATGGAACCGGCCCCGTGCCGAGCAGGACCGCCAACGCATGTTCATCGCCCAGACACGCACCGCCCTGGACCGCCTCCTGGCCGAGATCGCCCTGGCCGCACGGGCGCCGCTGGCATCGCGCCACGCCGCAGTGGCGGAGGTGCTGGGCGAGGCGATGGCCGACCCGCAGCTCCTGCTGGGCCGGCACCTCCCGGGGCGGGCCGAGGGCTATACCCGCCACCTGCTGCAGGCCGATCCGGCGGGAGAATACGCCGTCGTGGCGCTGATCTGGCGCCCCGGGCAGATGAGCCCGGTACATGCCCACCGCACCTGGTGCGCGCTCGGCATCCATGGCGGCGTGCTGACCGAGAGCTTCTACGCGCTGGAGGAAGGCGGGGACCCCGTTCCGGCGGCGGCCTTCCTGCGGCGCCCTGGCGAGACCAGCCATGGCCCCGCCGACCCGAAGCTGGTGCACCGCCTGGCCAATCTCGGCTGCCGCGACGCCCTCTCCATCCATGTCTATGGCGTGTCCTTCGACCGCTTCGGCGATGGAGTGAACCTCGTCTACGCGCATTGATGCGTCGCAGCGAAAATCGTCCTTTTTTCTGGACAGCATAAGAATTTAACGACAATTTGCGCCCGTGGCCCGGCCCCAGCCGAGCGGCTGCCGGGAATTTGACGCGCATCCGACGCAGGACTGTCCGTCAAGCTTTCGGTTGACCCCTCCTGGGGTGGCTGCGAAACACACCCGCCCGCCGGTGACCCGGGGTGGCGCCGTGCAACCAATCGCGACAAGAGGACGAATCCACGCCATGCGCGACAAGGGCGAATACCTTTTTACCTCCGAATCCGTTTCGGAAGGCCATCCCGACAAGGTCGCGGACCGTATCAGCGACACCGTGCTGGACGCCTATCTGACGGCCGATCCCTATTCCCGCGTGGCCTGCGAGACCCTGGTCACCACGAACCGCATCATCCTGGCCGGCGAGACCCGTGGCCCCGGTAGCGTGACGGCCGAGTACCTGATGCACCTCGCCCGCCTCGCGGTGCAGGACATCGGCTATGACCAGGAAGGCTTCTCCTGGCGCAACGCGCATGTCGAGTGCCACCTGCACGCCCAGTCCGCGCACATCGCGCAGGGCGTGGACGCCTCCGGCAACAAGGACGAGGGCGCCGGCGACCAGGGCATCATGTTCGGCTATGCCTGCACCGAGACGCCCGACCTGATGCCGGCGCCGCTGTACTACGCGCACCTCATCCTGCGCCGGATCAGCGAGCTGCGCCGCAACAACGACAAGTCGGTCGCCGGCCTGCTGCCGGACGCCAAGTCCCAGGTCACGCTGCGCTATGTCGACGGCAAGCCGGTCGGCGTCACCTCCGTGGTGGTCTCCACCCAGCACGAGGAAGGGCTGACGCAGGAGCAGGTCCGCGCGCTGGTGGCCCCGATCGTGGCCTCCTCGCTCCCCGCCGGCTGGACCGTGCCGGAGGACGAGCTCTACGTGAACCCGACCGGCACCTTCGTGATCGGCGGCCCGGACGGCGACTGCGGCCTGACCGGCCGCAAGATCATCGTGGACACCTATGGCGGCGCGGCCCCGCATGGCGGTGGTGCCTTCTCGGGCAAGGACCCGACCAAGGTGGACCGCTCGGCGGCCTATGCCTGCCGCTACCTGGCCAAGAACGTCGTCGCCGCCGGCCTGGCCGACAAGTGCACGATCCAGGTCTCCTACGCCATCGGCGTGAGCAAGCCGCTCTCGGTCTATTTCGACCTGCACGGCACCGGCCGTGACATCGACGAGGCGAAGCTGGCCAAGGTCGTGAACGAGATGGTGAACCTCACCCCGCGCGGGATCCGGGAGCACCTGCAGCTCAACCGGGCGATCTACGTGCCGACCTCGGCCTATGGCCATTTCGGCCGCACCCCGGACGAGGACAAGGGCACCTTCACCTGGGAGCGCACCGACATCGCCAACGACCTCAAGCGCGCCTTCGGTCGCTGAGATGACGGCCCCGGTCCTGGAGGACGGGGTCGCGGACCCTGCCCCCGGGGCCGTGGACCCGCATGACCCGCCCGTCGAGGGTGTCCCCAACCGGCTCTATGGCCGGCGCCGGGGCCACCCGCTGCGGGCGCGGCAGGAACGGCTGCTGCAACTCGCGGCTCCGCGCCTTTCCGCCGATCCCGCCGGCATCGCCGATCCGGGCGCGCTCTTCGCGTCCCGGCCGGACGAGGTCTGGGTCGAGGTCGGCTTCGGCGGCGGCGAGCATGCCGAGGCCCTGGCCCGCGCCAATCCGCGGGCGGGGCTGATCGCCTCCGAGGTCTTCGAGAACGGCATCTGCGCCCTGCTGTCCCGGCTGGTGCCGGAAGGCGGGGAGGAGACGGCGCCCGGCCTGCCCAACCTCCGTCTCTGGACGCGCGACGCGCGCCACCTCCTGGCCGGCCTGCCGGAAGGAGCGCTGTCCCGCCTCTACCTGATGTTCCCCGATCCCTGGCCGAAGTCCCGCCACGCCAAGCGGCGCTTCGTCCACCCCGCCATGCTGCCCCTGGTGGCCCGCGTGCTGCGCCCCGGCGGCGAATGGCGCATGGCCAGCGACCACCCGGTCTACCAGGCCTGGGTCGAGGAGGTTTTCGCGGCACAGGAGCTGTTCGAGCCCGTGCTCGATGTCCGGGAACGCCCCGCCGACTGGCCCGGCACGCGCTACGAGGCCAAGGCACACCGCGAAGGCCGCCACCCGCGCTACTGGATCTGGCGCCGGCGCTAGGCTGTTCCGGCGTCGCGCTGTCCCGGGGGGAAGGCTCTGCCTTCGCCCCCGGACCCCCTATCCGCCAGGACCCTGAGGGTCCTGGACCTCCCCTTCGCTGGTTCTCCGCTGCCGGCCGGATCACGCCGGAGAGCACGGCTCTCCGGCGGACTGCCAGTGCCACCAGAGCGGACAAGGTGTCTTTCTTTTCGGGAGTCCCAGGTTGCCGCCTGCTCCCCGGAATCGATGCGAAGACTGACGGCAACCACCGGCGCCAATGAAAGCCCGGGGTCCGGGGACCGGCTTCGGTCCCCGGCGGAGAGGGGGTCCGGCGGGAGAGGCGGCGCCTCTCCCCCGGCGGCCAGCCATGAAGCGCAACGCGAAAGGTTCAGGCCGCCGCGTTGGCCTTGGAAAGCACGCCGCGGCGGAGCTGGTCCTCCTCGATGCTCTCGAACAGGGCGCGGAAATTGCCTTCGCCGAAGCCGTCATCGCCCTTGCGTTCGATGAACTCGAAGAAGACCGGGCCGATCACGTTGCCGGAGAAGATCTGCAGCAGCAGCCGCGCCTTGCGATCCTCCACCACGCCCTCGCCGTCCACCAGGATGCCGTTGGCCTTCAGCCGGGCAAGGTCCTCGCCATGGCCCGGCAGGCGGGCGTCCACTTTCTCGTAATAGGTGGCGGGCGGCGCCGGCATGAAGCTCAGCCCGGCCTCGCGCAGGCCCTCGATCGTGCCGTAGATGTCGTTGCAGCCGCAGGCAATGTGCTGGATGCCCTCACCCTTGTACTCCCGCAGGTATTCCTCGATCTGGCTCTCGTCGTCGGCGCTCTCGTTCAGCGGGATGCGGATACGCCCGTCGGGGCTGGTCAGGGCGCGGGAGAAGAGGCCGGTGTACTCGCCCTTGATGTCGAAGTAGCGGATCTGCCGGAAGTTGAAGAGCTTGCTGTAGAACTCGTACCAGACATCCATCCGGCCGCGATGGACGTTGTGCGTCAGGTGGTCGATGTAGAAGAGCCCGGCGCCCTTCGGAAAGGGTTCGCGCTCGCCGGTCCATTCGAATTCGGCGTCATAGGCCGAGCCATTCTCGCCGTACTGGTCGATGAAGTAGAGCAGGGACCCGCCGATGCCCTTGATCGCCGGGATGTCGATGGTCCTGCCGCCATCGGCGGGATCGGCCGGCTCGGCGCCCAGTTCCAGCGCGCGCCTGTAGGCATGCTGCGCGTCCACCACGCGGAAGGTCATCGACGGCACGCTGGGGCCGTGGCGTTCCGCGAAGCGCGCGGCATGGCTGCCCGGCTCCTCGGTCAGCAGGTAGTTGATGTCGCCCTGGCGGTAGAGGGTGCTGCGCTTCGTGCGGTGCCGCGCCACGGCGGTGAAGCCCATCTGGCGGAACAGGGCGTGCAGCTTCTCCGGCTCCGGATGCGCGTATTCGACGAAGCCGAATCCGTCCGTGCCCATGGGGTTGTGCGCGCTGATCTCGGCACGCGGGGCGTCATGCGGGAAAGGTCCCATTCGTGGATGTCCTCCGTTATGACGCACAGCCTGCCGCAGGCAACGCGCAAGCTGCTTGCGAAACCGTACCGCGTCCCCTTTACCGGCGCACGATCCAGGCATGATGATCCTCATCCATGCACGAATCATCCGCCCTGGACGTCCTAGACCTCCGCCTGCTGCGGGCCTTGCAGGAGGATGCCCGGCTGACCAACCAGCAGATCGGGGAGCGCATCGGCCTGTCCGCCTCGCAATGCTCGCGCCGGCGGGCGGCGCTGGAGGCTGCCGGGCTGATCCGCGGCTACCATGCGGAACTGGATGCGGAGCGGCTGGGGCTGCACCTGCTGGTCTTCATCCAGGTCACGCTGGCCAGCCACAGCGGCGACAATGCCCGCCGCTTCCGCGATCTCGTCTCGCGGCTGGAGGAGGTGCAGGAAGCCTATGCCATGACCGGCGACGCCGACTACCTGATCAAGGCGGTGGTGCCGGACCTCAAGGGCCTGTCGGTGCTGGTGAACGACGTGCTGCTGCCGCACGAGAGCGTGGCGCGGGTCCGCTCCTCCATCGTGCTCGACCGGCTCAAGGCCTCCGGCAGCCTGCCCCTCGGCCGGCGGGGCTGAGCGGGCCCCGGGCGGCGCCGGATCGCCTCATGGCCAGCCGGCGCGGAGCCGCTCGTCCAGGAAATCCAGGAAGAGCCGCAGCCGGGGCGTGACCAGGCGCCCATGCGCATGCACCGCCTGCAAGGGCGGCTCGGGAATGTGCCAGTCGGGCAGCACGATCTCCAGCCTTCCCAGCCGCACCTCCGGCCCGGCATCCCAGTCCGGCTTCACCACCAGCCCGGCTCCGGCCAGCGCCAGGGCCAGCGCGACCTCGCCATGGCTGGTGCTGGCCGGGCCGGCGACCTGCACCGGAGCCTCCTCGCCCGACCGCGAACGGAAGCACCATTGGTCCTGGGGGGCGTCGCCGGACAGGATACAGTCGTGCTGCTCCAGCTCCCGCGGATGGGACGGCCGGCCCCGGCGCGCCAGATAGGCAGGGGCACCGCAGACGACACCGTGGCTGGGGGCGAGCGGATGCACCAGGAGCTGCGAGTCGGGCATGGCGCCGGAGCGGATGGCCAGGTCGAAGCCGCCGCCGATCAGGTCCACCATCGTATCCGTGGCGGTGAGGTGGATGCGCATTGCCGGGTGCAGGCACAGGAATTCCGCGATCAGCGGCGCCAGGACGCGCTGCCCGAAGGCGACGGCGGAGGTGACGCGCAACTGCCCGATCACCTCGCCTCGGCGCAGCGCCAGCGCGGCCTCCATCTCCTCGATCTGGGCCAGGATCCGCCGGCAATGGGCCTGGAAGTCGCGCCCGTCCTCGGTAAGGGCGAGATGCCGCGTGGTGCGGCTCACCAGCCGCATGCCGAGGCGCTGCTCCAGCCGCGCCAGCCGCTTGCTGACGACCGGCAGCGACATGCCGAGCTCGCGGGCCGCCGCGGTCAGGCTGCCCACCTCGGCAACGCGGGAGAAGACCGTGATATCGACGAGATTCTCGGCGATGCGCATGACGGTCTTTCCTCTCCCTGGGACGGACCCGCAAGGGGCGGGCTGGCGTTTTCGCCCCGTAACGATGTGGTGGCCGCATGGTCGTCCGCCATGTGTCCCTCCTTTGACACACAGGCTCCCCCGGCAAAGGCTGGGCGGCACCGGTGGGCCGGAAATGCTCTACCGTCCCCCTCGCCCGGCCCCACCCCGCAATGGGGGACCGGGAAACGGAGGGGAGGCTTCCGACCCCCGGGGCGTGCCGCCGGCCAGCGTGGGCGGCGCGGCGGGCATGGGAGACCGGGCGATGTCCCCGGGGAAAGGACAGGATGCGATGGCCGAAGGGCACCGTTTCGACCGCGTGTGGCTGGGGGGCAGGCTGCTGACCATGGCGCCGGAAGGAAGCTCCGCGGCGGCCCATGGGGAGGCCGCCATCCTGGCGGGCTGCGGCGTGGTGGAGCGGGGCGCCGTCGCCAGCCGGGACGGGCGGATCGCTTTCGCGGGGCCGGAGGATGGGCTCCCCGCCGGCTGGGAAGCCGGAGAGGTCCTGCGACTGGAGGGCCGCTGGGTCACGCCGGGGCTGGTGGATTGCCACACCCATCTGGTCCATGGCGGCGATCGCGCGGCGGAGTTCGAGGCACGGCTGGCCGGCGCCACCTATGCCGAGATCGCCCGTGCCGGGGGCGGCATCCTGTCCACCGTGCGCGCCACGCGGGCGGCGGACGAGGACGCGCTGGTGGCAAGCGCCCTGCCCCGGCTCGACCGCCTGATCGCCGAGGGCGTGACCACGGTGGAGGTGAAGTCCGGCTACGGGCTGGACACGGAGACCGAGCTGCGGATGCTGCGTGCCGCGCGGCGGCTGGGCGAGGCGCGCGATATCGGCGTGGCCACCAGCTTCCTCGGCGCCCATGCCGTGCCGCCGGGCATGACGGCGGAGGACTACACCGCGCTGGTCTGCGACGCGATGCTGCCCGCCGTGGCGGCGGCCGGGCTGGCCGATGCGGTGGACGTCTTCCACGAGAGCATCGCCTTTTCCGCCGCGCAGACCGGGCAGGTCTTCGCCGCCGCGCGGGCCCACGGCCTGCCGGTGAAGCTGCATGCCGACCAGCTGGAGAATGGCGGCGGCGCGGCGCTCGCGGCGCGCTGGGGGGCACTCTCGGCGGACCACCTGGAATGCGCCGACGAGGCGGGCGCCGCCGCCCTGGCCCGTGCGGGGACAGTGGCGGTGCTGCTGCCCGGGGCCGCCTATACGCTGCGCGAGACCAGCCGCCCGCCGGTCGAGGCGCTGCGGCGGCATGGCGCGCACATCGCCGTGGCGACGGACTGCAACCCGGGCAGCTCGCCGCTCACCTCGATCCTGCTGGCGATGAACATGGCGGCGGTGCTGTTCCGCCTGACCGTGCCGGAATGCCTGGCCGGGGTGACGCGCGAGGCGGCGCGGGCGCTGGGCCTGCTGGACCGGATCGGCACGCTGGAGACGGGCAAGCGCTGCGACCTCGCCATCTGGGATATCGAGCGGCCGGCGGAGCTGGTCTATCGCCTCGGCTTCAATCCCCTGCACAGCCGCGTGCGCGGAGGACGGTGATGCGCTTCCTGGCCGAAACCGCGCTGCTGGACGGCGAAATCCGACGCGACGTCGCCATCATCCTGGACGATGCGGGGCGCATCGCCGGCGTGGCGGCGGACAGCGACGCGGCCGAAGGCGACGAGCGCCTGCGGGGCCTCGTCGTGCCGGGAATGCCCAACCTGCATTCCCATGCCTTCCAGCGCGCCATGGCGGGGCTGGCCGAGCGCGCCGGGCCGGAGGGCGACAATTTCTGGCGCTGGCGCGAAGTGATGTACCGCTTCCTCGCCGTGCTGACGCCGGAGGATGTCGAAGCCATCGCGGCCCAGCTCTACGCGGAATGCCTGCGCCAGGGCTACACCGCCGTGGCCGAGTTCCACTACCTGCACAACGCGCCGGACGGCACGCCCTATGCCGATCCGGCGGAGATGGCCCGACGCATCGCCGCCGGGGCCGAGGCGGCGGGAATCGGCCTCACCCTGCTGCCGGTGCTCTACCGCCACAGCCAGTTCGGCGGCGCGGAAGCGGCACCGGGGCAGCGCCGCTTCGTCCTGCCGGTGGAAACCTGGGCGGGGATCTGCCGGGAGGCCGCATCCTGGCCCGGGGTGCGGACCGGCGTGGCGCCGCATTCCCTGCGCGCCGTGATGCCGGAGGAACTCTCCGCCAGCATCGCCCTGGCGGCGGAGCTGGGCCCGGACACGCCCATCCACATCCATGTCGCGGAGCAGGTGAAGGAGGTCGAGGACTGCCTCGCCTGGAGCGGTCAGCGCCCGGTGCAATGGCTGCTCGGCCACGCGCCGGTGGATGCGCGCTGGTGCCTGATCCACGCCACGCATTCCGACGCCGCGGAAACCCTGGCCCTGGCACGGAGCGGCGCCGTGGCCGGCCTCTGCCCCACCACCGAGGCCAATCTCGGCGACGGTTTCTTTCCCCTGCCGGACTACGCGGCAGCGGGCGGGCGCCTCGGCATCGGCACGGACAGCAACGTTTCCACCAGCCCCATCGAGGAGCTGCGCTGGATGGAATACGTCCAGCGCCTGCGCCGCCGCGCCCGCAACGTCACCGAGACGCGGCCCGGCGCCTCGGTGGGCCTCGCCCTGCTGCAACGCGCGGCGCTGGGCGGCGCCCAGGCGCTGGGCCAGCCCATGGGGCGCCTGGCGCCGGGCTGCCGCGCCGACCTCCTGGTGCTGGACACGGAACATCCGGCCCTGATCGGGCGGGAAGGCGACGCGCTGCTGGATGCCTGGGTCTTCTCCGGCAACACCACACCGGTCCGCGACGTGATGGCCGGCGGCCGCTGGGTGGTGCGCGACGGCATGCACCACCGGCAGGCCGGGATCGCCCGCCGCTTCGCCCGGGTGATGCGGCGGATCCGCGACCTGGCCTGATAGGGCGCGCTGGTCCGCCTGCCCCCCGGGATCGAGCCAGGGGCCGACCTTGCCACCCCGAACCAACACAAGGCGGGGTCCGGGGACATGCCATGTTCCCGGCGGTGGGGCTTCCGGGGGCAGGCGGAGCCTCGGCCGGGGGCTGCCACGAGGCGCGGCGCTACGACACCGATGCCTGAGGCCCTGGCAGCGGCAGTTCCGTCGTCATCTTGATCTCCGACATCACGATGCTGGAGATGATCTCGCGCACGCCGGGAAGCTGCGACAGGTGGTGTCGGTAGAGGCGCTCATAGGCATCGACATCCGGCACCACGATCCGCAGCAGGTAGTCCGTCCCGCCCAGCAGGGAGAAGCAGTCCAGCACCTCCGGCCGGCGCCGCACCGCGTCCTCGAAGCCCGGCAGCGTGTCGCGGCCATGGGTGGCGAGCTTCACCTGGGCGAAGACCATCAGTTCCAGGCCAAGCAGCCTGCGGTCCAGCAGCGCCACGCGGCGCCGGACCAGTCCGGCCTCCTCCAGCCGTCGCACGCGGCGCCAGCAGGGCGCCTGGGAGAGCCCGACCTGCTCGGCCAGTTCGGTGCTGGAAAGCGAGGCGTTCCGTTGCAGTGCGGCCAGCAGGCGCAGGTCGATGGCATCCAGGGCTATGCGCATATTCCAATCGCCGCGGCGGCTTTCAGGGGAAGAACCATGCCCGATCCTCCCGCCGGATGCGGATCGACGCAACGAAAGATGAGAAAGACCGATGTAAGATAAAAGTCAAAAGAAGCAGGAGAAGCGTCCATGCAGCGATCCGTCGCCAGCGTTTCACCTCTTGTCTCCGGGGGAAAAATCCCGGCCCGCCAGGGTCCGGGGCACCGGGACCATCCCGGCATGGCCCGCATGCTTACCGGCGGGGCGCCGCGCCATGCTTGACGCGCCGCTTCCCGCCGCCGCCCCGGCCACGGGGTTGCGCTATCTTTCCGGCATCCAGGCGCTGGTGCAGTTGCCGATGCTGCAGCGCGAGCGCGATGCCGCCGCCGGGCTCGACACGGCGGGCTTCATCTCCGGCTATCGCGGCTCGCCGCTCGGCGGGCTGGACCAGTCGCTCTGGAAGGCGCGCAAGGCGCTGGAGGAGCACCGCATCCGCTTCCAGCCCGGGCTGAACGAGGACCTCGCCGCCACCGCCGTCTGGGGCACGCAGCAGGTCAACCTCTTTCCCGGCGCGAAACATGCCGGCGTCTTCGGCATGTGGTACGGCAAGGGGCCGGGTGCCGACCGCACCATGGACGTGTTCAAGCACGCCAATGCCGCCGGCACCTCCCCCTTCGGCGGCGTCATCGCCGTGGTGGGCGACGACCACGGCGCCAAGTCCTCCTCCCTGCCGCATCAGAGCGACCACATCTTCGCCGCCGCCATGATGCCGGTGCTGAACCCGGCCAGCGTGCAGGAGATCCTGGATTTCGGCCTGCATGGCTGGGCCATGTCGCGCTTCTCCGGCTGCTGGGTCGCGCTGAAGGTCGTGGCGGACACGGTGGAGACCTCCTCCGGCATCTCGCTCGATCCCTTCCGCATCGCCACCCGCATCCCGGAGGATTTCCCGCTGCCGCCCGACGGGCTGGGCATCCGCTGGCCGGATTCGCCGCTGGCGCAGGAGATGCGGCTGCAGCGCCACAAGGCCTATGCCGCCATGGCCTATGCGCGGCTGAACGGGCTGAACCACGTGGCGATCGACAGCCCGCGCCCGCGGCTCGGCATCGTCACCACGGGCAAGTCCTATCTCGACGTGCGGCAGGCGCTGGACCAGCTCGGCATCGACGACGCGCAGGCCGCCGCGATCGGGCTGCGCGTCTTCAAGGTCGGCATGCCCTGGCCGCTGGATGCCGAGGGCGTGCGCCACTTCGCCGAGGGGCTGGAGGAGATCCTGGTCGTCGAGGAGAAGCGCCAGGTCATCGAGTACCAGCTCAAGGAACAGCTCTACAACTGGCGCGAGGACGTGCGCCCGCGCGTCATCGGCAAGTACGACGACAAGGGCGAGTGGGAGCTGCCGGTGCATGACTGGCAGCTTCCCGCCGCGGGCGAGCTGACGCCGGCGCTGATCGCCCGCGTCATCGCCCGCCGCATCGGGCGCTTCCACGACCTGCCCTTCGCGCTTGGCGAGCGCATCCGCGAACGGCTAGCCTTCCTGGCGGCGAAGGAGGAATCCCTCGCCCGGCCGCGCACCACGGCGCTGCGCGTGCCGCACTACTGCTCCGGCTGCCCGCACAACAGCTCGACCGTGGTGCCGGAAGGCAGCCGCGCGCTGGCGGGGATCGGCTGCCACTACATGGCCACCTGGCTGCGCGCCGAGAGCACGCAGACCTTCTCCCACATGGGCGGCGAGGGCGTAGCCTGGATCGGGCAGGCGCCCTTCACGGAAACGAAGCACGTCTTCGCCAACCTGGGAGACGGCACCTACTCGCATTCCGGCCTGCTGGCGATCCGGCAGGCGGTCACGGCGGGCGTGCCGATCACCTACAAGATCCTGTTCAACGACGCGGTGGCGATGACCGGCGGCCAGCCGGTGGAGGGCACGCTCACCGTGCCGCAGATCGTGGCGCAGGTGCGGGCGGAGGGGGTGGAGCGCGTCGTGGTCGTCGTGGACGACCTCGCCCGCTATGACGGCGTGACGCTGCCGGGGGACGTGCCGCTGTTCGAGCGCCACGCGCTGGACCGGGTGCAGCGCGATCTGCGCGAATATTCCGGCGTTTCCGTGCTCGTCTATGACCAGACCTGCGCCGCCGAGAAGCGCCGCCGCCGCAAGCGCCGGCTGATGGCCGATCCGGCGCGCCGCGTGGTGATCAACGAACGCGTCTGCGAGGGCTGTGGCGACTGCTCGGCCAAGTCCAACTGCATGTCCGTCGTGCCGGTGGAGACCGAGTTCGGCCGCAAGCGGCAGATCGATCAGTCCTCCTGCAACAAGGACTTCTCCTGCCTCGACGGCTTCTGCCCCTCCTTCGTCACGGTGGAGGGCGGGCAGTTGCGCAAGGGCAAGGCGCTGGCTCCGATCGGCGGCCTGGGCGCCTCGGGCGGTCAGACCTCCGTGGAGGGCAAGGGCGATGCGCCCGCCGCTCCGGCGGAAGCCGCCGCCGCCCTCCCGGCCCTGCCCGAGCCGCCGAAGCCGGCGCTGGCGGAACCCTATGGCATCCTGGTGACCGGCGTGGGCGGCACCGGCGTCGTCACCATCGGCGCGCTGCTCGGCACGGCGGCGACGCTGGAGGGCAAAGGCATCTCCGCCCTCGACATGGCCGGGCTGGCGCAGAAGGGCGGGCCGGTCTGGTCGCATCTGCGCATCGCCGCGCGGCAGGAGGAGATCCACGCCGCCCGCCTCGCCGCCGGGGAGGCGCATCTCGTGCTCGGCTGCGACATCGTCGTGGCCGCGGCGGAGGAAAGCCTGACGCGGATGCGCGCCGGCCTCACCCATGCCGTGGTGAACAGCGACTTCTCCGTCACCAGCGACTTCGTGCGCGGCTTCGCGGCCCAGGCCCGCAGCGGCGACGTGGCGCGGCACCGCGACCCGCAGTTCCCGCTGGCGGAGATGGAGCGGCAGATCGACGAGGCCTGCGGCGGCGAGGGCGCGGCGATCTTCGTCGGCGCCACGCGGCTCGCCACCGCCCTGCTGGGCGATTCCATCGCCACCAACCTCTTCATGGTGGGCTATGCCTACCAGAAGGGGCTGATCCCGCTGGAGGCCGCCTCGATCCTCAAGGCGATCGAGATGAACGGCGCCGCGGTGGCGATGAACCAAGGTGCCTTCCAGTGGGGCCGGCAGGCGGTGCTGGACCTGGAGGCGGTGCAGCGCGCCGCCGACCCGACGGAGCGCCGCGTGCCCTCGCTGCGCCTTTCCGCCACGCTGGACGAACTGGTGGAGCGCCGGATGAAGGAGCTGACGGCCTACCAGGACGCCACCTATGCCCGCCGCTACGGCGATTTCGTGGCCCGGATACGCGCTGCGGAGGCGGAGCGCGTGCCTGGCCGGGTCGAGCTGGCCGAGGCGGTGGCGCGCTATCACCACAAGCTCCTCGCCTTCAAGGACGAGTTCGAGGTGGCGCGGCTCTTCACCGAAACCAGCTTCCTCCGCCGTGTCGAGGAGCAGTTCGAGGGCGACTGGCGCCTGAACTTCCACCTGGCGCCGCCGCTCTGGGCGCGGAAGGACCCGGAGACCGGCGAGCCGCGCAAGCAAAGCTACGGCCCCTGGATGCTGCGCGCGCTGCGCGTCCTGGCCCGGATGCGTCGCCTGCGCGGCACCGTGCTCGACCCCTTCCGCCACAGCGCCGACGGGCGGATGCACCGGGAGATCCTGGCCGCCTACGAGCAGGACATGGAGGAGGTGCTGCGCCGCCTCAACCCGCACAACCACGCCGTGGCGGTGGAACTCGCCGCCCTGCCGGAACAGATCCGGGGCTACGGCCCGGTGCGGGAGCGGCATCTCGCCCATGCCAGTCAGCGCCGGGCGGAGCTCCTGTCCCGCCTCCGGGGGGAGGAAAGCCTCCAGCCCCGCCCCGGCCACCCGGCCAGAGGAGCGCAGGTGGTCATGGCCGGCTGATCCCGGCAGGCCTTGCGCCGTCCCGGGGGGCAGGCGGGCCTCCCCCGGGGCCGGCCACAAGCAAACGCCACACCCCCGGAACGGAACCGGCGCCCGGGGAGATTCCTCCCCAGGCGCCGGATTGCTTTTCGGAATGAAGGCGGCGGACCGCCCGGATCAGAGCCGGTCGGAGGTCAACCGGCCGATGACGAAGCCGACCACGCCAATGATGGCGAGCGAGAGCAGCGGGCGCTCCTTGATCGTCTCGCCGGCCTGTCCAGCCTTCTCGCCGATCGTGTCGCGCGCCTGGTGTGCATAGTCGCTGGCCTTGTGGGCGGCGTCGTTTAGGGCGGGCTTCACGCGCTCGCGCATCAGCTCCTCGACCTGGGCGCGCAGGCGGGCGATCTCGCCGGTGGCCCCTTCCGCCGCGTCGCTCACCGCGGCCTTGGCCTGGTCATAGCCCTCGCCCGCCTTCTCGGAGAGCTTGGCGGCCCCTTCCTTCGCACCGTCCGCCGCGTCGGCAGCGGCCTCCTTGGCGTCGCCATAGGTCTTCTGGGCCTTGCCGGAGAACTGATCGGCCTTGCCTTCCGCCTGGGTCTTGGCATCGCCGGTCAGCTTGCCCGTGGCCTCCTCGGCCTTGCCGCCGAGGTTCCGGGCCGTGCCTTCGATCTTGTTCTCGTCCATGTCCGTGTCTTCTCCGGGAATTTGCTGGAAAACTTGCCTGCCGGGCCTTGTTGCGCCGCCGGGAGCGGGTGGCTCCCGGGCGTCTTCAGACGGTCCGCCGGCCGGCCACCGCGTGGTAGATCAGCAACACGATGATCGCGCCGATCACGGCCACGATCATGCTGTAGATGTTGAAGCCGGTCACACCGGCTCCGCCGAAGGCGCTGAACAGCCAGCCGCCGACCACGGCGCCGACGATGCCCAGGATGATATCGAGCATCACCCCCGAGCCCGTCTTGTTGACGAGCTTGCTGGCGATGAAGCCGGCGATCAGCCCGAGGATGAGCCAGCCGATGATCGACATGTTCCGCTCCAGATCGTTGCGCGGCAGGCCTCTTCAGGGAGGCTGCCATATCGGCAACAAGCGCGCAGGCCGCCTCGGGTTGCCATATGGGTCACACAAAGCCGGCCGGACTTCCGTGGGGCTGTCCCACGGATACCTTCGGGTCCGCCCACCGAGGTGCGTCCGGGGATGCCGCTCCGGAAAGCCCTCGCACAGCTCCGGACTCCCGGCTTTCGGAGTGTGGAAATCCGCCCTTCACTCGCGCGATGCGCGAGTTTGCCTCTTGCGCGGCGGGGCCGGGCCATGCGACCCACCTGCCATGCGCACCGCCTTCATCGGCGCCTACGGCTACGGCAACCTGGGCGACGAACTCTGCCTCATCGAGGCGATGCAGGAATTCCCGCCGGGAGAGCCTCCCTCCGGCGGCGCCTTCGCCTTCACGCAGAATCCCGCCTGGACGAATCGCTGCGTGCCGGGTCTTGCCGGCACCTTCGCCACGCTGGAGGAAATGCTGGCGCTGGATCCGCAGCGCGTCGTCTATGGCGGCGGCGGCATCGGCGGGCGGGCGGATTTCGAGGAGTACCTGCCCTGGATGGCGGCCGCGCTGGATCGCGGCATCCCTGTCCATGTCCACAACATCGGCATCGCCCGCATCGCCGGGGCAGGCATGGAGTACGGACCGGGCGAGGGCTGGCCGCATCCGCTGCTGGGCCGGGTGCTGGAGAACCTCGCCTCCTTCACCGTGCGCGACCACCGCTCGGTGGACATGGTGGCGGAATGGGGCGTGCCGGTGGTGCCGGGCGTCACCCGCTACCCCGAGCGCGCCATCGCGGCGGAGGGCGATCTCGCGGAGGCGATCCTGCCGCGTGGCCGGAAGCTGCTCGGCATCTCCATCATCAACACGAACCAGATGGCCCGCTGCCTGGAGGCGGATGGCGGCACGGTGCGCACCCTGCTCGCCCGCTTCCCCGACCATGCGGTGGTGCCGATCTGCTCCACCCTGCATGTCGATTCCGACGAGGAGGACGACGGCAGCGGCTTCCACCGCTTCGCCGGGATGTTCCTTGGGGACCGGGAGATCGTGGCGCCGCAGCTCACCGAGCGCGGCTTCTGGGGCAGCGAGGTCACGCCGCGCCGGCTGAAGGGCATCATCGCCCGGCTGGACACGCTGGTCTCGCAGCGCAAGCACAACTGCATCCACGGGCTGGGCGCCGGGGTGCCGACCATCGGCCTCTCGCCGATGGAGGATGACAGCGTGCGCCGCGTCTTCGTGACCCTGGCCAACCAGCTTCCCGCCGGCTCGGCCTGCATCGGGCTGGAGGAGCATCCGGGATGACGCCCGAACCCACCCTCTTTCTCGGCGAGTTCGGGCGCGGCGATCTGGCGGGCGAGGCGGCGCTGCAGCACGCCGCCGCGCCGCTGGGCCGGGCCGCCCTCGTTGCCACCGACGATCCGGAGGCGACGGCGCGCATCCTGCCGCTCGCCAGCCTGCTGCCGCCGAACACCCCGACCCCGGCCGAGGCGCGGCGCGCCCTGCTGACCGGGCCCATGTCGGACCACAACCGGGCGGTGGACCTGATCCTGCGCCTGGGCCTGCTGCGCGGGCGGGGTTTGCGGACCGGGCTGCGCAGCCTCTCCATCTTCCCCTGGGGGCCGCTCTACCGCCCCGCGCCGGAGGTGCGCGCGGTGCTGGAGGCGCTGGACGAGGCCAGTGCCCGCGACCACCGCACGCTGGGCTCGATGGTGGAATGGCGCTGTCCCTGGTGGGCGGGGCTGGAAGCCTTCCCCGAGGGCGACCTGTTGCCGGAACTGCCCCAGGCTTCCCCTCCCGGCCCGAGGCTGGGCCTCTCGGTCAGCGACAGCCAGAAGACGCGCGAGGTCTTCGCGAAGCACGAAGCCCTGGTCGCGGAATACCTTGCCCCCTATGACGGCTGGACCGTGGTGCCCTTGCCGGTGGTGCGGCAGGGCGAGGGCGGCAGCGACGACCTGCGCGCCATCCGCGACTGCGCCGCCCGCTTCCTGCCCCGCTCCCCGGTCGTGGAGATTGGGCCGGAGGACGCCGCCTCCTGGCGGCGGGAGATGACCCCGGCCCGCCTCAAGGGCTGGGTCGCCGCCTGCGACCAGGTGATCGGCGGCCGCGAACTGCCGGTCGCCTTCGCCGCCAGCGCCGGCATCCCCTGTCTCGCCCTGGCGCCGCATGCCGACCACGAGGTCGGCCGTGCCGCCGGAACCCTCGCCAACCGCCTCGCGCCCGGCAGCCGCTACCGCGTGCTGCCGAGTTGAAGGGCGCGGCCATAGACCTGCCGCCGTGGCAGGCCGGTCGCCGCCGCCACCATCGCCGCCGCGTCGCGCAGCGAGGCCCCGGTGGCCAGGGCGGCGCGGATCTGCGCATCCAGGTCGGCCTCGCCGGGGACGGCCTCGTCCGGCGCTGGGCCGATCACCAGCACGATCTCGCCCCGCGGCGCATGCACGGCGTAATGCGTGGCGAGCTCGCCCAGGCTGGCCCGGCGCACCTCCTCGAAGCGCTTGGTCAGCTCCCGCGCCACCGCCGCCGGCCGGTCCGGCCCCAGCCCCTCCGCCAGGGCGGCCAGGGACTCCGCCAACCGGTGCGGCGATTCGTAGAGGATCAGCGTCGCCCGCAGCCCGGACCGCTCCAGCCCGGCGATGCGGCCGATCTCGACGGTGCGCGCCGCCGCCTTGGCCGGAAGGAAGCCATGGAACAGGAAGGGATGCGGCGGCAGGCCGGACAGGGTCAGTGCCACCAGCGCCGCGTTCGGCCCGGGAATCGCGGTGACCGGCAGGCCCGAATCGATGGCGGCGCGGGTCAGGCGGAAGCCCGGATCGCTCACCAGCGGCGTGCCGGCATCGGAAACCAGGGCCAGCCGGGCGCCGCCCCGCAGCCTTTCCAGCAGCCGGGGCACCATGCTCGCCTCGTTGTGGTCGTGCAGGGGGATCAGACTGGTCCCTACCCCCTGGCGCGCGAGCATGGGTCCGGTCACCCTGGTGTCCTCGCACAGGATGACGTCCGCCCCCTTCAGGGCGGCGACGGCCCGTGGCGAGAGGTCGCCCAGGTTGCCGATCGGGGTGGCCACCAGAACAAGGCCCGGAAGGCTGGCGCCGGAGCCGCCGCCCGGCGAGAGTCCGGGGGAAGCGTCATGTGTCTCGTCAGGAGGAAGCTCAGCCGGTGAAGCCGCAACCCCCTCGTCCTCGTCGCCGGCCATTTGGGAATTCCCCATCCCGGTCCCCATTCTGGTCCCCATTCCGGCATCTCCCGCTGCTGGCTGCGGTCCTCGCACTCGGCGCCTGTGCCGCGCAACCCCGCAGCCCCGCGGCCGGCCCCTATGCGGCCGGCGCCACCGCCCCCAACGCGCCGGAGCCACCGCGCGCCAGGGTCGCGCTGCTGCTGCCCCTGTCCGGCAGCCAGGCGCCGCTCGGCCAGGCCATGCTGAACGCCGCCACCCTGGCCCTGTTCGAACAGGCGAGCCCCGGCGTGGACTTCGTGCCGCACGACACGCGCGGCAGCGCGGCCGGGGCGGCCGAGGCGGCGCGCGCGGCGGTCTCCGAGGGCGCACGGGTGATGGTCGGCCCCCTGACCTCGGGCGAGACCGGCGGGGCCGCCGCCGTGTCGCGCGCCGCCAGCATCCCGATGCTGGCCTTCACCAACGATGCGAATGTCGCGGGCAACGGCGTCTGGACCCTGGGCGTGACCCCGGCGCAGCAGGTCCGCCGCCTGGTCAGCGCCGCCACCACGGCCGGGGTGCGGCGCATCGGCCTCGCCGCGCCGAACGGGGCCTATGCGCAGCAGCTCGCCGCCACGCTCCGCACCGCCAGCCAGGAGGCGGGGCTGCTGCCGCCGCTGATCTCCACCTATCCCGCCGGAGCCCTGCCGGCCATGGCGGCCAAGGACCTCGCGGCACGGCTGAAGCCCCCCGCCCCGGTCGTCGCCACCGATCCCGCCGCGCCGCCGCCGGTGGCCGTGCCGGAGGCCGATGCGATCGGCCTGCTGATCCTGGCCGAGGGCGGCAGCCGGGCGCGGCAGTTCGCCGCCGCCCTGGCCGAGGCCGGGGTGGTGGTGCCGCCGCTGCGCCTCGCCGGCACGGCGCTCTGGGCGCAGGACGCGGCCACGCTGGGCCAGGAGCCCGCGCTGGCTGGCGCCGTCTTCCCTGGCCCGGACAACACGGCGCACGAGCAGTTCAACAGCCGCTACCGGCAGGCCTTCGGCGACACGCCGCCGCGCCTGGCCGCCGTGGCCTATGACGCCGCGACCGTGGCGGCCCGGGCCACCCAGGGCGGGCCCAACGCCCCCGCCACCCTGCCGATCGGGGAGATCGTCCTGGGTGCCGATGGCGGGCTGCGCCTGAGCCCGGATGGCCAGACCCAGCGCGCCCTGGCCCTCTACGCCCTGCAGCTGGGCGGCGAGCCGCGGGTGGTGGAGCCGGCCACGCTGCCCGAGGCCGGGCTCTGACCGGCCCCGCCTGAACCGCGGCGTCGCGCCTGTTTCCGCTCCCCGGGGGAGGCGCCGCCCGCCCCCGGAACCCCTGTCGCTGGGGGCGTGGTATTTTCCTCCAGTCCCCGCCTGGGATTGGCCCGGGGTGGCGGGACTGCTGCGCCCCGATCCCGGCAAGGCGGCGGACCAACGAGGCCCTTTTCGAACCTTGTCCCGGCGTGACACCCGCCTGACAGATCCGTCACATAATCCCGGATGCCTCCCAACTCTGCTATCTGATATATTAGGCTCGCTGCTGCGGAGATAAGCCCCGGACAGGGTGTCACGAAGGGCGGCGGTCGAGCCTGGACCGCGTGCAGCGCGTCCCGGGCGCGAACGGAACAAGTGAGCGATACCCCGGCCGCCAAGGCCGGGATTCCCGAAAAGCCGGAGGAAACCGATGTCGTCTGCTCTCGCGGCCGAAGGGACGCGTGTCGGCCGGGTGCGTTTCAGCATCGTGGCCATGCTCTTCGCGGTCACCATCGTGAACTATGCCGACCGCGCCACCCTGGCCATCGCCGGCCCCGTTCTGTCCAAGGACCTGGGCCTCAGCGCCGTGGAGATGGGCTTCGTCTTCTCCGCCTTCGGCTGGTCCTACGTGATCGGGCAGATCCCCGGCGGCTGGCTGCTCGACCGCTTCGGCTCGAAGAAAGTCTATTTCTTCAGCATCTTCATCTGGTCGCTCTTCACCCTGCTGCAGGGAGAGGTGGCCGTGGTCGGCCTCGCCGCGGCGGCCTATGCCCTCTTCGTGCTGCGCCTGCTGGTCGGCTTCGCGGAGGCACCGTCCTTTCCGGCCAACGGGCGCATCGTGGCCGCCTGGTTCCCGGCCAGGGAGCGCGGCACCGCATCGGCCATCTTCAACTCGGCGCAGTACTTCGCCACGGTGCTCTTCGCCCCGATCATGGGCTGGCTGACCTTCACCTACGGCTGGCCCTCCGTCTTCTACTTCATGGGCTTCCTCGGCATCCTGGTCAGCTTTGTCTGGCTGAAGGTGATCTACGATCCCAAGGATCACCCGCGCATCACCCAGGGTGAGCTGCGCTACCTGGAGGAAGGCGGCGCGCTGGTGAACATGGACCAGCCCGCGAAGGCCGGCGACCAGGCCAGGGCCGCGACCTTCCGCTGGTCCTACCTCGCGGACCTTGTCAGCAACCGGATGATGCTCGGCATCTATCTGGGCCAGTTCTGCATCAACGCGCTGACCTACTTCTTCATCACCTGGTTTCCCGTCTATCTCGTGCAGCAGCGCGGCATGTCGATCATGAATGCCGGCTTCGTCGCCTCCATCCCGGCGATCTGCGGCTTCCTCGGCGGCGTGCTGGGCGGCGTCTGGTCGGATTCCCTGCTGCGGCGCGGCCACTCGCTGACCGTGGCGCGCAAGGTGCCGATCGTCGCGGGCATGCTGCTGTCGATGAGCATGGTGATCTGCAACTACACCGACGAGCAGTGGCTGGTGGTGCTGATCATGGCGCTCGCCTTCTTCGGCAAGGGCATCGGCGCGCTGGGCTGGGCGGTGATCTCCGACACCGCGCCGCGCCAGATCGCGGGCGTCAGCGGCGGGCTGTTCAACATGTTCGGCAACATCTCCTCGATCACCACGCCGATC
The DNA here is from genome assembly GCF_000622225.1 of Roseomonas mucosa ATCC BAA-692. Lineage (GTDB taxonomy): Bacteria > Pseudomonadota > Alphaproteobacteria > Acetobacterales > Acetobacteraceae > Roseomonas > Roseomonas mucosa. The sequence continues at coordinate 177,267 of NZ_KK211412.1, read as the reverse complement.
GTGATCGGCTACATCATCCAGACCACCGGCTCCTTCAACGGCGCCCTGGTCTTCGTCGGTGCCAACGCGCTGGTGGCGATGCTCAGCTACCTCGTCATCGTCGGACCGATCCGGCGCATGGAGCTGCGCTGAGCGGCCGGATTGCCCGATGCCGGTGCGCGTGATGGGATGCCCGGCATGGCACGGCGCAGGACAGCGGCGATATCCGGCGACCCGGCCGGGGAGCAAGCCGGGCCGGGGCTGAGCATCCGCCTCGACCCCGCCCCCGGGCTCCGCATCGGGCCGGGGAAGGTACGGCTGCTGGAGGAGATCGGCCGCAACGGCTCGATCTCGGCCGCCGGGCGGGCGCTGGGCATGTCCTACCGCCGTGCCTGGGAGCTGGTGGAGGACCTCAACCGGGGCCTGGGCCGGCCCGTGGTGGAGACGGCGGCCGGCGGGGCTGGGGGCGGCGGCGCGCGGCTGACCCGGCTCGGCGAAAGGGTGATCCGCGAGTACCGATCCATCGAGGCAGAGGCCCATGCGGCCGCCCTGCCGCGCCTCCTGGCCCTGCTCCGGCCCGAGGAGGACGGGGAGCCCGGCGGGGCCTGATGGGGCCACCCCCTGGCTACCCCCTGGCCACCCCCTGGCCACCTAGCGGCAACCCGTGGCGCGGCGGATTCGTTTTCCTTCCACCACGGTGCTCCGCAAGCATCGTGACCCCTTATCGGCGAACGACCATGCGGAAGGAAACAGGATGAGCACCACGATCGGCGACCCCAACCTCTCCGGCATCCCCGCCGTGAGCACGCCGGCGAGCCCGGAAGGCGACGTGCCGAACCGCCTGATCTCGGCCAGCAAGGTCGAGGGCACGGCCGTCTACAACCGCGAGGGCGAGCGCCTCGGCACCGTCGAGGACGTCATGCTCGACAAGGTCAGCGGCAAGGTGGCCTTCGCGGTAATGAGCTTTGGAGGCTTCCTCGGCATCGGCGAGAAGTACCACCCGCTGCCCTGGTCCACCCTGACCTACGACACCGCCCAGGGCGGCTATGTCGTGGACATGACGCGGGAACAGTTGCAGTCCGCGCCTTCCTACGGGGCGGATGAAGGCATCGACTTCAACGACGATGCCTATGGGCGCCGGGTCTACGACTACTACAAGGCACCCTACTGGAACGCCGGCTTCTGAACGGCGATCCGGTCCGGTGGCTGGAAAGGGGGCGGAGGAAACTCCGCCCTTTCTTCATGCCGGCCTTTCCGCGGAATGATGGCTGCGCCCGCTGCGCTCGCCGGGCCGGCGATGGACGCCGCCCCTGATCTGTTGCATGGGCCGGCGCCGGGCGAACCGCGCCCGGATGGGACAAGGCAGGGATGTGATGGCTGCAGCGGAGACGAGCCAGGTGGCGGCACGGATTGGGATCCTGGGGATCGCGGGCCGCATCGGTGTCCTGCTGGCCGAGGAAAGCGCGAAGGCCGGTGCCATTGTCTCCGGTGGCACGCGCCGTTCCGGCGAGGCCGGGCCCTACCGCATCTTCCCCGATGCCGCTTCCCTCTGCGCAAACAGCGACGTGGTGATCGACTTCACCCGCGCGGAGGCCGTGGAGGCGCACCTCGCCGCCGCGATGGCGGCGAAGCGGCCCCTGGTGCTGGGCACCTCCGGCCTTTCCGCGGCGCAGGAAGCCGCCGTGGCCGAGGCGGCGACACAGATCCCCATCGTCTATGCGGCCAATTTCGCGCCGGGCGTGAACCTGCTTTTCGCCCTGGCCGAGCGCATGGCGGCGGCGCTGCCACCGGAGCAGTACGATGCCGAGATCGTCGAGATGCACCATCGCCAGAAGGTGGACGCCCCCTCCGGCACGGCGGTGGCGCTCGGCCGTGCCGTGGCGCGCGGGCGCGGCACCACGCTGGAAAAGGCAGGCACCGAGAGCGGCCGCGATGGCCATACCGGCCCGCGCCGCACCGGCGCCATCGGCTTCGCCGCCTTGCGCGGTGGGCAGGTGGTGGGGGAGCACACGCTCCTCTTCGCCGCCGGCACCGAGCAGATCGCCCTGACCCACCGCTCCTTCGACCGCCGCGTCTATGCCACCGGCGCGGTGCGGGCAGCGCTCTGGCTCCTGGGCCAGTCCCCGGGCCTTTACGACATGAAGCACGTGCTGGGCATGGGCTGATCCGGCGGGTTCCAGGGGCGTTGCGCTTCGTGGTTGGCCGCCGGAGGAGAGGCTCCGCCTCTCGCCCCGGGGACAGAGCGACGCAGGAAGTGATGCGTGACCGCCGACGGGATTTGACCCGGCGCCGGCGGGACGGCATGAGCCTTCACCATGTCCCTCGACCCTGATGCCCTGATCGACCGGCGCCGCCTGAAGCGGAGCCGGGCGCTGTGGCGCGGCGGCGCCGTGCTGGCGGCGCTGGCGCTCCTGGCCGTGCTCTTCGCGCCCCGGGACATGGAGGGGTTCGGCACCGGCTCGCCCGTGGCGCGGCTGGTGGTCAGCGGCACGATCACCGACGACCGCGACGTCGTCCGGGCGGTGGACCGCGCGGCGGAACGGGCCGGGACGCGTGCCCTGCTGCTGTCCATCGACAGCCCCGGCGGCACGGTGGCGGGGGGCGAGGCGCTGTATTCGGCGCTCATGCGCTTCCGCGAATCCGGCAAGCCGGTGGTGGCGGTGATGGGCGGCACGGCGGCCTCGGCGGCCTACATGGTCGCCATGCCGTCGGAGCGCATCTTCGCGCGCGATGCCACGCTCACCGGCTCGATCGGGGTGCTGCTGCAGAGCTTCAACGTGAACCAGCTGATGGACACGCTGGGGGTGAAGGCGGAGACGCTGACCTCCGGCCCGCTGAAGGCGCAGCCCAGCCCCTTCTCGCCGCTGACCGAGCAGGGGCGGGAGGTGCTGCTGGGCGTGGTGGCGGATATCCAGTCGCGCTTCGTGGAGATGGTGGCCAAGGGCCGCAACCTGCCGGAAGCGCGGGTGCGGGAGCTGGCGGACGGGCGAATCTACACCGGGCGGCAGGCTTTGGCCCTCGGCCTGGTGGATGCCATCGGCGGCGAGCGCGAGGCCCGGGCCTGGCTGAAGGAGAAGCACGGCATCCCGGAAACGCCCGAGGCGCGTGACCTGGATACAACGGGACGGCGTGGACTGTCGCGCTACGTCACCTCCTTCGCGAAAAGCCTTGTTTCCGAAGGGCTTGCATCGATCGGGATCGTTGACGGCGCCCTGGCGCTTTGGCAGCCTGCCGCACGCTGACCGGCTGCGGGGGGTTTTGGACGGGATGACCAGATCGGAGTTGATCGCCGCGCTGGCCGCGGCGAACCCTCATCTGCGCCAGCCCGATGTGGAACTGATCGTGGCCACCATCCTGGAGGAAATCTCCGCCGCCCTGGCACGGGGCGACCGGGTGGAGTTGCGCGGTTTCGGCGCCTTCACCGCCAAGCGCCGCGATCCCCGGACCGGCCGCAACCCCCGCACCGGCGAGGCGGTGGAGGTCACCGGCAAGGCGGTCCCCTATTTCAAGCCGGGCAAGGAGTTGCGGGAACGGGTCAATGGCGGCCCGTTGCAGAGCCGGGGCGGCAAGGAACGCCCGGTCGCCGGGGACTGAGGCGCGGTCACGGGCGCGGGTCGCGGCACCGCCAGGGCGCGCGGCCACAGGCCCGGCCAGGCGGAGCCGGAAGGCGGCCCCCGGGGTGCCCCCGGCACCCCTCGTTCCCGGCACTTTCCTGGCAGCGGAGCCGGCCTCTCCCCGTTTTGCCCTTCCGGACGCCCCGAGGGCCTTGCCCCTGCGGCCCAAGGGGGGCACTTCTCCGGAAGCCTGGGGATCGGCGGGGCTGAAACAGAAGCGGAGTGACGAAGACGATGTGGCGCTGGCTGTTGATCGGGCCCCTTTTGCTTGTCCTGGTGCTGTTCGCCCTGTCGAACACGGCGCCGGTCCCTGTCCGTTTCTGGCCCTTCGACCTCGCCTGGGAAACGCCGCTCGCCGTCGCGGTGCTGTCGGTTTCTGCCTTCGCCTTCCTGCTGGGCGCGCTGGTGACCTGGATGGCCTCGCTGGGCGCCCGCCGGCGGGCGCGGCGCCTGGCCCAGACGGTGCGACAGCTCGAATCGGAACTGGCGCAGCTGCGGGCCCAGGTGGCGCGGCAGGTGCCGGAGGGCGGCGAGGCGATGGGACGCCGCCCCGCCAAGGTTGCGCTACCGGCCCCCTGAGCGAGCCCCTATAACCCCGGCAGCCGGCCGGGCCGGAGCGGACCTGCTTCCGCACCGCGCGATCCGGCCGGCTTCCTCCTTCGCCTCCCGCCCATGCCCGCCCCGAGGCAAGGGGCGATCCAGACCCGTCCCGTTGCCCCCGAGGTGCCTATGCCCCTGATCGCCCGCCCCCGCCCCGGCCGGAAGCAACTGATCGTGGCCATCGACACGCCCGACCCGGCGAAGGCCGCCAGCCTGGCGCGGCACCTTTCGCCCGAGGTGGGGCTGCTGAAGCTCGGGCTGGAGTTCTTCGTGGCTGCCGGACCCGGCGCGGTGCGCGACGTGGCCGGGGAGATGCCGGTCTTCCTGGACCTCAAGCTGCACGACATCCCCAACACCGTGGCCGGCGCGGTCCGCTCGGCCTGTGCGGTGCGGCCGGCCATGCTGACCATCCACGCGGCGGGCGGGGCGGCCATGGTGGCGGCGGCGCGGCGGGCGGCGGAGGAGGCTGGCGGCGAGGCGCGCCCGGCCATCCTGGCGGTGACGGTGCTGACCAGCCTGAGCGCCGCCATGCTGGCCGAGACCGGCGTGTCCGGCGGCACGTCGCAGCAGGTGCTGCGCCTGTCGCGGCTGGCGCTGGAGGCCGGGGCGGACGGGCTGGTCTGCTCGCCGCACGAGGCCGCGCTGATCCGCAACGCTTTCGGCGACCGGCCGATGCTGGTGGTGCCGGGGGTGCGGCCCGCCGGTGCGGAACCGGGCGACCAGTCGCGCGTGGCCACGCCCGCCGACACGATCCGCGCCGGTGCGGACTGGATCGTGCTGGGCCGCCCGATCACCAATGCCGCGGACCCCGTGGCGGCGGCACGGGCGGTGGTGGCGGAACTCGCCCCGCTGGGCGACGCGCCCTGAGGTCCCGGCGATGACGCTGGTCAAGGTCTGCGGCATCAACGACCCCGCCGCCATGGCGGCGGTGCGCGAGGCGCGGGCCGAGATGCTGGGCTTCGTCTTCTTTCCCCCCTCGCCCCGCGCGATCTCGCCGGAACGGGCCGCCGAGCTCTCCGCCCTGGCGCCTGCCGCCGCGGAAGGCGGGCCGCTGCGGGTGGGGCTCTTCGTCGATCCCTCCGAGGAGGCGGTGGCGGCCGTGCTCGCCGCCGTGCCGCTGGACATGCTGCAACTGCATGGGGCGGAAACCCCGGAACGCTGCGCCGCGCTGCGTGCCCGCTTCGGCCTGCCGGTGATGAAGGCGCTGGGGATCGCCGTGCCGGAGGACCTCGCCGCCCTGGCCGGCTACGCCCCTGTGGTGGACCGCTTCCTGCTCGACGCCAAGCCGCCCGCCGGGGCCACCCTCCCCGGCGGCAATGCCGTCACCTTCGACTGGCGCCTCCTGGCCGGACGGGACATCCCGCGCCCCTGGCTGCTGGCCGGGGGGCTCACCCAGGGCAATGTCGCGGCGGCGGTGCGGCAGGCCGGCGCCCCGGGGGTGGACCTTTCCTCGGGCGTGGAGCGCGCGCGCGGGGTCAAGGACCCGGCGCTGATCGCCGCCTTCGTGCAGACGGTGCGCGAGGGCGGCCGGGCGGGCTGATCCGGCCGCGCTTCCCGTCGGCCTCGCCCCACACCGGCTCCGGCGCTCCCGCGGTCCTCAGCCCAGTGCCTGGCTGACCAGGGCGAAGCGGCGCAGCGTGCCGTCCAGGCGTGGCGGCGTGCCGTGCGCCATGCCGGTGGCGGGCCCGGCATCCTCCAGCCCGAGGCTCCGCAGCCAGCCGGGCAGGCCGGTTTCCGCCGGCACGTCCAGCCGGATGAACTGCCCGGGACGCGAGGACAGCCAGTGCGCGACCAGCGCCCGCGCGCCGCCTTCGTCCGGCGCCACCACCGGGCCGATCACCTGCCCATGGCCGAATCGGCGCAGCAGCGCGAAGCCCACCGCCTCGCCCTCCCGCTCCAGCACCACGCCCTCCGCCACGGACAGCAGCGCCGCGATCAGCGCCTGGCGCGGCATGCCGGTGGCGCGCTCGTCCAGCGCCGCCAGCATGGTGCCGTCGCGGGGGTCCAGGGGGCGCAGCCGGTGCCCGGGCGGTGGCGCCACCGATGGCGGGGAGAAGGATGCGCCCTGGAACTGGCGGATCTCCCATCCCGGTGCGAAGCCCAGGGAGCGGTAGAGCGGCAACCCGTCGCGCGTGGCGTTCAGCAGCACGGTGCGGCGTCCCAGCCGGTCCAGCACGGCTGCGGTCAGCGCGCGGCCGATGCCGCGTCCCCGCGCCGCCTTGGAAACGATCACCAGCCCGAGCGTGGCGAAGCCCGGCCCATAGCGCCAGCCGAGCGCTGTGCCGGCGAGTTGTCCGTCATGCTCCGCCGCCACCCCTTCGCCGAGTCCGAGGACGAAGCGCCAGTCCTCTTCCCGGTGCGGCCAGCCCTGGGCGGCGGAAAGGGCCCGGGCCGCCGGCAGGTCCGACAGGACCAGGGAGCGCAGGATGGGGCGCGCGACCGCGCCGCCGGGCGGGGGGCTTTCCTGCCGGTTGGCCATGCGTCACTCCTCGGATCTCGCCATGCTCACCGGAGAGGCCCCCCAGGAAGGCGCCGGCACCGGAGGAACAGCCATAGAGGCGGGACGGCGGCAAGGGCATCCGTTTTCGCGCCGCTCCGCCAAAGGGGAATGCACGCGGCCCGGGCTTCGCGGATAGGATCGCCCCCGTCCCGGCCAGCGCCGGATTCGGATGGAAAGGCAGCGCCCCATGCCCCGCCTGCGCCCCAGCTTCATCACCTTCGACTGCTACGGCACGCTGACGAACTTCCGGATGGGGGAGGTGGCGCGCGCGCATTTCGCCGGCCGCGTGCCGGCAGCGGAGATGGACGCCTTCCTGGGCAGTTTCAGCGCCTATCGCCTCGACGAGGTGCTGGGCGCCTGGAAGCCCTATGCGGAGGTGCTGGACAACGCCATCCGCCGCACCTGCCGCAAGCACGGCATTGCCAGCCAGGAGGGCGACGGCGACGTCTTCTACCGCGCCGTGCCGGGATGGGGGCCACATCCGGACGTGCCGGAGCCGCTGAAGCGCGTGGCGAAGGAATTCCCGCTCGTCATCCTCTCCAACGCCTCGGACGAGCAGATCCACAGCAACGTGGCGAAGCTGGAAGCACCCTTCCACGCTGTCTTCACCGCCGAGCAGGCGCAGTCCTACAAGCCGCGCATGAAGGGCTTCGAATACATGCTCGACCGGCTCGGCACCCGGCCGGAGGAGGTGCTGCATGTCTCGTCGAGCTTCCGCTACGACCTGATGACGGCTCATGACCTCGGCATCACCATGAAGGCCTGGGTCAACCGCGGGCACGAGCCGCGCGGCAACACCTTCTACGGCTACCACGAGATCCCCGATATCGGCGGCCTGCCGGGCCTGCTCGGCCTCTGAGCCGGTAGGCGCCGCCCACCGGGTCGCGCTTCACGGTCTGGCGTTGCGCTGTCCCGGGGGACAAGGCTCCGCCTTTTCCCCCGGACCCCCTTATTCGCCAGGACACTGCGTGCCCTGGACCCGATGAGTTGGTTCTCGCTGACGCCGGATCGCGCCGGAGAGCATGGCTCTCCGGCGGACTGCCGGTGCCACGGGCGTGGACACGGTATGCGGGTCAAGGCCTACGGGCAAAGCGAACTGCCGCGCAACAAGACCGACAAACTGGACGCAGCCTCAATCGCCCGGTCCTGCCGGGCACATGACCCTTCGGCCTGGGTGCCACCGGCCACTCACCTGCGGGGGTTGCGCGAATTGGTGCGCCGCTGCGAGGGGCTGAAGGTCGCAAGAGTCCAGGAGATAAATCGCCAGAAGTCCGGAACAGCATCACCTGCGGTTGCTGCTTCGATCGCGGCTCACCTGGATTGGCTGGATCGGGAGATCGAAGCTGTCATGAATGCGGTGCAGGAAGCGGTGGCATCCGATCCTGTGCTGAGCCGTAACCATGAGCTGTTATTGAGCATACCAGGGATCGGGACAGTCACTGCCCCTGTGCTGCTGGCCGAAGTGCCAAACATTGATAGGTTCCCCCCGAAGGCCCTTGCAGCCTTTGCCGGTTTGTCCCCTCAGGAGTACAGCTCCGGCAGCACAGTACGCCGCCCAGGCCGCATCAGCAGGATGGGATCGGAGCGCCTTCGTCGTGCGCTGTACATGTGTGCGCTTAGCAGCAGGCGCCGCAAACCTGCCTTGGCCGACTTCGTGCAGCGCATGAGGGCGGCGGGTAAGCCCCCAAAAGTCATTCTATTGGTGATCGCTCGGAAGCTCCTGGTCTTCGCGCACGCGATAGTTCGATCGCAAAAGCCTTTTGCATTGAAAGCCGAGAACCATGACGGTCATCTAATCCGGGGAAGCGCCGGGTAAGGTGGACAGCAGACTTAGCTTCGGCGGCAAGCCGCTTCCGAAAGGCCCTTAACGAGCAGACACGGTCAGCCCTTGGCCAAACCTAGCAGGTGACCGAAGCGGCGCCGTACGGCGCCGTAGCACTCGCAGGCGACGGCTTCGAGGCCGTCGCGATCGGCGATCACGATCCGGCCCTGGCCGTAGCGGATCAGTCCAGCTTGCTGGAACAGCCGAGCCGCCACGGTGACGCCAGGACGGTGCACGCACAGCATCAGGGCGAGGAATTCCTGCGTCATCGGGAACTCGCCGCCCTCGGCCCGGTCGTGGGACATCAGCAGCCAGCGCGCCAGCCGCTGGTCCAAGGCGTGGTGGCCGTTGCAGGCCGCGGTCTGGGTGACCTGCTCCTGGAAGGCCAGGGCGTAGCGCATCAGCAGCCGCTCCAGCTCGGGGATCTCCTCCAGGGACTGTTGGAAGGCGCTGGCGCCCAGCCGCAGCATGGTACCGGGTCCCTGCACCAGGGCCTCCACGGCGCCGCTATCAACTCCCAGCAACAGTGGCAGGCCAATCATGCCCTCGTTGCCGATGAGGCCGACCTCGGCGGAGTTGCCGTCCGCCAGCAGTGCCAGCATCGAGGCCCAGCCCACCTCGGGAAAGTAGACCGCCGTGATCGGCTCGTCCGGCATCATCAGGTTCTGCCGGACGGCCATCTCGACCGGCTCCAGCTGGGGCCAGAGCCTATTGAGGCTCTCGGCTGGGAGGGCAGCGAGCAGACGGTTGCGCGGCACGGGCGTGGACGAATGGGCCAAGAACAGATCCCAGGCGACAGGTGTCGGCGGGAGCGCTTGGCATCTCTCAGCCACCCGCGCCGGAGGGTCTCCGCAGGTGATGCCCAAGACATAGGGGACAGAAGGTCTTGAGCAAACCCTCGGCCCAGAATTATTGGTGAATCGCATCTCCCCCAGTTGGATCCGATGATGCTGGCTTGCCCGTGCCAAGTGTACGGAAGCCGACAGTCAACCGCTGCCGTGACTGGCAGGGGAGAGGCCCTGCGAACGTGTTACGTGGAGCCTGCGAGTGTCGACGGAGCCTGCCACCGGTGCCACACCGAACCTGGACGGGCACACCTCCTCCGAGACGTCCTCACCCTGGGTGGACGGAGGCGGGCATCAGCCTGATGAGCTATCGTCCGACTCTGTCGCGGCCCTCAGAGCCGAGAACAGGATCCTGCGGGCGAAGCTCGAGCACGCCGAGCGGCTGCTGCACAGCGCGACCGACTACGCCGTGATCACTATGAACCTCGGCGGGCGGATCACCGGCTGGAACGCCGGGGCACGCGCCATCCTGGGCTACGCTGAGCCCGAAATCCTCGGCCGCTCGGGCGAGGTGTTCTTCACCGCTGAGGACCGCGCCGCCGGCGTATTCGTGGGCGAGCTGTGCCGGGCGAGGGAGCACGGGCGCGCGCTCAACGAGCGCTGGCACCTGCGGCGTGACGGCGCCCGCTTCTGGGCCAGCGGGTCGATGATGCCGCTGACCGACGGCGACGGGCGCGTGGAGGGCTTCCTCAACGTGTTCCGCGACGACACCGCGGGCCGGACCGAGGAGGAGCGCCGGGCATTGCGGCTGGCCGAGATGGGGCACCGGGTAAAGAACGTCCTGGCCACCGTACAGGCGGTCGCGGGCCAGACCCTGCACCGGGCCGGCGTGAGCCCGGAGGTGCGGGACGTGCTGACCGCCCGGCTAATCGCCCTGGCGCGCTCGCACGAGCTGCTCACCAGCGGCGACGGGGACGGGGCTCCGCTGGCCGAGGTGGTGGAGCGCGCACTGCTGCCTTACGGCGACGCCGAACGCGTGACCCTGGAAGGGCCGCCGGTACGGCTGCCGGCCAGCGCGGTGGAGATGCTCGGGCTGGCCTTCCACGAGCTGGCCACCAACGCGGCGAAGTACGGCGCGCTGTCGGTGCCCGAGGGCGGCGTGGCTGTCCGCTGGAGCCTGCGCAAGGGCAAGGGGGGCAGCCGGTTCGTGGACATCCTGTGGCGCGAGCACGGCGGCCCGCCCGTTATCCCGCCGCCCAGCCGTGGCTTCGGTTCGAGGCTGCTGGAACGCGGGCTGGTGCATGATCTCGGCGGCACGGTGAAGCTCGGCTTCCATCCCGAAGGCGTGGAGTGCCACATCTGCTTGCCAATCAGCGTGGAAGCAAACTGACATCGTGGACGGAAGCGATGGCCCGCTTTCGGTCGGGAGCACGTATACCCTCTCATCCCTCTTGCCCTTCAACACGGTGTCTTTCTTTTCAGGCACCCCGTGTCTCCACCTGCGCCCAGGGATCAACCCGAGGGCTGACGGCCACCATGTGGAGCCAACGCAAGCCCGGGGTCCGGGGACCGGCTTCGGTCCCCGGCGAAGAGGGGGTCCGGGGCGAGAGGCAGAGCCTCTCCCCCGGGGGCCAACCCGGAGCGCGACGTGGACCGGTCAGCCGCGCGCGGCGGTGACCACCACCTCGATCAGCGTGTCCGGTCCGAGATCGGCGACGCCGATGGTGGCGCGGGTCGGCAGGTCCTCCGCGCCGAACCATTCGGTCCAGGCGGCGTTCATCTCGTCCTTCAGCGCCATGTCGGTGATGTAGAGCGTGGCGGCCAGGACCTTGCCCTTGTCGCTGCCGTTCTCCTCCAGCAGCTTGCCGACCTTGGCCAGGATCTGCGCAGTCTGGCCCTTCATGGAAAGGGAACGGTCGTCGGCGACAATGCCGCCGAAATACAGCACGCCGTTATGCTCCACCACGCGGTGCATGATGGGGGTGCGGGCATGGCGTCGGATCATGGAATGACTTTCGGTTGGTGGCAGGAATTCCGGGCGGCGCCTCCGGCCACCCGGTCAGCGGGAAGTGCCCTGCTGCCTGCCGCCGCCGGATGCCGGCGGCGGCAGGCGCTCAGGCCACTTCCTCCGGCGGCAGGGCAGCGAGCTCGCCCACCGTCAGCGGCTTGAAGGGCGCGCGGGGGCGCAGGGTCCCGGCATCCTCGATGGAGATGCCCCGCTCCGCGGCGATCAGCGCCGCCACGGTGGTGCCGCACATCCGCCCCTGGCAGGGTCCCATGCCCGCGCGCAGATAGGCCTTGGCCTGGTTGGGACCGGTGGCACCCAGGCGGGCGGCGAGGCGGACCTGCCCCGCCGTGACCTCCTCGCAGCGGCAGACGACTGTGGCGTCGTCGCGCGGGGCCAGAACCTCCGGTGCCGGGGCATAGAGCGCATCGAGGAAGGGGCGCAGCGACAGCGCGGCGGCGAGGGCGGCGTGATGCGGTCCGGCGCGGTGGTCGCGCTCGGCCTCGGAGATCCGGCCCAGCCGCCGTGCCGCGTCCAGAGCCACGAGCCGCCCGGTGGCCAGCGCCGCCTCCCAGCCGCCGATACCACCGCCATCGCCCGCGATGGCGATGCGCTCCTGGCTGGTGGCGCCCCAGGCGTCGAGCACCGGGCGCCAGCAGAGCTGCGCCGTGTCCCAGCGGTGCTCCAGCCCGATGGCGCGCGAGACATGGGTGGAGGGGATCACCCCCTCATGCAGCAGCAGGGTGTCGCAGGGCAGGCTGCCGCTCTCCCAGCGCACGCGCTCGACCCGCGCCTCGCCCTCGGCACGGAGGCCGCGGACGTTGCGCACCACCCTGAGCCCGCGTCGCTTCGCCTCGCGCACCAGGGCAAGGCCCTTGAGCAGCAGCCCGCGCCCGTTCCACAGCCCGCCGGGATGCCGCAGCCCGACCCCGGCCGCGCCGCCGCGCGTGGTTTCCAGCAGGGTCACCGGCCCCGCCCCGGCGCGCAGGAGCTGCACCGCCAGCAGCCAGGTGAGCGGCCCCTGCCCGGCCAGGACCACCGGCCCTTGCGGCACCGCGCCCGCAGTCTTGAGCAGGATCTGCGCCGCGCCCATGCCCATCACGCCCGGCAGCGTCCAGCCAGGGATCGGCACCGGCCTTTCCTGCGCTCCGGTCGCCAGCAGCACGCGCCGCGCCTCGATCTCCGAGGAAGCGCCGCCATGCAGCACCGAAAGCAGCCCGGCTTGCCGGTCGAGGTGCCAGAGCGTGGTGGAGGGGCGGTAGCCGATGCCCTTCGTGGCCCGGAACTGGCGCGCCAGCGCGGCGCCCTGGGTGGCGAATTCGCCCTGGAGGGCCGGGTCGCCGGAGGCGGCCTCCACGGCGCGGAAGACCTGCCCGCCCGGCGCCGGCTGCTCGTCCAGCACGGTCACGGAAAGGCCCAGTGCCGCCGCCTCGATGGCGGCGCCCATGCCGGCCGGACCGGCACCGACGATGGCCAGATCGACAATGGAACCGGCGGCCATCACGCGCCCTCCCCCACCATCTCCGGCCGCGCCCGGCGCGCGCCCTGCTGCGGCACGATCCGCATGCCCGGCGCCACCGTCACCATGCAGGACTGCCGGTTGGCCACGCCGTCGATCTCGGCGAGGCAATCGAAGCAGACGCCCATCATGCAGTAGGGCAGGCGCGGCGAGCCCTTCACCGGCGTGCTGCGGATGGCGGGAAGGCCCGCCAGCAGCACGGCGGCGGCGGCGGAAGCGCCTTCCGGCACCTGCACGCTGCGCCCATCCACGAAGACCTCCACCTGCGCCGCGCCGGGCGCGCGGGCCTCAGGCCGCTGTGCGAACATCGTTGAAACGCCTTGCGCTGAAGGGGGCCATCTCCGGCGGAAGCTCGCCGGCGGCGATCATCGGGGCCAGCCGGTTGGCATGCGCCCCGGCCAGGGTGACGCCGGAATGGCAGTTGGCGATGAAGGCACCGGGGAAGCGTTCGGACTGCTCATAGAGCGGCAGCCCGTCCGGCGACATGATGCGCAGCGCCGACCAGGCGCGCACGATGTTCAGCTCGGCGATCCAGGGAAAGGACAGCACCGCGCGCCGTGCCATGCCGCGCATGATGCCGGGCGTCTGGGTCAGGCTGTCGTAGCCCGCCTCCTCCTTGCTGTCGCCCATCATCACCGAGCCCTCGTCGGTCTGCCGCACCGTGGTGGTGGGCATGGGCAGCAGCATGCGGGTGCGCTCCGTCACCAGCACCTCGCCCCGCTGCGGCCGCACCGGCGCGGAAAGGCCGAAGCGCGGCGCCAGCTCCAGGTTGCCCAGCCCGGCCGCCAGGACCAGCCGCGGCGCGCGATGCGCCTCGCCCGCCGCCGTCACCGAGAAATCCCCCGGCGCGGCGGTGCTTTCCTCGACCTTCGCATTCGGCTTGTACACGCCTCCGGCCTCGCGGAAGGCGGCGTGCAGCCCGCGCAGGAGGTAGAGCGGGCTGGCATGGCCGTCATAGGGCGTCCAGCTCGCGCCCACGACCGCCTTGCCGATGCCGGGCATCATGTCGCGGACCTCGGCATGGCGCAGCATGCGGTATTCCATGCCGAGATTCCCGGCCTCCCGCTGCAGCCGCGCCATGTAGCCGGCGCGGGCCTCGAACTCCTCCTCGGAGAGGCAAATGTGCAGGCCGCCCGGCTGGTGCAGCGCCGTGTCGAGCCCGGTGCGCTCCGCCAGCTCCCGCGCCAGCGCCGGCCATTCCTCGGCCGAGCCGCGCGTCCAGCGCTGGTAGTGCGGCGCGCCCAGCCCTTTGGACTGGACCCAGACCAGGCCGAAATTGCCGCGGCTGGCGCGGTGGGCGACATCGCCCTCATCCAGCAGCAGCGTCGCGAGGCCCTGCTTCGCCAGGCCATAGGCGATGGCGGTGCCCACCAGCCCGCCGCCCACCACGATCGCGTCGTGGGTGCTCATCGGTTATCGTCCTTGTTGCAGCGGGGATGCCTTGTCGGGCCCCAGGGAAGGCTCTGCCTCCCCCAGCCCCCCTCCGCCGGGGAGAGAGTGTCTCCCCGGACCCCGCCTGAGTTTGGCGCCGCCTGGAACGCCGGGGCCGGATGCATTTCCGGTGCTTTGGCGGACAGGCGGGACTCATGGAAGTAACAGACCGGCCTCAGCGCGCGTGGCACCGGCAGTTGCCGAAGGGCGAGGCCCTTCGGCGCGATCCGGCAACAGCTGGAATCAGCGAATGGGAGGTCCAGGAACCTCAGGTTCCTGGCGGATAGGGGGTCAGGGGGAAAGGCGGAGCCTTGCCCCCGGGACGGCGAGACGCCGGACAACGCAACGCGCATCACCGCCGCTCCCCGGTCAGCAGACGATCGATCGGGTAGAACCGATCCAGCACCACCAGCACCAGCGCGGTCAGCCCGATCAGCGCGGCGGAGACGGCGGCCACGAGCGGGTCCGTCATCTGGTCGATATAGGTGAAGAGCCGCACCGGCAGCGGGGTGGAGGAGGGCGAGGCAAGGAAGAGGCTCACCGTCAGCTCGTCGAAGCTGGTGATGAAGGCCAGGATCCAGCCCCCCGCCACGCCGGGCAGGATCAGCGGCAGGGTGATGCGGCGGAAGACGGTGAGGCGCCCGGCGCCCAGGCTCTCGGCGGCGCGTTCGACACGCGGGTCGAGACCGGCGAGGCCGGCGGTCACCAGCCGCACCATGTAGGGTGTCACCACGATCAGGTGCGCCGCCACCAGCCCGGCAAAGGAGCCCGCGAGGCCGAGGCCGGAGAAGAAGCGCAGCAGCGCCACGCCCAGCACGACATGCGGGATCATCAGCGGCGAGACCAGGAAGGCCGCGATGGCGTCGCGGCCAGGAAAGCGCCCACGTGCGATGGCCAGCGCCGCCGGTACGGCGATCAGCGCGGAAAGCGTGGCCGAGACGAGGCCGAGTTGCAGGCTGACCCAGAAGCTGTCCAGGAACTGCGGATTTTCGGCGATGGCCCGGTACCAGCGCAGCGATGCACCGTCGAAGGGCATCGCCATGAAGCCCTTGTCGGTGAAGGAGACCAGGATCACGACCACCAGCGGCGCCAGGATGAAGGCGATGAAGAGCCAGTGGAAGGCCAGGGACAGCGGACCGTTGCGGTTCATGCCCCGACTCCCAGCCGGCGCAGCGCGCGGCGTTCCACCAGCCGCGTCCAGAGCAACGTGCAGAGCAGGATGGCAATGAGCAGCAGCACGGCGATGGCGGCGCCCAGTGGCCAGTTCAGCGTGTTGAGGAACTCGTTGTAGGCCATGCTGGCCACCACGCGCAGCCGCTTGCCGCCCAGCATGGCGGGCGTGGCGAAGGCGGAGGCCGAGAGGCAGAAGACCATCAGCGCGCCGCCGAGAACGCCCGGCATGATGTTGGGCAGGATCACCCGGCGGAAGGTGGTGAGGCGCCCGGCGCCGAGGCTTTCCGCCGCGCGGGCCAGGGCGGGGTCGAGCCGCCCCAGGCTGGCCCAGACGGACAGCACCACCAGCGGCACCATGACATGGACGAGGCCGATGACGATGGCGAGCTCGGTGAACATCAGGCGGAAGGGCGCGCCGGGGATGCCAATGGCCACCAGCGCGTCGTTGACCAGCCCGTTGGTGCCGAGCAGCACCATCCAGCCGAAGGTCCGCACCACGACGGAGACCAGCAGCGGCCCGACCACCACCAGCAGCATCAGCCCGCGCCAGCGCGGCGCCATGCGGTGGACGATCCAGGCCTCCGGCACGCCGATCAGCAGGCAGATGGCGGTGGTGACGAGGGAAAGGCGGAAGGTGCGCTCCAGCACCTCGCGGAACAGCGAATCCGTGGCTAGGTCGGCGTAGTTGGCCAGGTTCCAGCGCGGCAGGATGCCCTTGTCGAAATCGAAGCCCTGCAGGCTGAGCACAGCGACGCCGATCAGCGGCAGCAGCAGCACCAGCGCATAGACGAGGCCCGAGGGCAGCGTCAGCAGCAAGGGGGAGGCGAGGCGCCTGCTCATACCGCCCCCCTCATGCCGCCAGCCGGCGCAGGCTGTGCGCGTCCCAGTCCAGGGAAACGGGGGAGCCTTCCTCGACCGGCGCGGCGCCGGTGTTCTGCGCCGTCACCATGACCGCGCCCAGCGCCGTATCGACGCGGTAGAGCCAGGAGCCGCCCAGGAAGACACGCGAATGCACCTCGCCGCGCAGCCCGGGCTCGGTGGCGGGACGCAGGCGCAAGCGTTCCGGGCGGATGGTCAGCAGGATGTCACCGGGGGCGGCGGCGAGTTCCGGCGGCAGGGCGAAGCGGTGCCCGCCGGCCTCGGCCTCGCCCCGCCCGGTGGCACGGGCCGGCAGGCGGTTGCTGCGGCCGAGGAAGTCGGCGACGAATTCGCCCGCCGGCTCCTCATAGGCACGCCAGGGCGCGTCGATCTGCATCAGCCGCCCGCCCTGCATCACCGCCACGCGATCGCAGAGCGCCATGGCCTCGTGCTGGTCATGCGTCACCATGACGGTGGTGACGCCGACGCGGCGCTGCAGCTCGCGCAGCTCCACCTGCATCTCCTCGCGCAGCTTGGCGTCGAGGTTGGAGAGCGGCTCGTCCAGCAGCAGCAGGCGCGGCTCGATCACCAGGGCGCGCGCCAGGGCCACGCGTTGCTGCTGCCCACCCGACATGTTGCGCGGGAAGCGGTCGGCCAGGTGCGCGAGATGAACAAGGTCCAGCGCCTCGCGCACCCGCTTCGCGCGCTCCGCCTTCGGCACCTTGCGCATCTCCAGCCCGAAGGCGACGTTCTCCGCCGCGGTCATGTGCGGAAAGAGCGCGTAGGACTGGAAGACGATGCCCATGCCGCGCTTCGCCGCGGGCACGGCGGCGAGGTCGCGGCCCTCCAGCACGATGCGCCCGGCACTCGGCGCCTCGAAGCCCGCGATCATCTGCAGCGTGGTGGTCTTGCCGCAGCCGGAGGGGCCGAGCAGGCCCAGGAACTCCCCCTGGGCCACGCGGATGGTCACGTCCTGCACCGCCGTGACGGGGCCGTACTGCTTGCCGACCCCGTCCAGTTCCAGAAAGGCGGGCGCCATGCTCAGCGCTCGACCTCACGCTGCCAGCGGCGCGTCCACTCGGTGCGGTTCTTGTTGATCACGTCCCAGTCCATGGTGACGAGCTGCTTCACCTGGTCCTCGCCATAGATGACGCGCCTGGCGACATCCTCGGGCAGCTTCACCTCCTTGTTGGTGGGGCCGGAGCCGTAATAGGTGGAGAAGGCCACCTGCACGGCGGGCGAGAGCAGGTGCGCGACGAATTTCTGCGCCAGCTCCGGCTTCGGCGCGCCCTCCACGGCGCAGGTCGCGGTCATCAGCACCACCGCGCCCTCCTTGGGCCGCACGATCTCCAGCGGGAAGCCGGATTCCTTCATCGCCGCGACGCGGGAGGAGCCCCAGACGGAGAGCCAGATCTCGCCGGACTGGAACATCTCGCTCATCTTGCCCGGGCTGCTCTCATAGGCGAGCACGTTCGGGTTGATCTTCTCGCGCATTACCTTGAAGCCCGGAGCGATGTCGTTCTCGCCGCCGCCATTGGCGCGGGCCATCATCACCAGCGTGTGCAGGCCATAGGTGTTGTCGATGCCGGGGATGGAGAGGCGCTGCTTGTATTCCGGCTTCGCCAGATCCATCCAGGAGGCGGGAACCGGCAGGTTGCGCTGCTTGAACAGGTCGGCGTTGTAGGCGATGCCGGTATAGCCGAAGCCGGTGCCCACCGCCTTGCCGCCGCCCATCACCGCGATGGGATAGACGCTGTCCAGCGCCTTCCGGTCCGAGACCTGCTGGCAGAAGCCGAGCGAGACGGCCTGGGCCATCGGCCCGTCATCCAGCAGCACGACGCCGATCTCCTGCCGCCCGCGCTGGGCCTGCAGCCGTGCCAGGCTGTCCGAGGAGTTGCCGGCGAGGTAATCGACCTTGACGTTGTTCGCCTTCTCGAATTCCGGGATCACGCTTTCCCGCATGATCTTCTCGTAGGAGCCGCCATAGGCCGCCACCACGAGCCGGTCCTGCGCCGAGGCTGTGCCCGCCGCACCGATCGACGCCCCCATCAGGGCCGTCGCCGCCAGAAGCAGTCTGCGCATCATTGTCGTCTTCCCTGCTGCCATCCCCGGGCCATCCCCGGACGCCCGATCCGTTGCTGCACGTGCGAAAGGCGCATCGCCCAAAACCCATGCATCCCGGCACCGGATCGGTCCCGCATGCCTTCCAGGCTGGCATTGGCGGGAACGGAAGCGCAAATTCATAATCGTCCCGGTTTCATTCCCTGAGGTAGCGAACCCGCCATGACGCCCCGCCGACTGCACCAGCTGGAAGCATTCCGTGCCGTCATGCAGAGCGGTTCGGTCACGCGCGCGGCGGAGATGCTGAGCCTGTCGCAGCCCGCCGTGACCAAGCTGCTGCGGGCGCTGGAGGAGGAGACACGGCTTGCCCTCTTCGACCGCAGCCGCCGCCGCCTGACGCCGACGCACGAGGCGCGGCGCTTCGAGGCGGAGGCGGAACGCTTTTTCGCCGCCGCCACCCGCATGGACCGGATCGCCAACGACATGCGGAGCGGCGGGATGGGCGAGCTGCGTGTCGCCACCCTGCCCTCCTTCGGCTTCAGCTTCGTCCCCAGTGTGCTGGCCCGCTTCGCACGGCAGGTGCGGCAGCTCCGTGTCTCGGTGACGGTGGCCAGTTCGCTGGAGGTGCATGAGATGGTGGCGGGCGGTCTGGCCGATCTGGGCTTCGCCCTGTCGCTCTCGGCCGCACCGGCCAGTGCCGTGGCGGAGCCCATCCGCCTGCCCGGCATCCTCGTCCTGCCGCCTGGGCACCGCCTGGCACGGCGGCGGCGCGTGATGCTGGCGGAGCTCCAGGGGGAGCCCTGCATCTCCCTCGGGCGCCAGTACCGGCTGCGCGACCTGGTGGACGAGCTCTTCGAGCGGCACGGTGTGGCGCCCGTCCCGGTGGCCGAGACGCAGAATGCCGCGGCCGCCTGCGCCATGGCGGCGGAAGGGCTGGGCTTTACCGTGGTGGAGGCCATCACGGCGGCGCAGTTCGCCGGGCGGGTGGTGCTGCGCCCGCTGGAGCCGACGGTGGAATTCCCGGTGAACGTGCTGGCCCCGCCCGGCCGGCCCGTCGCCGTGCTGGCGGCGCGGTTCCTGGAGATGCTGCGTGCCGAGGCCGCAGCGCAGTCCGCCCGGGCCGGCCGGCGATAGGGGAGATGGCGGGCGGCCCCGGCGGAATCGCGGCACCGGGGCGACGGCAGGCGGCCCGGCGATGTAGGCTGGCGGGCGGATGCTGTTGACTGCGATCAGCCCTGTCAGGGAGTACCGTCCGGCGTGACCTCTTCGCGGCAGAGTTTCATCGGCCTGTTCGACCTGTTCCGGATCGGCATCGGCCCTTCCAGTTCCCACACGGTGGGGCCGATGGTGGCCGCGCGGCGCTTTCTGGAGGAAACAGCGGGAGCCGGGCTGCGGATCGCGCGGCTGCGGGCAGAGCTGTTCGGCTCCCTGGCCCTGACCGGGCGCGGCCATGCCACGGATACGGCGGTGCTGATCGGCCTGACCGGCGCCCAGCCCGACACAATCGACCCGGACGAGGCGGCGGAACGGGTGCGGCGGCTCCGCGCCACGCACCGCCTGCCCCTGCCGGATGGGCGGGAGATCGCCTTCGACCCGGCGCAGGACCTCGTCTTCCACATGCGCGAGAGCCTGCCGCGCCACCCCAACGGGCTGCGCTTCACCGCCTGGTCAGGGGGCTCATCGGAGGGCCTCGCGCGGGAATACTTCTCGGTCGGGGGCGGCTTCGTCGTCGGCGCGGCGGAGGAGGCGCCCACCGATGCCTCCGGCGGCGTCCCGGAGGTTCCGCACCCCTTCGCCGATACCGCGGAGCTGCTGACCCGGGCGGCGGGGGCTCGCCTGTCCATCGCCGCGTTGATGCGGGCCAACGAGGAAAGCCTGCGCCCGGCCGCCGAGGTCTCCGCCGGGATCGCGCGCCTCTGGGCGGCGATGCGCGCCTGCGTCGAACGCGGTTTGCGCGGGGAAGGCGAATTGCCCGGCGGGTTGCGGGTGCGCCGCCGCGCCCCGGCCTTGTGGCGCGCCTTGCAGGCGCGGGAGGGGCGCAACGAGGCCGACCCGCTGATCGGCATGGACTGGGTGAACCTCTATGCCCTGGCGGTGAACGAGGAGAACGCCGCCGGCGGGCGGGTGGTGACCGCGCCCACCAACGGTGCGGCCGGGATCGTGCCGGCGGTGCTGCATTACTATGAACGCTTCGTCCCCGGGGCGGGCGCGGCGGGGGTCGAGACCTTCTTCCTGGCCGCCGCCGCCATCGGCGCCATCATCAAGCGCAATGCCTCCATCTCCGGCGCCGAGGTCGGCTGCCAGGGGGAGGTCGGCTCCGCCTGCGCCATGGCGGCGGCCGGGCTGGCCGCGGCGCTGGGCGGCAGCAACGCCCAGGTGGAGAATGCCGCGGAGATCGGGCTGGAGCACAATCTGGGCCTGACCTGCGACCCGATCGCCGGGCTTGTGCAGGTGCCCTGCATCGAGCGGAACGCCCTGGCGGCGGTGAAGGCGATCAACGCCGCGCGCCTCGCCCTGCATGGGGACGGGGCGCATCTGGTCAGCCTGGATCAGGTGGTGCGGACCATGCGCCAGACCGGGCTCGACATGTCGCACAAGTACAAGGAGACCTCGCTGGGCGGCCTCGCGGTGAATGTCATCGAATGCTGAGACGGCCGCCTATGGTCTTTGGAGACACGCACGGCAACGTGGGGTTCCGCTGCCCACAGGAACATGGCTAGGCTCTTTGCGGCAACAATTCCAGCAAGCGAGATTCCATGGCGATCAAAGTCAGCGAGCCAGCCTGGGTGCGCGAGTTCAAGACCTTCATTCAGCGCGGCAATGTCGTCGACCTGGCCGTCGGCGTGGTCATTGGTGCCGCCTTCACCACCATCGTCGGCAGTCTCGTCGAGGACATCATCAACCCGATCATCGGCCTCCTGGTCGGCGGGATCGACTTCTCCAACGTCTTCGTCGTGCTGTCCGGCGAAAGGCAGCCCTCGCTCGAAGCCACGCGCAACGGCGGCGCCGCGGTGCTCGCCATCGGCCGGTTCATCAATGCCATCATCAAGTTCGGCATCGTGGCCCTGGCCATCTTCTTCCTGCTGAAGCTGCTGGCGCGTTTCCACTTCACCACCGCGCTGGAGGAGAAGGCGCCCGCCGGGCCGACGCCGACCGAGAAGCTGCTGACGGAGATCCGCGACGAGCTGCGCCGGGATGCTCCGCCCTCGACGCTGCCGGCCTCGCCCGGCACCCTCTGATGCGGCGCCCAGGGCCGCTGGCTTTCCTGCTGCTGGCCCTGGCACTGACGGCCTGGCTGCCGCCGGGCCCCGCCCTGGCGCAGCCGGCCCTGGCCCCGGCGGCACCCCCGCCGGGCTTCGCCGACCGGGAACTGGTGATCGGCACGAAGGACGCGGCCCCCTTCGCGATGAAAAGCGCGGAGGGGCAGTGGCAGGGCATCAGCATCGATCTCTGGCGCCATGTCGCCGACGGGATGGGGCTGCGCTACCGCTTCGAGGAGTTGCCGACCGTCCAGGCCCTGGTCGATGCGGTCGCGGCCGGGCGTGTCGATGCCGGCGTGGCGGCGATCACCGTCACCGCCGCCCGCAAGCGCGTCATCGACTTCACCCAGCCCTTCTATGCCACCGGCCTCGGGGTGGCCGTGCCCTCCGAGGGGGTGACGGCCTGGCTGCCGGTGCTGCGGACCTTCCTGTCCTTCAGCTTCCTGCAGGCGGTGCTGGCGCTGCTCGGCATCGCGCTGGCGGTGGGTGTCCTGATCTGGCTGTTCGAGCGGCGGCACAACAAGCCCTATGGTGGCGGCCCCGTGCGGGGCCTGACGGCGGGGGTCTGGTGGTCCGCCGTGGCCATGACCCAGGCCGGTGCCGCGCAGGACGGACCGGTGACCACGCCGGGCCGCATCCTGGCCACGGTCTGGATGATCGCTTCGGTCGTGACCATCGCGGTCTTCATCGCCGGCATCAGCTCCGCCCTCACCACCCAGCGCCTGCAGGGCCTGGTCCGCAACGTGAACGACCTGCGGGGCATGCGGGTCGGCGTGGTGGAGGGCTCCTCCGCCGCGGAGTTCCTGACGGCGCAGAGGGTGAGTTGGCGCGGCTTCCCCAGCCCCCGGGAGGGGCTGGCGGCCGTGCAGAAGCATCAGGTCGATGCCTTCGTCCACGATCGCCCCCTACTGAGCTGGATGATCCGGCAGGATTTCTCCAGCCTCCAGCTTCTCGGCATCAATCTCGACGTGCAGAACTACGCCGTGGCCCTGCCGGAGGACAACGCGCTGCGCCGTTCCCTGGACGTGGCCCTCCTCGACTCGCTGCGGGGCGAATGGTGGCAGCAGACACTGTTCCGCTATCTGGGCTCGGCGGAGATAGAGGGCGCCGGGCGGTAGGGGGCTGCCAACCTCTCGGCCCAGGTACCTGACCTGCTTTCCCCGGGGAATGGTTCCGTGCCCGCCACCTGCCGTGCTTGGCCATCGGTGCCTGCCTGGAACGCGGCTTCTCGGCAAAATGTCAGCGATTTCACCGGCGATCGGGTCCGCCTTCCCGGGCAAACCATGGGCAGTACGCGCCAAGGTTGCTGTGATGAATACATAGGCAGATGGCGAAAGCCAAGAGCATTGGAAATATACTGACGGCTATGGCAAGGATTTCCTCAGGTCAGCATGAAAAATTCGCGCTTTTCGGGAGAAATTTTCTACTTATTCTTTGTTGCTATGCAGCATTTATGAGATTTACATAATGCGCTATTTTTAATTCAAGCAAAAAATAATTTCTAATACTTAACACGAGTAAATAAAAATAAAATTGAGAGAAATAATATAATAACTACATGAATTTTTTGAAAACAATGCGTTTTTTATTGTTCTATTCAAAAAAATTTCTTTGTGATAATAGTTTATTACATTGCCTGCTTCGTAATTACAACATAATGTCCACAGAATTTTTTGCGCTTGAAGTATAAATGCAGCAGGTTGCTCCCGCACAACAACAACACCGCAATCTCAAACTCACGAAAAAAGTATCATTAATGATACGTCGTTACGATTTTTGATGTTGATTTTTGTCTCTTAACCATGCACACCCTTTTTCGGAACCCGCCCTGGCCCGGCACAACCGCCACCGGAGCCGAGACAACCCGTAGGAACAACCTGGAGGCCACAAAGTCATGACCTCGCGCTTCGGCGTGCCTCTTTGCTCTCCATCAAAGAGATGCGGCGAGAATGAGGCTGGCATGCCCAGTCTCCGGTTGAATTCGGCCCGTGGCACGAAGAAGCCGGTCGCCGGCCCGTGCGGCGCCGCGGCCGATCGACTTTATACCCCGGCCTTCGGCCAAGGTCATGATTCCAGGTCCGCCGCCAACCGCTCCGAGTGGAAGAACGCCATGAGCCCCGTCCACGCCATCCCGCGAGGCCCCATGCGGGCCACTCAATTGTTGGAACCGGCCCATCCAGTGGCCATTTGCCCGGAGAACGCCGCATGAACATGCTGCCGAGTTCCAACCAGCCCCAGAATGTCCGCGCGGAGATCGTGCAGAACGCACCGCGCGAGATGTCGATCGGCATGGTCATGCAGTCCATCTGGCGCCACCGCTTCTTCATGCTGGTCTGGCTCATCCTGGTGGTCGGCCTGGCCTCGCTGGTCATCTTCAACCTGCAGGCCAGCTACCGCTCCACCGCCCTGGTGGCGCTGGACACGCGCCAGATCCGCTTCACCGAAGTGAGCGCCACGCTCGCCAACCCGTCGGCGCCGATGGATTCCAACGTCGTGCGTACCGAGGTGGAGATCCTGAACAGCGATGCCGTGGCGCGGGAGGTCGTAAAGGACCTGGATCTCGTCAACGATCCGGAATTCCTGCCGCAGCCTTCGCTGCTGACGCGAATCGCCTCGCGCATCCCCTTCCTGGCGGGAATCCTCCCTGCCGCCGAGGAGGAGAAGCCGGTGGACGCGGACACCCGCCTGGCGCAGGTGGTGAACGCCTACAGGAACCGCCTCACCATCTTCAATGACGGCCGTTCCTATGTGATCTCCGTCTC
The DNA here is from genome assembly GCF_000622225.1 of Roseomonas mucosa ATCC BAA-692. Lineage (GTDB taxonomy): Bacteria > Pseudomonadota > Alphaproteobacteria > Acetobacterales > Acetobacteraceae > Roseomonas > Roseomonas mucosa. Next base: position 152,898 of record NZ_KK211412.1, on the reverse strand, counting down.
CTTCGAGGCCTCCTCCCCGGCCGATGCCGCGCGCATCGCGAACCGCCATGCCGAGGTCTACATCGCGCGCCAGCGGGCGGTGAAGGACCAGGCCCTGGCCAGCGCCACGAGCTGGCTGGACCGTGAGGTCGCCACCCTGTCCGACCGGCTGAGCCAGTCCGAGCGGGCGATCCAGGCTTATCGCGAGCGCAACGGCCTGCTCAGCCTGGGCGGCGGTGCCGGCGGCGGCAACCGCGCCGGCTCCACCCTGGCGCAGCAGCAGCTCGCCGACGTGGCCGCGCAACTGGCCCAGGCCCGCGCCGACCTTGCCTCGCGGGAAGCGCGCCTGCGCCAGTCCCGTGACCCGAGCACGGCCGGCAGCGTGACCGAGGTGGTCAATTCCGACGCCCTGAGCCGCCTGCGCGACGCCGAGGTGCAGGCCCGGGCCCGGTTGGCCGAGGTTGCCGGTCAGGCCGGTCCGAACCTCCCGACCGCCCAGCCGCTTCGCGCGCAGATCGCCGAGATCCAGCGCATGATCGGCGCCGAGCAGGCCCGCATCCAGCGCAGCCTGGCCAACGAGGCGACCATCGCCCGGACCCGCGTGGCCGAGCTGACGCAGACGGTGCAGAGCCTGCAGTCGCAGCTCGCCACCAGCGAGCGCAGCGGCGCCGAGCTGATGGGGCTGGAGCGCGAGGCCTCGGCCACCCGCGCCCTGTATGAGAGCCTGCTGAGCCGCCAGAAGCAGGTGGCGACGCAGGTCGGCATCCAGCAGGCCGATGCGATCCTCACCTCCCGCGCCACGCCGGCCCTGTTCCCCGCCTTCCCGAACAAGAAGATGTTCCTGGGCGTGGCGATCCTGGTGGCCGTGGCAACGGGCGCGATGGTCGCGCTGCTGCTCGACCGCCGCCGCAAGGGCTTCGAGACGGTGGAGGAGACGGAGGCCGAGATCGGCGTGCCGGTCCTGGCCGCCCTGCCCAAGCCTGCCCGCCGCAACATGACGCTGGCCAACGAGGTGGCCGACCATCCGCGCTCCATCGGCGCGGAGGCGGTTCGTACCCTGCGCAGCATGCTGGCCACGCGGGAGGGCGGCATCCCGCCGGTCCTCGCCGTGACCTCCTCGCTGCCCGCGGAAGGCAAGACCAGCGTCGCCCTGTCGCTGGCGCGCAGCCTGGCCAGCTCCGGCTTCCAGGTGCTGCTGATCGAGGCGGATTTCCGTCGCGGCAACCTGGCCCGGACGCTGTTCAAGAAGCCGGTCGATGTCGGCGCCATCGCGGTGCTGGAGCAGCGCGTCTCCCTGGTCCAGGCGACGCGGGAGGACCCCTCCTCGCCGCTGCACGTGCTGGCCTCGGAGGGCACCAACGCCACGCCGCAGGACCTGCTGGAGCCGTCGCGCCTGCGCCCGCTGATCGTCGCGGCCCGGTCCACCTACGACTACGTCATCGTGGACACGCCGCCGGTCTCCGCCGTCTCCGACGCGCTGCTGATCGGCCGCTCGGTGGACGAGACGCTGCTGGTGGTGCGGGCGGGCTCCACGCCGTCCGCCGCGGTCGCCGCCACGGTGAAGGCCTTCCGCACCGCGCGGCTGCCGATCGCGGGCTTCGTGCTCAACGCGACCGACCCGAAGCGGACCGGCCCCACCGGCTATCCGACCAACCAGCTCTCGCTTTCCTACCTGAACGGCTGAAGCAGAACTCCATGACCGCAGTGTCCCTGCCAAACTCCGCCTTCGCGTCACGCCTGGAGCGCGACGCGGCATGAGCGGGCGGAGCGAAACCGGGGGGCGCCTGCTGGGCCTTCGCCAGGGTTCCACCCGGCTGGTCCGGGGCGTGCTGGGCGGGCGGGGCACCAGCTTCGCCTTCGCCCAGACGCTGCTCACGCAGTTCCTGGTGCTGGCGCTGAACGTGGGGACGGGCATCATCACCGCTCGTCTCCTCGGGCCGGAAGGTCGGGGCGCCTTTGGCGCCATCACCCTCTGGCCCACCTTCCTGTCCACCATGATCATCGGCGGGCTGCCGCTGGCGCAGGTCTACTACATGCGCAACGCGAAGCCCGAGGAGCAGGCGGAGGTGCTCGGCGCCTCCATCCTCCTGGCCTTCGTGCTAGGCATCATCGGCGCGGTGGCGGCGGTGGTGGCGATCCCGCTGGCCATGTCCGGCCATTACCCGGCGGAGGTGGTGGCGCTGGCACCCTATGCCGCCGTGGTGACGGTGATGTCGCTCTTCGCCGTGTTGCTGAAGAACTCCTTCACCGCGCTGGACCGCTTCGGCTCCTTCAACACGATGAGCTGGCTGGACCCAGCGCTGTACCTGGTCTTCCTGGTGGCTGTGGCCTTCGCCATCGGGCTGACGCCGGCGGTGTCGGCCTTTGCGATGTGGACCTCGACCGCGGTCTGCCTTTGCGTGATCGCGTACAAGCTCTGGCGCATCCTGCCGCCGCGCTTCAGCCATCCGGGCCGCTGGCTGCCGGGGCTCGTGTCCTACACCGTGCGCGCGGTGGGCATCGGCACGTTGGGCAGCCTGACCTTCTACCTGGACCGGCTCTTCCTGGTGGCGGTAATCTCGCCAGAGGAGTTCGGCCTCTATCTCGTGGCCTTCAGCCTGTCGCGCCTGCTGATGGTGCTGCAGACCGCGGCCAGCGCCGTGATGCTGCCCGCCATGGCCGGCAAGTCTCCCGAGGAGGCGAGCGCCCTGCACGACCGGACCTTCCGCCTGATGCTGGTGGCGGTGATCCTGGCCGGCATCGGCGTCTGGGTGCTGGGCGGTCCGGCGCTGTCCCTGCTCTACGGCAAGGAATTCGGCGCGGCGCATGCTCTCTTCCTGGTGCTGGTGATCGAGGAGGCCTTCTCGGCCCTTGCCCAGGTCTCCAGCCAGCTCTACCTGGCCATGGGGCGCCCCGGCTATGTCTCGATCGCCCAGGTGGCGGCCTTCGCCACGTTGGGCCTGGGGCTGTTCCTGCTAGTTCCCGTGATGGGGGCGATGGGTGCCGCGGTGGCGGCGACCATGTCCTCGCTGGTGCGCATGATCATGATGCTGGCCGGCATGCCACGCGTCCTTGATCTGCCCCGTCCCCGCCTTTCCGTGCTGCCTGCAGAGCTGCTGGGCTATGCACGGAAGCTCGCCCGGTCCTGACCGAGCACAGAAACGAGGTTCGCTGGCGTGTCGATCACCTTCACTGCCGCAAGAAGCCGCTATTCCCGCCCGACGCTGGATGATCGGCTGGCCGATCCGGGGCTGCTGAGCCTCGGCGCCTTCCTGTCGGTATCGGCGGCGCTGCTGGTCCCGATCGTCCTCTATCTCGGCGGGGCGGCGCCGCTGGCGCGGATCCTCTATCCGGCCATGGCCCTGTTCCTGGGCGGCTTCCTCTACCTGCACCGCTCGCCCTGGTATATCGGCTACACGATCCTGCTCTTCTGCTTCGCCTCGCTGGTGCGGCGGCTGGCCGACTACCAGGGCGGTTTCCAGGTCTCCAGCCTGATCCTGACCGCGCCCTACCTGATCTGCATGCTCGGCGCCTTCTCGGCCCTGCGGTACCTGGCACCGGGGCGCAACCCCTATACGGGGCCCTTCCTGGCCATCCTGTGCAGCATCGCCTATGGCGCGTTGCTCGCCGTGCTGCAGGACCGCTTCATGCTCGGCATGACCGACCTGCTGAAATGGGCCTCCGGACCGCTGGTCGCGATCCACATCCTGTCGCAGTGGCAGCGCGGCGCGGCCATGCGGCAGGTCATCACCTCCACCCTGCTGGTGGTGGCGCCCGTCATGGGCATCTACGGGCTGATGCAGTTCATCTATCCCACGCCCTGGGATGCGGAATGGGTGAACAACGTCCGGTTGCTGGGCTTCGATTCCGTCGGCGTGCCCGGCGCCTTCTCGCTGCGCGTCTTCTCCACCATGAATGCCCCGGGCTCCATGGCGGCCTATCTGATGATCGCGCTGCTGATCGCGATGAGCCGGTCGTTCAGCATCTCGGTGCCGGTGATGATTGCCTGTGCCCTCGGCCTCGCCCTGGCACAGTACCGCACGCTCTGGGGGGCGACATCGCTGGGCCTGGTCCTGCTCCTTCTGTGGGGCACACCGCAGGAGAAGATGCGGATCTCCCTTGGCGCCATCGTGCTGGTCTTCAGCGCCGGTTTCCTGGCCCTGATACCGGAGATGCAGTTCGCCCTGGAGCAGCGGTTGAATTCGCTGAGCAGCCTCAACTCCGACGCGAGCGGAGCGGAGCGCATGATGCAGTACGTCCGCTTCTTCATCGACAACGACAACCTGCTGATCGGCGACGGCTTCGGGCTGAACTACTATGCCAGTGTCAGCGGCTCGGCGAACGCGGTGGTGGACAGCGGCATCCTGGACAGCGTCCGCGCCCTGGGCATCTTCGGCGGTGCCTTCTACTTCATCAGCCTGTTCATGCTGATCCTCTCGACCTTCCAGTCCGATCCGACACCCGGTTCCAAGCTCTATCTGTACCGCGTGCTGGTGATCATCGCCTTTATCCAGATTCCGCTGGGGGCCGTGCATATCGCCGAAGTCGGTGTCCTGAACTGGATCATGCTCGCCACCGCCCTGACCTTCACGGCCAGCCGTGTTAGGATGGCTTCATGACGGCGATGGCCGCATGACAGTGCGGTGAAGCACAGGTGGGGGAGCCCCAGGCTATGACGAACGCATCGCCCGCGACATCCCACCGGATCGAGTGGATCGAAGCCATGCGCGGCCTTGCGGCTGTGCTGGTCGTGCTGTTCCATGCGCAGGTTGTCGTGGGGCAGAACCCGGTTGACGGGATCATGGGACGCATCCTGTCCAACGGCGCCCTCGGCGTGGACATCTTCTTCGTCCTGAGCGGCTTCATCATCACCCTCGTCCACCAGGCGGATCTCGGGCGGCCGGACCGTTGCGCACGCTATCTGTGGCGCCGCTTCTCGCGCATCTATCCCGCCGTCTTCATCATGAGCGCCCTGGCCCTGGCCACCTATCTGACGGGCGCGCATGCCAGCGAAACGCAGAAGCTCAATGCCTGGAGCGTGGTGGCGAGCTTCCTGCTCCTCCCCCAGGCCAACATCCCGCTGGTCAACGTGACCTGGACGCTGGTCTATGAGGTCTTCTTCTACGCGGTCTTCGCGCTGGCCATCCTGAACCTCCGTTTCGGCATGGGGTTGATCCTGCTCTGGCAGGCACTCATCGTGCTGCTCCATCTGATCGGCGCCGACCTGACCGCGCCCTGGGCGCAGTTCCTGCGGCCGCAGGCCCTGGAATTCGGGATCGGCGTGCTTGGCGCCTGGCTGGCCTTGTCGCCGCGGCTCCGCGGCAGCCCCTTCGCCGGCATCCTGTTGCTGGCCCTGGGCTGCGCCGGCCTGTTCTGGCTGATCGCGCTGCGGGCGCCCGAGCCTACCAACACCCTCGACTTCCACACCGCGATCCTGGCCGGCGGCTTCTCCGGTGCGGCGCTGCTCGGCGGCACCCTGGTGGAATGGCGTGGGAAGCTGCGCATGCCGGCATTCCTGATCATGCTCGGTGCCATCTCCTATTCGGTCTATCTGGTCCACTTCAGCACGCTCGTGCTGATGGGCAAGTTCATCTGGAAGTACGGCCTCATGCCGGCAGGCTTTCAGGTTCCAGTGATCCTGGTGACCTCGGCGATCGCGATCCTGATCGGCTATGCCTTCCATCACCTCGTCGATACGCCGCTGCAGCAGGCGGCGCGCCGCTTCGGGCAGTCCTATTTCGGCGCCCCGAAGGCGAAGCTCGCCCCCGCCTGGCCTGCCGCGGCCTCCGATCCCTCCGACCGGCTGCGCTGAGCGATGCCCGACCGGAATCCGCCCGTAGCGGGCACCCCCATCTTGCCAGGACCGGTCCGTGCCGGCCGATGGCCATCGCAGGCGATGCCCCGGCGGGCAGTGCCCATGGCCAAGGCCGTCCCGGCGGAACCGCGACGTCAGTGAGGCGCTGATCCATGACCACCCGGAAGCCCACCATCTTCATCGTGCATCCGTCCGACCTGCTGACGGATCATCGCCTCTACGGGGATGGGCTGATCGCCTGCGGCTTCCTGCGCGAGCTCGCGAACCGGGGCTACCGCCTGCATGTCGCCTGCCAGGAGGTGGACCTGAAGGAGCCCATGCCGGGCAACGTGACCTTCCATCCGATCCGGCAGTCCTGGCCGGGCCCTCTGAAGCGCCTGGAATACATGGTCCGGACGCGGCTGCTGCTGGAGAAGCTGCGCAAGGAAGAGACGATCGACATCGTCCACCAGATGAATCCCGTCTTCGTCGGGCTCTCGCTCGGCATGGTGGCATGCGGGCTGCCCGTGCTGCTCGGCACCTATGTGGCACGCTGGCCGGACCAGAACCGCGACAGCCTGAAGGTGCGGCTGGAGACCGGTGTGCGCTGGGCGATCTGCTTCCTGCAGCAATGGCAGGCAACGAACCTGATGCTGACCACCCCGGCCGCGATGGACCGAATCGCCGCACCGGGAATGGTGAAGGACAAGATCGTCACCATGCATCACGGCATCGATGCCGATCTCTTCTCCCCCTCCGGCGAACCGCCGGAGAAGGGGCCGCTGAGCATCCTCTTCTACACCAGCGTCGCCCGCCGGAAGGGCATCTTCGACCTGCTCAAGGCCTTCGAGATCGTCAGCCGCGAGGTGCCCGAGGCCACGCTCAGCATCATCGGGCGGGGCGATCACTGGGAGGAGGTGAACGCGCTGATCGCGACGCTTCCCTGCCGCGACCGCATCCATACCAAGGGGCATGTTCCCCGCGACAGCTCGGTGGAGTTCTTCCGCCAGCACGCGATCTACGTCCTGCCTTCGCATGGCGAGCCCCTCGGCACGACGGCGATCGAGGGCATGGCCTGCGGCAAGCCGCTGGTGGTGACGAACACGGGCGGCCTGCCGTATCTCCTCCCGCCCGACGGCTCCGGCGGCTTCATCGTGCCGCAGGAGGATCCTGAGGCCATGGCCGGGGCGCTGCTCAAGCTGCTGCGCTCGCCGGAAATGCAGCAGCGCATGGGGGCCGCCAACCGCACCTATGTCGAGAAGCACTATGCCTGGACGAAGGTGGTGGACAGGCTGGAGGAGGTCTATGCCGGGCTGGTGACGGAGCGCCATTCCGGCGCACCGGTGCCGCTGGCTTCCTGACCGCCTTTCCAGGCGGCGAGACTGCGGCCAGCTGGGTCCGCGGGTTGTCTCTTCCCGCGGCCATCCAGGCTGGGGGCGGAGCTATCCCGGCCCCGTTCTCAGGGCAGGGTCTCGGCCGCCAGCACCGTTTCCCAGTCCAGGGCGCTGCGGATGATGAAGTCCAGGGCCTCGTAGCGGGGCCGCCAGTCCAGCGTCCGCTGCAGCCGGTCGACGGCGGCGACGAGCGACGGCGGATCGCCGGCGCGGCGCGGCGATTCGACGACCGGCAGCGGTGCGCCGTTCACCCGCTCCACCGCCGTCAGCACCTCCCGCACCGAATAGCCCCAGCCATAGCCGCAGTTCATGGTGAGATTGACCGGGTTCCGCAGGATATGGCGCAACGCCGCGACATGGGCATCGGCAAGGTCCGAGACATGCACATAGTCGCGCACGCCGGTGCCGTCCGGCGTCGGGTAGTCCGTGCCGAAGATCTCGACCTTGTCGCGCTTCCCGGTCGCCACCTCGCAGGCCACCTTGATCAGGTGCGTCGCCTGGTGCGAACGCTGCCCCGCCCGTCCGGCCGGATCGGCGCCCGCGACGTTGAAGTAGCGCAGCGTCACGGTGGAAAGCCCGAAGGCCCGCGCGACATCGAGGATCATCCGCTCCGCCGCGTGCTTGCTGGAGCCATAGGGCGTGATCGGATCGCAGGGCGCATCCTCGGGCACCGGCAGCGTCTCGGGGATGCCGTAGACCGCCGCGGTGGAGGAGAAGACGAGGTGGCGGACGCCGCTGCGCAGGCAGGCGCCGAGGGTGGCGGCGACACCGCCCACATTGTTGCGCCAGTATTCCAGCGGCTGCTCGACGCTTTCCGGCACGATCTGGAAGGCTGCGAAATGCATCACCGCCGAGACACCGTGCCGCAGCATCGTCTCGGCCATCAGGTCCTCGTCGCCGACGGAGCCCTGGACAAAGGGAACATCCGCTGGCACCGCCTGGCGGAAGCCGGTGGACAGGTCATCCAGCACCACGGGCGCGAAGCCGGCATCGCGCAGGGCCAGCACGGCATGGCTGCCGATATAGCCGGCGCCGCCGGTCACCAGGATGCTGCCCATCTCTTCTCGTTCCTTCACTGGGAGATCCGTCCCGCGCCTTTCGCCGGAAAGGGCGAAAACGTCATGTCCTGGAGCACGACACCCTGGTCCTCGCCGTGATAGCGGGAAAGCCGTTTCGCGAGAGGCAGGGGAATTGGACGGAGTCTCATGTTTCTCATAAAATAACAGTTCATGCGATGACCCGGCGTGCTGCGCGCCGGTGGGTGCCCGTCGTGAAGCGGGTTCCCCGATATCCCAGCCTGCCCCTTATCGCCGGAGTTCTTCCATGACAGGAATGTCTCTCCAACGCCGTTCTGGCATGCAGCAAATCCCCAGCCCCCGGACAAAGGCGTAGCACGCCCGTGACACAGCGCATCTTCCAGGTCGGCAGCGGCTGGTTCCCGGAACACAAGGGCGGCGCCGAGAACGTCTTCTACAACCTCCATCTCGGCCTGGAGAAACTGGGCTTCGAATCCTGCGGCATCGTTCCCGGCAAGGGACAGGCCGAGATCGACACGCAGGGCCGTTTCCGCAGCTTCCCGGCCGACGCGTCGATGTTGAGCCGCGCCCGCGCGATCCGCGCGGCGACGGACGAATTGCTGCGGCCCCGCCCCGCACTCGCGACTTCGCATTTCGCGCTCTACACCCTGCCCATCCTCGACAAGCTGCGCGCCCTGCCGCTGGTGGTGCATTTCCATGGCCCCTGGGCGCTGGAAAGCGCGGCGGAAGGGGCGAGCAGCCATTCGGTGCGCGTCAAGAAGCTGATCGAGACAGCGGTCTATCGCCGGGCACAGCGGGTGATCGTGCTGTCGGAAGCCTTCGGCCGGATCGCGCAGGAGCATTACGGCGTACGGGATTCCGCGCTGCGGCTGGTGCCGGGCGGGGCCGATCTCTCGGCTTTCACCACGCAGGGCAGCCGCGCCGAGGCACGGACCCGGATGGGCTGGGTGGAAGACCGCCCCGTGCTGCTCGCCGTGCGGCGGCTGGTGCGGCGCATGGGGCTGGACCGACTGATCGAGGCCATGGCCACCCTGCGGCAGAAGCAGGTGGATGCCGTGCTCTACATCGTCGGTAAGGGGCCGGAGCGTCTGGCGCTGGAGGAACTGGTGCGGCGGCACGGGCTGGAGGACACGGTCCGCTTCGCCGGCTTCGTGCCGGACGAGCTGCTGCCGGTCGCCTACCGGGCCGCCGACCTCGTCGTCGTTCCCACCGCGGCGCTGGAGGGCTTCGGCCTGATCGCAGTCGAGGCCCTGGCCTCGGGCACGCCGGTCCTGGTGACGCCGGTCGGCGGGCTTCCGGAAGTGGTTTCCGGTCTTTCGCCCGATCTGGTCCTGCCCGGAAGCGATGCGGACAGCATCGCCTCGGGGCTGGCCGCATCGCTGACCATGCCGGGCCGCCTGCCGGACGAGGCAGCCTGCCGCCGCTATGCCGAGGCCAATTTTGCCTGGCCGGTGATCAGCGAAAGGATCGCGGCCGTTTATCGCGAACTGATCTGACGCAACCGTTCCGCCCCGCCTGATACAGGCGGCGGTTCTTGCTGGCCCTTTTGCGCGTCATGGGTCAGCCGCGTGCCGGGGGCAAGGCGTTGCCTCGCCCCCAAACCCCCACTCCGCCAGGACGCTGCGCGCCCTGGACCCCATTCGTTGGTGCCCGGCAATGCTGGATCGCACCGGGAAGCATGGCTTCCCCGCCGCTGCGGGCGCCACCAGCGCGGGCGAGATGTTTCTCTCCCGGGAGCCCCGCCGACCCACCTGCTCGCCAGGGGCAGCCACGGGCGCGGCGCCGAAGCTCAGGTGGTGTCGGTATTCGCCTGAAGCATCCCCTTGACCGGAGCATGTGCCTCGCTCCGGAGCACCCGGCATTCCGGAGGGGTGCATCTCCTCCGAACCGGCACCTTAAGGCTTTCTCAACCACGATCGCCGATGATCCGGCCAAGGGCATCTGCCGCAGCCTCGCGGTCGGTTCCTGAAAGGAAGTTTTTTCACTGTGGTCTTGAGACTTTTAGATCACTTCCTATAGTTGTATTTGCTCTTTACGACTTCGCGTGCTGGGGATTAAATCCAGCGAGCCTCGTGTCGGAGACACCCATCGTGACGGACGCATTGGATCTGTCACCCCGCGCCCCAAGCCAGCCGGAGCAGCTCCGGCGCCCCTTGTCGCGCAACTCGACCTATCCCTTTCCCTGGCCCACGCCACGGCAAAGCGAAATTCCTGTTGCCACCCCGGACGATGAACAGGCCGGGTCGCTATGGCGGGGGTTGGCCTGGGCCTCCGCGCTGGGGGCCATCTTCTGGCTTCTGGTCGGTCTCGTGGCCTACTGGATGTTCTGACAAAAAATCCCCCTTCCTGTTCAGGAAGGGGGACCGGTAGGTCGGGTGGGTTCCAGGCATTCATGCCTGAACCCGTCTGGCAAGGGCCGCAGTACGGAGAGGCGAAGTCTCGCCGCGCCGGCCCTTTGTGGCCTCAGTCGGCCTTCAGCGTCGCGAAGCCGCCGAACACGGTCTTGAAGATGATCTTCAGGTCCAGGGTGATCGACCAGTTGTTGATGTACCAGAGGTCGAGATCGACGCGGCGATAAGCCTTGTCCAGCGTATCCACCTCGCCGCGGGAGCCGTTGACCTGGGCCCATCCGGTCAGGCCGGGCTTGACGCGGTGGCGCAGGCGGTAGTGCTCCACGGCCTCGAAGTAGTAGTTGCCCTCGACCTTCATATGCGTCGCGTGCGGTCGCGGGCCGACCAGGGACATGTCGCCGCGCAGCACGTTCAGCAGCTGCGGCAGCTCGTCGATGCTGGTGCGGCGGAGGATGCGGCCGACCCGGGTCACGCGCGAGTCGCGTGCCGTGGTGCGGGCCTCGCCGGTGGTGTCGCCGCGGTCCGTGTACATGCTGCGGAACTTCAGGATCTGCACGGGCTGCGTGCCGAGGCCGAAGCGCCACTGGCGGAAGAAGACCGGGCCGGGCGAGTCCAGCTTGATCGCGATGGCCGCCATGATCAGCACCGGCGCGATGAGCGGCAGGGAAGCCATCACCAGGGCGATGTCGAGGCCCCGCTTCACCGAGTCGCGCCAGTCGTCGAACTGGCCCGGCAGCAGGCGCAGCAGGACCGGATCGTCCAGGTGGCTGGAACCCCGGGCGGCGCGCTCCAGCGCCACCGCGTCGAAGCCGACGCAGATGTGCACGGGGCGATCGCCGAATTCCTCGCAGATGGCCTGGATGCCTTCGGCGTCCATGCCGGCCAGGGCAATGATGTCCACCTCGCCCTGCTCGATCAGCTGGTCGAGCATGACCATGTTCTCGGGCATGTCGTCCTGCAGCACCGCCAGCACCTGGCGGTGGCCACGGCTGCGCTCGGTCAGGATGCGCGCGAGGGCACCGGCCTGGGGCGAAGGGCCGAGGACCACGATATTGGTGGTCAGGCTCTCCGGTCCGGCGATCAGCCGCGTGCCCAGGAGGCGCAGCGCCGCGGCGAGCGCGGTGGAGATGACGGCCCAGCTCATCAGCAGCAGCAGGTCGCCGCCCAGCCCGGTCGTGGAGCCCAGCAGCAGGCGGCCCACGGCGATACCGCTGAAGGCGATCATCACCGCCGCCGCGCTGCGCACGGAAGAGACGTAGGTGGAGCCGACATGGTGGGCGCTGGTGCGCCGCAGGCCGCGCCGCACGAAGAGAGCCAGCGTTGCCGCCAGGAGGCCGATTCCGGCCACACGGCCGGGGCTCAGGTTCAGGTCCGGTGCCGGAGCAGCCTGGAAGGCGAGGCAAAGAGCCAGGCCCACCGCCAGAACCTGCGCATAATCACCAATCGCCATGAACAGCCGGAGCGTGCCCCGGCGGGGTCGCTGCCGCCGCTGCGGGCGGAAGGCTGCCGGCTGGGACAGCATCTTCCGGATCGCCGGATTGGTCTTAATGCGTCTTGGGTCGCCCATGTTGTATCCCTCAACACAATACCGGTCAGTTGAACGCGAACCGGATGTTCGACTTCTGGAGTGGTCGTGCTGTCACGGTTCGTGGGGTCGCCCTATCTTTTGCACTGCAATATGGGCAAAAGCGAGCAAAACTTTTCGAACAATCTTGATAAAGATACTCGGATCATTTTCCGAAAACAACTCTTACTTCGAGTTGAGGAAGATATACTTTACTCAACCAGGAGTTGATCTTGGCTTGCCTGTGATCGATGGATGAAACATGCACACCCGTTGAATCGCCCATCTTCGGGCCGATCAAGGAACGTCCTATGGAAAGCGAACAAGCCGCGTGACCGTCCTCAACAGGAAACCGACAATGCGCATAGCCCTCGTGAGCGACTCGATTTCTGCCTATGGCGGTGCGGAGCGGGTGATCGAGCAGATCCTGTCGCTCTACCCACAGGCAGACATTTTCGCCGTGGTGGACGTGGTGCCACCCGACCAGCGGGGCTTTCTTGGCGGGCGACCGGTGCGGACGTCCTTTCTCCAGAAGATCCCGAAGATCGAGCGCCTGTATCGCTCATTGCTGCCGCTGTGGCCGCTGGCCGTCGAACAATTCGACGTGACCGGTTACGACCTTGTGATCAGCAGCCATCACAGCGTGGCCTATGGCGTGCTGACCCGGCCCGACCAGCCGCATGTGTCCTATGTGCATTCGCCGATGCGCTATGCCTGGGACCTGCAGCACGAGTACCTGCGCGAGGCGAAGATGGAAAGCGGACCGAAGAGCTGGCTGGCCCGACGCATGCTGCATTCCGCCCGGATCTGGGATTTCTGCGCGGCGCAGCGGCCCGAGACGATGGTGGCCAATTCCGCCTTTGTCGCCAACCGGCTGCGGCGCACGCACCGGCGGGAGGCCGGAGTGGTACACCCACCGGTCTATGTGGACACGCTGCCGCCGCCCGGCTCGGTGGAGAAGGAGGACTACTACCTCTCCGTCTGCCGGCTCGTGCCCTACAAGCGCGTGGAGCTCCTGGCCCGCGCCTTCGCCCGCATGCCGGAGAAGCGTCTGAAGATCGTCGGCAACGGGCCGGAGCTGAAGCGCCTGCGGGAGATGAAGGTGCCGAATGTCGAGGTCCTGGGCCGCGTGCCGACGCCGGAGGTGCATCGCCTCCTGGCCGGGGCGCAGGCCTTCATGTTCGCTGGCATCGAGGATTTCGGCATCACCGCTGTGGAGGCCCAGGCCGCCGGCACGCCGGTGATCGCCTATGGCGCCGGCGGCCTGGCGGAAACCGTGCTGCGCCCCGACCATGACGCCCCGACCGGGCTCTTCTTCGCCGAGCAGACGGAGGACGCGGTGATCGCCGCCGTCCATGCCTTCGAGGGTAGCCGGGCGCGCTTCACGCCGGAGAACTGCCTGGCCAATGCGCAACGCTTCTCCACCGAACGTTTCCGCAGCCGCTTCAAGGCCGTCGTGGACGATGCGCTGGAACGTGCCCGGGCCCAGGCGCCCGCCGGGCTGCACGGGGGCGATGCACCGCGCCAGCCGTTGCCCGGGGCGCGGTTGGCGGCGGCCGAGCCGGTCCAGTCGTGACGATGCGGCGCGGCGACACCGGCCCGACGCGGCGGCAGGTCGGGGCGGGACTGCTGGCGGCCGCAGCGGCCATGGGGGCGGCGGGAACCGCTCCGGCCCTGGCGGCGCCCGGGCCGGGCGGCGCGGAGGGCCCGGGGGGGAGCCAAGGCCTCCAGGCCATGGCCGCCGACTCGCTCGTGGACAGCATCGGCGTCAACATCCATTGCTGGCCCGGCAACAGCTACATCGAGGGCGATCGCTGGGAGAAGGTGATCCTGCCGGCGCTGCGGGAGCTGCGCATCCGCCACGCACGCGATGGCGTCGGCCTCGACCGCGGGGTGCTGGCCCGGCTGCGGCAGGTGGCCCAGCTCGGCATCCGGCTGACCCTGCTCAGCGGGCCGGAGGCGACCTCCTCGGTGGAGCTGTCCCGGGCGCTGGACGAGGTCGGCCGCGAGAACATCGCCATGCTGGAGGGCGTGAACGAGCCCGATGGCTGGTGGGGCGGCCGTCCCGGCCATACGCCGGAGATGGCGATCGACCACCAGCGCATCCTGTCCGGGATCGGCCGGGCACGGGACATCCCGGTGATCGCCTCGGCGCTGATCCAGGCGGGCAACCGGGCGCGCTTCGCCCGGCAGGGCCCCTATGCCCAGTATGGCAACGTCCACCCCTATCCGGCCGGCCGCATGCCGGAGACCGGGGGCTGGGGCGACAACGGCTATGGCAGCCTGCGCTGGGCGCGCGACCTGCTGGTCACGCCGCTGCTGGGGCCCAAGGCGCCCTTTGTCGCCACGGAAGCCGGCTACCACAACGCCATCACGCAGAAGGCGCGGTCCACGAACCCGCATTCCGGCTGCCCGGAAGCCGTCTCCGCCGCCTATGAGCCGCGCCTGTTCCTGTACTACCGCCGCTTCGGCGTGGCGCGGAGCTTCAAGTACGAGCTCTTCGACCAGGGTACGGACAAGGACGATCCGGAGCAGAATTTCGGCTGGCTGCGGCATGACGGGTCGCGCAAGCCGGCTTTCCATGCCATGCGCAACCTGATCGCCGCCTTCTCCGACCCGGGTAAGGCCTTCGCCCCCGCCCGGCTGCCGGTCGGCCTGTCCGGGGAGATGGAGGGGCTGGAGACCGCCCTGTTCCAGAAGCGCGACGGCAGCTTCCTTCTGGCCCTCTGGCTGGCGAAGTCGCTTTGGGACGTGCACAGCTTCACCGAAACGTCGGTGCCGCCGCAGCAGGTGCGGATCGCGTTGGGCGACCGTATCCGCCAGGCTGCGGTGAACCGGCCCAACGAGGATTCGCGCTTCCAGGAGGCCGCCCTCGCCGGCGGCGGCATCACCCTGCCGGTGACGGCCCAGGTCACGCTGCTTCGCCTCACCCCGCGCTGAACATCCCCTCGCAACCCCTGCCCGCGCCCTTCCCGGTGCGGGCCCGAACCGGATAGGGCACTGGACACGGCATGGACGGCCACGACCTCCCCTCGGCGACCGCATCGGACGCCCGGCCTGCGACGGCGGGCGCCGCCACGGCGCCGCGCGTGCTCTTCGTCAACCATTCCAGCCGCACCGGCGGAGCGGAGTTCATCCTGCTCGCCAACCTGCGCGCCTTCGGAGCCGAATCCTCGGTCTGGCTGTTCGAGGACGGGCCGCTGAAGGCCGCCCTGGCCGATTACCCGCTGCGGGTCCTGATGCCCTCGCGCCCTTCCGGCTTCACGGACATCAAGCGCGACCAGGGCATGGCGCGCGCCGCGCTGCCGATGCTGGGCGGCATGCTGCGGATGGTGCGCGAGATCGCGGCCGCGGCGCGGCGGCACGACATGGTCTATGCCAATTCGCAAAAAGCCTTCGTGCTTTCCGCCCTCGCGGCGAAGCTGGCCGGGCGGCCGTTGGTCTGGCACCTGCACGACATCCTCACCCCGGCGCATTTCGGCGGCGGCCAGCTCAGGCTGCTGCGCACGCTGGCGCCGCTCGCCACCCGGGTGATCGTGCCGTCGCAGGCCGCGGCGGATGCCTTCATCGCGCTGTGCGGCCGGGCGGACCGGGTGCGGGTGGTGCCCAATGGCGTGACCCTGCCGCCCGACCCGATGGCCGGCACCGGCATGGCGCAACGCCGCGCGGCGCTGGGCCTGCCGGTGGAGGGCTTCCTGGCCGGCGTGTTCAGCCGCCTGTCGCCCTGGAAGGGGCAGGCGGTGCTGCTGCGCGCCGTGGCGAAGGTGCCCGGGGCGGTGGGCATCGTCACCGGCGACGCCCTGTTCGGCGAGGACGAGTACGCCGCCGGCCTCAGACGCCTGGCGGAGGAGCTGGGCATCGCCGGACGCGTCCATTTCCTGGGCCACCGCCACGACGTGCCGGCGCTGATGCGCGCCATGGATGTGGTGGTGCATCCCTCCACTGACCCGGAACCCTTCGGCCGCACCCTGGTGGAGGCCATGCTCTGCCGCACGCCGCTTGTCGCCGCCGCGGCCGGCGCCATCCCGGAGATCGCCGGGGACAACGAGGCCGGGCTGCTGGTCCCGCCCGGCGACGATTCGGCCCTGGCGGCGGCGCTGCTGCAGATCCGGGACGACCCCACGGCCACCCTGGCCCGAGTCGAGGCCGGCGAGCGCCGCGCCCTCGCCTTGTTCAGCGAGGACCACATGCGGGAAGGTGTGCTGTCCGCGGTGCGGGAAGTCTCCCGGCGGCACGGGGGCTGAAAGCCGCTACCTGTGCGTGTCAGGCTGGAATCTGTGGCCGGAAAGCCATAACCGGCGCCGCAGAACGTTACGGCTCTATTATTCCTCCGGATTCTGTCCCCCCGGAGCGGCATATGCTGTAAGCTGTGTCTCTCCGGATGAAACGAATCGTGGATCATGGGATGTTTTTGAGGGGCGGAAGCGGGCTTCGGCGCAGTCGGACAGGCAGGAACCAGGGCCAAGCCCGGTCTGCCATGCCCGGTAAGACCTCCCGGCAGGATGGCGCCAGCCTTGCCCCGGGCGCGACGGCCCCGAGCATGACGACTCCGGGAATGACGGCCCTGGGCGCGGCCACCCTGGGCGCCACCGTCCTGGGCGCCGCCACGCTCCTCTGCCCTACCTCCGCCCGTGCCCAGTTGCTCGACCAGTACCTGCCCAACAACTACTACTCCCGCTTCTCCCTGGAGGCCTTCCCGGAGAACGTGCGGCCCGAGGACATGGACGTCACCCAGCGCCCGCGTCCTGAGGTGCAGCCGCTCGGTGTCCGTCTCGGGGCCTTCACCCTCCGCCCCAGCCTGGGCGAGTCCATGGGTGTCGACACCAACCCGATGGGCACCAAGCGGGGCGACACGATCGGCACCTTCAGCACCGATGCCGGCCTGGATCTGCGCTCGAACTGGGCGCGCAACAGCCTCTATGCCAGCGCCGGCGTGGATGACCGCCGCGTGACCGGGCGCAATGCGGAAACGCCCGATCCCAGCCGCACCAACTTCAGCACCACGGTCGGCGGCTCCTACGACATCGGTCGCGACACCCTGTCGGCCAGCGCCTCCTATTTCCGCCTGCACGAGGAAGCGACGGCCTTCGACGCCCAGACGGTGGCCGAGCCGCGCGCCTTCAACGCCTACGACCTCCGTGCGGCCTATCGCGCGGCCTTCAGCAACGTCTCCATCACGCCGGACTTCATCTTCCGGGCTTTCCGCTTCGTGGATGCCTTCGACGGCAACAGCACCTTCAACCAGAAGCTGCGCGACCGGAACGTCTATGACGGCGGCGTCACCGCGCGCTACGCCGTGGCGCCCCGGCGCGACCTGGTCGCCGTGGTGCGCGGCGGCCGTTCCGACTACGTGAACTACGACCCCAACTACGGCAAGCTGGGCTCCAACACCGTGCTCGCCCTGGCCGGCTTCGACGACAGCAGCGGCGCCGTGTTCCGCTACCGTGCCCTGGTCGGCTACCAGGTCCGCTTCTTCGACGCGACGGGCGCCAAGAACCGCTCCTCGCCGGTCTTCGAGGCGGCGGTCGCCTGGTCGCCAACGCGGCTGACCACGATCAGCGGCCTCGCCTCGCGCCGGATCGAGGACACCTCCACCGACACGCTGCAGGGCTATACCTACAACCAAGCCCAGATCGCGCTGGACCACGAGCTGCTGCGCAACGTGCTGATCGGTGCGCGGGCCGACTACCTGCACGCCAAGTACACCGGCGGCGGCGACAGTACCGTGATCGGCACCGGCGCCTATGCCACCTGGCTCGTGAACCGCAACATCTCGCTGCGCCTCAGCTACGACTTCACCAACCGCGACGGCAGCGACAGCGGCTCCAACTACGACCGCCACCTCGCGCTGCTGCGGGTGGGGTTCGGCCTGTGAGGATCGGACAGCGTCCCCCCCGGCGCACCGGCACCCCTCGCCCATGCTCCCCACCCACCGGCTCCGGCCGGTCCGGGCCGGGGAGCCTTCCTGCCCTCAACCCCTCGGAGGAACTTCTGTCCGTGCCGCACTCTTCTCCCTCTTCCGCCACGCGAGCGCGGCCCCGCCGGCCCTTCCGCCTGGCCACCGCCGCCGTGCTGGGCCTGAGCCTGATGGCCAGCGCCTGCGCCCCGGGCCGTGACCTGCAGCCGCTGACCGAGGCCCAGCCCTCCGCCTACCGCCTCGGCGTCGGCGACGGGATCCGCGTAACCACCTTCGGCGAGGACCAGCTGGGCGGCGAGTTCAGGGTGAACGACGCCGGCAACATCGCCTTCCCGCTGCTCGGCAGCGTCAAGGCCGCGGGGCTGACCTCCTCGGAGCTCTCGGCCCGGCTCGCCGCCGAGATGAAGCGCCGCCAGCTGCTGCGCGACCCGAACGTGGTGGCCCAGGTGCAGACCTACCGCCCGGTCTTCGTGCTGGGCGAGGTGGCGAAGCCCGGCGAGTATCCATACCAGCCCGGCATGACGATGCTGACCGCCGTGGCGGTGGCCGGCGGCTTCACCTACCGCGCCGTGACCGACCGCGCCTCCGTGGTGCGCATCACCGACGGCAAGGGCCAGGAGGGCCTCGTCGCCCGCCAGAGCCTGATCCAGCCGGGCGACGTGATCAACGTCTTCGAGCGCCGCTTCTGATGCGCGGGCGGCTCCTGCCGCCCGTCGCCGGCGCGTGATGGTGACCGTCTCGCGTCCCGGAGGAAAGGCTCTGCCTTTCCCCCGGCCCCCCTATCCGCCAGGACCCTGAGGGTCCTGGACCTCCCATTCGTTGCCTCTTCGCTGCGGGCCGGATCGCGCCGGAGAGCATCCGCTCTCCGGCGGACTGCCGGTGCCACCAGCGCGGACAGGGTGCCTTTCTTCTTTCCGGGAGCCCCGCGTCTCCACCTGCTCCACGGATCAACCCACGGGCTGACGGCCACCACGCGGAGCCAACTCAGGCCCGGGGTCCGG
>NZ_KK211412.1:56253-133852 GCF_000622225.1 Roseomonas mucosa ATCC BAA-692 | reverse complement strand
GCGGCCAGCCACGGAGAGCGACGCAGGGCCATCCGGAGGAGAGGTGCGCGGGAGGCAGGACCATTCCGGCCGTCGCATCAGCCTCCCATGTCCTGCCCTGTCGCAATCCGCCCATGCGCGCTATCTGCCCTCTGGACCAGAGGACGCCCCCGATGAACGAGACCCTGCCCAACAGCCTGCGCTCCGGCCCCGACAGCCGCGGCCGCTTCGGCGGCTTCGGCGGCCGTTTCGTGGCCGAGACGCTGATGCCCAACATCCTGGAGGTCCAGGCCGCCTATGACGCGGCGCGCAAGGACCCGGCCTTCGAGGCGGAGTGGCGCCGCCTGCTGAAGGACTATGTGGGCCGCCCCTCGCCCCTCTGGTTCGCGGAGCGGCTGACGAAGCACCTGGGCGGCGCCAAGGTCTATCTGAAGCGCGAGGAGCTGAACCACACCGGCGCGCACAAGATCAACGCCGTGCTGGGGCAGATCCTGCTGGCGAAGCGCATGGGCAAGACCCGCGTGATCGCCGAAACCGGCGCCGGGCAGCACGGCGTGGCCACCGCCACGGCCTGCGCCCTGTTCGACCTGCCCTGCACCGTCTTCATGGGCGCCACGGATGTGGAGCGGCAGAAGCCCAACGTCTTCCGCATGAAGCTGCTGGGCGCGGAAGTGGAATCCGTGACCTCCGGCGCCGCGACGCTGAAGGACGCGATGAACGAGGCGCTGCGCCACTGGGTCGCGCATGTCCACGACACCTACTACTGCATCGGCACGGTCGCCGGCCCCGCCCCCTATCCGGAGATGGTGCGCGACTTCCAGTGCGTGATCGGCGACGAGGTGCGGGAGCAGCACATGGCGCTGGAAGGCCGCCTGCCGGACGCACTGGTCTGCGCCGTGGGCGGCGGCTCCTCCGCCATGGGGCTGTTCCACCCCTTCCTCGATGATGAATCCGTGAAGATCTACGGCGTCGAGGCGGCCGGGCGCGGCATCGAGAGCGGCGAGCACGCGGCGGCCATCAACGGCGGCCAGCCCGGCGTGCTGCACGGCAACCGCACCTATCTGCTGCAAACGCCGGAAGGCCAGATCACCGAGGCGCATTCCATCTCCGCCGGGCTCGACTATCCCGGCATCGGGCCGGAGCATTCCTGGCTGCACGAGATCGGGCGCGTGCAATACGTCTCCGCCACCGATGCGGAGGCCCTGGAGGCCTTCCAGCTCTGCTCGCGGCTCGAAGGCATCATCCCCGCCCTCGAATCCGCGCACGGGCTGGCGCATGTCATGAAGCTGGCGCCCAGCATGGGCCGGGAACAGACCATCGTGCTGAACCTCAGCGGGCGCGGCGACAAGGACATCTTCACCGTGGCGCACCACCTGGGGGCCGAGATCTGATGGCCGGGACCATGACGCAAGGGAGCACGGCAGGCACCGCCGCGCCGAAGGGCCGCATCGCCGCCCGCTTCGCCGCGCTGAAGGCGCAGGGCAAGGGGGCGCTGGTACCCTACCTCCAGGCCTATGATCCCGACCTGGAAACCTCCCGCGCCCTGCTCGCCGGCCTGCCCGCGGCAGGAGCGGACCTGGTCGAGCTCGGCGTGCCCTTCACCGACCCGGCCGCCGACGGCCCCTCGATCCAGCGCGCCGGGCTGCGCGCGCTGAAGGCCGGCGCCACCCTGGCCGGCGTGCTGGAGATGGTGCGCGGCTTCCGCGCCGCCGAGGCCGAAATCCCCCTGGTGTTGATGGGCTACCTGAACCCGATCCTCGCCTATGGCGCCGAACGCTTCTGCGCCGACGCCGCGGCGGCCGGAGTGGACGGGCTGATCGTGGTGGACATGCCGCCGGAGGAAGCGGACGAGCTGGCGCCCTTCGCCACGGCGCAGGGGCTGGACCTGATCCGCCTGATCGCCCCCACCACGGACGATGCCCGCCTGCCCTTTGCGCTGAGTGGCTCGGACGGCTTCGTCTACCACGTCTCCATCACCGGCATCACCGGCACGCGTTCCGCCGCGACGGAGGAACTGCGCCGCAACGTCGGCCGCATCCGCGCCGCGACGACGCTGCCGATCGGCATCGGCTTCGGCATCCGCACGCCGGAACAGGCCGCCGACGCCGTGCGCGTGGCCGATGCGGCGGTGGTCGGCACGGCGCTAATCGACACCCTGGCCGCCACGCTCGATTCGGAAGGCCGCGCCGGGCCGGACACGGTCCGCAAGGTGCTGGAGCATGTGCGCGCCCTGGCCGATGCCGTCCACACGGCCCGCATGCCGGCCTGATCGCCTCAACCGCGCGCCCCGTGTCCAACCCCGGGGGAAAGGCGCAGCCTTCCCCCCTCAGGTGGCGCGACGCCGGACGCCAGGGTTCGGCCGGGACCGCTACCGCCCCGGCTCAGGCGCCCCCACGTCGGAGCCACAGCCGCACCAGCCCCTCCCCGGCCTCGTCCTGCGCCAGAACCTGGTGCCCCTGCTCCACCGCCGTGCGGGGCACGTTCCGCACCGGCTCGGCGCCCCGCATCTCCACCAGAAGAACCTGTCCCGGCGCCATGCGATCCAGGGCGAGGCGGGTCCGGACGAAGGTCATGGGGCAAGTGTCGCGTGTGATGTCGATGCGCGAATCATAGTCGAGCAACTCTTCTTCACCTGAACTGATCATAAAACCTCCTGTTGTTTTTCTGCCCATCCGCGTCTATTTAGGTTCGTGCAGGCTCCCGCCAAATTCCAGGATATTGCGCGGGTGCTCCGGGACTATGATCTCAAGGAGAGTCAACATGGCCGATGCGCCGGCCCAGGAAGAGACACGTGGCGACGTACTGGCTCTGACGGCTCAGATCGTCGCGGCACACGTCTCCAACAACAGTGTCCAGCACAATGACTTGCCTGGGCTGATCACGGAAGTCCACCGCGCGCTCCTCGGTCTTGGCAAGCCGGCCGAGCCGGCGCCGGTGGCCCGCCCGGAACCTGCCGTGCCGGTGAAGAAGAGCATTACGCCCGACTATCTGGTCTGTCTCGAGGACGGCAAGAAGCTCAAGATGCTCAAGCGGCATCTGATGACGCACTACAACCTGACGCCCGAGCAGTACCGCGAGCGCTGGGGCCTGCCGCCGGATTATCCGATGGTCGCCGCGAACTACGCCCAGCACCGCTCCTCCCTGGCCAAGAGCATCGGCCTGGGAACGCGCCCGCGGGGCCGGAGCCGCCGCGCGGGCGGCTGAGGCGCGGGAACATGACGGTGTCGTGGACCCGTCATGTTTGCCGTGGAGGGCCAGGGATGGGTAATGTGCCGCCCAGCCGGCACTTCCCGCTCCGCCGGGGACAAGACTAGAACGGACGCATGGACGCAGCACGCCCAGACCCATCCCGCATCGAGCGCCTCTGCGTCGAGCGTGGTCTCAAGATGACCGGCCAGCGCCGGCTGATCGCGCGCGTGCTGAGCGAGGCCCAGGACCACCCGGATGTCGAGGAAGTGTACCGCCGGGCACTCGCCATCGATTCCAAGGTCTCCATCGCCACCGTCTACCGCACCGTCCGGCTGCTGGAGGAAAAGGGCATCCTGGAGCGCCATGACTTCGGCGGCGGCCGCGCCCGCTACGAGCCGACGGATCACGGTCACCACTATCACCTGATCGACGTCGACTCGGGCAAGGTGATCGAGTTTGAGGATGCCGCCCACGAGCGCCTGGTGCAGGAGATCGCCGCGCGGCTCGGCTTCTCCCTGATCGGCCAGCGGCTGGAGCTCTTTGGCCGCAAGCCCAAGGGCGAGGCCCTGGCGCGGCAGCGGGATACGGACGGCGAAGGATGAGCGTGGTCCGGGGGGTGATCCGTGACAATTTCCATGCCCCCCCTCCCATGACCGATGCCGGCTTCGGGGAGCTGCGCGCCGGCGAGCTCGGCGTGCGGATCGCGGTGCGGGACTGGGAGATCGAGGCCGCCCAGGCCCTGCGCTGGAAGGTCTTCTACGAGGAGATGGGCGCCCGCCCCACGCCGGAGATGCGCCCCGGCCGCGATGTCGATGCCTATGACGCGGTGGCGGACCACCTGCTGGTGGTGGACCACAGCCTGGGCGAAGGCCCGGAATCGGTGGTCGGCACCTATCGCCTCATCCGGCGCGAGGCCGCGGCGCTGATCGGCCGCTTCTACTCCGCCGACGAATACGACCTGCGCCCGCTGCTGGGCCTGCCGGGGCAGATCCTCGAACTGGGCCGTTCCTGCGTCGGGGAGAACCACCGCACGCGCGGCAGCCTGCAACTCCTCTGGCGCGGCATCGCCGCCTATGTGCACAAGCATCGCGTCGAGGTGATGTTCGGCTGCGCCTCCCTGCCCGGCACGGACCTGGACGTGCTGGCGGAGCCGCTGACCTATCTCGCCCTCAACCACATGGCGCCGCCTCACCTGCGGCCACGCGCCTTGCCGGCCCGCTACGAGAGCATGGTCCGGCTCGACCCGTCGCAGGTCGGCCGCAATGCGCTGGCGGACCTGCCGCCGCTGGTGAAGGGCTATCTGCGCCTCGGCGGCTTCGTCGGCGACGGGGCCGTGGTGGACCACCAGTTCAACACCACCGATGTCTGCGTCGTGGTGAAGACCGACCAGGTGACGGAAAAATACTTCAAGCACTACGAGCGCAAGGCAGGCTGGAGCTCGGAATAGCCCCGGCCGTGCGCCGCCACGCCCTCGCCCTGCTGGCGCTGCTCCCCTTCCTCCCGCCCGCCGCCCGGGCCCAGGATGTCCCGCGCGACCCCTCCGCGCAGCTTATCGACACGCTGATCCACCACATCGCCCCCTGCCGCGGCGACGTGCCCGTGCCGCCGGACGCCGTGCTGGAGTTCGAGGTCCAGGTGGACGCCGCGGGCCGCGTGCTGGCCGTCCGCCCCGCCTACCGCCGCCCGCCCATGCGCCAGGAACTCCGTCCCCTCTACGAGGACCTGCGCCGCGCCCTCTTCGACCCGCGCTGCGGTCCACTGCCCCTGTCGCGCCCGCAGATCCTGCTGCTCAACCGCAGCATCCTGGTGTTCTACGGCAGCGCCCTGCGGCGAAGCTGACGCACCGCCCTTTGGGGACAGGGCTCCGCCCCGCCCCCCCCAAACCCCCATTCCACCTGGAACGCGAAACGCCCCGGGGATCTCTCCCCGGGGCGTTCCCGTAACCTTCGCCGTGGGGCGGAGGCTCAGTCCTCGGTCATCTGGTTGCGGCGACGGATCGCGGCACCCAGGATATCGCCCAGCGAGGCGCCGCTGTCGGAGGTGCCGTACTCGCGCACCGCCTCGCGCTCCTCCTCGACCTCCTTGCCCTTGATGGTCAGGCTCAGGCGGCGGGCCGCCCGGTCCACCATGACCACCTTGGCATCGACCTTCTCGCCCACCGCGAACTTCTCGGGGCGCTGGTCGTTGCGGTCGCGGGCCAGCTCGGCGCGGCGGATGAAGCCGGTGAGGATGTCCTCGACCTTCACCTCGATGCCGTTGGCCTCGATCTTCGTCACCACGCCGGTGACGACGTCACCCTTGCGGACGCGATCCAGCACCTCGGCGGCCGGGTCGGACTGGAGCTGCTTGATGCCGAGGGAGATGCGCTCCTTCTCGATATCCACGTCCAGCACCTTGGCCTGGACGGTGTCGCCCTTGTGGTAGTTGGCCATGGCCTGTTCGCCGGTCAGCTCCCAGGACAGGTCGGACATGTGGACCATGCCGTCCAGGTCCGGGCCCAGGCCGATGAAGAGGCCGAACTCGGTGATGTTGCGGATCTCGCCCTCGACGGTCGAGCCCGGCGGGTGCTGCTCCAGGAACTGGTCCCAGGGGTTGCCCTGCGCCTGCTTCAGGCCCAGCGAGATGCGGCGCTTCGGCTCGTCCACGTCCAGGATCATCACCTCGACCTCCTGGGAGGTGGCGACGATCTTGCCCGGATGGACGTTCTTCTTGGTCCAGCTCATCTCGGAGACATGGACCAGGCCTTCGACGCCCGGCTCCAGCTCCACGAAGGCGCCGTAGTCGGTGATGTTCGTCACGCGGCCGGAGAACTTGCCGTTCACCGGGTACTTGACGGCCACACCCTCCCACGGATCGGCCATCAGCTGCTTCATGCCGAGCGAGATGCGCTGCGTCTCGGGGTTGAAGCGGATGACCTGCACCTTGACCTGCTGGCCGATGGTCAGGGCCTCGGAGGGGTGGTTGATGCGGCGCCAGGCGATGTCGGTGACGTGCAGCAGCCCGTCCACGCCGCCCAGGTCCACGAAGGCGCCGTAGTCGGTGATGTTCTTCACCACGCCGTCGAGCACCATGCCTTCCTTCAGGCCCTGGATCAGCTCGCTGCGCTGCTCGGCACGCGTCTCCTCGAGAACCGCGCGGCGGCTCACGACGATGTTGCCGCGGGCGCGGTCCATCTTCAGGATCTGGAAGGGCTGCGGGGAGCCCATCAGCGGCCCGACATCGCGCACCGGGCGGATATCGACCTGCGAGCCCGGCAGGAAGGCCACGGCGCCGCCGAGATCGACGGTGAAGCCGCCCTTGACGCGGCCGAAGATCGTGCCGTTCACGCGGTTGCCGGCCTGGAACTGCTTCTCCAGGTTGGTCCAGGCTTCCTCGCGGCGCGCCTTCTCGCGGGACAGGACGATGGAGCCGTCCTTGTCCTCGTAACGCTCGACGAAGAGCTCGACCGTGTCGCCCGGCTTGACCTCGGCCTTCTGGCCCTGGGGGGCGAACTCGCGCAGCGGGACGCGGCCCTCGCTCTTGAGACCGACGTCGACGACGGCGACGTCGTCGTCCACGCGGATGACGCGGCCGGTGACGACGGAGCCGGCGAAGCCGGTGTCAGCGCCAAGGGTCTCGTCGAGGAGGGCAGCAAAATCCTCGGAAGCCGCGGCGCGGTCGAGGGTGGTGGCAGATGCCATGTAGTTGTCTGTTCCTGAAACGGCGGCGCCTTCGGGGGGAAGGGAGCCGCTGGGCCTGCGCCCCGACCTCCGGCTCCGCTTCAGCGAGCAGCCGGGACCGGCACGTCTTGCCCGGCTTGGCCGGGCCGGTGGGGGGATGTGGCCCGTGGTGGGCTCCGGCGAACCTTTCCGGTGGAGAACCGTTCCGGTTCCGGAAACCGCAGCACAGGCACGCGGGGGAAAACCTTTCCCTCGCGACGATCGGGCTTTTACGCCCCGCGCAACGATCCGGTCAAGGGAAAGCGTGACTCGCCGCCGCACCCCGGTCCCGGTGCAACCCGCTTCCCGCCGGAAGCATGCTGGCCGGCATGAACAGCCGGTGAAAGCCGCCCCTCCGGCCCTTCCGCCCCCTTCGGCCGGGCTGGCGCCGCACCATGTCCCTGTGCGTCTTTCCGTCGCATCCTCCACCTCCCGCCCGATGCCTTAACGGCCCGCGGGAGGCCGGACCGGCAGCCCGGACCAAGAGCCCAGAGCAGGAGCAAGCGCATGACGCCCGCCAGGACCGCCCTCGTCCTCATCGAGTACCAGAACGACTTCACCACCGAGGGCGGCGCCCTCCACGAAGCGGTCAAGCCGGTGATGCAGAGCACCGGCATGCTCGGCCACACGGTCGAGACGGTGCGCCGCGCACGGGAGATGGGCGCCCTGATCGTCTGGTCCCCGATCTCCTTCGCCGAGGGCTATCCGGAGCTGAACCCGAAGCCCTACGGCATCCTCAAGGGCGTGGTGGACAGCCAGGCCTTCCGCAAGGGCACGTGGGGCGCGGAGATCACCGAGGAGCTCACGCCCGAGCCCACCGACATCGTGCTGGAGGGCAAGCGCGGCCTCGACGCCTTCGCCAGCACCAACCTGGACTTCATCCTGCGCCATCGCGGCGTGGAAACCATGGCGCTGGGCGGCTTCCTGACCAACTGCTGCGTCGAATCCACCATGCGCAGCGGCTATGAGAAGGGCTTCGAGGTCGTCACCCTCACCGACTGCACCGCCACGGTCAGCGAGGAGGAACAGCGCCTCGCGGTGGAAAAGAACTACCCCATGTTCTCCCGCCCCATGACCCACGACACCTTCCTGGCCGAACTCGGCGGCACCACCCCCGCCGCCGACGCCTCCCACGGCTACACCCGCTGAGGGATCGCGCTGGATGATCCGGCCGGGGCCAGAGGGGCCCTGCCCCTCTGGACACCCCGCCCAGGGACGTCAGTCCCTGGGGACCCTATGAGCGCTCCGCGAGGAGGGGGCTGCGACCGCCGTCGCGCCCATCGCGACCGGCGTCCTGTTCCCCCACCTCGCGGAGCGCCCATGGCGGGGTCTCGGGGGGATACGATCCCCCTGAGCGGAGGGTCCGGGAGGCAGAGCCTCCCGGTTCACAGGCCAGACCCTCCAGACGCACCCTCTCAGGAGGCAAGGCCGAGGCGCTGGCGGACGAGGCGGAGGGCCTCGGCATAGGCGGCCTCGGCATCGAGCGCCGTGGTGTCGAGCAGGATCGCGTCCCCGGCCGGCTTCATGGGGGCCGTGTCGCGGGAGGCGTCGCGGGCGTCGCGGGCGGCCATCTCGGCAGTCACCGCCTCCAGCGAGACGTCCTCGCCCCGCGCCTGGCGCTCCTTCCAGCGGCGCTCGGCGCGTGCCTCGGGACTGGCGGTGACGAAGAGCTTCACCGGCGCATCGGGAAAGACCACGGTGCCGATGTCACGCCCGTCCAGCACGGCGCCATTGGCGCGGCCGAACTGGCGCTGGAAGTCGAGCAGCGCGGCCCGCACGCCGGGAATGGCCGCGACCTTGCTGGCACCGGTATCGGTGTCCGGGGCGCGCAGGCCGGCGCGGCCGAGATCGCCCGGCTCCAGCGCCCGCGCCGCGGCCTCGGCGGCCACCGCATCCCCCGGATCACCGCCCCCGTCGATCACGCGGCGCGCCGTGGCGCGATAGAGCAGCCCGGTGTCCAGATAGGGCAGGTCCAGCGCCGCGGCGAGGCGGCGGGCCAGCGTGCCCTTGCCGGCGGCGGCCGGACCGTCCACGGCGATGATCGCCCTGGTTCCGGCGGTGAGGGTCTCGGTGGCGGTCATCCGGATCTGCTCCCGTTCTGGTTGCGGCAACTTACAGGATGCGTGCGCCGCATCATACACCGCCGCGTCAAGCGGATGTGATCGCGCCCCCGCCCGCCACACGGTCCATCAGCCCGGCGAAATCCGGGAAAACCACCCCGGCACAGGCGCCATCCTCCACCGTCACCGGCTTTTCCGCCGCCAGCCCCAGCACCAGCGCGCTCATGACCGAACAGGAATCCGCTCCGGCGGCCATGCTGCCGCCGCCGGGCACGGGGGCACCGTCGCGGCGGATGGTCAGGTCGCCCTCCTCGGCCTCCGCCGCCACCCCGTTGGCCGCCAGCAGGGCCATCACGGCCGCGAGGCCGCCGCTTTCCGCCCCCACCCCCCGGATGCGGCTGGTGCCTGTGGCGAAGGCCGCCGCGACGGCCAGCAACGGCAGGGCACCCTTCGTGCCGCGCAGCCGCCCGGCCGGGACATCCACGCCACGCAGGGCGGAATGCGTGGCGGTGACGTCGCCCACCGCCTCGCCCGCCTCGATGCGCTCACCGGTCACGGCGAGTTCGCCCCCCATCTCGCGCAGCGTGGCGAGCAGGCCGTTGCGCAGGAGGTTGAGTCCGACGCCGCGCACCGTCAGCCGCGACCCCGGCACCAGCAGCGCCGCCACCAGCGGAAAACCGGCCAGCGACAGGTCGCCCGGCACGGAAACCGGCGCGGCCACCAGTTCCGGCTGCCCGTCCAGCTCGGTCACGCGCGCGCCATCCCAGCCGGCGCCCTCCGGCGTGATACGCAGCCGGGCGCCGAAATGGCGCAGCAGGTTCTCCGTATGGTCAGGGCTGGGCCCGGGCTCCTCCACCCGCGTCACGCCCCGGGCGCAGAGCCCGGCCAGCAGCAGCGCGGATTTCACCGTGGCGGAGGCCACGGGCAGCCGGTGCTCCGCCGGCAGGGCCAGGCGCGCGCCCTCCACCGCCAGCGGCAGGAACTCCCCCCCGCGCCCGGTGAAGCGCGCCCCGCAGGCCGCGAGCGGCCCGGTCACCCGTCCCATCGGGCGGCGGCGCAGCGCGGCATCGCCGGCCAGCACCGCGAAGACCGGATGTCCCGCGAGCATCCCGCAGAACAGCGCGGCGGCACTGCCGGAACCGCCCATCTCCAGCACCTCGGCGGGCTCCGCCAGCCCGCCCACCCCGCGCCCCGCGACGTGCCAGGCGCCGGGACCGGCCTGTTCCACCCTCGCCCCCAGGGCGCGCAGGGCGGCGGCGATGTGGCGGGTGTCGTCCCGTTCCGGCAGGCCCTCGATGCGGGTCTCGCCCACGGCCAGGGCCGCCAGCATCAGCGCGCGGAGGCCAATCGCGCCGTCGCCGGGCACGCGGATCTCGCCCGCGAGGCCCCGGCCCGGGGCGGCCGCGCGCAGCGGCCCGAACATCTGGCAGGTGTCCCGCATGGATTGCGCGTTTGACACGCGAGGGGGTGCGTGGCAATCGCGCGCCCTCATTGAAGCCCGGCCCCCAAGGCTCCGCGGCAAGCGCGGGGCCTGAGCGGACGTCGGTCAAAGCCAGGACGACTCCATCCATGGTCAAACCCGAACTGGGCACCAAACGCGTTTGCGTGGCCTGCGGCACGAAGTTCTACGACCTCACCCGCACGCCCGCCGTCTGCCCGAAATGCGGCACCGAGCAGCCGGCCGAACAGCCGCGCCTGCGCCGCCCGGCCGCCCCTGTCGAGGACAAGCTGCGTAAGCGCGCGGTGACGCCGGGAACGGAGGCCGAGACGGACGACACGGAGCTCGAGGACGCCGACACCGACGCCGGGCTGGAAGATGCCGAGGACCTGGAGGACGCGGACGAGGATCTCGGCGAGGAGATCGGCGTCGAGAGCGAGAGCGACGAGGAAAGCTGAGCGCCCCGCGCCCGGCCCCGTCTGCCGGGCTCGACCGGGGGGAAGGCCGGCACGCAGCCCGCCTCCCCCAAGCCCTGCACGCCGCCGGCACCTCCCCGGCGGCGTTTTGCTGTCAGCGCTTCCGGCCCGCCGTGCCGCCGCCCCGGCTGCCGGTGGCGCGGCGCGGCGCGGCACCGGAGATAGCGCCCCGCCCCCCGGCACGCGTCGCACCGGTGCCGGCGGCCCTGGCAGTACCGGTCCTGCCGGCACCCGTCCCGGCTTTCGGGCTCCCCGTCTTCGGGGTCCTCGTCTTCGTGGCCGCGGTCTTCGAGGCCGCGGTCTTCGAGGCTGTCGTCTTGCGCGAGGTCGCCTTCGCGGCCGTGCTCCTCGAAGCTGCGGTCTTCCGGGTTGCCGCCTTCGGTGCCGCCTTCGCGGCAGCGGGCTTCGTGGCCGCAGTCTTCCGGGCCGCGGCCTTCGGCGTCGGCTTCGCAGCCGCCGCCTTCCCCGCAGGCTTCCGCGCACCGGATGTCACGGCTCCGGACCGGGCCGAACCGGACTTCGCGGCCGTCTTCGCCGCCGCTCCCCTGGCCGTCGTACCCACCCCGCGGCCTCCGGCCTTCGCAGTCACGGCCTTCCTCGTGCCGCTCGCCGCGCGGCTGGCGGCCGCGGGCTTCCGCGCCGCCGTGGTCCGGCTCTCCTTCGCCGCCGCGCCGGCCGGGCGCCGCGTGGCGCCGGTGCTTCCGCTGCCCGCCGCCCGTTTCGCCGCCGGCCTGGCGGCCCCGGCCCCCCGGCTACCCGTCTTCGCGGCGCTGGCCCGGGCCGGTGCCTTGCTGGCCCCACGGCCGGAGGCGGGTTTCGCCGCGGTGCCCGCACGGGTGCGGCCCGTCCCGGTGGCAACCGTCTTCCGCGTCGCGGCGGCCTTGCTGGCGGAAGCCTTCCGTGCCGTCCCTGTTCCCGTGGCGGGTTTCGCGGATTTCCGGGTCCCGGCACGGGCCGTGCCGTCTTCCGGGGCCTTTGCCGTGGCCTTGGCACGGCTGGCGGCGCTTCGCGGCGCGGCCGTGCGGGCAGGCGCCTTCCGGGTGGCGGTGCGCCGTGCGGCGGGGGCTTCCGGCCGCGGGGCGGCCGGATCGTCTTCCGATCCATCCTCCGGGGCGGGTTCCGGCGCCGGCTTGCGGGCGGCGCGCCTGCGGGGCCTGGGCTTCCCCAGCCGCTCCGCCTCGCCGCCCTCGTCCCGCGCTTCCGCGGCGCTTTCCGGAACCGCTTCCGGAGAATCCTCCTCCGGGGAAGCGGCCTCCGGTTCCGCCTCCGACGGCGCCACGCCCGGCTCGCCGGAACCCCGTCCCGTCTTCACCGGGTCATGCCCCCAGTTCATCAGGCTGAAGCGCCAGCGGCTGTGCTCGATATCCTCCGCCGGCCCCTGGGCGAGATGCCGTCGGACATAGCCGACGACCCGCCGCATCTGCGCCAGTTCGTCCTCGTCCGGCGCGGCCCCGCCGCCGCGTTCCAGCATCTCCAGGATCCACCGGCCCGAATGATGGCCGACGGATTCCGCCTCGCCCTCGTCATGCCAGCCGACTTCCCAGCTTTCCGGCGTGTCGAGCCAGCGGCGCATCTCCTCGGCGGTCATGTTCACCAGATCGCCGAACTCGCGGCGGATGTCGTCGGCATCCTGCGCGTGATCGCTCGCGTGATCGCTCATGGGCTTCCCCTTCTCCTGCCCCCGGATTCTGCCGGAACGCCGGGGAGGGAATCCCGGTTGCCGGGGGCCGGGCGGCACCATGCCTCCCCTTCCTTCCCCGGCAAAGACCGCCGCCTCAGCGCAGGGTCAGGGCAACGCCCCCTTCCATCGTGCTCCCGGGCGGCAGCCAGTCCATGTCGCCATAGGGGATGAGGAAGGCGCGGTTGGGCAGGTCGGTGGCATGGCTCACCGGCTCCAGGCACAGGACCTGCGGCGCGCTGGGGGCATAGAGCTGCAGGTTGCCCGCCCAGCGCCCCTCGCCCGCCAGCCGCAGCCGCGTTTCGCCGAGATCGAATTCCAGCGCCCCGTCCCAGCCGGCATAGTGCCGGTCCTGCCCCAGCCAGCTCTCCTCGCCGCCCGAGATGCCCGCCGTTTCCTCCGTGGCCACAGGCAGGCCCCGCGCATCGGTGCGGACCAGATGCCGCGCCCGGAACGCCACCCGCGTTCCCGGGCGCCGCGCGAACCAGGGATGCCAGCCCGTGCCGAAGGGCATCACCGCCCCGGAGGTGTTGGTGATGGCGAGCCACAGCCGCAGCCCGGCCTCCGTCAGCGCGACATCCAGCACCGCATGGTAGCGGTAGGGCTGGTCAGCCTCCTCCATCCGCTGTTCCAGTCGCAGGCTGGCGGCATCACGCCGCAACAGTGCCCAGGGCCGGTCCCGCCCCAGCCCGTGGATGGCGTTGTGCCCGCGCAGGTCGTTGACCGGGAAGTGATGTTCGCCGCCGTTCCAGCGCAGCAGCCCGTCGCCCAGGCGGTTGCACCAGGGCAGCATCAGGAAGGCGCCGGCCTGGCTGCCCACCGCCGCGGCGCCGACGGGCACCGGCGCCAGCACGTCGCGGCCATCGCAGCGCAGGCTGGCGAAGCAGGCCCCCTGCTCCGGCAGCAGCGCCGCCTGCCAGCCGCCCGCTTCGAGACGGATCACGGGGGCGCGGCTCAGCCGAGGGCGAAGGGGTCGCGCGGGCTCGGCGCCTCGCGGCTGTAGCCCGCGGTGGTATAGCCGCCGCCCTGGTAGCGTTCGGAGACCGGATCGGCCTTCTTGCCGCCCACCCGGTCGCGGAAGGGCTCGGCGCTGTCCTCGGGCTTCCAGCCGATGCGGTCGCGGTGATCCTCGCCCCAGAAGCTCGCCGGGTTGTCGGAGGCGCCCCAGATCACGCAATGCCCCGTGCGCTCGGCCAGCACGGCGCGCTCCATCATCCGCGCGAGGTCGCCATAGCTCAGCCAGGTGGAGAGCATGCGCGCATCCACCGGCTCGTCGAAGGAGGAGCCGATGCGGACATTGACGTTCTCCACGCCGTGCTTGTCCCAGTACAGCCGCCCCATCAGCTCGCCGTAGCACTTGCTCAGCCCGTAGAAGCTGTCGGGCCGGAAGGCGCAGTCCGCGTCCAGCTTCGCCTCGCCCTCCGCCGGCCGCTCGTGGAAGCCGATGGAGTGGTTGGAGGAGGCGAAGACCACCCGCGCCTTCTCGCGCCGCGCCGCCTCATAGACGTGATAGACGCCGCGCAGGTTCGGCCCGATCACCGTCTCGAAGGGCAGGTCGGTGCTGGCGCCGCCGAAATGCAGGATGGCGCCGCAGCCCTCCGCCAGCTTCAGCAGCGCGACGCCGTCGGCCAGGTCCATGCGGGTGAAACTCGCCTTCTCCGGCAGCGGGTCGGGGAAGGGCGTCAGGTCGGTCAGCCGCAGGGTCCAGCCCTTGGCCCCCAGTTCCCGCGCCAGCATGCGCCCCAGGTTGCCGGACGCGCCCGTCAGCAGGACGGGCTTGGACGGAATGCTCATGCGCGGAAATCTCCTGGACGGTGCCCGTGGGGCGGCCTCTGTGCGGGACTCGTGCGGCCCTGGTCCGGTGCCCAGGGCTATTGGCCCTATCCTCGCGCGGCCGGCGCGGGGCGTGAAGGCACCCGGCCACGCCGAATCCACTGCGCGCCGGCGGGACCACCCCAAAGCGCCCAGGCGAAGCCAGAAACCGGAGCCCGGACGGAAAAAGAGCCGGCTGGACCGAAGTCCAGCCGGCTCGAAATGGCCTCCCCTCACGGGGCGACCGGTCGAACGACGATCTGCCGGGAATAGACCGCCGCCGATTTCCGCGGCAGCCGGACCGGAGCCCGACCGCGCAGTGCAGCATTGCACCGGCCCGCCTGACCCGGGCATGGGCCGGCCCTGACAAATCGTTCACGCGGTCCGCCGACAGACAGGAGAAGCCCGGGCGGCACCCTTCCGCCACACCGTCCCGGCCGGTTCACGATCCCGTTCCAGCCTGCCCTCCGGCGTGGCATCCCCGAGTCCGAGCATTTCCCGGTCCGGGCATTCTCCCGCCTGGAACCCCTGTTCGGGCGGCCCCGTTCAGGCTGCGCCGCGGTCAGGCCCCCGTGTCGCGCAGCACCAGGACCCGGGCGGCCCCATGCTCCCGCTCGGCCAGCGGCTCCCAGCCCGGCAGGTCCGGCATGTCCTCCGCCCGGCCGGTTTCCAGGTAGCACAGCGCCCCCGGCGCCACCCAGCCCGCGCCACGCAGCGCCGGCAGCACCATCCCGGGCAGCCCGGCGCCATAGGGCGGATCGAGAAAGATCAGCCCGCAGGCGGATTCGGCCCGGGGAGGACGCGTGGCATCGCCGGCGATGACACGCCCCTCCGTCTCCCCCACCCGGCAGGCGGCCAGATTCGCCCGCAGCACCGCCAGCGCCGCGCGGTCGCGCTCGATGAAGCAGGCCCGCGACGCGCCGCGCGACAGCGCCTCCAGCCCCAGCGCCCCGGTCCCGGCGAAGGCGTCGAGCACAAGCGCCCCCTCCACCCTTTCCCGCCCGCCCCAGGGCGCATGCCACAGCATGTCGAACAGCGCCTGCCGCACCCGGTCCGCCGTCGGCCGCGTCCCCGCCCCCGCCGGTGCCTCCAGCCGCCGCCCGCGCCACCGCCCGGCCACGATCCTCATGGGTGGCGCTTTCCGTTCGGGCCGGGCGCCCCGGGAAGGGCTCCACCCTCCCCGGACCCCACCCGCCCAGGGACGTTGGTCCCTGGGAACCCTGTGCGCGCTCCGCGAGGAGGGGGATTGTTCCGCCGCCTCACCAGGTGGCGACCGGCCGGCCATACCCCCTTCCTCGCGGAGCGCCCATGGCGGGGTCTCGGGGGGATACTATCCCCCTGAGCGGAGGGTCCGGGAGGCAGCGCCTCCCGGTTCCCAGGCTCGAACCGGAAAGCGGCTCCCATCAGGATTCGCCGCGGCGGCGGCCGGTGCCCCAGGGATTGAGGTAGGGGTCGCCGGCGCGGCGGGCACGGGGCGGGCGGCGGCGCTTCTCGGCCTCGGGGGCGGCGTCGGCGGCCTGCGCCGCCAGCTCGCGGCCACGCGGGATGCGGGGCGCGACGTCGAGGCCGAGCTGGTCGCGCATGGTCTTGGCGTTGACCTCCTCGACCGCGCCGCGTGGCAGGCTGCCGAGCTGGAAGGGGCCATAGGCGGTGCGGATCAGCCGCGTCACCTGCAGGCCCAGATGCGCCAGCACGCGGCGCACCTCGCGGTTCTTGCCCTCCTGCAGCGAGACCGTGAGCCAGGCATTCGTCCCCTGGCGCGAATCGAGCCCCGCCTGGATCGGCCCGTACTTCACCCCCTCCACCGTGATGCCCTTGGCCAGCCAGGCCAGCGCCGCCTCGTCCACCCAGCCATGCACCCGGGCGCGGTAGCGGCGGATCCAGCCGTTGGAGGGCAGCTCCAGCTTCCGGGCCAGGGCGCCGTCATTGGTCAGCAGCAGCAGCCCCTCGCTGTTCAGGTCCAGCCGCCCGACCGAGATCAGGCGCGGCAGGCCCGCCGGCAGCTTCTCGAAGACCGTGGGCCGCCCCTGCGGGTCCTTGTGCGTCGTCACCAGCCCATCGGGCTTGTGGTGGCGGAACAGCCGCGTGTGCTCCGGCGCCGCGACCGCCCGCCCGTCCACCGACACCGCATCGCCGGGCGAGACGAAGGTGGCCGGCGTTTCCACCACGCGCCCGCCGAGCTTCACCCGCCCTTCCGCGATCAGCGTCTCCGCGGCGCGGCGGCTGGCGATCCCGGCGCGGGCCAGGAAGCGCGCGATGCGCTCGCCGCGCTCGCCGCCATCCTCCCCGTCGGCTCCGGGCCGGTCGTCCTCCGGCGTCCCGCCGCCGGGCCGGCCGTCCCCCGCCCCCGTCATGCCGTCACCCGCTCCGCCGGGCGAAGCCCGGCGCGCTGGCGGGCCGCCTCGCGGCAGGCCGCCACGAAGGCGCGGAAGATGTCGGGGTCGCGCGGGTCCACCGCGTATTCCGGGTGCCACTGCACGCCCAGGCAGAAGCGGTAGCCGGGGTGCTCGATGGCCTCCACCACGCCGTCCGGCGCCGTCCCGCTCACCACCACGCCCGGCCCGGCGAAGTCCACCGCCTGATGGTGCGAGCTGTTCACCGCCAGCCTCGCGGCACCGCCGGTCACCCGCGCCAGCAGCGATCCCGGCACCACCGCGACCTCGTGCCCCGGCTCGTCGCGGGGGTTCGGCTGCTCGTGCGGCAGCGCATCGGGGACGGCATCCGGGATGTGCTGGATCAGCGTGCCGCCCAGCGCCACGGCGAGAAGCTGCTCGCCGCCGCAGATGCCCAGCACCGGGATGTCCCGCGCCAGCGCGCCGCGCAGCACCGCCAGCTCGAAGGCCGTCCGCGTCTCCTTCAGCGTCACCGTCCCGTGCCGCTCCGTGGCGCCATAGAGCGCCGGGTCCACGTCGAAGGCGCCGCCCGTGACCACGAGCCCGTCGAGGCGGTCGAGATAGTCCTCCGCCAGCGCCGGCAGGTGCGGCAGCGCGACGGGCAGGCCGCCGGCCCCGGCCACGGCGGCGAGGTAGTTCTGGCGGATGGCGTACCAGGGCAGGTTGGACCAGCCGCCG
Organism: Roseomonas mucosa ATCC BAA-692; assembly: GCF_000622225.1. Classification (GTDB taxonomy): domain Bacteria; phylum Pseudomonadota; class Alphaproteobacteria; order Acetobacterales; family Acetobacteraceae; genus Roseomonas; species Roseomonas mucosa. The sequence continues at coordinate 116,451 of NZ_KK211412.1, read as the reverse complement.
GCCTCCTCCGCATCCAGGGTCAGGCCGATGAAGGGGCGTGAGGTCATGAGAAGTCCTTGGAGGCGCCGGCAGAGGCTCCGGAGGATGCGCCCGCGAGCCGGGTCCGGCGCAACAGGCGGGCCGCGACCTGCCCCCTGCTCTAGACCAGGATCGGGTCGGGTTGAAGCGTCCAGTCCCGCCGGCATGGCAGGCTCGCCTCCCGGGCCCGTGACGCACGCGGCCGGGCGTGCACGAGGCGGCACGGCGCCCGCATGACAGCGGGGCGCATGACGGAATCCACGACGCGGCGCTTCACCCCCCCGCCCGCGACTGGCTAAGAGGCCCCTGCGGCCGGCCCGACCGGCCAGACGCCTCCGAGAGACGCCCAGAGGGAGCCGGACATGCCCGCCATCGCCGAGTTGAGCGACGCCGAACTCGAAGCCCTGCGCGGCCGCATCCAGGCCGGCTACGATGCCTTCAAGGCGCGCGGCCTGAAGCTCGACATGACGCGCGGCAAGCCGGCGCCGGAACAGCTCTCGCTGGCCGAACCCATGCTCGCCCTGCCCGGCAATGGCGACACCACCACCGAGGCCGGCGAGGACGCCCGCAACTACGGCGGCCTCCAGGGCATCGCCGAGGCCCGCGCCCTCTACGCCCCCATCCTGGGCGTGCCTCCCTCCCAGGTCGTGGTCGGCGACAACTCCTCCCTCGCCCTGATGCATGACACGGTGCTGTGGTCGATGGTGAAGGGCGTCCCCGGCGGCGCGCGTCCCTGGGGCCAGGAGGAAGACGTCGCCTTCCTCTGCCCCGTGCCCGGCTATGACCGGCATTTCGTGATCTGCGAGGAATACGGCATCCGCCTGATCCCCGTGCCGCTGACTGGCGAGGGGCCGGACATGGACGAGGTCGAGCGCCTCGCCGCCGATCCCGCGGTCAAGGGCATGTGGTGCGTGCCGAAGTACTCGAACCCGAGCGGCGAGGTCTATTCCGGGGCCGTGATCCGCCGCCTCGCCGCCATGAAGGCCGGCGCGGCGGATTTCCGCCTGTTCTGGGACGATGCCTATGCCGTCCACCACCTGACCGGCACGCGGCACGCCATCGCCAACATCGTGGAACTCTGCGCCGAGGCCGGGAACCCCGACCGTGCCTTCGTCTTCGCCTCGACCTCCAAGGTCACGCTGGCCGGCGCCGGCCTCGCCTTCTTCGCCTCCTCCCCCGCCAACGTCGCCTGGTTCCTCCGCTCCGCCGAGAAGCGCACCATCGGCCCGGACAAGCTGAACCAGCTCCGCCACGTCCGCTTCCTGCGCGACCAGGCCGGCATCGCCGCCCATATGGAGCGCCACCGTGCCCTGATCGCACCGAAATTCGCCGCGGTGCTGGAGGCGCTGGAAGCCCGCCTCGCCGGCACCGGCGTGGCGCGCTGGACGAAGCCCGAGGGCGGCTACTTCATCAGCCTCGACGCCCGCCCCGGCACGGCGAAGCGCGTCGTCGCCCTGGCAAAGGAGGCCGGGCTGGCGCTGACCCCCGCAGGCTCCACCTGGCCGGGCGGCGCCGACCCGCGGGACAGCAACCTGCGCCTCGCCCCCACCTTTCCCAGCCTGGAGAACGTGCGCCTCGCCTCCGAGGGCATCGCCCTCTGCGTGCTGCTGGCCGGGCTGGAGGCCGAGACGGCGGCTCGTGCCGGCCGCGCCTGAGCCGCCCTGGCCGGCAGACCGCCCCATGCGCCACGCCGGCCATCCCATCGGCCACCCCCTGGCCCACCCCCTGGCGTATCCCCTGGCCCACCCATCCGGCCACCGGGCATGACCGGCGCGCCGGCGCCGATCGAACTCGCCCTGGCCGAGGCACGCGCCGCCGCCTTGCGGGGCGAGGTGCCGGTGGGCGCGGTGGTCACCGACCCGCGCGGCCTCGTCCTGGCCCGCGCCGGCAACGAGGTGGAGGCCCGCCAGGACCCCTCCGCCCATGCCGAGATCCTGGCGCTGCGCGAAGCCGCCGCCCGGCGCCGCCATAAATGGCTGGCGGACTGCACCCTGACGGTCACGCTGGAACCCTGCCCCATGTGCGCCCAGGCCGCCTCGCTGTTCCGCGTGAAACGGGTGGCCTTCGGCGCCTATGACCCCAAGGGCGGCGGGGTGGAGCACGGCGCCCGGATCTATGCCGCCTCCTCCTGCCACCACGCCCCGGAAGTCGTCGGCGGCCTGCGCGAGACCGAATGCGCGCTATTGCTGCGGGATTTCTTCGCGGAGCGGCGCTGACCGGCCTTTGCCGCACCGCCGGCCACCCCCTTTTCGCGGCGCGGCAACATCCGCCCTTGCACGGAGCGCGGCAGCGGGACATGTACGGCCTGTCATCCAACCTCCATTCTGGCGGCGGCCCCGGCTGCGCGGTTCCATCCGGGCCGCCTGTCCGGGCCGACTGTCCGGGCCGGGCATCCCGCCCGGCGGGCTGCCCATGCAACAGGAGACGCCCCGATGCGAACCCTGCCCTGGCTCGACACCCCCGCCCGTTACGGTCTGGTCAGCCGGGCGCTGCACTGGGGCATGGCCCTGCTCTTCGCCTGGCAGTTCGCCGGCATGGTGGTGAAGGTCACGGCCGGGCGCACCCCGCTCACCGCCTTCCTGGTCGGCACCCATGCCAGCGTCGGCGCCCTGCTCTTCCTGCTGATCCTGCTGCGCGGCGCCTGGGGCCTGTACAACCTGCGCCGCCGCCCGCCGCACGAGCCCGGCCCGCTCGGCCTCGCCGCCCGCCTCGGCCACCTCGCCCTCTATGCCCTGATGCTGGCCGTCCCCGCCCTGGCCCTGCTGCGGCAATACGGCTCGGGCCGCGCCTTCGCACCCTTCGGCATCCCGCTCTGGCCCGCTTCCGGCGAGCGGATGGAGGCATTGGTCGCCCCCGCCAACACGGCGCACGGCCTCCTGGCCTGGACGCTCCTGGCCCTGATCGGCGGCCACATCGCCATGGTGCTGCTCCACCGCTTCCTCTGGCGCGACGGCGTCCTCGCCCGCATGGCCGGCCGCGCCCGCGGGGCGCATCCCTCGCCGGTCTCCCCCGGCCAGGAACCCGTGCGCATCCTGGCCGGGGCGAGGCGCGGCTGACGGACACGCGGCGGCAGGCCCGCCAAGGCACGGCCCGAAGCACGACAAGGTGAACTTGCGACTCGCCCGCGCCTCGTTCTAACGTGACCTCCTCGTCACCTCGGCCAAAAGGAGGGCTGCATGGTTTGCTACCGCCATCGTCGTGGCCCCCTGATGGCCTCGCGCGTGTCCCGCAAAACCGACACGCCGCGGGGCTGAAGCCTCCCGGGCCAGCCCGGGGCCAGCCTCGCCATCCTGGCGGCCCGATGCCGCCTTCCTGAACTTCGTGCCGAGGAACGCCGTGCCCCCGCATGGCGTGCATGACATCGTGTCTTCCGAGAACCACGCCGGACAACGGCGCGCGCATCCCATCCGGGATGTCCTGAACTTCGTCCTCCAGGGCTGGGCGCGGCAGCGCCGCCTCGTCGCCGCCATCGGCACCGCCATGCTGGCCGCGACCCTGGCGGACCTGCTGGTGCCGATCTTCGCCGGCCGCCTGGTCGACGCCGCCGCCCTGGCGGACCGCGACCTCGCCCTGCGCGCCATGCTGGCCGCGCTGGCGGCGCTCGCCCTGCTCGGCCTCGCCGCGCTGGCACTGCGCCACATCGCCTTCCTCGCCATCATCCGCATGACCCTGCGCGCGATGGTCGAGGCGACGGAGCGCAGCTTCGCCCGCGTGCAGCGCTTCTCCGCCGACTGGCACGCCGGCAGCTTCGCCGGCTCCACCGTGCGCCAGATCACCCGCGGGATGAGCGCGCTCGACCTGCTGCACGACACCATCCTGGTGGCGCTGCTGCCGGCGCTGGTGGTGCTCGTCGGCGCCACGCTGCTGCTCGGCTGGCGCTGGCCGCTGATGGGGCTCGTGGTCGGCCTTGGTGCCACCCTGCACATCACGCTGACCCTGTCGATGAACCTGGGCTGGGTGGCGCCCGCCGCGCGCCGCTCCAACGCCTGGGACACGCGGCTGGGCGGCACGCTGGCCGATGCGGTCGGCGCCAACGCGGTGGTCAAGGCCTTTGGCGCCGAACCGCGCGAGGATGCCCGCACCGCCCGCATCCTGCGCCGCTGGCGCGACCGCACCCGCGCGACCTGGGTGCGCGCGACCTGGAGCGGCACCGCCCAGACCGCCGCGATGCTGCTGCTGCGCATCGGCACGATCGGCATGGCCGTCTGGCTGTGGTGGCACGGACAGGCCACGCCGGGCGACCTCGCCACGGTGCTCGCCATGTTCTTCGTGGTGCAGGGCTACCTGCGCGACATCGGCTACCACATCAACAACCTCCGCCGCTCGGTGAACGACATGGAGGAGATGGTGGCGATCCTGGCCCTGCCGCTCGGCGTCGCCGACCGCCCCGGCGCGCGCGCCATCGACGTGCGGGAAGGCCGCATCGAGTTCGACCGCGTCACCTTCCACTACGGCCGCCACACCACCCCGCTCTACCGCGACTTCTCGCTCACCATCCAGGCGGGCGAGCGTGTCGGGCTGGTCGGCCACTCCGGTTCCGGCAAGACCACCTTCGTGAAGCTGATCCAGCGGCTGCACGACGTGAGCGGCGGCCGCATCCTGATCGACGGCCAGGACGTCGCCGCCGTCACGCAGGAATCGCTGCGCCGGAACATCGCCATCGTGCAGCAGGAGCCGGTGCTGTTCCACCGCTCGCTGGCCGAGAACATCGCCTATGGCCGCCCCGGCGCCACGCGCGCGGAGATCGAGCGCGCCGCGCAGCTCGCCAATGCGCACGGCTTCATCGCCCGCCTGCCGGAAGGCTATGCCACCACGGTCGGCGAGCGCGGCGTGAAGCTGTCGGGCGGCGAGCGCCAGCGCGTCGCCCTGGCCCGCGCCTTCCTGGCCGACGCCCCGATCCTGATCCTCGACGAGGCTACCTCGGCCCTGGATTCGGAATCCGAGGCGCTGATCCAGGAAGCGGTGGAACGGCTGATGCACGACCGCACCACCATCGTCATCGCCCACCGCCTCTCCACCGTCCGCGCCCTGGACCGCATCCTGGTCTTCGACCACGGCCAGGTCGTGGAGGAAGGCCGCCACGAGACCCTGGTCCGCCGCGAGGACGGCATCTACCGCCGCCTCTTCGAACGCCAGGCCCTGGAACTGGCGCGCGGCCTGATGGCGGAGTGATCCGGGTGGCCATCCTTCCCTGCCCGGCCCCGGTCCATCCGTGGGGAAGGCGGCCGCCCGGACATCCCGTTCAGCGTGCCGCTCAGCCCGGGGCGGCGGCGCGCGGCGCCTCGATCAGCGCCCTGATCCGCTCCCTGTCCGCGGGCAGGACAGGGTTGTGGACCAGCAGCCAGAGATCGGGCCGGCCATCCACGGCGAAGCTGGACAGCTCCAGGGTAATCCGGCCCAGCACCGGGTGCCGCAGGTGCTTGAGGCCCTCGCCATGGCTGCGGACATCGTTGTCGCGCCACATGGCCGCGAATTCCGGGCTGGTCCGGCAGAGCTCCTCCGCCAGCGCCCGCACCTCCTCCACCGCGCCGGCGCGCGCCGCATCCGCCCGGAACGACCCCACCACGAAGCGGGCCACGCCCTCCCAGTCATCCTGCGCGGCACGGACACGCGGATCGCCGAAGAGAAGGCGCAGGACATTGCGCTGCCCTGGCGGGAGCAGGCTGTAGTCCGTCAGCATCACCACCGTCGCCCGGTTCCAGGCGACCACGTCCCAGGTGGCCGTCCTGATGATCGCCAGCCCGGGCTCCAGCGCATCCAGCACGCGCTGCAACCGCGGCGTGATGCCCTCCGCCGCCCGGTAGCGTGCCTCCGGCGGCCGGCCCAGCCCCAGCAGGAACAGGTGCTCGCGCTCGACCTCCGTGAGCATCAGGGCCTGCGACAGCCGGTCAAGCACCTGGGGCGAGGCCGCGCCGCCACGCCCCTGCTCCAGCCAGGTGTACCAGGCCGGGCTGATATGGGCGCGCAACGCCACTTCCTCCCGCCGCAGCCCCAGGGTCCGGCGCCGCGTCCCCGGCAGGCCACAGGCCGCCGGGTCGAGCCTGGTGCGACGGTCCTTCAGATAGGCGCCCAGCGTCATTCCGCCGGCCGGCGTGCTCATCCTGACAGTCATTATACCACGATGATCTCACGGCTTTACCACGATGGAGACTGGGCCAAGTCTCGCCCCCGACCAAGATCTGGAGATTGTCCCATGCGTATCTTCGTGACCGGCGCGACGGGTTTCGTGGGTTCCGCCGTGGTCCGGGAACTCATCGGCGCCGGGCACCGGGTGCTCGGCATGGCCCGTTCGGAGGACGGCGCCCGGGCCGTCGCCGCCATGGGAGCCGAGGTGCATCGCGGCTCGCTGGAGGATGCCGGGAGCCTCCGCAGCGGCGCCGCCTCCACGGACGGCGTCATCCACACCGCCTTCATCCACGACTTCTCGCGCTTCCAGGAGAACAGCGAGATCGACCGCCGCGCCATCGCGGCGCTTGGCGCCGCGCTGCGGGGCTCCGGGCGGCCCCTGATCGTCACCTCCGGGATGGCGCATCTGGCGAAGGGCCGGCTCGCGACCGAGGACGACACCCCGCCTCCCCCGACGCCCCATTTCCCCCGCGCCTCCGAAGAGGCCGCCGCCGCGCTCGCGGCAGAGGGCGTGCGCGTCGCGGTGATGCGCCTGCCGCCATCGGTGCATGGCGACGGGGACCACGGCTTCGTGCCGATCCTGCATCGCATCGCCTGCGAGAAAGGCCGGTCCGCCTTTATCGGCAAAGGACTCAACCGCTGGCCCGCCGTGCACCGCCTGGATGCCGCCCGCGCCTTCAGGCTGGCGATCGAGCATGGGTCCCGGGGCGATGCTCCACCGGGCGAGCGCTATCACGCAGTGGCCGAGGAAGGCGTGCCGTTCCACGGGATCGCCGAGGCCATCGGCCGCCAGCTCGGCCTGCCCGCCGCCGCCCTGCCCCCGGGGGAGGCCGCCGGGCACTTCGCTTGGTTCGCGGCCTTCGCCGGCATGGACGCGCCGGCCTCGAGCGAGCGGACCCGGGCGCTGCTGGACTGGGCGCCGGCGCAGCCAGGCCTGCTCGCCGATATCGGTCGGCCCGGCTATTTCGGCGGCTGAGGCAGCCGCAGGGCGGCCCGCGGTCCGGCGTGGGCCACCTCCGGCTAGCTATCCAGCCGGATGCCGAGTTCCTTGATCAGCGGCCGCCAGCGCGCGCTTTCCTTCGCGACGAAGGCATTGAACGCGGCGGGCGACAGGGGCGAGGACTCGATCCCGAGGGCCTGCATCCGCGACTGCGCCACCTCGCCCCGTACGGCGCCGTTCAGCGCCGCGTTCAGCCTCTCCACCAGCTCGCCCGGCGTGGCCGCCGGCACCGAAAGCCCCTGCCAGCCATAGGCCACCGCATCCGCATAGCCGAGCTCCAGCGCTGTCGGCACCTCCGGCGCCGCCCGGGAACGCGCCTCGCCCATCACCAGCAGCGCCCGCGCCTTGCCGTCGCGCAGGAAGGGGATGCCCGTCGCGCAGTCCACCACCACGCAGTCCACGCTGCCCGCGATCAGGTCCTGCATCGCCGCCGGCGCGCCGCGATAGGGCACGTGCACCGCCGGGAAGTTCCCCGCCCGCCGCCGCAGCATCTCCATCGCCAGATGGTGCGGCGAGGCCACGCCCGCCGTGCCATAGGTCGGCGGGTCCTTCGGCGCCGCGGCCAGGAAATCCGCGAAGCCCTTTGCCGGATCGTCGGGCCGCACCACCAGGAAGAGCGGAAAGCGCCCGATGAACCCCACCCCGGTCAGGTCGCGGTCCGGGTCATAGGGCAGCTTCGCATAGAGTGCCGGGTTGTAGACGAGGTTCCCGTTGTCCGTATGCAGCCAGGTATAGCCATCCGGCGCGGCATGGCTCACCACCTCGCTGGCCAGCACCGCGCCCCCGCCGGGCCGGTTCTCCACCACCACGTTCTGCCCCAGCGCCGCGCCCATGCCCGCGCCGATCAGCCGCGCGAAGACATCCGACGCCCCGCCCGGGGGATAGCCCACCACCCAGCGCAACAGATGCTCCGGCCAGCCCGCCGCCCGCACCGTCCTGGCACCCGCCAGCGATGCCGCCCCCAGCAATCCCAAACCCAGCCCGCGTCGTCCCAGCATCGGTCCCTGCCTCGCCAACCTGTTCAGCTTATCGCATGGCGGGCGCTGGCACATGGCGTGCCAGAGCGGCGCATTCCCTCCGGCATACAGGTTCCCTTCGGCAGCACCTCTCCCCGGGAGAGGCGCCGCCTCTCCCGGACCCTCTCCGCCGGGGGGAGCGAAGCCGGTTCCCGGACCCCGGGGCAGGGTTGGCCCTGGTGATTGCCGTCATCCCGGCGTCCGATTCTTGGGAACAGGCGGAAAGGCGGGGCGCCCGAGAACGTCAGCCCCGCTCCGCCGCCGGCACCGCCCGCGCCACGCCGCCGAAGGCATCGAGCAGCCGTCCGCGCCAGGCATGCAGCACGTCATCCGGCGCCAGCAGCGGCAGCGGGCTCACCACCCGCGCCCACTGGAAGCCGGAGAAGGCGATGTAGTCCCCCGCACCCGGCGTGGCGCCATGCAGGAAGGGCCGGTCCGACAGCGTCAGCCGCAGCGGCCGCAGCCCGGCGCGGAAGCCTTCCAGCCGTTCCTCCCGCCCCGCCGTCACCTCCGCCAGCGGCTTGCCGAAACGCGCCTCGCGCGTGCGGACGAAATACGCCTGGTCCTCGGGATCGAGCAGCGCCGGGATGTCGGACACGATCAGCGCCGCGATCGCCGGGTTCAGCACCGTATCCGCCCAGTGCGCCACGAAGCGCGCCAGCGCCCGCCCGCCCTCGCCGCCGAAGAGGCTGGCATGGCCCGGATAGCGGTCCTCCAGATATTCCAGGATCGCCCAGGAATCATGCACGGTGCGTGTCCCGTCGCGCAGCACCGGCACCTTGTCCGTGCCCGCATCGGCGATCGCCGCCTTCTCGGTGAAGCGCCAGGGCAGGCTCTCATGCGGCAGCCCCTTGTGCAGCAGCGCCAACCGCGCCCGCCAGCAATAGGGGCTGAAGACCCGCGCCGGATCGCTGCCGCACAACTCATGCAAACGGATCGCCATGCCTCAGCACCCCCGCGTGTTGACGAAAACGCTGTACAGCGAACGGCACCCCGCCATGAAGAGCCGGTTCCGCCGCCACCCGCCGAAGGCGACATTGGCCACCCGCTCCGGCAGGTCGACATGCCCGATCGGCGCGCCGCTGGCGTTGAACACCCGCACCCCGTCCAGCCCGTCGCGCCCCATGCCCCAGCCGCACCAGAGATTGCCGTCCTCGTCCACGCGGAACCCGTCCGGCGTGCCGTCCGCCTCGGCCTCGACCAGCACCCGCGCCTCGCCCAGCGAAACGCCGCCCGCCCGCACCGGATAGCTCAGGATCTGCCGCGGCTCGGCGCGCGAGGCAACGAGGTAGAGCAGCCCCTCATCCGGCGAGAAGGCCAGCCCGTTCGGCCCCGGCACACCCTCCGCCACCTTGCGCAGCGTGCCCCGCGACGGATCGGCGCAGTACACGGCGGCGGGGATCTCCGACTCCGCACGCTCGCCCTCGTAATCGCCGCCAATGCCGAAAAGCGGGTCGGTGAACCAGATCGTGCCGTCCGACCGCACCACCACGTCGTTCGGCGAGTTCAGCCGCTTCCCCTCGAAACGGTCGGCGATCACCGTGATCCGCCCGTCATGCTCCGTCCGCGTCACCCGCCGCGCGCCGTGCTCGCAGGTGACGAGCCGCCCCTCGCGGTCGCGGGTATTGCCGTTGGCGAAGTTCGAAGGCTTGCGGAACACGCTGACGCCACCCGTCTCCTCGTCCCAGCGCAGGATGCGGTTGTTCGGGATGTCGGAGAAGAGCAGGCAGCGATGGTCGCCGAACCAGACCGGCCCCTCGCCCCAGCGCAGCCCGCCGCACAGCTTCTCCACCGCCGCGTTCATCACCCGGTACTTCGCGAAGCCCTGGTCGAGATCCCGCAGCCGCGCATCCGGATAGCGCGGCGAGGCCACCCAGGGTGTCTCGTTCGCCCTGTCCGCTTCCGGCGCCGTTCCACCGCTCATGCCCACCTCCCCATACCCCTCTTTCATCCCCGCCGTCCCGCCGGAGCGGCACGGAAGACCGCAAGTCCGGGACGCAACCCCCGCCGCGAACGCCACGTTTCCCCTCCGCAGACAATCGAGAGGAAACGATGCGCGGCATCCTTCTGTGGCTGATCGGGATCCCGATCCCGGTGATCATCCTGCTGTGGCTGTTCGGCGTTCTGCACTGAGGCAGAGCCGGCGGAAAGGGTGGACCTGACGGTCCGCCCTTCCCATCTCCCGGCACGCCCCGCCGTCACCCCGCCAAGCCAGCCACCGACACGATGATGCCCAGCGCCGTGGCAATCCCCTTCGCGCTTTCCTCCGGCGCCACGTCGATCCATTCCTCCAGCGAGTGCGCCCGCCCACCCCTGCCGCCCGAGGCCACGGTGACCGCCGGAATGCCCAGGCTGATCGGGATGTTGCTGTCCGTCGAGGACGCTTCCAGCTTCGGCGCATAGCCCCGCGCCGCGATCACCGCCTCCGCCAGCCGCACGATCCGCGCCTCGCGCGGCGTCGTCCCCGCTGGCCGGTCGCCCACCTGCCTCACCTCGACCTGGATGCCGCCGCGCTTCACGTCGCGCGCCGCATTCTCGTCCGCCGCCGCCTGCGGCAGCGTGGCCAGGAAGCGCTCCTCCAGCCGCGCCAGTTCCTCGGCGGATTCCGACCGCAGGTCCACCTCCATCCAGGCCTCCTCCGGAATGGCGTTGATCGAGGTGCCGCCGCCGATCTTGCCGATGGAGAAGGTGGTGCGCGGCACCGGCGGCACGCGGATGCGCGACAGGTCGTCCGCCGCCCGCGCCAGCGCGAAGACCGGGTTCACCAGGCCGAAGGCGCCGAAGGAATGCCCGCCCGGCCCGCGGAAGCTGACGCGGTAGCGCTTGCTCCCCACAGCCCCCACGGTCAGCCGCGCCGTCTCCAGGCTGTCCACCGCCACGAAGGCCGCCACCCTGTCGCGCAGCGGATGCTCGCGGAAGAAGCTCTTCACCCCCCGCAGGTCGCCCGCCCCCTCCTCGCCCACCGAGGCCAGCACCAGGATTCCCGCCTTCGTCCGGATGCCCGCCGCATCCAGCGCCCGCAGGATGGCGAGCTTCACCGCCAGGCCGCGGCTGTTATCCCCTACTCCCGGCCCGCGCAGCACCGTGCCCTCGCGCTTCACGGTCACGTCCGTCCCCTCGGGGAACACCGTGTCGAGATGCGAGCAGATCACCACCAGCCCCGCCTGCGGGTCGGTGCCGGGCCGCAGCGCGGTGACGTTGCCCTGCGCGTCCCGCGCCACATCCGCGAGCCCCTGCGCCCGCAGCATCTCCCCATAGGCCGCCGCCCGCCTCGCCTCGCCAAAGGGTGGCGAGGCGATCTCGGCGATGCGGATGATCTCCGACACCGTGCGCTCATGGTCCTGCCGCACGAAGGCATCCGCCTTGCGGAACGCCTCGCCGGACAGCAGCCGCGTCACCTCGCCCGCCACCTCCGGCCCACCTTCCGAGACCAGGGCCTCCCGCAGCGCAGGCAACATGGCAGGCGGGGAAAGCTCGTTCATGGCAGGGGCCTCCGGAATTCCGGGCGCGGAGGCTCCGCCCGTTGCCCGGCCCGGTCAAGGCCAGGCAACCTCCGGTCCGCGCCCGACCGGCGCCGTTGCTCCGTCCCCGTGGTGGAAAGGCCCTGCCTTTCCCCGGGCGGGCGGCCACAGGGCGGAACGCCGTCCGTATCACGCCCTCAGCGCGACTGCTCCAGCACATAGACATGCGGCGCATCCGCCGGCAGCGTCTCCGGGGTCAGTTCCAGGCTCGGCCCGCCGACCCGCGTTACCCGTCCCGGCGGCACCCGCGCCAGGAAGGTCTCGACCGGCTCGATCTGCAGGATGCCGCGCGGGTTGTAATAGTGCATCGGGATGACCACCCGCGGCCCGATGGCCTCGATCGCCGCGTCCAGGTCGTCCAGCGCGATGGTCGCATGCGCGCCGGTCAGCGCCAGCAGGATGTCCACCTGCCCGCGCAGCGCCTCCAGCTGCCTCGGGTCCACCGGGTTGCCGATATCGCCCATGTGCAGCACCCGCAGCCCGCCCAGGGTGAAGTGGTAGAGCGCATTGGCATCCGGGTCCCGCCCCGCCGCTGCCTGGAAGTCGAAGGTCAGGCTCTCATAGGCCGGAAAGGAGCGGACCGGGATGCCCAGCACCTCCACCCCCTCGGGCGGCAGCTCCAGCGTGTTGATCACCACCGGCTCGCCCCGGATATGGCTGGGGTCGGAATGGAACTCGTCGGTGGCCGAGCTCATCAGCACCAGGTCCGCCGGCTCGTCGATCGGGTCGAAGCGGCTGAGCGGCGGCTTGTAGGGATCGGTGATCACCACCACCCCATCCGCCTCCAGCCGGAAGCTCGCATGCGCGTAGAACGTGATCTTCACGATTCCCTCCGCTCCATCCAGGACCGTTTCCGGGGCGGCCTCCCGCCCGGACCCCTCCCATAACGGCCCACCCCGGCCTTCGTCCCGGAATCTTCGGTGAAGCCGCGCCCCGCGTCCCACCCCCCTCATCCCGCATGGCTTCCTGCCGCCCACCCGGCTATACGCTGCCTCCCATGCGATACGTCTCCACCCGCGGCGAGGCTCCGGCCCGCGACTTCCCGGGCGTCCTGCTCGCCGGCCTGGCCGAGGATGGCGGCCTCTTCGCCCCCGAGACCTGGCCCTCCCTCTCCGCCGCCGAATGGCGCGCGATGCGCGGCCTGCCCTATCCGGAACTGGCCGCGCGCATCGTCGGCCTCTTCACCGGCGGCACGATCCCGGACGCCGCCCTGCGCCGCATGACGGAGGAGGCCTACGCCTCCTTCAACCATCCCGCCATCGCCCCGCTGGTGCAGCTCGACACCCGCAGCTTCGCGCTGGAGCTCTTCCACGGCCCCACGCTCGCCTTCAAGGACATGGCGATGCAGCTCCTGGGCCGGCTCTTCGACCATGTCCTGGCCGAGCGTGGCGAGCGCGTGACCATCGTCGGCGCCACCTCCGGCGACACCGGCTCCGCCGCCATCGAGGCCTGCCGCGACCGCGCCAACATCGACATCGTCATCCTGCACCCGCAGGGCCGCACCTCCGAGGTGCAGCGCCGGCAGATGACCACCGTTCTCGCCTCCAACGTCCACAACCTGGCCGTGGAAGGCGATTTCGACACCTGCCAGGATCTCGTGAAGGCGATGTTCGCCGACGCCCCCTTCCGGCGGGAGATGAACCTTTCCGCGGTGAACTCGATCAACTGGGCCCGCGTCGCCGCCCAGATCCCCTACTACGCCTATGCCGCCCTGGCGCTCGGCGCCCCCGACCGCCCGGTCGCCGTCTCCGTCCCCACCGGCAATTTCGGCAATGTGCTGGCCGCCTGGGCGGCCCGGAAGATGGGCCTGCCGATCGAGCGGCTGATCATCTCCTCCAACCGCAACGACATCCTGCCGCGCTTCTTCACGGCCAATGACATGTCCGCCCGGCCGGTGGAGCCCTCCCTCTCCCCCAGCATGGACATCCAGGTCTCCTCGAACTTCGAGCGCCTGCTCTTCGAGCTCCTGGACCGCGACCCCGCCGCCACCGCCCAGGCCATGCGCGGCTTCCGCGAAACCGGCCGCATGCCCGTCCCCGATGCCGCCTGGCAGCGCGCGGCGGAACTCTTCCGCGGCGTCGCCCTGGACGACGAGGGCACGCTGCGGGAGATGCGCCGCGTCCACGCCACCACCGGCTGGCTGCCCGACCCGCACAGCGCCACCGCCACCTACGCCGCCCGCGCCCTGGCGCCCGAGGACCCGGCGATCCCGGTGATCGTCGCCGCCACTGCCCACCCCGCGAAATTCCCCGACGCGGCGGAACAGGCAGTCGGCTTCCGCCCCGCTCTCCCCCCGCACCTCGCCGACCTCTTCACCCGCGAGGAACGCCTGGAACTCCTCCCCGGCGATCTCGCCCAGGTCGAGGGCGCCGTCCGCCGCCACGCGCGCCGCAACCGGGCCTGAACCCTCCGGCCCCCGGAGTTTCCCCACGGCCAGCCGGGAAAGGCCTTGCCTCCCCCGGACCCTATCCACCAGGGCCCTGGAGGGGCCTGGACCTCCCCTTCGCTGGCGCTCGCCGATGCCGGATCGCGCCGGGAATCATGGCTTCCCGGCGACTGCCGGTGCCACCAGCACCAACCCGGGGCGTGGTCTGGGGAGATACGATCTTCCCAGCGGTGGGGGACCGGGGGAGGCGGCGCCTCTACCAGGGCCAACCATGGGCGCGACGCCGCACGCCCCCCATTCTTGACGTTTCGCGAAAGCATGTTTCCGGAATTGCAACTGTTCTGCGCCTGATGTCTCATGCGCTGCAACACTCGGATTCGGAACGCCCTCGCCCATGGCATCGTCCCTGACCTACAACGTCGCCAGCGACTGGGGCGCCGGCTTCGTCGCGAACATGGCCATCCAGGCGGGCGACACGGCCCTGAACGGCTGGCTCGTGGAATTCGACGCCGCCTTCACCATCACCAACCTTTGGGGCGGCGAGATCGTCAGCCATGTCGGCACGCACTACGTCGTGCGGAACCTGTCCTGGAACGCTACCGTTCCCGCCAACGGCCAGCTCGGATTCGGCTTCCAGGCCACCTCCGGCGCCGCCGGCAGCCAGGCCGCCAACCTCGCCCTGAACGGCACCACCGCCGCGCCCCCCGCCACCCCGCCCGAGCTCTCCGTCGCCGATGTCTCGGTCGCCGAGGGCAACAGCGGCAGCAAGGTCCTGACCTTCACCGTCGCCCTGTCCAAAGCTGCCAGCGGCCCGGTCACGCTGCACTACGCCACGGCGGACGGCACCGCGACGGCAGGCAGCGACTATGCCGCCTCCTCCGGCACCCTCACCTTCGCAGCCGGGGAAACCAGCAAGACCGTCAGCGTCACCGTCTCCGGCGACACACTGGTGGAGGCCAACGAGAGCTTCCTGCTCAACCTTTCCGATGCGAGCGGCGCCACCATCGCCCGCGCCAGCGCCACCGGCACCATCCTCAACGACGACACCGCCGCCGCCCCGCCGAAGCTCAGCGTCAGCGACGTCTCCGTCATGGAAGGCAATCTCGGCACCTCCGGCACGGGCACCGCCGCCACCGGCTGGTTCAGCACCCGGGGCAACCAGATCGTCGATGCCGGCGGCAACATCGTGAAGATCGCCGGGGTGAACTGGTTCGGGCTGGAATCCTCCAACGAGGCGCCGCACGGCCTCTGGGCGCGCGGCTACAAGGAGATGATGGACCAGATGGTGGATCTGGGCTTCAACACCATCCGCCTCCCCTTCTCCACCGACCTGCTGCACGGCGGCATGCCCAGCGGCATCGACTTCAGCAAGAACCCCGACCTGCAGGGCCTGACCGGCCTCCAGATCATGGACCGGATCGTGGACTATGCCGGCCAGGTCGGCCTGCGCATCATCCTCGACCACCACCGCAGCGATGCCGGCGCCGGCACCTCCGGCAACGGCCTCTGGTACGACGACGCGCATCCGGAATCGCAGTGGATCGGCGACTGGCAGATGCTGGCCGCCCGCTATGCCGGCGATCCGACCGTCATCGGCGCCGACCTGCACAACGAGCCCTATAACGGCACCTGGGGCACCGGCACCGCCACCGACTGGGCCGCGGCGGCGGAACGCGCCGGCAACGCGATCGGGGAGGTCAACCCGAACTGGCTGATCTTCGTCGAGGGCATCGGCACCTATGACGGCCAGAACTACTGGTGGGGCGGCAACCTCATGGGCGTGCGCGACCGCCCCGTCACGCTCGACGTCGCCAACAAGCTCGTCTACTCGGCCCACGACTACCCGAACTCGATCTATGCCCAGCCCTGGTTCCAGGGCGCGAATTTCGGCGACACGCTGACCCAGAAATTCGACCAGATGTGGGGCTACATCTACAAGGAAGGCATCGCGCCGGTCTATCTCGGCGAGTTCGGCAGCAGGATGGCCGACGCCAAGGACCTCGTCTGGCTCGACAAGATCACCGCCTACCTCTCCGGCGACCTCGACGCCAACGGCACCCACGACATCGCCGCGGGCCAGCAGGGCATCAGCTGGACCTGGTGGTCCTGGAACCCGAATTCCGGCGACACCGGCGGCATCCTCCAGGATGACTGGACCTCGGTGAACGCCGCCAAGGTGGCGGAGCTGCAGCCGATCCAGTTCAGCCTCGACGGCAGCACCGCCACCCCCGGCACCGCGGGCGACGCTCATGTGGCGCTCTTCACCGTCACCCTCTCCGCCGCCGCCGGCACCGCCGTCACCGTCGACTTCGGCACCGTTCCCGGCACCGCCACGGCCGAGGACTTCACCGCCGCCTCCGGCAGGCTGACCTTCGCCCCGGGCGAGACCAGCAAGACCGTCGCCATCGCCATCAGGGCGGACAGCGCGGCCGAGGCGGACGAGACCTTCTCCCTCGTCCTCTCCAGCCCCTCCGGCGCCACCCTCCTGGACGGCACCGCCACCGCCACCATCCTGAACAACGACGCCGGCACTTCCACCGGGGGCTCGACCGGCGGCGGAACCGGCGGCACGGGCTCCGCCGGCAGCGGCCTCGACGCCAGCTTCGCCGTCACCAATGCCTGGAACAACGGCTTCCAGGGCGCTGTCACGGTCCACAACGAAGGCGCCGCCACGGTTTCCGGCTGGGAGTTCGAGCTGAAGATCAGCAACGAGATCACCCAGATCTGGAACGCCGAGATCGTTTCCCGCACCAGCAGTGGCTACATCATCCACAACGCGGCCTGGAACGGCGGCATTGCCGGCGATGGCGAGATCAGCTTCGGCTTCCTGGCCAGCGGGCAGGCCAATCCGGCACAGGTGGACTTCGCCTTCTGACCGGGGTGGGGATGCCGCCGCCCTGATATCGCCCCGCCCGGTTCACCCGGGCGGCGGAATGGGATAGTCCCGCCCCAGATCCCGGCCGCCCCGCCTTCCGCCCCGGCACCGGCCGGGGCGCCCCAAGGGGGAGCACCCCGAGGGAACGCCCCCTCGGGGCCGGACGATCCAGGGCGGCGGAAGGACCGGCATGACCTCTCCCTCGTGGCGCGATCGTCTTCCGGCCCGCCGATGACCGCCCAGCTCGCCATGGTGCTGGCCCTCCTCGGCCTGGCCATCGGGATGTTCGTGACCGGCCGCCCCCGCACGGATGTGGTGGCGCTGCTCATGCTGCTCCTCCTGCCCCTCACTGGCACCGTCACCGTGCCGGAGGCCCTGGCCGGCTTCGGCGATGCCAGCGTCCTGCTCGTCGCGGCCCTCTTCGTCGTCGGCGAGGGCCTGGTCCGCACCGGCATCGCCCGCCGGCTCGGCGACTGGCTGCTCGCCCGCGCCCGCGGCAGCGCCACCCGCCTGCTGGTGCTGCTGATGCTGATCGTCGGCCTCACCGGCTCGGTGATGAGCTCCACCGGCGTGGTGGCGATCTTCATCCCCGTGGTGCTGCGCATCTGCACCCGCCTCGGCATCCCGCCCGGCCAGCTCATGATGCCGCTCAGCGTCGCCGCCCTGATCAGCGGCATGATGACCCTGGTCGCCACCGCCCCCAACCTCGTGGTCCAGGCGGAACTGACACGGCAGGGCCTGCCCGGCTTCGGCTTCTTCGGCTTCACCCCCTTCGGCCTGCCCATCCTCCTGCTCGGCATCGGCTACATGCTGCTGGCCCGCCGCCGGCTCTCCGCCGGCCCGGCCGAGGACGGCACCACCCCTGGTGCGCGCACCACCCTGCGCCAGCTCGTCGAGGACTACCGCCTCCAGGACCGCGCCCACCGCCTGCGCCTGCGCGCCGGCTCCCCGCTGGCGGGCCAGCGGCTCGACAAGCTGGCCCTGCGCGCACGGCACAGGCTCAACGTCATGGCGGTGGAACGCCCGGCCCGCTTCGGCACCGAAATCTTCAGCCCCAACGCCGAGACCGTGCTGCGCGCGGATGACGAGCTGCTGGTGGAACTGCCCGCCACCCCGCAGGATCTGGCGGAAATCACCCGGCGCCTGGGCCTCCAGCCCCTGCCGATCGAACACTCCGACCTCGCCCATCGCCCCCACGCCGTCGGCATCGCCGAGATGATCGTCACCCCCGGTGCCGAGCTCACCGGCAAGTCGGTGCTGGAGGCGAAGCTACGCTCCCGCCTCGGCCTGACCGTCGCGGGGATGCGGCGCGGCAACGCCCCGGTGGCCGAGGGCATGCTGGAAAAACCCCTCCAGGCCGGCGACTCCCTGCTGGTGGTCGGCCCCTGGACGGATATCCGCCGCTCCCAGCGCGGCCGCCGCGACCTGCTCCTGCTGAACCAGCCGGAGGACCTGGAGGAACTCACCCCCGCCGCCACCCGCGCCCCCTACGCCCTGCTCAGCCTCGCCGTCATGGTGGCGCTGATGGTCAGCGGCCTGGTCCCGAACGTCCAGGCGGCCTTCATCGCCGGCCTGCTGATGCTGGGCTTCCGCTGCCTGGACATGGACAGCGCCTACCGTGCCATCCACTGGCCCAGCCTGGTCCTCATCGTCGGCATGCTGCCCTTCTCGCTCGCCCTCCAGCGCACCGGCGGCGTCACGCTGGCCGCCGACGCGCTGATCGCCACGGTCGGCGAGGCCGGCCCCCACGCCCTGCTGGCCAGCCTCTTCGCCCTGACCGCCGTCACCGGCCTCTTCATCTCCAACACCGCCACGGCGGTGCTCATGACCCCCGTCGCCATCGCCACCGCGCAGGAAACCGGCCTTTCCCCCTATCCTTTCGCCATGATCGTGGCCCTGGCCTCCTCCGCCGCCTTCATGACCCCCGTCTCCTCTCCGGTGAACACCCTGGTCATGGGCCCGGGCCGCTACCGCTTCAGCGACTTCCTCCGCATCGGCCTGCCCCTCGCCGTGCTGGTGATGGCGGTCAGCGTGGCGCTGGTGCCGCTCGTCCTGCCGTTGCGCTGAGGCTGTCCGGCGTCGCTCCGTCCCGGGGGAAGGCCCTACCTTCCCCCGGCCCCCATCCGCCAGGACTCTTCGAGCCCTGGACCCGGGGAGTTGGCGCTTGCTGCCGGCGGGGTCGCGCCGGGGCGCATGACGTCGCAATGACGGCCAGCGACCGAGGCCGTGGGAAAACGGGTTCGCGGTCGCATGCAGCCAGATGAACTTCACGGACGGCACCTGAGAGCTGGCCGTGGCGTTCCGGGTGTTCAGGTCCGGATGGCTAGCATCAGCGGCCCTGCACCCAGGATCGCGATCACCCGCTTCATGTTGTAGGCCAGCACGTGCAGGCTCATCTCCGTGCCGACCCGTTTCAGCGTCCGGGTCAGGAAGTGGGTCGAGCCCATCCAGGCCTTCAGCGTGCCAAACGGGTGCTCGGCGGTCTGCCTGCGGACGCGCATGCTGTCCGGCGCTTGGTCGAGCCGGTGCTGCATGGCGTCCAGCACGCCCTCGTGCTCCCAGCGCGTGACCCGACGCATCTTGGCGGGGGTGCACTGGGCCTTGATCGGGCACTCCGGGCACTTGGTTGTCCAGTAGTGGCGCAGCGTCATCCCGTGCTCGTCGACGCGGTTGAACCACCACTTCATTGTTTGGCCTGCGGGACATTTGTAGGCGTCCTGCTGCGGCAGGTAGACGAAGTCCTGCTTGCCGAACCGCCCATCGGCCTTGGCGCCCGAGGTCAGGATTTTCGGTACCATCGGCACCACGCCTTCCTGCTCGCACAGCAGGATGTCCTCACCCTTGTAGTAGCCGCGGTCGGCGATGGCGGTCAGCTCGGTATGGCCCATCACCTCGCGTGCCTGGCGTGCCATGCCGGAGAGCTGCCCCCGGTCGAAGCCCTTGTTGGTGACCTCGTGCGCGACGATCAGGTGGTGCCTGGTGTCGACGGCGGCCTGCACGTTGTAACCGACGATGCCGCTGCCCTTGCCGCTGGTGGCCATCGAGCGCGCGTCTGGGTCGGTCAACGAGACCTGCCCATCAGGCGCGTTCTTGATGGCCTGCTCCATGGTGCGGAACTGCCGGACCTGCTCCCGCAGCGCGGTGATCTTGTCTCTGAGCCGGGCCGACTTCGCCCGGGCGATCTCGTTCTCCTGCCGGTCGGCGGTGTCCATGGCGGCCATGTAGCGGGCGATGCTTTCCTCGACCTGCTCAATCCGGCGCTGGAGCTTGGCGGGCGTGAAGTTCTTGTCGCGGTTGTTCACCGCCTTGAACTTGCTGCCGTCGACCGCGACCACCGCGTCCGTGAACAGGTCAAGCTTGCGGCACAGCAGGACGAACTGGCGGCAGGTCGCCTTGATGGCCGGGCCGTTGTCGCGGCGGAAGTCGGCGATGGTCTTGAAGTCCGGCGCGAGCCGCCCGGTCAGCCACATCAGTTCGAGGTTGCGACCGGCCTCGCGCTCCAGCCGGCGGCTCGACTGGATGCGGTTCAGGTAACCATACAAGTAGAGCTTCAGCATGGTCGCGGGGTGATAGGAGGGCCGACCCGTCACCTCGGGCACCACGCCCGCGAAGCCCAGCGCGCCGAGGTCCAGCTCGTTGACGAATACCTCGACCACGCGGACCGGATTCTCCTCCGCCACGTAGTCGTCGAGGCAGGGCGGCAACAGCGTCACCTGACGGCGGTCAGCACCCTCAACGAAACGCTTCATTTCAGATCCTCCGCAGATGATTGAATCTAGCCGCGTCGCATCGCCTCGGCAGCTCCGATCATGCGTGCTCCTGACGTTTATTGTCAGGTCAGATCACGCCTCATCAGCATGACGTCGCGGCCGTCCTCCTGCTCCAAACCGGCATGCTGCCATCCAAGGCGCAGGTAGAGACCATCAGCACTCAGGGTATAGAGCCACAGGACTGAAACCGACACGGCGCGGGCAGCATCCTCCACCTGCCGCACCAACGTGGTTGCGTGGCCGCGACTACGAAATGCCGGTTCAACGTACAGACCTCCCAGCCAAGGAGTGAGGTCAGGCCTGCTTTCGAGATCGCCGCGCATCAGGCCAGCTGTCCCGACAGGTCGATCATCATCAAACAGGACGAACGTTTTGTTGGGGCCACCTGGAGGTTTGAGGATCAACGCAGTCATCTCGTCGACCGTGTAGCCGCCCGGCGGAGTGAAGAAGGCCTGCACTCGCCATCTGGCTACCAGCGACGCCAACTCCGGCTGTTCTGAAACTGCGGCTATGCGGGTGCTCATGGGATAAACATAACAGACCGGAACGAAAGTTCCGCACATACAGCCAGCCATGTGTCTGCCCAAGACCGCTAAGAGGCGCGGGCGTGAGTTTCCACACAGGCTGGACCCAAAACAGACTCTTGCCCAGGATTAAGCAGGCAACTCGTACCCTATCGCCGCTTCGGCTTCGATCGTGCGCTGGACAGCCGGACGGGCCAGCATTCGGTCGTAATGGGCGGTGAGGTTCGGAAAGATTCCAGTCGGCGGCCGTAGCGAGGTGTTCAATCGCCAGAACAGGCGGAACAGATGAATATCGGCGATGGAATAGCTCGTGAGCACCCAGCTGCGCCCGGCCATCCGCCGGTCGGCCATCCCGTAGACGGCAGCGGCGTGCTCCAGACCCTGCCTCCTGGCCGGGTGCAGCGTCGCGGCGGCGAAGGACATCCACGACACGGCTTGCGCCTCTCCCTCCGCGTCCTGGGGCAGCAGTCCGGCCCCTGGGTAGCTCCGGGCGAGGTAGAACAGGATCGCGGCCACCTCCGTCAGTGGTCGGCCGTCGATGAGGAGCGTCGGGACCTTCCCCTCCGGGTTCAGGGCCAGATACTCGGGGGTCCGGTTCTCGCGGCGGCGGAAGGAGAGAGGGCGCGCCTCGAAGGCAGAGCCGACCTCGTGGAGCGCGATGTGGGCAGCCATCGAGCTTGAGCCGGGGGCGAGGTACAAGGTCAGCATCGCAGTCGCTCCAGGCCGCTGCCCACGCGGTGTCGATAGACCAGATCTCCTGGGTCCTGCCCCCGCGCCTGGGCGTCCGGCGTGGCACCGATCCGCTCGGCGAGGGCGATGGATCGCGCGTTCCCCGGGTCGATGTAGCTGACGAGGTGGTCCAGCCCGATCGCCTCATGCGCCCAGTCCCGCAGGACCATCGCCGCCTCGGTCGCGTAGCCTCGCCCCTCATGCCCGTCATAGATGAGCCAACCGAGTTCCTTCTCGGGGTAGAGAGGCCCGTGGCTGATGCTGACCTGCCCGACGCATGCACCTGAGGCCCGAAGATCAACCATCAGTGCCCCGTGCCCGTAGAGCGTCCAGCCCGCCACCTCGTGGCAGAACAGCCCCCAGGCCGCACGGGTGCCATAAGGCCCGCCCATGCCGCGCGCGCGAGTCGAGTTCAGAAAGTCAGCATAGGCTGGAAAGTCCGCTTCGGTGGGCGCGCGCAAGATGAGGCGATGGGTCACCAGCCTTGGGATGAGCCGTTCAGTCACGCTGGCCTCTGCGGGGATGTCACCTAACCATCCCTCGTAGCCCCGGGTGGGCCGTGTCAAACGAAAGTCCGGTTTCCACCGAGGCTGTGTGAAAACTCGTCGATCCGGCATCGAAAGAGAATATCCGTCTCTTCGGCTGCCGGAATGCCCTTCTAGTAGCCGTCGATACGGCCATTTTGGCTCGCTTCAGGCTGCTCGGTGAGTCGGGAGCTACCGGGGAGCATACTATTCTCCACAGCACCTTCTGGTCGTGTGTTTTCCCACGGCCTCCACCCTTCCCGGCCGACCCTTCACCTCATGGACTGACCCTCGATCACTCCCATAAATAGGAAAACTTGCCTATTTCCACTCCCCCATGCTATCCCTCCCCCATGCGCGCCAGCTCCTTCTCCACCCCCCATCCCTTCCACCCGATGACCGAGGCGGAATGGCGCGCCCTCGCCCCCTACCTCCCCACCAACCCTACCGGCACTGGCCGCCCCGCCGACCACCGCCACCGCCTCGACGCCATCTTCCACGTTGCCCTCACCCATTCCCCCTGGTCCGCCTTGCCGGAACGCTTCGGCAATCCCGGCACGGTCGCCCGCCATTTCCGCCGCCTCACCCATGCCGGGTTGTGGCAGCGCCTGCTCAACGCCCTCGCCACCACCCCGCCCGGCCACCCTCTCCACGCCCTGGCCCATCGCATCTGCCGCGCCGCCCGCCGCGCCACCGCATCCTGGGCCTCGGCCTCATCCTGCTCGCCCGCCGCCTGGACCTGCGCGCGGCCCTGCCCGGCCCGCCCTGGCTGCTGCCCGATCCGGATTTGTCCCAAACCCTCGCTCGCGCGAAGCTTCCGCCGTTTACAGGCGCTTACGGCACCGTCACCCCGTATCGCCGCCTCGTGCGGGGCCTCGCCGCCCTGCACCGCGCCGCCGCCGGCCGCGCCCGCATCCCGCGCTCGCTGCGCCTGGGCTGGGCCTGACCCCCCGCCATGCCCGATTGCCATGCCCAATCGCCATGCCCAATCGCCATGCCCACTGGCCGGATCAGCCCTTTCTGCCTCGCCCCGGTCGCAGTTTCGGGCCACCGCGCCTACATTGTCCCCGGATAAGACAGCACGCCCTGCCCAGGACCGGGCCGGGCCCCGAACGAGTGGAAGACCGACCGAACCCATGAGCGATGCCGTGCGCCTGACGTGCCTCCCCAACGGCCTGACCGTCGTTTCCGACACCATGCCCCGCGTGGAGACCGCCTCGATCGGCGCCTATGTCCATGCCGGCACCCGGGACGAACGCGCCGAGGAGAACGGCGTGTCCCACTTCCTGGAGCACATGGCCTTCAAGGGCACCGAGAAGCGCGACGCTGCCGCCATCGCGCGGGAGATCGAGGATGTCGGCGGCCACCTCAACGCCTACACGGCGCGGGAGAACACCGCCTACTACGCCAAGGTGCTGAAGGACGACCTGCCGCTCGCCGCCGACATCCTGGGCGACATCCTCACCCATTCCTCCTTCGCGCCGGAGGAGGTGGAGCGCGAGCGCGGCGTGATCCTGCAGGAGATCGGGCAGGCCAACGACACGCCCGACGACATCGTCTTCGACCACTTCCAGGCCACCGCCTATGGCGATCAGGCCATGGGCCGCCCCACCCTGGGCCCGGCCGCCATCATCGAGAAGATGCCGCGCGACGCGCTGCGCAACTACATGCGCCGGCACTACGGCCCCTCCCGCATGGTGGTCGCCGCCGCCGGGGCGCTGGAGCACGAGGCGCTGGTGGAGATGGTCGGCCGCCACTTCGCCGACCTGCCGGTAGCCGAGACGCACGAGGCCGAGCCCGCCCGCTATACCGGCGGCGAGTTCCGCGAGGAGCGGGAGCTGGATCAGGTCCATGTCGTGCTGGGCTTCCCCGGCCCGGGCTATGGCGACCCGATGCACTACCCGACCATGCTGATGTCCGGCCTGCTCGGTGGCGGCATGTCCTCCCGCCTGTTCCAGGAGATCCGCGAGAAGCGCGGCCTCGTCTATTCCATCTACTCCTTCCACTCCCCCTTCCGGGACAGCGGCATGTTCGCGATCTATGCCGGCACGGGGGAGGACCAGGCCGCCGAGCTCGTCCCCGTGACGCTGGAGGAACTGCGCCGCGTCCAGCACGACGTGACCGAGGAGGAGCTGAACCGCGCCAAGGCCCAGCTCCGCGCCTCCCTGCTGATGTCCCTGGAATCCACCGGCAGCCGCTGCGAGCAGCTCGCCCGCCAGCTCCAGGTCCATGGCCGCATCATTCCGGTCGAGGAAACCAAGGCGAAGATCGCCGCCGTGACGGTGGAACAGGTCCAGGCGGCCGCCGCCCGCGCCTTCCGCGGCACCCCCACCCTCGCGGCCCTCGGCCCCATGGGCAAGGTGCCCTCGCTGGCCACCATCGCCGAGAAGCTGGCGGCGTGAGCGCCACCGGGATGGCGGGCCGGATGGAGGGCCACGCGGACCGCCACCTGGCGCGGCTGGGCGACCTCGTCGCCGCCGCCCGGGCGGCCGGGGCGGATTCGGCCGATGCGGTGCTGATCCGCGGCACCGCCCTCTCCGTCGCCCGCCGTCTCGGCAAGGTGGAGCGGATCGAGCGCGCCGAGGGCGTGGAGCTCGGCCTGCGGGTCTTCCTGCACAGCCGCTCCGGCCGGCGGCAGGCAATCGTCTCCACCACCGACACCGACCCCCTGTCCTTTCCGCCCCTGGCCGAACGCGCCGTGGCCATGGCCCGCGCCGTGCCGGAGGACGGCTTCGCCGGCCTGCCCGAACCGGCGAGGTTCGACCTGCCCGACCTCGACCTCACCAGCGGCGCCCGCCCGGATGTCGAGGAACTGGCCGCCCGCGCCGCCCAGGCCGAGGACGCCGCCCTGGCCATCCCCGGCATCACCAATTCCGAGGGCGCCGAGGCCGGCTGGTCGCACCGCGAATTCGCCCTGGTCACCTCCACCGGCTTTTCCGGCGCCTATGCCCGCTCCGGGCACCACCTCTCCGTCGCCGCCCTGGCGGGCAGCGGCACGGGGATGGAGCGGGACTACGACCATGTCTCCACGGTCCACCTCTCCGACCTCGACGACCCCGCCACGCTGGGCCGCCAGGTCGGCGAGCGCGCCGTCCGCCGCCTGAACCCCAGCCGCCCCGCCACGGCGCGCCACACGGTGGTCTACGACCCCCGCATCGCCGCCTCGCTGCTCGGCCACCTCGCCGGGGCGCTGAACGGCGCCGCCGTGGCGCGCGGCACCTCCTTCCTGCGCGGCAGCATGGGCCAGCCGGTCATGGCCCGCGGCCTGACCGTCCGCGACGACCCCACGAAGCCCCGCGCCCTGCGCTCCCGCCCCTTCGACGGCGAGGGCCAGCCGGGCGCCTCCCTCGCCCTGGTCGAGGACGGCACGCTGCGGAGCTGGGTCCTGGACGCCCGCTCCGCCCGCCAGCTTAACCTCCCCACCACAGGCCACGCCACGCGCGGCCCCTCCTCGCCCCCGGCTCCGGCCCCCAGCAACCTGTGGCTGGAACCCGGCACCCTCTCGCCCCAGGCGCTGATGGCCGATATCCGCGAGGGACTCTACGTCACCGAGCTGATCGGCCATGGCGTCAACACCCTGACCGGCGACTACAGCCGCGGCGCCGCCGGCTTCATGATCCGCGACGGCCAGCTCGCCGAGCCGGTCAGCGGCCTGACCATCGCCGGCAACCTGCGCGAGATGTTCCTCGCCATGACCCCGGCCGACGACCTGCGCTTCCGCCGGGGCACCGACAGTCCGACGGTGCGGGTCGAGGGGCTGACCGTGGCGGGGGGCTAGCGTTCCTTGCCGCCCCCGCCGCCGGGTCCATCGCGCCACCAGCCGGTGTGGGCGCCCGTCCACCCGCGACGGATGCAGGACGGCACTCCAAGACCCGCCGACAGGCGCATTGTTCGCAAGAAGGGCCGCTAGCGCGATGACCTCCCTATCCTGGGCACAGAATCAGGAAGATGTGATGCTGTGGCGGGCGCTGAAGCATGTCCCGGACGGCTTCTACATCGATGTCGGGGCCGCCGAGCCCGGCCACCTGTCCGTGACGCGCCTTTTCTACGAGAACGGCTGGAGCGGGATCAACATCGAGCCCAATCCCCAGCTCTTCCAGGAACTCCAGAAGGCAAGGACACGCGACGTCAACCTGATGGTCGGCGCCGCCGAAACGTCCGGGACGAAGACGTTCTACCGGATCGGCACGACAGGGCTCTCGACGCTGGACACCGCCGTCGCCGAGCATCACGCGGCCACCGGCTGGGAGGTCGAGCGCATCGACATCGCCTGCCGCACGCTGGCGGACATCTGCGCGGAACACCGTCCGGAAGGCCCGATCCACTTCCTGAAGATCGACGTGGAAGGCGGGGAGGGCGCGGTGCTGGCCGGCATGGACCTGCACCGCTTCCGCCCCTGGATCATCCTGCTGGAAGCTACGCGCCCCCTGTCGCAGGAGGAGGACTACGGCTGGGAACCGTCCCTCCTGGACCATGGCTATCGCTTCGTCTGGTTCGACGGCCTGAACCGCTTCTATCTGGCGGAAGAGCATTTCGACGAGCTCGGCAGGCACTTCCAGGTGCAGCCCAATGTCTTCGACGACGCCTTCCGTTCCGCCGGCCTGCCGGTCGAGCTGGAGGCCGCGCTGTCGCGCGCCACGAGCGCGGAGGCCCAGCGGGACGGACTGCTGGCCGAGCTGCAACAGGCCCGGGACACCGCGGCCGCGGATGGACACCGGGCCGGGGAGAAGATCGCCTCCCTGGAAGCCGCCTTGCGGGAAAGCCAGGACGGCGCTCTCGCCCGGCAGAGCGAGGCCGAGCGGAAGATCGCCTCCCTGGAAGCCGCCCTGCAGGAGAACCGGGATGCCGCCCTGGCCCGGCAGGAGGAGGCCGAGCGGAAGATCGCGGCCCTGGAGGCCGCGTTGCAGGAGGCCCAGGATGCGGCCCTGGCCCGCCAGCACCGGTCGGAAGTCGAAATCCGCTCCCTGAAGGCAAGGCTGGTCGAACTCCGTGTCACCTATGGGACGAGCCTCCGGGACGCGCTTTCCGACGCCGCGGAAGCGGATCGGCAGAAACGCGGCTTGGCGGAGCAGCAGGTCGTGGAAGCCATGCAGCAGGTCGCCGAGGCGATGCGGCAGAACCGCCGGGCCGCGGAAGAGACCGCGCAGCGCGAAAGCGTGGCCCATGCCCTGCGCCTCCGCGCGGAGCAGGCCGAAGCCCGGTTCCATGCGCTGCAAAGCAGTACCTCATGGCGCGTGACCGCGCCGCTGCGCGCGCCCGTTCACCTGATGCGGGGCGACCTGACCCCGAAGGACGTGGCCCGCCGGATCTTCCACAAGACACTGCGCTATGTCCGCCGCGTGCCGGGCGGGCGGCCGGCCGCGAAGCTGTTCGGCCGCGTCATGCCCCGGGCGTCCGGCTGGCTGGAAATGCGCTACCGCTACTACGACCAGGCGGCGGCCCAGCGCCTGACCTGGCCCATGGCGCAGCCCGAGGCGATCTGGCCCCAACCCATGGCCCTGGAGCAGCCCAGCCATTCTGTGACGGCCCTGCCTGCCGCGCCGGACAGCGTGTCGGGGCTGGGCGGTCGTGAGGGCAGTATGTATCGATACCTTGCGAAATTGTTCAGAAAGGCCTGAATGGTCACGCAACCCATGTTCGTGACAGCAAGGCGGGAACGGTACTGATATGCGGCTTGTCATCGACCTGCAGGGCGCGCAGGGAAGCAGCCACGAGCGCGGTATCGGCCGTTATTCCCGGGAGCTTGCCGCCGCGATGGCGCGCGCCCCACGCGGCCACGAGGTCGTCGTCGCGCTGAGCGGCGCTTTCCCGGATGTCGCCGGCAAGCTGACCGAGAGCTTCTCGGCCATCCTGCCCCGGGATCAGATCAGGTCCTGGCACCCGCCGCCGGGGACCTCCTTCTTCGCGCATTCGCCGAACCGCGGCGTCGCCGAGCATCTGCGGGCGCAGTTCCTGGCCTCCCTGCGCCCCGACCTGATCCATGTCTCCAGCATCTTCGAAGGGCTCGGCGACGATGTGGTGACCCGCTGGCCCGGGCCGCTGCAACGCCTGCCGGTCGTCGGGACCTGCTACGACCTGATCCCGCTGATCCTGCGCGAGACCTATTTCGGCCCCAGGGGCATCATCTCCAGCGGCCAGAACTGGTACTATGGCTGCCTGCAGGAGATGTCGCTCTCCACCGGCCTCCTGGCCATCTCCGAGTCCAGCCGCCAGGAAGCCATCCGGTATCTCGGCTATCCGCCCGGGCGTGTCTTCAACATCCGGGCCGGCATCCACGGCGACTTCCGCCCCGCCTCCCTGGACGAGAAAGGACGCGCGGCGTTGCTGCAACGCTACGGGCTGAAAGGGGAGTTCATCCTCTTCCTCGGCGCCGGCGACATCCGCAAGAACGAGGCCGGGCTCATCGGCGCCTATGCCCTGCTGCCGCCGGACCTGCAGGCACGCTACCAGCTCCTCATCGTCGGCAAGATGGACCCCGGAACGCTGCACAGGGTTGCAGCGGAGCACGGCATCCCGGAAGAACGGTTCGTCATCGCCCGCTTCGTCGAGGAGGGCGACCTTTCCGCGCTCTACACGGCCTGCTCGCTCTTCGTGTTCCCGTCGCTGCATGAAGGCTTCGGCCTTCCGGCCGCGGAAGCCATGGCATGTGGCGCGCCGGTCATCGCCAGCAATACGACGAGCCTGCCGGAGGTCGTGGGAAGGGCCGATGCGCTCTTCGATCCCACGCGGCCCGAAGAGATCGCGGCCCGCATGAGGGAGGTCCTGGACAACCCTTCGCTGCGCGATTCCCTTGTGGCCCATGGGCGGGAGCAGGCGAGGAAGTTCACCTGGCAGGCCAGTGCCGAGCTGGCCTGGGACGCGCTGGAGCAGATCGCCCTCCTGCGCCGCGACGAGGAACTGGGGGCCACGCGCCACGCGGTGCTGCGCCCGAGGCCCAGTCTCGCCTTCGTATCGCCCCTGCCGCCGCAGGCGACCGGCATCGCGGACTACAGCCGGGATCTCATCCCGAGCCTGGCGAGGCACTACGACATCACGCTCGTCACGGAAGCCTCGCCCGTTGACGATCCCAGGCTGACCGGCGGCTTCCCGGTCATCGATCCGGAAACCTTCGCCGCGAAGGCCGACCGTTTCGACCGTGTCCTCTACCAGATCGGCAATTCCGAGTTTCACCGCTTCCAGCTGCAGGACCTGCTCCCGGCTATCCCGGGGGTGGTCACCCTGCACGACGCCTTTCTCTCGAACGCCCTGCATGCCTTCGCGCACCGCAGGGGAAAGCCCGAGGGCTTCCGGGAGGATCTCTATGCCTCCCACGGATACCGCGCCGTCGAGGCCTACGAAGCGGAAGGCGATCTGGCGGCACTCGGCTCCTTCCCATGTTCGCTGCCGGTCCTGGAAAGCGCCATCTGGCTCATCCAGCATTCCAGGCACGCGCAGGAGGTGCTGTCCCGCCATTTCGGCGAAACGGTCACCCGCAAGACCAGCGTCATCCCTCACCTCCGTGCCTTCCGCCCGCGCCCCGGCCGCGCCGAGGCCCGGCGGAAGCTCGGCCTGGCGGAAGACGCGTTCGTCATCTGCAGCTTCGGGATCGTGGCGGCGACCAAGCTGCCGGAACGCCTGATCGGCGCGTGGCAGCGTATGGACGGCGATCCGGGCCTGCTGGTCTTCGCGGGCCTGCTGGCGGACGACGCCGCCCATCTGGCCGAGGGCACGGCTCCGGAGCAGGATGCGGACCAGCCGCGCTTCCTGGGCCGCATCGACGCGGACACCTACGACCTGTGGCTCGCCGCATCCGATATCGCCGTGCAACTCCGCAGCAAGTCACGCGGCGAGAGTTCCGGCGCCATCGCCGACTGCCTTGCCGCGGGCCTGCCGCTGATCGTCAACGCGCATGGCTCCTCGGCCGAACTGCCCGATGAATGCGCGATCAAGCTGCCGGACACGTTCAGCGACGAGGAACTGAGCGCGGCGCTGACGTCGCTGCGCGACGATGCCGGGCGCCGCGAGGCACTGGGACGTGCCGGCAGCGCCTATGCGGCCGAGGTTCTCGGGGCCGATGCCGTCGCGGCCCAGTACCACGCGGCGATCGAGAGTGCCTATGCCGCGTCTCCGGCCCCGGCCATCGCGCAGATGGGCCGCAGCCTGGCGGATCAGCCCAGCCTGTCGCAGGAGATTCTGGCGGACATGGCCCGCGCCACGGCGCGAACCCTGACGAGGCCGCTCGTCAGGCGTGTCTTCCTCGAGCTCTCCGGCTGGAGTCCGGAGAAACCCGGCCATGGCTCCGGCAGGGCGGTCGAGGAGACCTGCCGCCGCCTGCTCCGGCATGACGTGTCCGAGGCCCGGGGAGAAGCCGTCCGCTTCCTGGATGGGCGGCTGCACTATGCCCCGGACATCGCCTCGGCCCTGCTCGGCACGACGCTCCTGCCGGGCTGGCAGCGGCCGCTCGATGCCGGCGAGGGCGATATCCTGTTCTGCGCGGTCCCACATGCCGGAATGACGCATGCGGAACTCCGGGAAATCCAGCGCCTGCGCCTTTCGGGGGTGCAGGTGGTCGTGCTGCTGCATGATTCGCTGCCACTGCTGCAGCCCGAACGCCTGGGAAGCGATGCGCTTCCCCTGGCGGACTGGCACGCCCGGCTGCTGGCCATCGCGGATGGCGCCGTCTGCTGGTCGCCCGCCACGGCCCAGGGGCTCAGGTCCTGGCTCGACGATGGCCAGATCACGCGGAACTGCCCTCTTCCGATAGCCAGCCTGCGGGCCGGCGCCGATTATGTCGGCCCCCTGCCGGCGAAACTCGGCGACACGGAGGAAGGAGCCTATCTCGCGGCCATCAGATCCGCGGCCCGGCGCCCCACCCTTCTCATGAACGGTCCCTTCGCGATCTGGGATGGACTCGATCAGGCGCTCGAAGCTGTCGAGACGCTATGGTCCGAGGGATATGATGTCGCGCTGACCCTGGTCGGCCCCATGGGAAAAGGGATGGGACGTTTCGCGGCGGCCCTGCGCCAGCACCGCGAATCCGGATACCGGCTGCACTGGATCCTCCAGCCCGAGGAGACGAAGCAGCGCCAGCTCCGGACGGTCTGCTCGGCCCTTTTGGTCACGTCCGAGAGCGAGAGCAGCGTCCCCTTCGTCGATGAGGCCGTGCAGGTCGGGCTTCCGGTCATCGCCCGGCGGCTGCCGGGCCACGACGGGGTATGGCGGACAGACGTCACCCTCTACGAAGGGGCCATCTCCACCGCTCTTCCGGACGCCATACGGCGCACGCTCGGGCAGGCCGCGGCAAGCGCCTCGCGCCCGGCCGGGCGCGGCCCGTCCTGGAGCTGGGACAGCGCCATCGCGCGGTTCCTGGACGCAGTGCTGCGGGGACAGTGGCCCGACGGCTGGCACCCCCCCGCTGCCTTCCCGCCGCAGCGGGTGGACGACGACGCCGTGCTCACGGAGGGATAGGCAGGCTCCGCCCGGATACCATCGCCGGACCGGGCTGGATCACCGCCGGGAAGAAACGGGGGCATGAGGCTGCGGCTAGCCCCCGTACACCTCCCGGTACAGCCCGATGATCTCCTCCTTCCCCGGCACGCGCGGGTTGTTGCCGGGGCTGCCGGAGGCCAGGGCCTGTTCCGCCATCAGGGGCAGGAGCGTGTTCCAGCGCCGCTCCTCGATCCCCCAGGCGGCGGGGGACGGCACCGCGAGGTCACGGTTCAGCGCGCGCAGGGCCTCGACCAGCCGGGCCGCGGCGGCCTGGTCCCCCTCCTCCGGCCCCGCCACGCCCATGATCCGCGCCGCCTCGGCATAGCGCGGCAAGGCACCCGGCAGGCTGTAGGCGGTCACGGCGGGCAGCAGCATGGCGTTGGACAACCCGTGCGGCACATGGAAATGCGCGCCCAGCGGGCGGGACATGCCATGCACCAGCGCGACCGAGGCGTTGGAAAAGGCGAGCCCCGCCAGCAGGGCACCGCGCATCATGGCCTCCCGCGCCGCAACATCGTCCGGCCGGGCATAGGCGGCTCGCAGGTTGGGCGCGATGAGGCGCATGGCCTGGCGGGCATAGTCGTCGGAGAAGGGGTTCGCCCGGCGGGACACGAAAGCTTCCAGCGCATGGGTCAGGCTGTCCACGCCGGTATCGGCGGTGATCCGAGGCGGGACGGTCCAGCTCAGCTCATGGTCCACGATGGCGGCCAGGGGCAGGGCGCCCAGGCCGGCGATCAGCATCTTCTCGTCGCGTTCCGTGTCGGTGACGATGGTGAAGCGGGTGGCCTCGCTGCCGGTGCCGGCCGTGGTGGGGATGCAGATCACCGGCAGGGCACCGTGATCCGCCCGGGCGGGGAACTTCACGCTGCGGATATGGGTGCCGGGTTCCAGCGCGGCCTGGATGGCCATGGCCTTGGCGGTGTCCATCGGGCTGCCGCCGCCGAAGCCGATCAGGCAATCATGCCGGGCACCGCGCAGGCGCTCCACGCCCGCCGCCACCACCGTGTCGGTGGGATCGGGCACGGTGTCGGAGAAGACGGCCGGTTCGAGCCCGGCCTGCCGCAGCGGCTTCAGGCAGCGCTCCACCATACCGGAGGAGACCATCCAGGGATCGGTCACCACCAGGGGGCGGGACAGCCCGAACTGCGCCAGCACCTCGGCGACCTGCGCCACCGCGCCGCCGCCCAGGAGGATCAGCCGGGGCGTGACCAGGGAAACCAGCATTCTTCTTCCTCCCTTTTCGAGGAGGGAAGCATCGCGGATATCCCGGGATGCGTGAAGAGCAGCCGGGCAGCGGGGAAGTACCCTCCGCCACCCGGAAGCGGGCAAGAAAAAACCGGAGCCCGCTATGCCGGCTCCGGTTCCTTCATGACGCGCAGGTGCTCCGCCTGGAGGCTCTTTCCTCAGACGGAGTTCGAGCGCCGGGCCACCATGCGGTAGATGAAGAGGACGATGACCGCGCCGACAATGGAGGCGATGAACCCGGCTCCCTGTCCTGGTCCGTACCAGCCGACGGCCTGGCCGAGATAGGTGGCCACCACGGCGCCGATGATGCCCAGGATCGTGGTGATGATGAAGCCGCCAGGGTCACGCCCAGGCATCAGGAACTTGGCGACCAGGCCCACGATGAAGCCGATGATGATGGTCCAGATGATGCCCACTTCGGTGTCTCCGGAAACGTTGTGAAACCTTGAGCGCCGGCATGGCGGATGGGTTTCCTGCGGGACTGCGGGAATCGTCGCGGAGCAGGCGGGGGAATAGCCGGTGGACGAGAAGAGACGAGCGCGAGCCTTCCCTTGCCCCCTATGGCACCGGCGGAACCGTTTCCGGCAGACGCAGCCAGTGCTGCATTCCTTCCGCCGCCGCGCGGCCTGTGCTGAAACAGGCCTGGAGCAGGTAGCCCCCGGTCGGCGCCTCCCAGTCCAGCATCTCCCCCGCGGCGAAGATGCCGGGACGGCGGCGGAGCATGAAGTTCGCGTCCAATGCCTCTCTGCCAATGCCGCCCGCCGAGGAAATGGCGCGCTCGATCGGCCTGATCCCTGTCAGGCGCAGCGGGAGCGCCTTGACCAGCCCTGCCAGCCGCGCCGGTTCCGACAGGCTGTCCGGTGCCTCCCGCGCCGCCTCCCGCAGCAGGCCGATGGCCACGGGCGGCAGGGCCAGGGTCTTGCGCAGGAAGTTGGAAAGGGATTGCCCGCGACGGGGCGCGGAAAGGCGCCGCAGCACGTCCTCGGCTGGAAGGTCGGGCCGGAGATCGAGTTGCGGCACCGCTTCTCCCCGGAGAGCGATGGCTTCGCGCAAGGGGGCGGAAAGGGCGTAGAACACCCCGCCTTCCAGCCCCTCGGCCGTCACGACGGCCTCGCCCCGGGCCGTGCGGCCCTCGAAATGCAGGGCGATGCGCTTCAGCGGCTCGCCGGCGGCACGTTCGCGGAACAGGGGCGACCAGTCGAGGGTGAAGCCGGCATTGGCAGGGCGGAGCGGCGAGATGGCGATCCCGGCGTCGCGCAGGACCGGCACCCAGGCGGCGTCCGAGCCCAGGCGCGGCCAGGAGGCGCCGCCCAGGGCGAGGAGCGTGGCATCGGCCCGCCATGCGAAGGCTTCAGCCCCCTCGGGCTCGAAGAGCAGCCTTCCCTGCCTGTCCCAGCCGGTCCAGCGGTGCCGTGGGCGCAGGCGGACGCCCAGCGCATCCAGCCGGCGCAGCCAGGCACGCAGCAGGGGCGCCGCCTTGAAGGCGGTGGGAAAGACGCGGCCGCTGCTGCCGGTGAAGGTCGGCTGGCCGAGATCC
Source organism: Roseomonas mucosa ATCC BAA-692 (assembly GCF_000622225.1). Taxonomy (GTDB): domain Bacteria; phylum Pseudomonadota; class Alphaproteobacteria; order Acetobacterales; family Acetobacteraceae; genus Roseomonas; species Roseomonas mucosa. The sequence continues at coordinate 81,712 of NZ_KK211412.1, read as the reverse complement.
TCGCACCAGCGGCGCAGCGCTTCGGGCGGGAAGGCGCGGATGGCGGCCTCCAGCCAGTCGTGGGCCGCGCCATAGCGGGGGAGGAAGGCGTCCAGCGGCTCGCTGTGGGTCAGGTTCAGGCCGCCGCGCCCGGCGATCAGCAGCTTGCGGGCCGGGGAAGGCATACGGTCGAAGACGGTGACGGCGCAGCCCGCCCCGGCCAGGCATTCCGCGGCGAAGAGCCCGGCGGGGCCGGCGCCGATCACCGCGACCGCCGCCGCGCCTCCGGGCCGCCCTTTCTCCGGGGAGGCCGCCGTCACGCCCCGAGCACGGCCTCGGCCTCGCGCACCACCTCGGCCAGGGCGCCCGGCTCGAAGGGGGAGACGAGGCCGGCGGAGCGGACGAGTTCGCCGAAGGGGGCGGAGCCGCCCTGGCCGCAAAGGGCGACATAGGCCTCCAGCGTGCCCGCGTAGTCGCGGCGGGACTTCACCCAGAGCTGCATCGCGCAGCAGAGCGCCAGGGTGTAGTCGATGTAGTAGAAGGGCGAACGGTAGATGTGGTGCTTGGCCTGCCAGCGCCCGCCCCGCGCCGGATAGGCGAGGTCGCCGTAATCCGTCCAGGGCATGTAGAGCTTCTCCAGCCGCTGCCAGATCGCGTGGCGCTCGGCCGGGGTGGCCCCGGGGTTGGCATAAACCTCGTGCTGGAAGTGATCGACGCAGACGCCATAGGGCAGGAAGGCGAGCGAGGTGATCAGGTGCAGGCGGCGGAAGCGGTCGGCGGCGCCGGGTTCCACCATCTTCTCCATCTGTGGCCAGGTAAGGAATTCGAGGCCCATGGAATGGATCTCCGCCGCCTCCATGGTCGGCCAGAGATAATCGATGCCCGGCTGCTCGCGGCTTTCCCAGTTCTGGAAGGCGTGCCCCATCTCGTGCGTGAAGACGCCGATATCGTGGTTGGTGCCGTTGAAGTTGGCGAAGATGAAGGGCACCCCATAGCTGGGGAAGGAGGTGCAGAAGCCGCCGCCCGCCTTGCCCGGACGGTTCTTCAGGTCGAGGAAGCCGCCCTCGTGCATCAGGCGGTAGAAATCGCCCAGGCGCGGGTCCATCGCGTCGAACATTGCCTGGGCGCGGGTCACGAGCAGGTCGTGGCAGCCCGCGGGCTTCGGGTTGCCCTGGGGATCGACCAGCGCCTCGTCCCAGAAATACAGCTTCTCCCAGCCATTCTCGCGGCGCTGCCGCTCCATCAGGCGGGAGACCAGGGGCACGACATGCTCCGCCACCTGCTCGCGGTAGCGGGCCACGTCCTCCGGCCCGTAATCCACCCGGCGCATGTTGCGGTAGGCGAGCGGGGTGTAGCTGTCATAGCCCAGCTTGCGCGCCATGCCGTCGCGCAGCTTCACCAGCCCGTCGTAGATCGCGTCCAGCTCCTTCGCGTTCGCCTCGAAGAAGCTCCAGCGCAGGCGTTCGGCGCGGTGGCGGGTGTCGCGGTCCAGGTCCTCGGCATAGGGGGCGAGGCCGGCGAGGTTCACCGACTTGCCGCCGATCTCGAAGCGGGCGGAGGCGAGCAGCGCGGTGTAGCGGGCGCCGAGCTTCGCCTCCTCCTCCAGGTCCTTCGCGATCGCCGGCTCGAAGGTGGTGATGTCTGTTTCCCAGAGGCGCAGCGCATGGGCGCCGGCGAGGCGCTCCAGCGCCCGGCGATCCGGCTCGGCCAGGAGGCGGCGCTTGACGGCAACCTCGTGCTCCGTCGCGACCGGGGCCAGGGCATCGGCGTATTCGCGCGCCGCCCTGACCTCCCCGTCGGTGGTATCCTGCGAGAAGCGCAGGTGCACCAGGGAGCTCCAGGTCTCGTATTCGCGCCGCAGCCGGTCCCATTCCTCCAGCGCCTCGGCATGGCCGGAGGTGCCGGGGCGGCCCAGCAGCGCCTCGATGACGGCGTATCGCGCGGAGAGGCTTTCCCGGCTCGGCGTCGCGGCGTCGATGTCCTCGAAGCGGATCTGGCTCATGGCGGTTCTTCCCGTTCGGGCTGTTCTTTCGGGGGGCGGTGCCCTCCGGCGCTACCTATCCTGCGCCTCGGCGCCGATCAGCGCGAGGCCCTCCGCCACCGAGACAAACTCGCTGCCGCCCGCCACCCGCTCCGGGCCAAAGCGGCGCTCGAAGAGGTGCCGTACCGCCGGGACCAGGGAGGTGCCGCCAGTGAGGAAGACGCGGTCCACCTCTCCTTCCCGCAGGCCCGCATCGGCCAGGGCGCGGTCCACCGCTGCCTCGAACTGGGCCAGCTCCGGGGCGATCCAGCGCTCGAAATCGGCGCGGGCCACCTCCTCCTCCAGCCGGAAGCCCTCATGCTCGAAGCGCAGCGTGGTGGAGGGCGCGCGGGAGAGCGCGGCCTTGGCGCCGGAGACGGCCTGGTAGAGCGCGTAGCCCGCCTCCTCCTCGATGAAGCGGATCAGGTGGTGCAGGCGCTCGGGGTGGTCGGCGGTGCGGGCGACCTCCTCGATCTCGCGCAGGGTGCGCGGGGCGCGCATGAGGGAGAGCCGGTGCCAGCGGGCGAAGTTGGCGTACCATCCGGGCGGCACGGGCAGGTCCTTGCCCATGATCTGGTAGCTGGTGCCCTTGCCGAAGCGCGGCGAGACCACATGATCGATGATGCGGTAGTCCAGCGCATCGCCGGCGATGCCGACGCCGGCATGGCCGAGCGGCGCGACGCGGCGCGGCGGGCCGGGCTCGAAGTGCAGGATCGAGAAGTCGCTGGTGCCACCGCCGAAATCCCCGACCAGCACGGTGGCCGCGCCGTCGAGGGTGCTGGCGAAGCGGTGCCCGGCGGCCTCGGGTTCCAGCGCCACCTGGATCCGCCCCTGGCCGGCGGCGCGGAAGCCATCGCGCAGCCGGGCCTCGCCCAGCGCGTCGTCCGCCGTCTCCCCCACGAAGCGCACCGGCCGGCCGGCCACGATATGCGCGCCCTGCGGCAGGCCGCCCGCCGAGTCGAAGAGGCCGTTGAGCAGCAGGCCGACGAGTTGGTCGAGGGCGTAGGAGCGGCCGAAGACGCGGGTCTCCATCAGGCTCCGCTGCGCCAGGTAGCTCTTGATCGACATGATCAGGCGGCTGGCGAGCGGGTCCTCCAGATAGGCCTCGATGGCGCGGGGGCCGGCGGCGTGGCGGGTGGCGGCGCGGCCCGCGGCCCCGTGCTCCGTCCAGAAGCAGAGCACGGAGCGGAAGGTGTCCAGCACCTCCCGCCCCACGGCGTAGCGGGCGGTGGTGACGGAGCCGTCTGGCTGCAGCGTGGCGATGACGCTGTTGGTGGTGCCGAAGTCGATGCCCAGGACAGGCCCCACCGAGGCACCCATGGCGGAACGGCCCATGGCAGCATGGGGAGAGGACATGGAGCGGCTCCGCTGGGTCGAGGGGGCGCGTCTTAGAGCCAAAAGCGACGGGCGGGGCAAGGGGTGGGGCGGCGTTTTCCGCGTAACGGGCCGCACGGGCGACGCTTCAGCGCGTTAACCTTTCCCGCGCCGCGCAACAGGGAGGCCACGATGCTGACTGTCCACCACCTGAACAATTCCCGCTCCCAGCGGGTGCTCTGGCTGCTGGAGGAGCTGGGTGTGCCTTACGAGGTGAAGCGCTACGAACGCGACCCGCAGACCATGCAGGCGCCGCCGGAGTTGCGGGCGGTGCATCCGCTGGGGAAGTCCCCGGTCGTCACCGACGAGGGGATGGTCCTGGCCGAGACCGGCGCGATCGTGGAATACATCCTGGACCGGCACGGCCAGGGGCGGCTCCAGCCGGCCAAGGACGGGCCGCACTGGTGGCCCTACCGGCACTGGATGCATCACGCCGAGGGGTCGGCCATGCCGCCGCTGGTGATGACGCTGCTGCTCAACCGCGCCGCGGAGAAGGTTCCGCCGGAGGCGCGCGATGCCATGCTGAAAATCCGCGACGGCTTCGTGGCGCCCGGCCTGGAGCGGATGAAGCAGTATTGGAACGACGCCCTTTCGGGGACGGGCTGGTTCGCCGGGCCGGAAATGACGGCGGCGGACATCATGATGAGCTTCCCGCTCGAAACCGCGGCGCAGCGCGCGCCCTTCGGCGAGGCGCGGCCGAACCCGGCGCGCTTCCTGGCGCGCATCCATGACCTGCCGGCCTACCGGCGGGCGCTGGAGCGGGGCGGGCCCTATGCCTATGCGTGACGGAAGCCGGTGTTCCGCCACGGACAGCCGTCGCATGAGCTGGCGGCCGAGGGCGGGCCCGCCGGATCTCGCCGCCTTCACGCCGCCGCGGCGCAAGGGCACGCAACCCACCGGCGGCGGAAAGGGTTAGCAGCGAGACCTGCCCCGGGAACTCCTGGAGGCATGACGTCGTGGGGCCGCCATGCCACTGCGCCTGATTGCGCTGATGCTCCTCTACCTGCTCTTCGCCGGGCAGGTGGATGGTGAGGAAGTCCTGGCCGCGCTGCTCTGTGGCGGCCTGGCGGCGACCCTGTCGCTGGCGCTGCGCCGCATCGCGCCCCATCGCCTCGGCTGGCCCAGGCCACCGGCCCGGCTCCTCCTGGCGCTGCCACTCACGCTGCTGCGGGAAACGGCGCTGACGGCCGCCGCGCTGTGCCGTGCCGCAAGCGGCAGGGAGATGCGGCCAGGGAAGATACGGGAGATCCCCGTTGCCCAGGGGAATGACCCAGGCAGCCTGACGCGGCGCGGCCTGTCGATCCTACGGCTGTCCCTGGCGCCGAACGGCTATGTCACGGACGACTCGGCGCAGCCGGGGCTTTGGCCGCTGCACCAGCTGGTGCCTCGTCCGGTTGACGGCGACGAGACATGGCCAGGATGACGGGCCCGCTCGCAAGTCCCGCCGGCCTCTGGCTTCTTGCCCTGGGGGCGCTGGTGCCAGCCTTCGCGGTCCCGGCCGCCATGGCGATACGCGGGCGGGTCGGCAGCCGGCTGGTGGCCGCGCAACTCGCCCTTTCCGTCGCAACGCTCATCCTCGTGGCGATGAGCTTCGCGTTCGATCTGCCATCGATCATCGACCTGCCCTTTGCCCTGGTGCTGCTGTCGCTGCCGGGAACGCTGGTGATGACGATCTTCCTGGAACGCTGGCTGTGAGCACGCTGCTGGCGGCCTGCCTTCTCCTGACCGTGGCGGCGGTCTGGCTCGGCGTCCTCGGCGCCGCGCGGTTGCGCGATCCGCTGGACCGCCTGCACGCGGTGACCTTCGTGAACATCGCAGGCGGCGCGGCGGTGACGGCGGCGGCCTTCGTGACGGACGGGCTCAGCGGACGCTCCCTCAAGATCACCCTGATGGTGCTGCTCTCCTGGGCCATCGGCGCGGCGCTGGCGCATGCCACCGGCCGGGCCCTGCTCCGGCGGGACCACAAGGGGGCGGAAACGGGATGAGCCTTCTGCTGGCCATGCTGTTCCTGCTTGTCGCGGCGACGGGCACCGGGGTGGCGCTGTCGCGCCAACCGCACCGGCAGGTGATGGCCATGGCCGCCCATGGCCTGGCCCTGACCATGCTTTTCACGGCCCTGCAGGCGCCCGATGTCGCCTTCTCCCAGTTCGTGGTGGGCACGGCGGCGCTGCCGCTGCTGTTCCTGGTGGTCCTGGCGAACCTGCGGCTCCGGCAGCGGCGCCCGAACGGGGATGGATCGTGACGCCACGCCTGCGCTGCCTCCTGGCCTGGGTGTCGGCCCTTTGCCTGCTGCCCTGGGCGGCTGCGGTGATCCACGCCATGCCGGAGTTCGGGAACCACCCCCTGCCCTATGGCGATGCCGTCAACCGGCTCGGCCCGGCGGAGCGGCAGGTCACCAACATGGTGACGGCGGTGAATTTCGACCTGCGCGGCTTCGACACGCTGGGCGAGGAGGTCATGCTGCTCGCCGCCGTGGTGGGCACCACGGTCATCCTGCGCGGTGCGCGTGGCGAGAAGACGATGGACCGCGCGGCCACCTGTCAGGGCCGCCCCATCGCACCGCGCAGCCCGGGCGTGATCCTGCTCTGCCGCGTGCTGGCGCCGATGACGCTGCTCTATGGCCTGTATGTCGTGCTGCATGCCGCGCTGACGCCTGGCGGCGGCTTCCAGGGTGGCATGATCATCGGCTCCGGCCTGTTGCTCGTGTGGCTGGGGGAGCGGTACGGAACATGGAGGCGCGTGGTGCGGGGCCATGCGCTCCATGCGGCCGAGGCTGGCGGCGCGGCGCTCTACGCACTGGTGGGGATGGGGGCACTGCTCAGTGGCGGCGCCTTTCTCGCCAACCTGCTGCCGCTCGGCGAGATGGGAAGCCTCCTGTCCGGCGGGATCATCCCTGTTGTCAACCTGGGCGTCGGGCTGGCTGTGGCCGGCGGCTTCGGGATGCTCTTCCTGGAGTTCCTGGAGGAGACCCGCGTGGCGGGAGAGGACGGGTCATGACGCTGCTGCCGTGGCTGGTCAGCGTCTGGCTCTTCGCCATCGGCCTCTACGGCATTCTCACCAGCCGGCATTATGTCCACCTGATCGCCTGCCTCTCGGTCACGCAGTCGGGCACCTACGTCCTGCTGCTGGCCGCGGGCTTCCGGTGGCAAGCCAGTCCGCCGGTCTTCCACGACCACCCGCCCGGCACACCCGCGGTGGATCCGGTGGTACAGGCGCTGGTGCTCACCGACATCGTCGTGGGTGCGGCGGTGACAGCGCTTCTGCTGGCGCTGGCGCTGCAACTGCACAAGCGGAGGGGCACGCTCGATCCCCGGCGCCTGCAGACGCTGCGGAAGTGACCTCCCCGCTCCCTCCCCTGGTCGTGGCGGTGCCGATCCTGATGGCGGCCCTGCTTCTCGCCGCCGGCCGCGTGCTGCCGCGGCGTGCCCCCGACATCCTGGCCATCCTGACCGCGTTGGGCGTGGCGGCGCTGGGGGCCTGGATGGCGCGCCTGTCGATGGCGGGCCCCCTGCTGCACTGGTTCGGCGGCTGGGCGATGCATGGGGATATCCCGATCGGCATCGCCTTCTCGGCCGATCCGGCCGGGGCGGCGATGGTCGGCTTGGTCGGCCTGATCGTGGCCTCGGCCTGCCTCTTCGCCTGGGGGTTCTTCGAGGAGGTGGGCGCGCAGTTCCATGTGCTGATGCTGCTCTTCCTGGCGGCGATGGCGGGGTTCTGCCTGACGCGCGACCTGTTCAACCTCTTCGTCTGGTTCGAGGTGATGAGCGTGGCGGCCTTCGCCCTCACCGCCTACCGGCTGGAGGAATCCGCCCTGACCGGGGCGCTGAACTTCACGGTCACCAACAGCCTGGGCGCGATCATGATGCTGGCCGGGATCAGCCTGCTCTATGCCCGGCTCGGGCGGCTGGACATGGTGGCGCTCGGCGAACGCGCGGGCGCGGTGACCGCTGCCACCGGCCATGACCCGGTGCTGCTGGGTGCCTTCTGCCTGCTGGTGGCGGCGCTGCTGATCAAGGCGGCGACGGTGCCCTTCCATCTCTGGCTGTCGGACGCGCATGCGGTGGCACCGAGCCCGGTCTCCATGGTCTTCTCCGGCGTCATGGTCTCGATGGGCCTGTTCGGCCTGGCCCGGCTCACCGGCACGGTCTTCGCGCATGTTCCCGCCGTGACGGAGAATGCCCATGCGCTGCTGCTCTGGCTGGGCGCGGCCAGCGCGCTGATCGGCGGCGCGGCCTGCCTGTCACAGCGTCACGTGAAGCGCATGCTGGCTTTCTCCACCATCTCCCATACAGGGATCATGCTGATGGGCCTGGCCATGCTGCGGGAGGACGGAACGGCCGGCATGCTGGCCTATATGGCCGGGCATGGGATGGTGAAGGCGTCGCTCTTCGCCCTGGCCGGCGTGCTGCTGGCGACACTGGGCGGGATCGACGAGATCGGCCTGCGCGGCCGTGGCCGCCCGATCTGGCCGGCCGGGATCGCCTTCCTGCTGGCCGGGCTGCTGCTGGCAGGCCTGCCGGCCGGGCTGATGGATACGGGCATGGTGCTGCTGGAAAATGCCGCGAAGCAGGAGCCGCATCCCTGGCTGGTACTGGCGGTGCCGCTTGGAGCGGGGCTGACGGGGGGCGCCGTGCTCCGGGTCACCGGCCGGATCTTCCTGGGCTGGGGCGGGATGCCGGGCGAGGAGGAACGTGTGCCCGGCGAGGAGGCGGAGAAGGCGAACCGGCCGCTCTGGCTGATGCTGCTGCCGGTCGGGGTCCTGCTGTTCCTGGTCCTGGCGGCGGGCCCCTTTGCCGAGGAGTTCGCACGGCAGGCGACCCGGCAGCTCTGGGCCGCCCCGCCATCGCCCACGCCCACGGGACATTCCTTCCTTTCCTGGATGGGGCTGGTCCTTGCCCTGGCGATCGCCGGCTGGGATCTCGGACGGCGCCACCTGCCCCGCCCTGTCAGGAATGGGGTGGGTCTGGTGATACGCCCGTTGCTGACCGGATTGCAGGGGCTGCACAGCGGATTGATCAGCGACGAGGTGACCTGGATCCTGGCGGGGCTCGCCCTTCTGTCCCTGGCCTTCGCACTGGGCTGATACCGGCCTGCGGCGGAAGGTCATTTCCCCCGTCGGGCGGTTGGACAGGGCCGGGGTGGGTGCGCCGAAATGCCCAGGCTCCACGATCCGCCGCCCGGCACCGTCCCGGGCGCAGCCGGCCGGGGCGTGTTCTTCCTGTCCGGAAGCGTTCAGAGCAGGACGAGATCGTCCCTGTGGATGATCTCGTCACGACCGCGCAGGCCGAGGATGGCCTCGATCTCGTCGGTATGGCGGCCGGCGATGCGCTGGGCGGCGTCGGCGTCATAGGCGGAAAGGCCGCGGGCGATCTCGCGGCCGGCCTCGTCGCGGATGGAGATGGGGTCGCCGCGCGTGAAGCTGCCCGAGACCTCCCGCACCCCGGCGGGGAGGAGCGAGGAGCCGTTGCGGAGCGCGCGGACAGCGCCGGCATCCACCGTGACGGCGCCATGGGGGGCGAGGCTGCCGGCGATCCAGGCCTTGCGGGCACTGCGGCCCTCGGGCGCCGGAAGGAACCAGGTGCAACGGCCGCCTTCGAGCAGGTGCCGCAGCGGGTTCAGGCGGGTGCCCAGGGCGATGGCCATGGCGCAGCCGGCGCCCGTGGCGATCTTCGCGGCCAGGAGCTTGGTGCGCATGCCGCCGGAGGAATAGCCGGGCGGCGGCTCGCCCCCCATGGCCATGATCTCGTCGGTGATGCGCTCGATTGCCGGGAGGTGCCGGGCCTCCGGGTCGCGGCGCGGGTCGGCCGTGTAGAGGCCGTCGATGTCGGAGAGCAGGACCAGGGCATCGGCCTGCACCATCTCCGCCACCCGGGCGGCGAGGCGGTCATTGTCGCCGAAGCGGATCTCCGCCGTGGCGACCGTGTCGTTCTCGTTGATCACCGGCACGCAGCCCAGGCCCAGCAGGGTGGAGAGCGTGGCGCGGGCGTTCAGGTAGCGGCGGCGGTCCTCGCTGTCCTCCAGGGTCAGGAGGAGCTGGGCGGCGGCGATGCCATGGGCGGCGAAGGCGCCCTGCCAGGCACCGGCGAGGCGGATCTGGCCGACGGCGGCGGCGGCCTGCTTCTCCTCCAGCCGCAGGCGCGGCTGGGTCAGGCCCAGGACGCGGCGGGCCAGGGCGATGGCGCCGGAGGAGACCAGGACGACCTCGGCTCCGCCTTCGCGCAGCGCGGCGAGGTCGGCGGCGACGGAGGCGAGCCAGGCCTCGCGCGGCGCGGCGGTCTCCGGGTCCACCACCAGGGCGGAGCCGACCTTGACGACGATCCGCTTCGCGGTGCGCAGGTCGATCATGCGGTGCGTTCCGCCCGGTCGGCGGCCACGGCGTCGGCCAGGGCGCGGAGCACTTCCGGCACGCCCTCGCCCGTGGCGCCGCTGATCAGCATGACCGGGCGGCCGGTGGCACGCTCCAGCGCCTTGATGCGGGAGGTGCGGGCCTGCGGCGTCATGGCGTCGGTCTTGTTGAGGGCCAGGATCTCGGGCTTGTCGGTCAGGTCGGCGCCGTATTCCTCCAGCTCGCCGCGCACGGTCTTCCAGGCGGCGGCCGGATCGGCCTGGGTGCCGTCGATCAGGTGCAGCAGCACGGCGCAGCGCTCGATATGGCCCAGGAAGCGGGTGCCGAGGCCGGCCCCCTCCGCCGCGCCCTCGATCAGCCCGGGGATGTCGGCCAGGACGAATTCCTCGGAGGCGTTGAGGCGCACCACGCCGAGCTGCGGATGCAGGGTGGTGAAGGGGTAGTCGGCGATCTTGGGCCGGGCGGCGGAGACGGCGGCGAGGAAGGTGCTCTTGCCGGCATTGGGCAGGCCGACGAGGCCGGCATCGGCGATCAGCTTGAGCCGCAGCCAGACCCAGCGTTCCTCGCCCGGATAGCCCTTGTCGGCGCGGCGCGGGGCGCGGTTGGTCGAGGTCTTGTAGTGCGCGTTGCCATGGCCGCCGTCGCCGCCGCGGCAGAGCGTGGCACGCTGCCCGGCCTCGGTGAGGTCGGCCAGGACGGTCTCCTTGTCCTCGTCCAGCACCACCGTGCCGACGGGGACCTTGAGCACCACATCCTCGCTGCCCGCGCCGGTGCGGTCGGAGCCGGCGCCGTTGCCGCCCTTGCGGGCGCGGAAATGCTGGGCATAGCGGTAGTCGATCAGGGTGTTCAGCCCCTCCACCGCCTCGACCACGACATCGCCGCCCCGGCCGCCATTGCCGCCGTCCGGGCCGCCGAACTCGATGTACTTCTCGCGGCGGAAGGCCACGACGCCGTCACCGCCGTCGCCTGCCTTCAGGTAGACCTTCGCTTCGTCGAGGAACTTCATCGGTTCGGGAGCCTGAAGAGGGAGTGCGGGACCGGAATGGACCCCTGAAACGACGAACGGGGGCCGCGAGGGCCCCCGTCCGGTAAGACGAGCCGTTGGTGGGGGGCGCGTGGTTACTCGGCGGCCACCGGGGCAGCCACCGGGCGCGGGTCCACGGAGACCATCACGCGGCCTTCGGCCTTGCGGTCGAACTTCACGACGCCATCGGCCACGGCCTGGATGGAGTGGTCGCGGGAAACGAGCACGTTGCGGCCCGGCAGCATCTTGGTGCCGCGCTGGGTCACGATGATGCAGCCGGACTTCACCGCCTGGCCGCCATAGAGCTTCACGCCGAGGCGCTTGCCGGCGGAGTCGCGACCGTTGCGGGAGGAACCGCCAGCCTTCTTATGAGCCATGGTGGGGTTTTCCTGTGTTTCTGGATCAGGCCGCGGCGATGTCGCCGATGCGCAGCACGGTCATGTGCTGGCGATGGCCATTCTTGCGGCGGCTGTTCTGGCGGCGGCGCTTCTTGAAGACGATCACCTTGTCGCCGCGGGTCTGCTCGATCACCGTGGCGGTCACCGTGGCGCCGGCCACGGTGGGGGCGCCGATCGTCAGCCCGGACTCGCCGCCGAGGACGAGGACGTCCTGGAAGGTCACGGTCTGGCCGGCTTCGGCCTCGAGCTTCTCGACGACCAGCACGGCGTTCGGGGTGACGCGGTACTGCTTGCCGCCCGTGCGGATCACTGCGTAGGTCATTGTTACGCCTGCTCTATTCAAGTCGATGGTGAGGCCGCGAGCGGCACTGCGGCGTCACCTGGGGGATCTGCCGGGAGGCGGCGGATATAGCGAGCCCACCCTGGGGGAGTCAACGCAGAACCGCCCTTCCCCCCGTTGCGCTCAGCGCATTCCACCTCTATACGCGGCGCCGAAGCCTGTTCGGGCGGCGCGGAGAGGTGCCGGAGTGGTCGAACGGGTCGGTCTCGAAAACCGAAGTACGGGCAACTGTACCGTGGGTTCGAATCCCACCCTCTCCGCCAGATCGCACCTCCCGACCATTGCCATGATGCGCCCGGGCCATCCTGGATGGCCAGGGATTTGCGCGCAACGAGAAGGCCTTTCGGGTGGAGATGCCGCCCGGTGCGAGGAGCGCCGTGAGGCCGCGGTCCCATTGAATGAGTCGGCCGGACGTCAGCGGCTTGATCGGGCCGGGGTTCCGGCGTAGCTCCCGCTCCGGAAGAGAAACATTCCCGGTGGGGTGCACGGACTTCAAATCCGATGGGAGGCGCTGCGCGTCTCCGGTGGGTTCGACTCCCGCCTCTTCCGCCGCCTGCCCTTACCAGGAAGCCACGCCCCCTCAGCGGCTTCAGGACGGCACGGCGGCCAGCGCGCGCAGCCAGACCACGGCCGCGGCGGCCCCCGCATCTGGCACGCCGAGCGCGCGCTCCCCGAGATAGCTGGCCCGGCCCAGCCGGGGCCGCATCCGGGCGGTCCGCTCCGCGCCGTCCCCGGCGGCCCGCACGGCGGCGGCCCAGGCCTCGGGCGCCGGGCGGCCCGCTTCGAGTTCCGCCTGGAAGGCTTCCGCTGCCGGGTGCAGCGCATCCAGCATGGTCCGGTCGCCGGGCCTCGCACCGCCGAGTTCCGCGATGGCGTCCACGCCCCGCTGGAGGGCCGCGGCCCAGTCGGCCGGGCCGGGCTCCGGTGGCAGGCCGCGCGCCGCGCGCAGCAGGGCCGTGGCGTAGAAGGGGCCGGAACTTCCCGCGATGGCCCGGCGCAGCGCGCCGCCGATCCGCGCCAGGGTTTCCGGCGCATCGGCGAAGGCGGTCTCCGGCAAGGCCCGGATGGCCGCTGCGCCGCGCGCCAGGCTGATCCCCAGATCGCCATCCCCGGCCCGGCTGTCGAGCGCGGTCAGCTCCGCCTCGGCGGCCTCCACCGCCGCCGCCACGGCCAGGGCCGCCCGCCGCAACGGGCCGGAAAGCGGACCGGGCGCACGCTCCGCCGCATCTCCGTCGGCCGGGGCCGGGGCCGGGACCAGGCCCGGCCGGGCGGGGACATGGCCGCCACCGGGCCAGGCCGGAGCGCCGGCCGGCGCATCGAGCAGATCCCGCCGCGCCTCGTCCAGCCGCAGCAGGGAGAGCGAGCAGCCCGGCATTTCCAGCGCGGTCAGGAAGTTCCCGGCCCAGGCCCGCTCCACCACGAGGCCCCGTTCCCGCAGCAGGAACAGGGCGCGGCGGGCGACGATGGCCAGCTCCATCGGCGGCGTGCCGCCCAGCCCGTTGACCAGCAGCGCGACATGGTCCCCGGCCCGCAGCCCGCGATCCTCCAGGATAGCGGCGAGCAGCGTTTCCACCAGCCCGTCCGCCGGCCGCAGCACACCGCGCTCCACGCCCTGCTCGCCATGGATGCCGAGGCCGAGCTCCACCTCCTCCTCGCCCAGCGCGAAGCCGGGCTGCCCGGCGGCCGGCACGGTGCAGGCGCCCAGCGCCACGCCCATGCTGCCGGTCTCCGCCGCGGCCTCGCGCGCCAGCCGCGCCACTTCCGCCAGGGGCAGCCCCTGTTCCGCCGCGGCACCGGCGAGCTTGTGCACCAGCACCGTGCCGACGATGCCGCGCCGCCGCTCCGGCTCCACCGTGGCGCGCAGGGCGACGTCGTCGGCCACCACGACGATCTCCGCCGGGATGCCTTCCGCCCGCGCCAGCTCGGCGGCGAGGCCGAAGTTCAGCCGGTCGCCGGTGTAGTTCTTGACCACCAGCAGCGCCCCGGCCGGGCCCGCCACCGCCCTGATGCCCGCCAGCACCGCATCGGTGCTCGGCGAGGTGAAGACGTCGCCCGTCACCGCCGCCGAGAGCATCCCCTCCCCGACATAGCCCGCATGGGCCGGCTCGTGCCCCGCGCCGCCGCCGGAGATCACCGCCACCTTGCGCCGTGCCGCTTCCGGCAGCCCGGCGCGGATGACGACATCCTCGCCCTCCAGCAGGGCCTGGGCCGGGTTGAGGGCCACCAGCCCCTCCAGCATCTCCCGCACCACGTGGCGGGGGTCGTTCACCAGCTTCTTCATGCGTCCTCCTCCCTCCTCTTCCCGGTCAGGCCCCGTCACACGGCGGCAGCAGCTTGCCGGGATTCATGATCCCGTACGGATCGAAGGCCCGCTTGATGGCCCACATCAGGTCCAGCGCCCCGCCATGCTCCTTGGCCATCAGGTCCAGCTTGTGCAACCCGATCCCGTGCTCGCCGGAACAGGTGCCGCCCAGCCGGATGGCACGCTCCCCGGTGCGGTGCGCCAGGGTCTGGGCGCGCTCGCGCTCCCCCGGAACGGCGGCGTCGAAGAGGATGCCCAGGTGGAAGTTGCCGTCGCCGACATGGCCGATCAGCGGCGCCTCCAGCCCCGTCGCCGCGATATCCGCCTCCGTCTCCAGGATGCAGGCGGCGAGTTCGGAGATCGGCACGCAGGCATCCGTGCCCATCAGGGCGCGGCCCCGGCCATGCGCCAGGTTGGCCGGCAGGGCGTCGTGCCGGGCCTTCCAGAGCCGGGAACGGTCCTCCGGCCGCCGCGCCCAGGCGAAGCCGCCGCCGCCGGCCCCCGTCGCCAGGGCCTCCACCGCCAGCGCCTGTTCCTCCACCGCCGCAGGGCTGCCATGGAATTCGAGGAACAGGGTCGGCAGCGCCTCCAGCCCTTCCAGGCGGGAGAAGGCGATGCAGCAGCGCATCTGCGGCGCATTGGCGAATTCCATCCGCGCCACCGGGATACCGGATTGCAGCACGCCCACCGCGACCTCCAGCGCCGCCTCGACGGAGGGAAACTGGCAGGTGGCGGCCGAGACCGCCTCGGGCAGGCCCTGCAGGCGGAGCTGCACCTCGGTGATGATGCCCAGCGTGCCCTCGCTGCCGAGGAAGAGGCGGGTCAGATCGTAGCCGCTGGCCGATTTCCGCGCCCGCGTGCCGGTGCGCAGGATGCGGCCATCCGCCGTCACCACCGTCAGGCCCAGCACGTTCTCGCGCATCGTGCCATAGCGTACCGCGCCGGTGCCGGAAGCGCGGGTGGCCGCCATGCCGCCCAGCGTGGCATCCGCCCCGGGATCGACCGGAAAGAACAGCCCGTCGCCACGCAGCGCCTCGTTGAGCCGCAGCCGCCGCACACCCGCCTGCACGCGGCAGTCCAGCGCGGCGGGCGAGACGTCGAGGATCACGTCCATCAGCGACAGGTCCATGGTCACGCCGCCCTGGATCGCGACGACCTGCCCCTCCACCGAGGTGCCGGCCCCGAAGGGGATCAGCGGCACCCGCGCCTCGTGGCAGAGGCGCGCCACGGCGGCGACCTCCCCGTTGTCGCGCGGGCGCACCACGGCATCGGGCGGGGCGTCGTCGGGCAGGGCCTCGCCATGGCCGTAATGGGCACGGGCGGCGGGGCTGGTCAGCACCGGCTCCCGCAGCGCGGCCTGCAGGGCGGGGAGAAGGGTGGCGATGCCGGCACGAGGCCAGCAGGCTGCCGTGGTGGCCGGGTCCGGCAACATGCGATGGTTTCTCCCCCCGATGGTCAGGGGGCGAGGTTTCCGCCCTCCTTCCATCCCGTCAATGCGGGTGGGAGCATGGCGGAACAGCCCGGAGGCCCCGGCCCGGAAAACCGTGGCGGGGCCGGGAGGTGCAACGGGAACCGGCGCGGCGGCGCATTCCGCGCGAATTTGCGGCGCAAGCCCGGCGACGATGGGAAGGCCATCGGCTATCGAAACTGGCATGGGAACCTTCCACGACCTGCCGGAGCACCGGGGAAAGCCGTTGGCCGTGCCCCGAATGCCTGAACGGGACGCATCCGGCCCATGACCGAAACCTTCCTGCCCACCCTGCTGACGGGGCTGGCCGGGGCCTCCTCGCTCTTCCTGGTGGCTTCGGGCCTGACGATCCTCTTCGGCGTCACGCGGATCGTGAACTTCTCGCATGGCAGCCTGACCATGCTCGGCGCCTATATCGGCTGGAGCATCCTGACGCGCCTGCCGCGCGATCCGGAATGGTTCGTGCTGGGCGTGCTGCTCACCGCGCTCGCCACAGGGCTGATCGGCGCGGTGCTGGAACTGGCGGTGATGCGCCGCGTGTACCGGGCGCCGGAACTGTTCCAGTTGCTGGCCACCTTCGGCGTGGTGCTGATCCTGCAGGACCTCACGCTGCGCCTCTGGGGCCCGGCGGAGCTTTCCCTGCCCCGCCCGCGCTGGATGCGCGGCTTCGTGGAGATCGCCGGCAGCCGCTTTCCCTTCTACGACCTGCTGCTCATCGCGGCCGGGCCGGTGGTGCTGGGCCTGCTCTGGCTGCTGCTGCACCGGACGCGCTGGGGCACGCTGCTGCGCGCCGCGACGCTGGACCGGGAAATGGCGGCGGCGCTGGGCGTGAACCAGCGCCTGCTCTTCACCTCGGTCTTCGCCCTGGGTGCCGGGCTGGCCGGGCTGGGCGGCGCGCTGTCCCTGCCCAATGCCTCGGCCAACCTCCAGATCGACCTGTCGGTGATCACCGAGGCCTTCGTGGTCGTGGTGGTGGGCGGGCTGGGCAGCCTGGCGGGCGCCTTCCTGGCCAGCCTGCTGATCGGCGTGCTGCAGGCCTTCGGCGTGGCGCTGCTGCCGCAGAGCACGCTGGTGCTGGTCTTCCTGGTGATGGCGGCGGTGCTGGTGCTGCGCCCGAACGGGCTGCTCGGCAGGCCCCAGGCGGAGGCGCGGGAGGCGATGGCCGCCGCGCCGGTGATCCGCCCCGCCCCGCCCGCCCTGCGCGCGCTGGGCCTCGCGGCGCTGCTGCTGGCCGCCTCCGCGCCCTTCTGGCTCGGGGACTATGCGCTCAGCGTGCTGACCGAGGCCTGCGTGGCGCTGGTCTTCGCGGCCAGCCTGCACTTCATGATGGGACCGGGCGGGCTCGCCAGCTTCGGCCATGCCGCCTGGTTCGGCATCGGCGCCTATGCCGCCGGGCTGCTGGCCCAGGACCTGTCCGCCCCCATGCCTCTGGCGCTGCTGGGCGCGCCGCTCGCCGCCGGGCTGGTGGCGGGACTGTTCGGCTGGTTCGTGGTGCGGCTTTCCGGCATCTACCTCGCCATGCTCACCCTGGCCTTCGCGCAGATCACCTGGGCCGTCGCCTTCCAGTGGGTCGGGCTGACCGGCGGCGACAACGGGCTGCTTGGCCTCTGGCCGCAGGGCTGGGCGCGCGATCCGCGCGTCTTCTACGCGCTGGCACTGGCGCTGGCCGTGGCCACGGTGCTGCTGCTGCGCCGGATGCTCTATGCCCCCTATGGCTATGCCCTCCGCGCGGCGCGGGATTCGGCGCTACGGGCGGAGGCGATCGGCCTCGACGTGTCACGGCTGCGCATCCTGGCCCTGGCGGTGGCCGGGGCGGCGGCGGGCCTGTCCGGTGCACTCTTCGCCTATGCCAAGGGCGGCGTCTTCCCGACCTACATCGCCATCCCGCATTCGGTGGAGGCCTTGCTGATGGTGCTGCTGGGCGGGCTCCAGACGATGAGCGGCCCGGTGGTGGGCGCGCTCGCCTATACCGGCCTCGCCGACCTCCTGGTCCGCAGCACCGATCTCTGGCGCCTCGTGCTGGGCGCCGTGATCCTGCTGGTCGTGGTGGCCTTCCCCGAAGGCATCGCCGGCGCGGCGCGGCGCCTCTGGCTGCGGGGACGCGAGGCGTGAGGCGCCTTGTTGCCGTCGTGCCGCGCGGGAAAGGCTCCGCCCTTTCCCCCGCACCCCCTTATCCGCCAGGACCCTGCGGGCCCTGGCCCCCATTCGCCGGCTCTTCGCTGCCGGCCGGATCGCGCCGGAGAGCATGGCCCTCCGGCAACCGTCCGGGCCGCCCGTACGGACATCGTGCTTTCCTTTCTTCGGGAGACCCACTGATCCACCTTCCCCTCGGGTTCAGACGGGAGACCGGCCTTGCCACCCCGAGGCCACCCCAGGCGGGGTCCGGGGAGATACTATCTCCCCGGCGGAGGGGGGCCGGGGGCAGGCGGAGCCTCCCCCGGGGCCGGCAACGGGCGCGACACCGGACCGGCGCATGAGCCTGCTCGTGGTACAGGGCCTGCGGAAGTCCTTTGGCGGGGTAACGGCGGTCTCCGATGTCTCCTTCGCACTGGCGGCGGGGGAGATGCTGGCGCTGATCGGCCCGAACGGCGCCGGGAAGTCCACCTGCTTCAACATGGTGGGCGGGCAGTTGCGGCCGGATGCCGGGCGGCTGACCCTGGAGGGGCGGGAGATCGCCGGCCTTTCGCCCCGCGCCATCGCACGGCGGGGGGTGGGGCGGACCTTCCAGGTCACCGCCACCTTCGGTTCCATGACACTGCGCGAGAACGTGCAGCTCGCCCTCCTGGCGCGGGAGGGGAAGGTCTGGCGCTTCTGGCAGCCCCTGGCGGGGCACCATCGGGCGGAAGCCGGGGCGCTGCTGGAACAGGCGGGGCTGGCGGAGCAGGCGGAACGCGCCGCCGGGGTGCTGGCCTATGGCGACCTGAAGCGGCTGGAACTGGCCGTCGCCCTCGCCGCCCGCCCGCGACTGCTGCTGATGGACGAGCCCACCGCCGGCATGGCCCCGGCGGAGCGCGAGGCGCTGATGCGGCTGGTGCGGCGGATCGCCACGGAACAGGGCATCGCCGTGCTGTTTACCGAGCACGACATGGACGTGGTCTTCGGCGTTTCCGACCGCATCCTGGTGCTGGACCATGGCCGGCTGATCGCCGAGGGCGATGCGGCCGCCATCCGCGCCGATCCGGCGGTGCGGGAGATCTACCTGGGCACCGGAAGCACGCAACAGGGGGCGGCGGGCTGATGCTGGAGGTCGCGGATCTCGTCAGCGGCTATGGCCGCGCCCGCATCCTGCGGGGCCTCTCCTTCCGGATCGGGGCGGGCGAGCTGGTGATGCTGCTGGGCCGCAACGGCGCGGGCAAGAGCACCACGCTCAGGACCGTCATGGGACTGCTGCGGGCCGAAGGCGGCAGCATCCGCCTCGCCGGGCAGGAGATCGCGGGATGGGAGCCGCACCGCATCGCCCGCGCCGGCCTCGGCTACGTGCCGGAGGAACGGCGGATCTTCGCCGATCTCACGGTGATGGAGAATCTGGAGGTTGGCCGGCAGGCGCCGCGCGCGGGGCTGCCGGCCTGGACGCCGGAACGGCTCTTCGCGCTCTTCCCCAATCTCGGGCAGATGCGCGACCGGCCGGGCGGGCGGATGAGCGGCGGCGAGCAGCAGATGCTGACCATCGCGCGCACCCTGATGGGCAATCCGCGCCTGCTGCTGCTGGACGAGCCTGGCGAGGGCCTGGCGCCGGTGATCGTGGAGCAGATGGCGCAGGCCGTGCTGCGGCTGAAGGCCGAGGGGCTGACCATCCTCCTGGCCGAGCAGAACCCGCATTTCGCCGGGGGCGTGGCGGATCGCGCGGTGGTGCTGGAAAAAGGCTAGGCGGTCTGGAGCGGCACGCCGGAGGCACTGGCGGCGGACGAGGCGCTGCGGCGGCGCCACCTGGCGGTGTAGCCTTCCCCCCCAAGGACCGCCGGGGAATTTTCATCCCCCTGAATGACGTTCGGGAGAAGATACGACCCCGGCAACCCCGGAAAAGGGGATGGGTCGTTTGCCCGCCTCCGATCCGCTCCGCTAGGCTGCGGCCATGGATCAGCCGGTCGAGATCGCCATCGTCGGCGGGGGCTTCACGGGGACCCTGCTGGCCGTCCTTCTGCGCACGAGGCTTCCGGCCGGGCGGCAAGTCCTCCTCTTCGAGCCGCGCTCCGAGCCTGGCCGCGGCCCGGCCTATGGGGAAGCGGGGCGCTGGCACGTCCTCAATGCCCCGGCCGGAGGCATGAGCGCCCTGGCCACGGAGCCCGACCACTTCGCCCGATGGCTGGCGGCGCAGCCGCCGGACGCCCTCTGCCCGGCGGAGGCGCGCGACAAGCCCGCCGCCCGCCGTTTCGCGCCGCGCCAGCTCTACGGGCGCTACATGCTCTCGCTGCTGGAGGAGGCCCGGCGCGGGCCGGGGGCGGAGATCCGCCATGTGCCTCGGGCGGTTTCCGCGATCCGGCGCGACGCGGAGGGGCTGTGGCGCATCGAGGCCGGGACGGCGGGTTGCCGGGCGCATGTCTGCGTGCTTGCCCTGGGAAACGCGCCCGCGAAGCCGGTCGAGGGGGCCCGCCAGGGCCTGTCCGGGCTGCACGACCTGCCGCCGGAGGACGCGGTGCTGCTGCTGGGCAGCGGCCTGACCATGGTGGACCACCTGCTGGCCCTGCGCGCGCAGGGACATCGCGGCCCGGTGCATGTGGTTTCGCGCCATGGCTGGCTGCCCTTGCCGCACGTCGCCGCGCCGCCTGCCATCCCGGTGGACACGGCTTGGTGCCTGACCAGGCCGCCGCGGCCCCTGACCGTGCTGGGCCTGTCGCGCTGGCTGCGGCGGGAGGCGGCGCGGGCTCAGGCCGCTGGCCAGCCCTGGCAGGCGGTGATGGATGCCGTCCGGCCGCAGGTCCAGGCGCTGTGGCGTGGGCTGCCGCTGGCGGAGCGGCGGCGCTTCCTGCGCCATGCCCGCACGGCCTGGAGCCTGCACCGGCACCGTATCGCGCCGGAGATCTTCGCCGTGGTAGGGGAGATGGTGGAGAGCGGGCAGGTGGCGGTCCATGCCGCCCGGCTGGAATCCTGCGCCGCCGGGCCGGGTGGAGGTCTCCGGGCCATGCTGCGCCACCGGGACGGCCGGCGGGAGGAACGGACCGTGGCGCGGCTGCAACTCTGCACCGGCCCGGCCGGGGGGCGCCACTGGCTCCGGCACCCGGCCGTCGCGGGGCTGGCCTCGGCGGGGCTGGCGCGGCTCGATCCGCTGGAACTCGGCCTCGACACGGCGCCCGGCAGCGACGCCGTGCTGGACCGGGGTGGCGAGCCCGTGCCCGGCCTCCATGCCATCGGCCCCTGCGCTCCCGGTGGCCTCTGGGAGATCACGGCCGTGGCGGAGATCCGGCGGCAGGTGGCGGACCTCGCCGAAAGGCTGGCGCCCTCGCCCTGCTCCCCGCCGGCGGCATGACCCCCCCTGCGTCCCGGCGGCAACCCGCGGGGATGTGCGGCGCTTCGATGACAGACCGGCTCCGGCGCCGGATCGCCCCCGTGGAAGGTGCCGCCCAGGACCATGACGTGACCCAGATTCTGCTGGTGGAGGACCATGAGGACCTGCGGGACGCGCTGTCCCGGAGGCTGGAGCGGCGGGGCTTCCATGTCGTGCTGGCGCCGGATGGGGAGACCGGGCTGCGCCGGGCCCTGATGGAGCAACCCGACGTGATCCTGCTGGACATGAACCTGCCGCTCCGTGATGGCTGGAGCGTGGCCCGCTCCCTGCGTGGCGCGGAGGGCGAGGCCGCCCGCATTCCGATCATCGCGCTGACGGCGCATGGCCTGTCCGCCAGCCCGGCCGATCTGGCGGCGGCGGGGTTCGATGCCTACCACCCCAAGCCGGTGGACTTCCCGCGCCTGCTGGAACAGATCGACGAGGCCCTGCTCGGCCGGGATGAGCCATGAGCGCCGCCCTGCGGGTGACGGATATCATGGCCACGGAGGTGGAGTTCGTCGCACCGGACGCGCCGGTGCGGGAGGCGGCGGAGCTGATGGGCGAGATCGAGGTCGGCGCCCTGCCGGTGGGCTCGCCGGAGCGGCTCGAAGGCATCGTCACCGATCGCGACATCCTCTACCGCCTGGTCGCGCGGGGGCTGGACCCGAACCGGATCCAGGTGCGCGAGGTGATGTCGCGCCCGGCCGTCACCTGCCGGGAAGGCGATACGCTGCATGCGGCCATGGACCTGATGGCCGCGCACCATCTCCGCCGCCTGCCTGTCACGAACGAGGCCGGGCAGGTCGCCGGCTGGCTGACGCTGGCCGACCTGTCCCGGCACCTGCTGGTGGAGGATGCCCCGTTGCAGGAGGCGCTGCGCCGCCTGACAGAAGGAGGAGAGGCCTGACCTCCCGAGGCCGGGCCTCTCCGTTCAGCGCGGCTTGTGGCCGCGGCACCAGCCCAGCCTGTCCGCCCGGTCCACGTTGCAGCGTCGGCAGGCGACGGCCAGGTTGCAGGGCCGGTTCCCGCCGCCCTGCTTGCGCGGCAGAATGTGCTCGAAGCTCGGACGGTCGTCCGGGTCCGGCGCATCCGCCTCCATCCGCTTGCCGCAATGGCAGCAGCGGTGGTTCTGCTCCGCCGAAAGCCGCTCGCGCAACCTGGGCGAGTTCCATTCCACGAAGCCGTAGAGCCGCGCCTCCTCCGACAGCAGCTGCCGGTGATAGGCTTCCCAGTCGTTCACGGCGCTGCTGGTCAGATGGCACTCGCCCCGGTGGCGCGCCCAGGCCAGGTCACATTCCCGGGCGACCGGATCGGCGGTGGAGCCCCTGGCGCCGGCCGGGGGGCCAGCGGTCCGGGTGATCCTGTTCATGCTGCCTGCGCGCGGTCGCGCCTCCCTGCAAGGAAGAGGCTGCCATGGCGAAGGGCCTTCGCCTGGCCCGGGACAGGCATCCCGTGCGGGGATGGCCCTGCCGGCCCACGATCGCTGGAAGCGTCATCGCGGGCCCTGGCACCCTCCTCCGTGGCCGGAGCTGCTCCTCGCCAGCCACCGTTACCGGGCGGCCAGCATGGAGTGCCGCGGAGCATGGGGGCCGGTGCCGAAGCCGCCGCCCACCGCGCTGGAGCCCGAGCCCGAGAAGTCGGTGGGCGAGGCACCCGGGCTGTTCTGCGTCAGCATCACCCGCTCGGCGGCATAGGGCGAACCGATGCCGATGGCCGAGGAGCCGGCATTGCTGACGTTCAGCGGGGTGGCGCCGGCGAGGGCGCGGGTGGTGTCCTCGTAGGAGGGGGTGCCGCTCACGCTCGAGGAGCCGGAATTGGAGAAGTCTGTCACTTCGGCCTGAGCCGCCAGCGGGGCGAAGGCGCCCAGCGAAAGGGTCAGGGCGGCGATGGCGAGACGGCTGGAAAACCTGGACATGGTGTCGTTCCTGTCTTTCCGGCGGGCCCTATTGCCCGTCCGGTGACAGGGATATGGAGTCTCCTAACTATCCTTTGGACGGGCAAAATTCTGAGGATTTCTATCATTTCATTTGATATATCCATCAGGCCCACTCCACGAGGCACGGCGCCGGAAGGCGACCGGCGAAAGCCCCTCCTGCCGGGTGAAGGCGCGCGAGAAGTAGGCCGGCTCGAAGCCGAGCTGAAAGGCGATCTCCGCCACGCTGGAGGCCGTGTAGGCCAGCAGGCGCCGTGCTTCCAGCATCAGCCGGTCCTGGATCAGTTGCAGCGGCGACCGCCCGGTCACGGCGCGGCAGGCGCGGGTCAGCGTGCTGGGCGTGACCCCCAGCCGCCGGCAATGCTCCGGCAGGGGCAGGTGCTCGGCGAAATGCGTCTCCAGATGGACCCGGAAGCGTTCCACCAGCACCGATTGCGGTGAGGGCCGCTGGCGGGCCGAGGCCTCCTCCGCGAGGCCGCGCCGCAGCAGCGACAGGATCAGCAGCACCCACCCCGCCATCGCCGTGTTGCGTCCCGGGCCGGTGCGGCGGAACTCCGCCTCCAACGCCTGGAAGGCGCCGTTCAGGCCCTCGGCCAGCGGCTCGTGCCCGGCCAGGCCGAAGCTGAAGGCACCGGCCGGCCAGGGCTCCGGCATCAGCCGCAGCGCCGAGGCCAGAAGGGAATCGGTGAGCGTCAGCACATGCCCCGCGCTCCAGGGCGCGAAGCGGAAGCCATGCACCGCGCCGGGCGGCATGTAGATCAGGAAGGGCGCCTCGAAAGCCTGGGCCTGGCCTTCGCGCAGGATCAGCCCGCTGCCCGCCGAGAGCCAGAAGACCTGTCCCAGGGCGCGGTGCCGGTGTGGCCGGATATTCCAATCATGCGGGTGGCTCCGGGCCATCAGGGTTTCCAGGTGCACCGGGTCGAGCACCGGGCGCGGCTGCGCCTCGCCATAGAGGTCGTAGGTGGGAACGGCGGGCAGCATGGCCGGGGCACCCGGCTCCTCCGGCGCCATGGTGGGTGGAAGCGGAGACATGGCGGGGTTCTCCGGCGCTTTGCCTGAAAAGTCCAAACCAATGCGATAAAATTGCCTTGTCCGGAGCCACTCTTCCGCGCGATCTCTTCTGTAAGATTGAGGACTGGGAGGCATCCATGCGCCAGCGCACACAGGTCGCCATCATCGGGGCCGGACCGGCCGGGCTACTGCTGTCCCAGCTCCTGCACTGTGCCGGGATCGACTGCATCGTGCTGGAGCGGCGGGACCGCGCCTATGTGGAAAGCCGCATCCGGGCCGGCGTGCTGGAGCAGGGCACGGTTGATCTGCTGGAGCAGTGCGGCGTGGCCGCGCGGCTGCACCGCGAGGGGCTGGTGCATGACGGCTTCCGCGTCGCGCTCGGCGGCGAGACCTTCCGCGTGGACATGCGCCAGCTCACCGGCAAGGCGGTGACGATCTATGGCCAGACCGAGGTCACCCACGACCTGATCGAGGCGCATCTGGCGCGCGGCGCCGCCCTGGTCTTCGAGGCGTCGGATGTCGCGCTGCACGGCCTCGAAAGCGAGGCGCCGCATGTCACCTACCGCCATGGCGGCGAGGAGCATCGCATCGACTGCGACCACATCGCCGGCTGCGACGGCTTCCACGGCGTGTCGCGTGCCAGCATCCCCGAGGCACTGCGCACGCATTTCGAGCGCGTCTATCCCTTCGGCTGGCTCGGCATCCTGGCCGACGTGCCGCCCTGCGACCACGAGCTGATCTATTCCAACCACGAGCGCGGCTTCGCGCTGGCCAGCATGCGCTCGCCGACGCGCAGCCGCTACTACGTGCAGGTTTCGCTCGACGAGAAGCTGGAGGACTGGCCGGACGAGCGGATCTGGGACGAGCTGGCGATCCGCCTGGGCGACGAGGCGGCGCGCAACATGGTGCGCGGCCCCGCCATCGAGAAGGGCATCGCGCCGCTGCGCTCCTTTGTCAGCGAGCCGATGCGCCACGGCCGCCTGTTCCTGGCCGGGGACGCCGCGCATATCGTGCCGCCCACCGGCGCCAAGGGGCTGAACCTCGCGGCCTCGGATGTGGCGATGCTGGCCGCGGCACTGATCGCGAAGCACCGCGACGGGCAGGCCGAGCCGCTGGAGACTTATTCCGCCCGCGCCCTGTCCCGCGTCTGGAAGGCGGAGCGCTTCTCCTGGTGGTTCACCACCCTGACGCACCGCTTTCCCAACATGGACGGCTTCTCCCGCCGCATGCAGATGGCCGAGCTGGACTATATCCGTGGCTCGCAGACCGCCCGCGCGGTGATGGCGGAGAACTATGTGGGCCTGCCGATGGAACTGCCCCTGCTGCGCCAGGCACCGCTGGCCGCCTGAGCCGCCGCCCTGGCCAACCGGTGCCCCCCGCCGCGCCCGGAACGGGCCGTGGCGGGGGCTTTCGCCGGTATCCTGTGCCTGGTTCGGCAGGGCTCTCAGCGTTTAGAGCGCCTAACAGAACCGCCTAATCTGGCCGAGGCAGACGAGGGCGCAGGCGAGTGTGGTGAAGGCGAGGTGGATGTCGGCGCGGCGCTCGTAGCGGATGGTCAGGCGTCGGTAGCGGGCGAGCCAGGCGAAGGTACGCTCCACCACCCAGCGGTGTCGTCCGAGGCGGGCGCTGCTCTCGATGCCACGGCGTGCGATGCGCGGGGTGATGCCACGGGCGCGGCACTCCCGGCGGCAGCGACGGTGGTCGTAGGCCTTATCGGCGTGGAGTTTGCCCGGCCTTTGCCGTGGGCGGCCGCGATGGCCGATCCTGATCCGCGGCACGGCA
>NZ_KK211412.1:0-56243 GCF_000622225.1 Roseomonas mucosa ATCC BAA-692 | reverse complement strand
TCCCCCCGGCGCGGTGAAGCGCATGGCATTGCTGAGCAGGTTGTCCAGGATTTGCCGGAAGCGCGTCCGGTCCACCCGGATCCACCAGACCTCCTCCGGCAGGTCGCAACTCACCTCGACCTCACGCTCGGCGGCGGTGCCGGCCGTGGCGCCGGTCACCTCCTTCAGCAGCTCGTTCAGCGGCAGCCAGCGCCGGCCCAGCGTCGTGCGCCCGCGCGCCAGGCTGGAATAGTCCAGGATCTCGTTGATCAGCGCCAGCAGGTGCTTGGCCGAGTTCAGGATGTGCCGGTTGTACTCGCCCCGCTCATGCGCCGTGGGTTCGTAGCCGGACCCCGTCGCCATCATCTCGGAAAAGCCGATGATCGCGTTCAGCGGCGTGCGCAGCTCGTGCGTCAGCGTCGCCAGGAAGCGCGACCGCGTGGAGCTCGCCTCCTCCGCCTGCGCCTTGGCCAGCCGCAGCTCCGCCTCGGACCGCTTGCGCAGCAGCACGTCGATATAGACCGACAGCGCGCCCTCGATCAGCTCCTGGTCGGCCTCCTCGAAGGGGCGGCTGACATTGCTTTCCGACTGGTTGCCGATGATCAGCGCCATCCCCGTCGCCGCGTCATAGGCCCAGAGCACGTAGGGCAGGCGCAGGATGCCGGTCAGCTCATAGGCCGGCGTTTCCAGCCGGGTGCGGGAGGTGGTGAAGAAGAAGGACGGCGGCGCCGGCACGAAGATTTCCCCCGCCACCAGGGAATGCCCGGCCTGGCCCGCCGGGGAAGCCTCACCGCCCCCCACGGCGGGGTGTCCGGGAGGACCGCCGGGCGGCAGGCCCAGCGAGTGCGTGACGCGGAAGCGCTGGCTGCCGCGCGGGGTTTCCTGCAACAGCGCCGCGCGGTCGCAGATCGTGTTGTCCACCACGATCTCCAGCATCGGCTCGCCGATATCCTCGGGCGCGTTGCCGTGATCGGCCAGGCGATAGGCCTCGCGGATCAGCTTCGCCACGGTGCGGGACCGCCGCGCCTCCCGGAAGGCCTGGCTCTGCTCCTCCTGCAGCCGCAGCAGCCGCGCCCCCAGCGCGTTGCACTCACGCCGGTAATAGGCGAGTTCGCGCTCCAGCTGCCCATCCGCGGCCGCCGTGCTGGCGCTCTGGGGCGGGAAGATCCCGTTCACGCCGCCCGCCGCCGCAGCACGACCAGCACGCCGGTCCAGTCCAGCGGCCGGCTGTATTCGCCGAAGGGCGCCACCTCCACGCCGGAATAGAAGCCTCCAAAGGGCACGCCCGGCGGCAGGCCCCGCAGCACCATCTCCGCTTCCTCGACCGGCGCGCCGGAACGCGCGCTGCCGCGGCCCGCGCAGTCGATGTAGAAGCCGAGCAGCGCCTCCGGTGCCGCCAGCGAAGCCCGCAGCGCCGCCATGCCTTGCTCCACCGAATCGAGCATCAGCATGTTGTCACGGCCCATGATCTGCACCCGGGCGCCGCGCGCGAAATCCGGCTCGAACAGCGTCACCGAGCCGGTTTCCGGATTGGCCCGCAGGATCAGCCGGTTGACGTAGTCGTTCTCGTCATAGGGGCCGAAGGGGTCGCCCTGCTTCTGGCCCAGCGTCGCCATCAGCGACAGCTCCTGCCCCCGCGCCGCGCCGAGCGAGAGGCCCAGCATCCGCTCGATCACCCCCAGCGCCGGCTGCCCGTCCAGCTCATAGACCTCGGCACCGTCGATGCGGGTGATCTCCATGAAGGTGCTGACCGGACGGCAGCCGTGCAGGATCGCCGTTTCCATCGTCACCTCCGGCGGGAAGACCAGCGCCAGCGCGATGTGCTTGCGCACCGCCCCTCCGTCGAAGACCCAGGCATCGGTCAGGTTCATGTCCGTCAGCAGCCCGCCGCCAACCAGCTGGATGCGGTGCCCGCCCAGCCCCTCGTGCAGCCCCCGCACGATCAGGCTGGCCGGATGCAGCCGCAGCGGCGCCCGGCTGGCCACGCTGTCGAAGAGCAGCAGCACGCTCGCATCCTCGGCTGCCACGGCACGGATGCGCTCCCCCAGCACCAGGCCGCCCTGGTGCTCGTCGGGCTGCAACTCCGCCGAAACCACCGCCGGGACCGGCGCTCCCGCGCCGAAGGCGACCACCAGCAGTTCCAGCCCGCTATAGCCGAAGGCATTGCGCGAGATGGCCCCCGCCGCCGCGCCGCCCACCACCGGCACGGCGCCATAGGCCGCCTGCAGCGCCGCCAGCACCACCTCGCCATCCAGCTTGCCGCCGCAGAAGACCAGGAGGAAGGCGGGCAACATCGCGCCGAGGTCGGCGATGCAGCGTTCCGCGGCCACGGCGGCATCGCCATGCCGCCGGTAGGCAACGCGGATCAAGGGCAGGTCTCCGCCAGGGGAAAAAGGCTCATCGGAAACATCCAGATGCGGCATGGGGACATGGCACACGACACCATAGCCTGAATCGGCATCGGCCAGGACCACCTGCCGCCACGCGCGCCCGGCGCATGGCGCCGCAAGGAACACATGGGCTTCCTCTCATGGAGCCGCGGTTGTCACAACCCCAGGTGCTGGAGGAGCGCAACGACCGGTAACACCAGGCCGTGAGTTCCGACTATGCCGTATTGCAATGCAGAAGAAACACTTCCTTAAGGTTGTAATTAACGTTTATGATGCACTCAAAGGGTGATGGCCGGTCGGTGCATGCCCCGGAACCGACAGGAGTGCCAAGATGGATGCCACGCCATCGGTTCTCGACCGTCAATGGTCCCTGCTTCAGCCCTTGCGCCTGGAGAGCGGCGCAAGCCCCGATACCGGCCCCGGCGTGGTGCTGGACATCTCGCGCCTGCTCGCGCGGGGGCGCAAGGTAGCGCCCTCGGGGATCGACCGGGTCGAACTCGCCTATGCCCGCCGCTGGGCCGCCTTGCCGGAGGACCGCTGCGTCTTCGTGGCCGGCGCCCTGTCCGGCGCCTGGTCCGTGCTGCCCCGCCGCGCGGTGGAAGATCTGGTGGCGGCCCTTTCCATCTCCTGGTGCGGCACGCCCGCCGCCCCTCCGTTTCCCTGTCCGCCATCAGCGGAACCATCCCCGGGGCCGGCCGGCGAGGAGCGGCAGGAGAACCCATGGGATACGCAATGGGAAGCCCGGGGCGAGATGCAGCGGGAGGCGCAGCGCGATGCCGAGAGGATCGCCGGCCGCCTCCGCCTTCTCGCCGGCCTGGGCCTCGGCGCCGGGCAGCTGGCGCCGAACGTCGGCCGCCTGGGCGCGCGCCGCGCCTTCCTGCTGGTCTCGCACCGGGCGTTGGAGCGGCCCGGCCCGATCCAGGCGATGCGGGCCCGCGGCTGCGCCTTCGTGCCGTTGATCCATGACTTGATCCCCGCGACCCATCCGGAATATGCCCGCCCGGGGCAGTCGGCACGGCATCTGCGGCGGATCGACACCACCGCCCGCCTCGCCGACGGGGTGATCGTGAATTCCGCCGACACCGCCGAGGCGCTCGCCCCTCATCTGCGCATCCGCCCGGTGCCCCCGCCGGTGATCGTTGCCCCTCTCGGGATCGAGACCCTGGGCACCAGGGCCCTGGAGGACGAGGCCCCAGGTGCCGGGACCCGAGGCACCGGAGCGGGGACCATGCGGCACGCCACCGCCGAACGGCCCGGCGGCCCGGCTCCCTACTTCGTCGCCCTCGGCACCATCGAGCCCCGCAAGAACCACCTGCTGCTGCTGCATCTCTGGCGCGACTTCGTTCGCGCCGGCACCGCCGGCCTCGGCGGCCCGGTGCCACGACTGCTGATCATCGGCCGCCGCGGCTGGGAGAACGAGAACATCGTCGACATCCTGGAGCGCAGCGCCGTCCTGCGCGGCACGGTCGAGGAACTCGGCCAGGTGCCCGATGCCCGGATGGCCGCGCTGCTGCGCGGCGCCCGGGCGTTGCTTTTCCCCTCCTTCGTGGAAGGCTACGGCCTGCCGCTGGCCGAGGCCCTGGCCCTTGGCGTGCCGGCGATCTGCTCCGACCTGCCCGCGCTGCGCGAGGTCGGCGGCCCGGTGCCGCACTACCTCGATCCGCTCGACGGCGCCGGCTGGCGTGCCGCGATCCTGGACTATGCCCGGCCCGGCAGTGCCGCCCGCGCCGCCCAGGCCACCCGGCTGCAGAACTGGCGGCCGCCGGGCTGGGACTCCCACTTCCGCCAGGTGGACGCCATGCTGGACCATGTGACCCGCCCCCGCCCTGGAAGCGAGGCCGTCGCCCCGCCGGCCGTCCCGGCCCTCCGCCGCTGGTCCGGCTGGCGTCGTGCCGCGGCCCTGGAAAACTCTTCCGAAATCGGAATATTTTCCCGGGTTCCTCTCGCAATCTACGGAAATGCAACGTAAGATTGCGGAATGCCGGTGCTAAAAAACCCTCGAAAGAATCGCGCACCGAAAGCGCAACAAAAGGTTGTCCCGGTTGCCATCGTCGGGGCGGCCTGCCGCTTCCCCGGGGCCGCGGACCTGGATGCCTTCTGGCGCCTGATGGCGGAAGGCCGTGACGCCGTCTCCACCCTGCCGGAAGACCGGTTCTCCCAGGCCCGGTTCCATCACCCGCGCAAGGGCGAGCCCGGCCGCGCCTATACCTTCGCCGCCGGGCATCTGGGCGACATCGCCGGCTTCGACGCCCGGGCCTTCGGCCTGTCCCCGCGCGAGGCCGCGGAGGCCGACCCGCAGCAGCGCCTGCTGCTGGAGGTCGCGGCCGAGGCCATCGAGGATTCCGGCCTGCCCGCCAGCACCCTGGCCGGGCGCCCGGTCGGCGTCTGGATCGGCGGCTCCTCCACCGACTATGCCGAGCTGCGGCTTTCCGACCCTTCGGGGGCGGACCGCTATTTCATGACCGGCAACGCCCTGTCGATCCTGGCCAACCGGCTCACCAACGTCTTCGACCTGCGCGGCCCGGCCCAGACGGTGGACACGGCCTGCTCCTCCGCCCTGGTGGCGCTGCACCACGCGCTGCGCGCCCTGGCGCATGGCGATGCCGAGATGGCCCTGGTGGGCGGCGTGCAGCTGCTGCTTTCGCCCTATGCCTTCATGGGCTTCTCCCGGGCCTCGATGCTCTCGCCCACCGGCCGGTGCCGCGCCTTCGACGCCGCCGCCGACGGCTATGTCCGGGCCGAGGGCGCGGGCATGGTGCTGCTGAAGCCGCTGGACCGGGCCCTGGCGGAGGGGGACCGGGTGCGCGCCGTGCTGCTCGCCTCCGGCGTCAACAGCGCTGGCCGGACCATCGGCCTGTCCCTGCCCAATGGCGAGGCCCAGGCCGCGCTGATGGAGCGCGTGATGCGCGAGGCCGGGGTGGAGCCGGAGCAGTTCGGCTATTTCGAGGCCCATGGCACCGGCACCCAGGCCGGCGACCCGATCGAGACCTGGGCGATTGGCGAGGCCATCGCGAAGCGCCGCCGCGCACCGCTGCCGGTGGGTTCGGTGAAGACCAATATCGGCCATACCGAGCCCGCCTCCGGCATGGCCGGGCTGCTCAAGGCGATGCTGGTGCTGGAACGCCGCAGCATCCCGCCCAGCCTGCACTTCTCCACGCCCAACCCGAACATCGCCTTCGACGGCCTGAACCTGCGTGTGCCGGTGGCGGAGGAGCCGCTGCGCCTCGGCAGCCGTCCGGCCCGCCGGCGCGGCGACCCGGCGCCGGTGGTGGGGGTGAACTCCTTCGGCTTCGGCGGCACCAACGCCTCGGTGGTCCTCGCCACCGCACCCGTGACGGCCGCCTTGGAGGAACCCGCCTCCGGGGAGGTTCCCGCCCTCCCGGCCACGCCGCTGCCGCCCCTGCTGCTTTCCGCCCGTTCCCCCGCCGCGCTGCGCCTCCTGGCCGGGCGCTGGCAGGCGCGGCTGGCGGAAACGCCGGACGGGGACCTGCCTGCCCTGCTGCGCGGCGCCGCCCGCCACCGCGACCTGCAGCCGCAGCGACTCGCCCTGCGCGGCCGCACCGCCGTCGAACTCGCCGCCGCGCTGGCCGACTGGTCGGAAGGCCGCGACAACCCCGCCGCCACCGAGGGCCAGGCCCCCGCCGCATCCGATATCCCAGCGGGCGGCCTCGCCTTCGTCTTTTCCGGCAACGGCTCGCAGTTTCCCGGCATGGCGCGCGAGGCCCTGGCCGCCAGTCCCGCCCTGCGCGCCGGGCTGGAGGAAGCCGACGCGGCCCTGGCGCCGCTGCTCGGCTGGTCGCCCGCCGCCCGCCTCGCCGCGGGCGTCTCCGAGGCGGAGGTCGCCGGCACCGACATCGCCCAGCCGCTGCTCTTCGCCATCCAGGCCGCCCTGCTCCGCGCCCTGGCGGGGGAGGGGCTGCGCCCCGCCCTGGTCATCGGCCATTCGGTCGGCGAGGCCGCCGCCGCGCTCGCCGCCGGCATCCTGGACATGGACCAGGCCGCCCGCCTCGTGGTGGCCCGTTCCGCCGCGCAGCACCGCACCCGCGGCCAGGGCCGCATGGCCGCCCTGGCCCTGCCGCCCGAGGAAGCCGCGCCGCTGCTGGCGGAAGCCGGTCCCGGGCTGGAGATCGCCGCCCGCAACGCCCCCCGCGCCGTCACCGTGGCGGGCCCCGCCGGGGCCATCGCCCGCCTGGCCGATCTGGCGAAGGCCCACCGTGCGAGCTGCGTGCCACTCGACCTCGACTACGCCTTCCATTCCGCCGCCATGGAGCCGGTGCGGGAAGCCCTGCTCGGCGCCCTCGGCACCATGGCGCCGCGCCCCGGCCAGATCCCCTTCGTCTCCACCGTCACCGGCGCCCCGTTGCCCGGCGAGGCGGCGGACGCGGAATACTGGTGGCGCAACCTGCGCGCCCCGGTGCGCTTCGCCGAGGCCATGGCGGCGGCGCTGGGGCAGGGGGCCCGGCTCTTCCTGGAGATCGGCCCCAACCCGGTCCTGCAATCCTATCTGCGCGAAGGCGCCCGCGCCGCCGGCCTCACCGCCGGGACGCTCTTCAGCCTGTCCCGCCGCGACCGCCCGGAGGCCTTTCCCGGCGGCGACCCCGTGCCCGCCATCGCCGACCGCGCCACCACGCGCGGCGCCGACCCGCGCGGCGGCGCGCTGTTCCGGGGCCCGGCCCGCCGCGACCTGCCGCTGACCCCCTTCGCGCGGGAGCGCCATTGGCTGGGCGCGACGGCGGAAAGCCACCGCCTGCACGACGCGCCGCGCGACCACCGCCTGCTGGGCGAGCGCCAGGACCCGGAACCCCGCCTCTGGGGCCGCGAGTTCGACACGCTGCTGGAACCCTGGCTGGACGACCACCGCCTGGGCGGTGAGCCGGTGCTGCCCGGCGCCGCCATGCTGGAAATGGCGCTCGCCGCCGCCGCCCTGCGCTTCCCCGAGGCCCCGGCGCTGGAGGTCGCGACCTTCCAGATCCTCCGCCCCCTGCCGCTTTCCGATGGCGAGACGCGGCAGGTGCGTCTGCGCCTCGCCGATGATGGCGTCGTCACCCTGGAAAGCCGCCTGCGCCTGGCCGAGACCGCCTGGACGCTGCATGCCCGCGGCCGCCTGGGCGAGGCCAACGAGGCCGCGCTTCCCGCCACCGCCGCCCTGGCCCTGGCCGCGCCGGACGAGATGACGGGACCGGAGATCACCGCGCTCGCCGCCCGCCTCGGCCTGGATTACGGCCCGGCCTTCCGCCCGCTGGTTTCCGTCGCCACCGAGGGCGGGCAGGCGCTGCTCCGCCTCGCCCTGCCCGGGGCCGCCCCGCCGGACGAGGGCTTCCACCTCCACCCCGTCCGCCTCGACGGCGCGCTGCAGGGGCTGATCGGGTTGCTGGCGCCGCAGTTCCCGGCCCGCGCCGACGCGCTGCCGGAGGGCGAGGCCCTGGTCCCCGTCCGCTTCGAGCGCCTGGTCTTCCGCCGTGGCGCCGCCCCGGCGGACAGCGCGGAGCTCCGCCTCGCCAGCCTGGGGGAGCGTTCCGCCGAGGCCAGCCTCCTGCTGCGCGACGCCGCCGGCCAGGTGGTGGCCTTCGCCCAGGGCGTGACCCTCCAGCGCCTGCGCCTGGCGCGCGGCGAGGAAGCGCCGCTGCGTGCCTTCCGGCTGGAGGACGTGCCGGTCGCCGACCCCTCGCTGCCGGCTCCCGAACCCGCCCTCGACGACGCCCTCGCCGCCGCGATGCGGGCCGACGAGCGGCTGGACCTCAGCGAATCCGCCCTGCTGCTGGAGGGCTGGGCCGGTGTCCTGGCGCAGCGCGCCCTGTCCGCCCTGCCCACCATCCGTTCCGCCCCGGCCACGCCGCCCGCCACCCTGGCCGGCGGGCTGTGGCAGGCCCTGGCGGAGGACGGCCTCGCCCACCATGACGGCACCGCCTGGCGCCTGCTGCCGCAGGAGGAACTGCCGGCGCCCGAGGAGATCTGGCAGTCCGTCCTGGCTGACCAGCCCGCCCTGGCGCACGACCTCGCCTGGCTCGCCCTGGCGGCGGAACGCCTGCCGGACAGCCTCGCCGGCCATGTCCCCGCCCTGCCGCTCGCCCCGCCCGACCTTGCCGGCGGCCAGGACCGTTTGGCCGAGACCGCCGCCGCCGCCGCCGCCGCCCTGGCCGCCGCATGGCCCGCCGACCGGCCGCTGCGCGTGCTCGACCTCGGCGGCGCCGCGCTGACCCGCCACCTGCTCGCCGCCCTGGCCGAGACCGGCCGCGCCGTCACCCTGCTGGTGGCAGGGGAGGGCCGTCCCCTGCCGGAAGCGCGCGGCCATGTGGCGCCGGAAGCCCTGGCCTGGGACCCGCTTTCGGAACAGCCCGCCCCCGTGGCGGCGGATCTGGTGGTGGGCATCGGCGCCGCGCTTCGCGCCCGCTGCGGCACCGCCCTCCTGTCCCGCCTCGCCCCCGCATTGGCCGAAGGCGGCACCCTTCTCCTGGCCGAGCCGCTGCCGGGCCGCCTGCTCGACCTCGCCCTGGGGCAGGAGCCCGGCTGGTGGTCGGGCCGCCCCCTGCCGGACGCTGCGGAATGGCGCGCCGCCCTGGCGCGGGAGGCCGGCTGGCACCACGTGCGGGCCGAACCGCTGCGCGCCGCGCCCTGGCCCGCCCTGCTGCTCCTCGCCACCCGTCCGGCGCCGGTGCGCCACCCCGCGACGGGCAGCGTATCGGCTCGGCCCGCTTCCGCCCGCCTCCTGCTCCTGGCCGATGCCGGCGCCGCCGCGCTGCGCGACGCCCTGGCCGGGGAACTTGCCGCCGCCCTGCCGGATGCCCTCCGCGACGGCGGGTGGCTGGAGGATGCCGCCGCACTGCCGGCCCGCGACCTGCGCGGCGCCGACCTGCTGGTCCTGGCCGCCCCCGGCGAGGCCGACCCGGCCACCAGCCTCGCCGCCACCCTGGCTGCCCTGGCCCGGCTGGCCGAGGCGGCCCAGGGCACCGTCCGGCGCTTCACCCTGGTCATCGCCGGCACTCCCGCCCAGCCTGTCGCCGAGGCCCTGCGCGCCTTCGCCCGCGGCCTGGCCAACGAGATGCCGGACCTCGCCCCGCGCCGAATCCTGCTGGACACCGCCCTGGCGCCCCGGGCCGCGGCGGCCCGCCTGCTGCCGGAACTCCTCGCCCCGGGCGCGGAACCCGAGCTGCTGATCGGGGCCGCCGCCCGCCGCGCCCCGCGCCTGCGCCCGGGCGGCGCCGAACCGCGCCCGCCGGCCGCCCCCGCGCGCCTCGCCGTGCGCCAGCCGGGACAGCTCGGCAGCCTGGGCTGGGAACCCTCGCCGGTCCAGCATGCCCCGCTGGCCCAGGGCGAGATCGCCGTGCGCATCGAGGCCGCCGGGCTGAACTTCCGCGACCTGATGTGGGCCCAGGGCCTGCTGCCGGAGGAAACCCTGCGCGACGGCTTCGCCGGGCCCGGCCTGGGCATGGAATTCGCGGGCGTGGTCGAGGCCGCCGGTCCCGGCACCGCGTTGAGCCCCGGGGCTCGCGTCTTCGGCTTCGCCCCGCGCGCGCTCGCCTCCCATGCCGTGACCCGGGCCGAGGCCGTGGCGCCGATGCCGGAGGGCATGGGCTTCGCCGCCGCCGCCACCGCCCCCGTGGCCTTCCTCACCGCCATCTGGTCGCTGGAAGCCTGCGCCCGCCTCCAGCCGGGCGAGCGCGTGCTGGTCCATGGCGGCGCCGGGGCGGTCGGCCTCGCCGCCCTGCAGGTCGCCCGCGCCGCCGGGGCCGAGGTGGCGATGACCGCCGGCACCGAGGCCAAGCGCGCCTTCCTGCGCGCCGCCGGGGCCGACCTGGTGCTGGACAGCCGCGACGCCGGCTTCGCCGACCATCTCCGCCGCCACTGGCCGGACGGGGTGGACGTGGTGCTCAACAGCCTGGCCGGGGAGGCGATGGAACGCTCCATCGCCCTGCTGCGCCCCTGGGGCCGCTTCGTCGAACTGGGCAAGCGCGACTATGCCGAGGACCGCCGCATCGCGCTTCGCCCCTTCCGCCGCAACATCAGCTATTTCGGCGTGGACGTGGACCAGCTTCCGGCCGCCCGCCCGGGCGAGGCGCAGCGGCTGATCGAGAGCCTGCGCGACCGCCTGTCGCGCGGCGAGCTGATCCCGCTGCCCCGCCTGACCCGCCGGGCGGAGGAGGTGGAGGACGCCTTCCGCCTGCTCCAGGCAAGCGCGCAGATCGGCAAGATCGTGATCCTGCCGCCGCGCCTCCAGGCGGAGGAGAAGCCGGGCTGGACCCCGCCGGAGGGCCTCGTCCTCGTCACCGGCGGCACCGGCGGCTTCGGCCTGGAATGCGCCAAGTGGCTCGCCGCCAGCGGCGCCAGGCGCCTCGCCCTCGTTTCCCGCCGCGGCCCCGCCACGCCGGGCATCGAGGCCGCGCTGGTGGCCCTGGGTGCCCTGGGCGCCCGCGCCTCGGCCCATGCCTGCGACGCCGCCGATCCCCAGGCCCTGGCCACGCTGCTGGACACGCTGCGGCGCGAGGGGCCCGTGGCCGGGGTGGTCCATGCCGCCGCGGTCTTCGACGACGGCGCGCTGGCCTCGCTCGACGCGCCGCGCTTCGCCGCCGTGCTGGGCCCCAAGCTGCGGGCGGCCCTGAACCTCGACCGCCTGACGCGGCGCGACCCGCTGGAGCTGTTCCTGCTCTTCTCCTCGGCCACCACGCCGCTCGGCAATCCGGGGCAGGGCAACTACGTCGCCGCCAATGCCGGGCTGGAGGCCCTGGCCCGCGCCCGCCGGGCGGAGGGCCTGCCCGCCCTGGCGGTCGGCTGGGGACCGATCGCCGATGCGGGCATCCTGGCCCGCGAATCCGGCACCGCCGCCACCCTGGCCCGCCGCCTGGGCGTGGAGCCGATGGCATCGCGCGAGGCGCTGGACAGCCTGCCGGCGCTGCTGTCCGGCGACCGGCCCGTGGTGCATCTCGCCCGGCTCGGCTGGCGTCGCCTGGGCGCCGCCCTGCCGGTGCTGCGCGAACCCGCCTTCACCCTGGTGCGCGAGGCCGGCGGAACGGGCGCCGAGGTCGAGGACATGCGCGCCCATCTCGCCACCCTGCCGCCCGAGGAAGCCCGCGCCCTGCTGGTCCGCATCGGCGCCGAGGAACTCGGCCGCATCCTGCGCCTGCCGCCCGAATCCCTGGCCGCCGACACGCCCGTGGCGCGCCTGGGGCTGGACAGCCTGGGCGGGCTGGAGCTGCGCGGCGCGCTGGAACAGCGCCTGGGCCTCTCCGTCCCGCTCGCCGGCGTGACCGACGACCTCACCCTCGGCTCCCTCGCCGCCCGCGTGGCCGATGGCCTGCGCGGCGGCGGCGAGGAAGCCCAGGTCGCCATGCTGCTGGAGCATTTCGAGCCCTCGCATCCCCCGGAGGATCTGGCGGCGGGCGGTGAGGCGGCCTCCGGCGGCCACGCCGCTCCGCCGGTGCCCTCCCGCGACATTGCCCGTGGAATTCCCTCGCATCCTTCCCCTGGCGGCCCGCAGCCCGGCGCCGCCGGCGGCCAGCCCCTGACCACCGAGGGAGAGACCGCCCGATGACCCATTCCTTCGGCCTCTCCACCACCGCCCGCCTGGCGCTGCTGCAGCGCCTGGCCAAGCGGCGCGCGCACCAGGACGAGGCGCGGATCGGCCAAGGGGAAGACCAGGGGAGGAACCGAGGGAGCGCGGCCCGCGGCACCCGCAGCCGCTTCGCCGACCTGCCCGGCATGCGCGACTTCGCCCTGATGCAGACGGCGGTGGAGGCGCTCTCGCTGGAAAGCCCCTTCTTCCGCCCCCATGCCGGCGTCGCGGGCGCCCGGACCACCATCGGCAACAGCCGCTACCTCAACTTCTCCTCCTACAACTACCTCGGGCTGAACGGCGATCCGCGCGTCACCGGCGCGGCCAAGGCGGCGATCGACCGCTACGGCGTCTCCCCCTCCGCCTCCCGCCTCGTTTCCGGCGAGCGCCCGGTCCATGCCGAGCTGGAATCCCTGCTGGCGGAGAACTACGGCGCCGAGGCCGCGCTCTGCATGGTCTCCGGCCATGCCACCAACGTCACCGTCATCGGCCACCTGATGGGCGCGCGCGACGTCATCGTCCACGACGCCGCCATCCACAATTCCTGCACCGAGGGCGCCCGCCTTTCCGGCGCCCGGCGCATCCCCTTCGCCCACAACGACTGGCGCGCCGCCGAGCGCGCGCTGGAAGGCGCCCGCCGCGCCGCCGGCCGCGCCCTGCTGGTGGTCGAGGGCCACTACTCCATGGACGGCGACGTCCCCGACCTCGCCCGCTTCGTGGAGATCGCCCGCCGCCACGACGCCTGGCTGATGGTGGACGAGGCCCATTCCCTCGGCGTGCTCGGCCCCACCGGCCGCGGTGTCTTCGAGGCGCAGGGCGTCGATCCCGCCGGGGTGGACATCTGGATGGGCACGCTCAGCAAGACCCTGTCCGGCTGCGGCGGCTTCATCGCGGCCCAGCGCGACCTGATCGAATGGCTGCGCCACACCGCGCCGGGCTTCGTCTATTCCGTCGGCCTGCCGCCCAACCTCGCCGCCGCCGCCAGCGAATCCCTGCGCATCATGCGCGCCGAGCCCTGGCGCGTGGAGAAGCTCCAGCGCAACGCCCGCCACTTCCGCGACCGCGCCCGCGCCATGGGCTTCGACACCGGCTCCTCCGAGGGCCATGCCATCGTGCCCGTCATCACCGGCTCCTCGGTGAAGGCCGCCCGGCTGTCCGTCGCGATGTTCGAGCGCGGCGTGAACGTGCAGCCCATCGTTTTCCCCGCCGTGCCGGAACAGGCCGCCCGCCTGCGCTTCTTCCTTTGCGCCGAGCACGAGACGGCCGAGCTGGACCGCGCGCTGGAGGTCCTGGCCGAGGCCATGGCCAGCCTCTCCCCGCTGGAGGTCCCGGGCTGACCACGCTCGCCACATCGCCGGCCGGAACGATGGCCGCGCCCGCCATGGCGCGGGCATCGGCCCCGCTCCGCATCGTCGGGATCGCCTCGGCGCCGGAGGCCGCCACCTGGCTCGACCTGCCCGCGCGCCTGGGCGGGGAGGCGGCGGGCTGGACCGTGCCCCTGCTCTTCGAGAGCCGCCGCGTCTTCGATCCCGGCTTCAACACCGCCCTGGGCGAATGGCACATCGCCCGCTTCCTGGCCCTGCGCGGCGCGGAGCCGGTGGGCCGCATCTGCGCCGCCCTGCCGCGCGACGGCTCCACCGGCGGCATCGGCCATTTCGGCTTCCTGGCCTGCGAGGAGGACCCCGCCATCCTGCGCGCCCTGCTCGGCGCCGCCGCCGCGCAGCTCGCCGCCTGGGGCGCCACCGCCCTGCGCGGCCCCTTCTCCTTCTCGGTGAACCACGAGATCGGCCTGCGCGTCGAAGGCGGGGAGGCGCCGATGCTGCGCATGCCCCGCAACCCCGCCTGGCTGCCGCCCCTGCTGGAGGAAGCCGGCGCCCCGCTCGGCCTGCGGCGGGAGAAGGACGTCCTCGCCTGCACGCTGGACGTCGCCGCCGAGACCCACCGCGCCCGCTTCGCCTCCCTCCTGGCCCTCTGGCCGGGACGCGGCAGCCTCCGCATCCGCCCGCATGACCCCTGGCGGCTGGGCGAGGAGGTCGCGCTGATCCGCGCGCTCTACAACGATGCCTGGGCGCAGAACTGGGCCGCCCAACCCGTCACCGCCGCCGAGTCCGACACGATGCGCCGCCTGCTGCGCCCGCTGCTCGCCTCCGGCCGTGTCCTCTTCGCCGAATGGCAGGGCGAGCCGGTCGGCCTCTGCGCCGTGGTGCCGAACCTGGAGGAAATCTCCCACCGGCTCGGCGGCCGCCTCTGGCCCTCCGGCTGGCTCGGCATGGCCGGCGCGCTGGCCGGCCGCACCACCTCCGCCCGCATTCCCCTGCTCGGCATCCGCCGCGCCTTCCGCCGCAGCCAGGTCTCGCGCATGGCCGTCGGCGCCCTGCTGTCCGAGGCCATCGCCCTGGCGGAACGCCGTGGCTGGCAGCGCCTCGAAGTCTCCTGGATCCTGGAAGACAATGCCTCGATGCTGGCCGCGATGACGCGGCTGCGCGCCCCCGTCACCGGGCGCTGGCGCGTCTGGCACGCACCGCTGGAGGCGACGCCTCCCGCATGAACGCCATCGCCACCACCCGCGCCGGCACCCCGCCGCCCGGGCACAAGTCCTTCCTGTTCCTGCAAGGGCCGATCAGCCCCTTCTTCCGTCTTGTCGGCGCCGAGCTCCGCGCCCTCGGCCACGACGTGCTGCGCGTGAACCTCAATGCCGGCGACTGGCTGATCTGGCACGGCCCCGACGCCGTGAGCTACCGTGGCCGCCCCGGCGACTGGCCCGCCTGGTTCGAGGCGCTCTGCGAGGAGCGCCAGGCCACCGACCTCGTGCTTCTGGGCGAGCAGCGCCCGATGCACCGCGCCGCCATCGCCATCGCCCGACGCCGCGGCATGCGCGTCGTGGCCACGGATTTCGGCTATATCCGCCCGGACTGGATCGTCCTGGAACGCGACGGCATGAATGCCGAGAGCCGGTTCCCGCGCGACCCCGAGACCATCGTCGAGATGGGCCGCAACCTGCCGCCGCCCGACCTCGTGGTGCATCACCGCGACAGCTTCCCGCGCCAGGCCGCCTGGGACATCGCCTACCATCTCACGGCGATGCTGCGCTGGCCCTTTCCGCACCACCGCAGCCACCAGCTCTATCACCCGATCCCCGTCTATGCGGGCACGCTGCTGCGCCTGCTGACCCGGCGCCACGACAACCGCCGCGCCGACGCCATCGTGCGCGCGCTGCAGGGCAAGGGCCTGCTCTTCCTCTTCGCCATGCAGATGGAGACGGACTTCTCCCTGCGGGCCTATTCCCACTACCCCGACCTCGACACGGCGATGGAGGAGGTGATCGAATCCTTCGCCCGCCACGCGCCCGCCGAGGCGAAGCTGCTGGTCAAGGTCCACCCGCTCGACCCCGGCATCAAGCGCTGGAAGCGCCGCGTCCGCCGCATCGCCCAGCGCCACGGCGTGGCCGGCCGCGTGCACTACCTGGGCGGCGGCAATCTCGGCCACATCACCGAAAGCGTGCAGGGCGTCATCACCGTCAACAGCACCGTCGGGTTGCGCGCCCTGATCGACAACCTGCCCACCCACGCGCTGGGCCAGGCGATCTACAGGATTCCCGGCCTCACCCATGCCGGGCCGCTCGACGCCTTCTGGCGCGACCCGCCCCGCCCCGACATGGCGCTGCGCGAGGGCTTCCTGCGCGGCATCGCCCACTGCCTGCACATCCGCGGCGTCTACTACGCGAAGGAAGGCCTCGCCGTCGCCGTGCGGCAGGCCACCCACCGCCTGCACCACGGGCTGCTGAACGCCCCCGTGCTGGACTTCACCGCCGCGCCCGCCCTGCCGCCTCTCGCCGCCCCGGTCCCGCCGCCCATCGGCGCCGCCACCAACCCCCTCGCGGAATCCCCACCACAGCGGATGGAGACGCCGGTCCCGGTTCCGTCGCGATAGGATGGCCTTTCGGGCGTTGCGCCTCATGGCTGGCCGCCGGGGGAGAGGCGCCGCCTCTCCGCCCGGCCCCCCTCTCCGCCGGGGACCGGAGCCGGTCCCCGGACCCCGGGCCTGAGCTGGCTCTGCGTGGTGGCCGTCAGCCTGCGGCCTGATCCCCGGGAGCAGGTGGAAAGGCGGGGCTCCCGAAAAGAAAGACACCGTTTCCGCACGGGCGGCACCGGCAATCCGCCGGAGAGCCATGCTCTCCGGCGCGATCCGGCATCAGCGAGCGCCAACGAACCGGGTCCAGGGCCCGCAGGGTCCTGGCGGATAGGGGGTCCGGGGGAAAGGCAGCGCCTTTCACCCGGGACAGAGCAACGGCAACCGCGAGGCGTGTCCGAACGCCCCTACCGCCGCCCGGCCAGCCGCGCGATCCAGCGCCGGAGCCGCCCTTCCAGCCCGCGATGCAGGGTCAGGGGCGAGAGCTTCCAGGCGTCGGGATCTTCCAAGCGTTCCAGGATCAGCTCGGCCTGGCAGGGCAGCAGCGTCACCGGGTCGATGTAGCGCGGGTAGAGGAGCAGCGTCGCCGCCACCAGCTCCTCCAGCGACCGCGCCACGCCGCGCCGCCCGGGCGGAAAGCCTTCCGGCGCCCGGTCCTCGGTCAGTCCCCAGCCGGCATAGAAAGGGCGCCCGTAGGTCACGACCGGCACGCCGCGCAGCAGCGCCTCGAAGCCGGAAAGCGAGGTCAGCGTGTGCACCTCGTCCACCAGCGGGAACAGGCCGGAGAGCGGCGCGCCCACCACCACCTGGTCCGCCACCGCCGCCAGTTCCGCCGCCGCGATCCGCCCCTTGCGGAACCCCGCCTCCAGGTCCGGATGCGGCTTGTAGAGGATGAACCCTTCCGGCCGCGCCGCCCGCACCGCCCGCAACAGCGCGAGGTTGGACTGGATCGCCCCGCCGCCGCAGCGCACCGAGGCATCGTCCTGCACCTGCCCGGGCACCAGCAGGACCGGCCGCCCCGCCGGTGCCGCGATGGGCGGAACCTCCCCGCCCAGGTGGTACTTGCCGATGCCGCGTTCCACGATCGCCGCGCGCAGCGCCCGCGCCCGTGCCAGCAGCGCCCGGTCCGCCACCCCCCGCTGCAGGATCAGCTCCAGATCCGAGGGCTGCGCCGGGTCGTAATAGGCCCCGCGCCCGTCGAGGCAGTAGGAGGCCCCCGGCAGGAACCGCGCCCCCAGCCCGCGCGAGCGCAGGAAGCCATCCTCCAGCGCCAGCACCGGCAGCCCTTGCGCGCGCAGTCCCGGCTTCTCGCGCGAGGCCCAGACGGCGATCCCGCCGGCCTCGCCCCGCTCCTGCGCCGTGCGGGCCATCCGCAGCGCGCCTTCCGCGCTCTCCGCGAAGCATGGCGCCGCGCCGTTGTCGCGCCCCAGCAGCGCGCCGACCTGCGCCCGCTTCCAGCGCGCGATGCCCAGGCAGACAGAGACGCGCCGGTTCTCCCCCTCCCGCTCCCGCCAGAAGCGCAGCATCTCCATCGCCTCGGGCAAGGGGAGGGGGCTGCGCCGGAACGGGTCCGCCGCCCGCGCCTCCGCCAGGTCGCCCGGTGGCGCATCGGGGCAGGAGAGGCCCGCGATCCGCGCCAGCACCGCCATGGCCCACCCCGCGCCCCGGATGGCGCCCTGCATCTCCGTGGCGAGGTCGATCAGGCTCCAGGGCGAGACGCGCCGCTCCAACCGCGCCGCGCCCGGCACGGGGCCGGGCAGGAACCCCGTCCAGGGGTCGCGCGTCAACGCCGGCCTCCCCCCTTCCGCCAGGACCCGCCGCGCCGCCGCCTCCGTGAAGCAGAGCGCATCCCCGCGGACCTCGCCGCCCAGCGCCTCGCCCCCGGGATCGGGCAGCCCGGGCGGCCCGCCCAGCCGGTGGCGCCGCGCCAGCGCCGCCGCCTCGTCCCGCTCCTCCGGGCCGGCGGTCCCCGCTAGGCCGGGCGCGAAGAGGATCGGCGGCGCCCGGTGCTCGGCGAAGCCCGGCGGATCGAAGGGGGAGGAGGAGACCCGCTGTACCAGCCCCGCCCAGCCCCGCGGCGCCGGATCGCCCTCCCGCAGCAGCAGCGGTCCCACCCCGACCCGTTCCCGGACCAGCACGGCATCCGGCCAGAACCCGGGAAGGTGTGGCCAGGAAGCCAGCATCGCTTCCGTAACCGTAAGAGGAGTGGTCAATTTCATCCGTTAACCATTTTACTCGCAGTTGCGGGATCGGCTACCTTGGGTAGATGAAATGCCGGGCAAACTTCAGGATTTTCGCGGTATGAGAGTGTTTCTGCTCCTTCTTCCGCTCCTGCTGGCTGGATGCGGCGGTCGCGGCATCGGGCTGACATGGGAGCCTGCCCCGGCCGCCGCCTCCGCCGCGAGCCCGAACCTGCCCCTGCCGCCGGCCCGCCAGGCGGATGCGATCGGCGCCTTCGTCGGACAGGCCCAGCCGGGCCAGCAGGCCAGCCTGCCCC
Organism: Roseomonas mucosa ATCC BAA-692; assembly: GCF_000622225.1. Classification (GTDB taxonomy): domain Bacteria; phylum Pseudomonadota; class Alphaproteobacteria; order Acetobacterales; family Acetobacteraceae; genus Roseomonas; species Roseomonas mucosa. The sequence continues at coordinate 37,921 of NZ_KK211412.1, read as the reverse complement.
TGCCCGATGGCGGCCGCGTCGCCAGCGTGCGGGTGGTGCGCGCCTATGACGCCGCCTCCGGCCGCCCTTGCCGCGAGGTGCAGATCGGCGGCGCCCCCGGCAGCCGCGTCTATTGCCAGGACCCCGCCCTCGGCTGGGTGCCCACCCGTCCGCTGCTCAGTGGCGGCACCTTCGGACAGTTGTGACCTGACGTGAGCATCTCCTACGGGGAAAAGCCGAGCCTGCTGGAATCCTTCCACGTGCAGCGTGCCGTGGTGGGGGCGCTTTTCATGCGCGAGCTGCATACGCGCTTCGGCCGCCACAACATCGGCTTCCTCTGGCTCTTCCTCGAACCGCTGACCCTGGGCACGGCGGTGGGCATGCTCCACTCCCTGTCGGGGCATGACATGCCGGGGGGCATCGATCCCTTCCTGTTCTCGATGTTCGGCTACGTGCCCTTCTTCGTCTTCCGCTCCGTCGTCACCCGCGCCCCCAGCGCGATCCATTCCAACCTCACCCTGCTCTACCACCAGCGCGTGACGCTGCTGGACATCATGCTGGCGCGCAACATCCTCGAATCCTCCGCCATCCTCGGCGTGATCGTGGTGATCGTCGCGGTCTGCTCCTTTGTCGCGGAGAAGCCGCCGGCCAATCCCGGCCTGCTGATCCTCGGCGTGTCCTGCATGATCCTGCTCAGCCACGGCCTGTCGCTCCTGCTGGCCTCGGCCGGGGGGCGCTGGGAAGGTTTCGACCGCCTCGTCCACCCCGTGACCTACCTGCTGATGCCCGTCTCCGGCGCCTTCTTCGCGCTGAACTGGTTCTCCCCGGAATGGCGCGAGATCCTGCTCTGGATGCCGCTGATCAACATCCACGAGATGATCCGCGACGGCCAGTTCGGCGACCAGCTCCCCTCCTACTACGACACGGTCTACATCCTCGAATGGATCGTCGGCAGCAACGTCACCGGCATGCTGGCGCTGCGCGCCGTGCGCAGCAAGCTGAGCATGTACTGACGCCATGCTGGTGCTGGAAAACGTCTGGAAGGCCTACCACACCCGCGCCGGGGTGAAGCAGGTGCTCCAAGGCGTGAACATGGTGGTCCATCCGGGCGACGCGGTCGGCATCCTCGGCCGCAACGGCGCCGGCAAGTCCACGCTGCTGCGGATCTTCGCGGGCGTGGAGATGCCGACCGTCGGACGGGTCTGGAAGGACATGTCGGTAAGCTGGCCGCTCGCCTCCGGCATCGGCGTGCAGAGCAGCCTCACCGGCGCCGACAACGCTCGCTTCATCGCCCGCATCTACGGCATCCCGGTGCGGCAGGTCCTCGACTACGTGCAGGACTTCGCCGAGCTCGGTCCCTATTTCCACGAACCCGTCCGCACCTATTCCGCCGGCATGATGAGCCGCCTCCTGCTCGGCCTCTCCTTCGCGGTGGACTTCGACTGCTACCTGGTGGACGAGGCCGTGGGCGCCGGCGATGCCCGCTTCGTGGACCGCACGCACCAGGCCATGGAGGAGCGCCTGTCCCGCTCCGCCCTGCTGATGGTCTCCCACAGCCCGGAACAGGTCCGCCTCTTCTGCCGGACGGCCGGCGTGCTCCGCCAGGGCCGCCTGGATTTCTACGAGGATGTCGATGAAGCTATCGCCGCCTATCAGTCCCTTTGACGCGACAGGCGGCCTCGAGGGCAGCAACGTCCTGCCGCCGCTGCCGCGCCGCCGCGGCCGGCTGCAGGCGCTGCTGCACCGCTACCGCATGATCCTGCTGGTCATCGGCCTGCCGATGCTCATCGCCTCCACCTATTTCCTGCTGGTCGCCACGCCGCAGTACCAGAGCGAGGCGCGCTTCCTCGTCCGCACCCGCTCCGGCGGGCCCACCGCCTCCAGCGCCCTCGGCTCGCTGCTGACCTCGGCCGGATTCACCTCCTCCAACGAGGACGCGCTGGCGATCGTGGACTTCATCAAGTCGCGCGACGCGCTGGACGGCGTGCAGCGGACGCTGAACCTCGTGGAGATCTGGCGGCGGCCCGAGGCGGATCTCGTGGCGCGGCTCTGGGACAGCGACCCGCCGGCGGAGCGGCTGCTCAAGTACTACAAGCGCATGGTCAACGTCTCGCATGACAGCTCCTCCGGCACGGTCACGCTCAGCGTGCGCGCCTTCCGGACCGAGGACGCCCAGGCCGTCGCCGAGGCGCTGCTCACCCTCTCCGAAGGGCTCGTGAACAAGCTCGGCGACCGCGCGCGCGAGAACACGCTGAACGTCGCCCGCGCCGAGGTCACCCGCGCCGAGCAGCGGGTGATCGCGGCGCGCGAGGCGGTGACCGATTTCCGCGTCCGCGAGCGTCTCGTCGATCCCGCCAGCGAGGCCAAGGCCAGCCTGGAGATCGTGGCCAAGCTGGAGGCGACGCTGACCCAGGCCCGTGCCGAGCTGATCGAGAAGACCGCCTATCTGCGCCCCGGCAACCCGGAGCTGCGCAACGTGCAGAACCGGATCGACGCGCTGGAGCGCCAGATCGCCATCGAGCGCGCCCGCATCACGGCCGACGGCCGGCAGGCGCTGCCGCAGCAGCTCGCGGGCTATGAGCGCCTGCTGCTGGAGCGGGAATTCGCCGACAAGCAGCTCGCCTCCGCCACCGCCTCGCTGGAGACGGCGCGGGTGGACGCGCAGCGCCAGGCACTCTTCCTGGCCCGCGTGGTGGAGCCGAACATGGCCCAGGAGGCCGAGTATCCGAAGGCCGGATTCATCCTGGGCAGCCTCTTCGCGATCCTTTGCGTGCTCTACGCGATGGGCTGGCTCGTCGTCGCCGGCGTTCGGGAACACGCCTCCTGATCCCCGGGGAGGGGGACAGGTTGGCGTCACTGTTGTTTGGGGGATGCATGAGATGCGTGCGCTGATCCTGGCCGCGGCCCTGCTGGTGCCGCTGTTGCCGACTGCCGCCAAGGCACAGACCCTGCCGCAGATGCTGCAGCAGTCGCAGCAGACGGTGGGGCAGGCCGTGCCCGGGCGGCTGTCGGGCCAGACCGCCAATGGCGGCGGCTCCGACAACTCCCTGGCCCCGTCGCAGATCGACCGCCTGCTCGGCAGCGAGACGCAGATCAACCGCGAGGGCGCCGCCACCGAGGCCGAGGGTGGCGCCAACGCCACCGGCCCCCTGGCGGAGCCCGACCGCTTTCCCGGCCCGACGCGCGCCGTCTTCGGCGCCTCGCTCTTCACCCGGAACTCGCCCAGCGCCATCGACGCGCCGACGCCGAACTACCGCATCGCCCCGGGCGACCGCGTCAGCGTCCGCGTCTGGGGCGCGGTGGAGGCCGAGGCGGTCGGCCAGGTCGATCCCGACGGCAACCTCTTCCTGCCCTCGATCGGCCCGATCCGCATCGCCGGCACCCGCTCGGGCGACCTGCAGAAGGTCGTGGAATCCGAGGTCCGCCGCATCTACACGCAGCAGGTCCAGGTCTATGCCGTGCTGCTGAACGCCAACCGCATCGGCGTCTTCGTCACCGGCTTCGTCCGCACCCCCGGCCGCCACACCGGCTCCGGCGCCGAGACGGTGCTGGACTTCCTGGTGCGCGCCGGCGGCGTCGATCCGGTGCGCGGCTCCTTCCGCGACATCTCCGTCCAGCGCGGCGGCCGCACCGTCGCGAAGATCGACCTCTACGCCTTCCTGCTGCGTGGCCAGCTTCCCGCCATCACCATGCAGGACAACGACACCATCATCGTGGCCAGGCAGGGCGCGCTGGTGGGCGTCAACGGCTCGGTCCGCAACAACTACCTCTTCGAGGTGCCGGGCCGCGCCATGTCGGGTGCCGAGCTGATCGACCTCGCGGCACCCCTGCCGGCGGCCACCAACGTGGTCGTGCGCGGCACCCGCAGCGGCCAGCCCTATGCCCGCTACGTCACCACGGCGCAGCTCCGCAGCCTCTCCCTGAGCGACCAGGACGTGGTGAGCTTCATCACCGACGCCCCGCCGCCCACGGTGCGCGTGAACATCGAGGGCAGCCGCATCGGCCCCTCCGTGCTGATCGCCGAACGCGATGTCGGGCTCTGCCAGCTCCTCGACTACGTGTCGGTGGACCCGCGCCTGGCCGACACCGCCTCGGTCTATCTGCTGCGCCCGCGCATCGCCGCGCAGCAGCAGCGCGCGCTGAACGAATCTCTCGACCGGCTGGAACGGCAGCTCTTCATGTCCACTGCCGCCACCACCGGCGTGGCGGAGATCCGCAACACCGAGGCGCAGCTCGTGCTCGGCTACATCCAGCGCGGCCGGCGCATCAAGCCGGAGGGGCGCCTCGTCGTCTCCGACCGCAACGGCCGCTGCGCCGACGTGCGGCTGGAGGACGGCGATACCATCGTGATCCCCGAGCGCAGCCAGACGGTGATGGTGGCGGGCGAGGTCCTTTCCCCCACCACCGTGGTCTGGCGCGCCGGCATGACGGTGCAGCAGTATATCGACCAGGCCGGCGGCTTCGCCGACCGGGGCGACATCCGCAACATCATGATCCGCAAGGCCAGCGGCGAGATCATCCTCGACCCGGCCGTGGGGCCCAGCCCGGGCGACGAGCTGATCGCCATGCCCCGGCTCGATCCGAAATACTTCCAGATCGGCCGCGACCTGCTCAGCCTGATCTACCAGTCCGCCGTGGCGGCCTACTACTTCCGCTGAGGCTCTCGCCCCTCCGGGGGAGAGGTCCCTGGGCCGGGTGGCGGCGCAACCGCCGCCCGGACCGCCGGGTGACATTTTCGTTGCCTCCTCGCCGCCGGGCGCCCGATCGCCTATGCATGGCGGCATGTCCTGTCTCCGGCAGGTCCGCCCGGGCCTCCTGTCCGCCGCCTTTGCCTGCCTCCTGCTCGCCCTTCCGGCGGCGGAGGCCCTGGCCCGGCCTGGCGCGGCGCGTTCCAGCGGCGGCTATTCGCGCCCCAGCTATTCCGGCGCCGCGCCGCGCACCCCTTCCTTCGGCGGCTACGCGGCCCCCTCCCGCACCCCGTCCAGCGGCGGCTATGCCCGCCCCGATTCGGGCTTCGGCCGCATCCCCGGCATGGGCGGCTCGGCCTCCGACCGCTCCTACAACCGGGAGGCCGCCGGCGACGCCCTGCGCCGGATGCGCGAGCGCGAGGCCAGCCGCCGCATCCCCGCGCCGGTCCCGGCCCCCGGTAGGGCCCCCGGTGGGGCCCCCGGTGGGCCCCCCGTTGGGAACCAGGGCGGCGGCCAAGGGGGTGGCTGGGGGGGCTCCTGGGGCGGCAACTGGAACACCGGCCGCGCCACCGCCCCGCGCGGCACCTATGGCGGCCCCGACTGGTACCGCGACCGGGGCTGGAACCCCGGCGGCGCGGTGCTTTCCGGCCCGCGCGGCTTCGGCATGTGGGACGCCGCCTTCCTCTGGTTCCTGCTCAGCACGCTGAACCGCCCCGGCCATACGGATTTCTTCCGCAACCACCAGGACGACCCCGCCCTGCGCGACTGGCGCGCCCAGGCGGAGCAGGCCGCGCGCAACGACCCGCAGATCCGCGCCCAGCTCGACCAGCTCGACCGCTCCCTGGCGCAGCAGCAGGGCCAGCCGCGCGACCCGGACTACCTGCCCCCCGACGTGCCGCCGGAGGTCGCCACCGCCAACCGCGACGCCGTCACGCCAACGGAGCATCATGGCGCGGGCATCGGCATGGTGCTGGGCGTGGTGGTGGTCGGCGGCGGCCTGCTCGGCGCCCTGGCCATGGCGCGGAACCGGCGGTCCGGCCCAGGGAATGGCAGCAGCGGGGGAGAGGGCGGCATGAACCGGACCGGCACCATGGGCAGCATCGCCAGCGCGGGCGACATGCTGCGCCACAAGATGTCGGGCGAGGGCTATACGCCCGACCGCTACCGCCTCGGCATGACCGTGACGATGGACCCGACGCCCTTCCTCCTGGCCGGCGCCTCGCTCAAGGCGGCGGCGCCGCAAGCCGCGCAGCGCCTGAGCGTCGAGGGCCTCGGCCAGATCGCGGCCGCCGGTGCCGGTGAATCCCTGCTGCGCCTCTACCTCCCCGGCCAGGACTCGCCCATGCTGCAGGTCCACCCCGGCCCCGACGGCACGCCGGAGGAATGCCGCTACTTCACCCTGCTGGACGAGGTCACCCCGGCGGACGAGGCCGAATGGCAGGCCTGGCTCGACCCCCGGGAAGGCATGATCGGCTGGCCGGAATTCCAGACCAGGGATGGCCGACGCTACGCCCGCCTCTGGCAGCCCGGCAGCCAGCCCGTCCCCCCGCGCGAACTCCGCGAAAGCCTGCAAACCACCGCCGGCACCCGCGAGCGCCGGTGCCTCGCCATGCTCTACGCCGCCCCGACCGGCGCCCCCGCCCCCGCGCCGCAGACCGAATACATCCTGGTGCAGAGCGTGGAGGACGGCTCCTCCGCCTGGGTCGAGATCCGCGCCGGCATCGACCTCAACCCCGCCTCGCTCGGCCTCGCCGGCTGACACAGCCATCCCGGAAGGAAAGCCACCCGTGGACGCGATCCTGAACACCCTGGCGGCGGGCATCCCCGTGCTGATCGTGCAGTTCGGCGTGACGCTGCTGCTGCTCGCCGCCGGTGCCGCCGCCTATATCGCGATCACACCCTTCCACGAGGTCGCGCTGATGCGGGCGGGCAACACCGCCGCCGGGGTGGTGCTCGGCGGCACACTGGTCTCGCTCGCCATCCCGCTCGCCGCCACCCTGGCCACCAGCCGGCTCACCATCGACATCCTGGTCTGGGGCCTCGTCGCCCTGGTGATCCAGCTCGTGGTCTTCGCGCTGGTCGCCTGGATCTTCCGGGGCCTGCGCGCGGCGATCGAGACGGGCAACACCGCCGCCGCCATCGCCCTGGTGGGCACCCAGATCGCCGTGGCCCTGCTCAATGCCGGCGCCATGGCCGGCTGAAGCGTTGCCGCACCACCCTCCGCCCCGAAGCCCATTGGGAGAACCGCCATGCTCGCCTTCATCCGCAACCTCGTCGGCGTGAAGACCGACCAGGCCGTCAACAGCGCCATCGAGGCCATCGTGCGCTGGGACCCGAAATCGGCCACCGAGGCCGAGCTCCGCACCATGGAGCAGCATCTCGACCGCCTGGGCATGCAGGTCGCCGAGGCCCGCCAGGCCTATGAGAAGGAGGCCCGCGAGGCCCAGGCCATCCAGCAGCTCTCCGACCAGCGCATGGCCGCCGCCGAGGTCCTCCAGCGCCAGTCCGCCGCCGAGACCGATCCGGCGAGGAAGTCCGGCATCGAGCAGTCCCTCGCCACCCTCCTCAACATGCTGGAGGAAATGGCCCCCGAGGTGGACCGCGAGAAGCAGGACGCGGTGGATGCCAAGGAGTTCGTGGACATGCTCCAGGGCGCCTACGACCAGGCCGGCCAGAAGCTCCGCACGGCGCGCGACGCCCTGAACCGTGCCCAGCGCGACATGACCCGCGCCGGACAGCAGCGCGAGATGGCCGAGCAGCGCGCCGAGGCTGCCCGCCAGGCCGCCGGCCTCTCCGGCGCCACCAGCGGCCTCAGCGTGGCGCTCAAGGCGATGCAGGACGCCGCCGCCCGCGACCTCGCCCAGGCCGAGGCCGCCAGCGCCAAGGCCAAGCTGCTGGCCCCGACAAAGCCGGAGAAGGACGACCCCAACATCGCCGCCGCCATGAACCAGGCCGCCGGCGTCCTGCCCGCTCCCACCAGCCTCGCCGACCGCCTCGACGCCCTGCGCCAGCGCCACGGCACCCAGCCCAGGCTCGGCGGGCCGGGCTGAAGCGGCCTGCCCCTGGGGAAAGGCGCCGCCTTTCCCCAAACCCCTATCCGCCAGGACCCTGCGGGCCCTGGACCCGATGAGTTGGTTCTCCCTGTGGCCGGATCGCGCCGGAGAGCCATGCTCTCCGGCGGGCTGCCGGTGCCGCCCACGCGGACAAGGTGTCTTTACTTCTTTCCGGGAGCCCCGCGTCGCCACCTGCTCCCCGGGATCGGGTTGCAGGCTGACGGCAACCGCACAGAGTCAACTCAGGCCCGGGGTCCGGGGACCGGCTTCGGTCCCCGGCGGAGAGGGGGGCCGGGCGGAGAGGCAGCGCCTCTCCCCCGGGGGTTGGGCAGGACAGAACCGCCAACCCTTCTTGTGCACCGTCCCATACCGCCGTCTCCTGTCACCTGGCCTGCGCCTTGCACGGAAACGCCCATGAACGACGCCCTTCTCGACCGCATCCGCCAGCTCCAGCCGGAGCTGACCGCCATCCGCCGCGACATCCATGCCCATCCCGAGATCGGCATGGACGAGCACCGTACCTCCGCCCTGGTGGCGGCGAAGCTGCGCGAATGGGGATTGGAGGTCACGGAAGGCGTCGGCCGCTTCGGCGTGGTCGGCACGCTGAAGGGCAAGGCGCCGGGGCAGCGTGCCATCGGCCTGCGCGCCGACATGGACGCGCTCTATATCGAGGAACAGACCGGCAAGCCTTATGCCTCCACGAACAAGGGGCTGATGCATGCCTGCGGCCATGACGGCCACACCACGATGCTGCTGGGCGCCGCCCGGTACCTCAGCGAGAACCGCGGCTTCGGCGGTACGGTCCAGTTCATCTTCCAGCCCGCCGAGGAAGGCCGCGGCGGCGCCAAGGCCATGCTGGCCGACGGCCTCTTCGACCGCTTCCCCGTCGATGCCGTCTATGGGTTGCACAACGAGCCCGGCCGCCCGCTCGGCACCTTCATGACCCGCGTCGGCCCCGCCCTCGCGGCCGGCGACCGCTGGACCGTCACCTTCCGCGGCACGGGCGGCCATGGCGGCGCCACGCCGCATCTCTCCACCGATGTCCTCGTGCTGCAGGCGCAGTTCATCCTGGCGCTGCAGACCATCGTCAGCCGCAACGTCGCGGCGGTGGATTCCGCGGTGATCAGCGTCGGCGCCGTGCATGGCGGCTCGCCCGGGGCGCTGAACGTCATGCCCGCCGAGGTCACGCTCGGCGGCACCTGCCGCTCCTATACCAAGGACGTGCGCGACACGATGGAGCGCCGGATGCGCGAGCTCGCCACCGGCCTCGCCGCGTCCTTCCACTGCACGGCGGAGGTCGCCTACAACCGCGGCGGCACCGCCCTGGTGAACCACGCGGAACAGACCGCCATCGCCGTTTCCGCCGCCAGCGCCCTGGTGGGCGCGGGCAAGGTGGACGGCAACGCGCCCCCCGTCACCGGCGGCGAGGATTTCGCCGCCATGCTGGAGGCCCGGCCCGGCGCCTTCGTCTTTATGGGCCAGGGCGCCGGCGGCGCCACCTCCGAGGGCCTGCACACCCCGACCTATGACTTCAACGACGACGCGATCCCCTATGGCGTCGGCTACTGGGTCAGCCTCGTCGCCGAGGAGATGGGCATGGCCTCCTGATCCGCCGCCCCGGGGAAGCCCGCCTTCCCCGGCCTTCCTCCGCCCCGGGGAGGGCCGTGGTTGCCGCCGGGGGAGATCAGGCCCCCCGCGGCCCGGCTGGCTCGACCTCGATCGTCACATGCGACAGCTCATGGATCCGCGCCAGCTTTCCGCGGTAATAGGAGGGTGGCCGTGGCGCCGCCGATGCGATCGACAGGATCGCGCCGTGGTGGCCGGGGCCAAGCTGCCAGACATGCAGATCGGTGATCGTGTCGCCCGGCGCCTGGATCGCGGCACGGATCTCGTCGGGCAACTCCTCCCCGGGCGGCAGGTAGTCTAGCAGGACGCGGCCCGCGTCCCGGATGAGGCTCCAGGACCAGCGGGCGATGACGAGGGCGCCGACGACCCCCATCACCGGGTCGAGCCACAGCCAGCCATAGAGGCTGCCCGCCCCGAGTGCGACGATCGCCAGCACGGATGTCAGCGCATCTGCCAGGACATGCACATAGGCGGCGCGCAGATTGTTGTCGTGGCCATGATGATGATGATCGTGGCCATGGCCATGGCCATGGTGGTGATGCCCGTCCCTCAGCAGCCAGGCGCTCGCGAGGTTCACCGCCAGCCCGATGACGGCCACGGCGATGGCCTGCGGGAAGTCGATCGGAACGGGCGCGTGGAGGCGCAGCACACTTTCCCATCCGATCAGCAGGGCGATCATCGCCAGGACGATAGCGCTCGAAAACCCGGCGAGGTCGCCCAGCTTGCCGGTCCCGAAGGTGAAGCGGCGGTTGCGGGCATTCCTGCGCGCGTAGAAATAGGCCAGGGCCGCGATCAGCATGGCGGCCGCATGGGTGGACATGTGCCAGCCATCGGCGACGAGGGCCATGGAGCCGAAGATCCCGCCGGCGACGATCTCCACCACCATCATGGTGGCGGTAAGGGCGATGACGAACCAGGTGCGCCGTTCGTTGCGGGCATGGCCCTCGCCGAGGAACACATGCTCATGCTCGCCCGCCGCCAGGGCGTGGTCCCGGGGCGCGCTCATTTGAGATAGGTCCTCACGACCTCGATGAGCTCGGCGGCACCTTTGGCGCGCTCAGGGTCCTTGTCGGTGTCTGGGTCCGCGACGTGGTTGCGGATGTGATCCTCCATCACCTCGGCGCTCAGGCCGTGGACGGCTCCCCGCAGCGACGCGACCAGCATGAGCACATCCGCGCAGCCCAGTTCCGCCTCCAGGGCACGCTCGACGGCCTCGACCTGACCCTTGATGCGCCGCACGCGGGCGATCAGCTTGTTCTTGTTCCCGATCGTATGGGTCACGTCCCCTCCAGCATGCCGATAGGGTAGGGGGCTATGCTATCCCATCGGGCAAGCCTCCTGCCAGCCATGATCGGACTGCCGGCGAAGCTTCCCGGACGGGCCGGCGGGGCCTCGGCGCGCCATGAGCCATCGGAGAGGCACGGCCCCGCGGCTCAGCCCCGCCGCCGGCCGGCTCCGGGCGTATCACGGCCCTTGGCGGATCAGGGGGCCGGAGACCGCCTCAGCGGCGCAGCGCCGCCACGACCAGGCAGGCCCAGCCCAGCATCAGCAGCACGCCGCCGGTCGGCGCCACCACGCCGAGGGAGCGCCCCAGCACGGCCACCGACCACACCGCCCCGCAGAACAGCACCGTGCCCACCCCGAAGCCCAGCCCGGCGAGGTTGAGGAAGAGCCCGCCCCGCCGTTCCGCCAGCAGCCCCACCGCCAGCAGGGCGAGCGCGTGCCAGCCCTGCATGGTCAGGGCCTGGGAGAGCAGCCGCGCGCGTTCCGGGGCGGCGGCGAAGGGGGCATGGGCGGCCCAGGCCGAAAGCCCCACCGCCAGGAGTCCCGAAAGCGCGCCGAGCGCGATCCAGATGCGTGCCATGGGAACAGGGCTTAAGCAGATCGCGGCCCCGCCGGGAAGCGGCCGGTCCTACAGCGTCTTGGACAGGAAGATCCGGCTCGTCCCGGGCGGCAGGCAGGCGACCTCGCCGAAGCGGCGCCAGCCATGGCGCTCGTAGAAGCCCGGCGCCTGGAAGCTGATCGTGTAGAGCACGGCCGCCACGCAGCCGCGCCGACGCCCCTCCGCCTCGAAGGCCTGCAGGATCGCGCTGCCCAGCCCCGCGCCCCGGCATTCCGGCGGCAGGTAGAAGAGGTCCAGGAAGAGCAGCCCCAGCGACGACCGCCCCGTCGCCCCGCCCAGGATGGCACCGGTCCCGGGGTCGCGCGCCACAACGGCGACCGGCTGCCGGTCCGCCTGGCCGGTGACCGCATCGTTGAAGGCGTTCAGCCCGCCGCCGATCACGGCCTCCATTTCCGGGGTGATCGTGTCGGTGACAAGAAGCCGGGGGAACGTCACATCCGTCGCTTTCTGGCCATGGGCGGCAACGGCGTAGCCGATCGCCTGGAACGCATCAAGAACGCAGGGTCGGCCCTTTACGCCCCGCCCGTCAGGTCCAGCCGCAGCACCAGCGCGTCCGACCCGTCGGCATAGTACCGCCTGCGCCGCCCGACCTCGGTGCAGCCCGCCCCGGCATAGAGCGCCCGCGCCGCCGCGTTCCGCTCCGACACCTCCAGGAACAGCGCCTCCGCCCCGCGCGCCGCGGCCGCCATGGCGGCCGCGCCCAGCAGCGCCGCGCCCACGCCCTCGCGCCGCCGTTCCGGCCGCACGGCAAGGGTCAGGATCTCGGCCTCCCCCACCATGGCCCGCGCCAGAACGAAGCCGGCCTCGCCGCTCTCGTCCCCGGCCAGGATGCCGAAACTGTCGCGCGCCTCCAGCATCGAGCGGATCGCCACCTCGCCCCAGCGCTCGGCGGGCGGAAAGGCCGAGGCATGCAGCACCGCCAGCCGCGCCGCCTCCTCCACCCCCACGTCGCGCAGCCGCATCAGCCCCGCACCGCCGGCGGTTCCAGGTAAAGCGGCTCCGCCTCGCGCGGCGGCAACTCGCCCCGCAGGCATTGCGCCGCCACCACCGCCACGCCTTCCGGCTCCGGCAGGCGCAACGCCGTCAGCCGCACATCCGCTCCCCTCGCCCGCAGGGCTTCCGCCGCCGCTTCCGCCGCATCGCCCGCCAGCAGCACCGGCCCCATGGGGCGCGGCAGGTCCGCGGCGGCGAAGACCGCCGGCACCGCATCCGGCCGCTCCAGCGCGATCCGCCCGCGCTTGGTGTCCACCGCCACCCAGAGCGCCTGTCCGTCCCGTTCGCTCTCCGGCAGGCTGGCGGCGAAGGCCTCGCCCAGCGTCACTCCCAGGCACGGCACTCCCCAGCCCAGCGCGAAGCCCCGCGCCAGCGCGATCGCCGCCCGCAGCCCGGTGAAGCCGCCCGGCCCCACCGTCACCGCCACGGCGTCGCAGGCCCCGCCGCCGGCCTCCGCCAGCACCTCCCGCGCCAGGGCGGGCAGCAGCGAGGCATGGCCGCGCGGCCCGTTCTGCACCCGCCGGGCCAGCACGCGCCCATCCTCCCGGACCAGGGCGGAACACCGCGCCAGCGCGCCATCGAGGGCGAGGACTCTCATCGGAAGATCCGGAGCGGAAGAGGGCAGGGGAGCGGCGGCATCATGGCGCCGCCTTATAGGCGATTTCCCGGCTTCTGCCGCCCGCCTCGCGCCTCACCAGCCATGCCGGGGCCGCCGCTCCAGCATGGCCGCCAGCATCAGCCCGCCGACCAGCGAGACATGCTCCAGCGCCACCGTCAGGTCGCGGAAGGCCTCCTCACCCGACTTCGCCCAGAAGGGATGCGCGACGGGAATGGTCAGCAGGGTGAAGACCGCCAGCGCCCCCGCGGCGAGCCAGACCTGGCGGTTGAGGATGATCAGCGCCGAGGCGCCGATCTGCAGCAGCAGCACCGCCAGGTTCACCGCCCAGCCGGGATGCAGGCCGAACCCTTCCATCAGCGCGGCGCTGGCCCGGAAGTCCAGCAGCTTCGCCAGCCCGCTGCTCCAGAACACCAGGGTCAGCAGCAGACGCGCCACCCATCCGAAGTCCCGCGCATCCAGCAGCCCGGCCACGAACCAGGGCATCGTCCGGCCCGCGCGGGCCGGCGCCGGGCGCGGCGCGGCGGGCAGGCTTCGTTCCACCGGATGCACCGTCCCCTCCCGGACGATCCCCTTCCCTTCGAATCCTGGCATGGCCGGCTCCCTCTGCTTGTGCCGGCATCCCGTCTAGAACCTTAACCATGGTTGAGGTCAATCCCCCTCCCGCTCTCCCTCAGGGGCGTCTTCCCCGTCGCCCAGCAGGAATCGCGGCCCCGCCCCCTGCGCGCCCAGCCGGTCCCCCGGATTGCGGAGCGGGCATTCCGCCAGCGACAGGCATCCGCAGCCGATGCACCGGGTCAACTGGTCGCGCAGCTGCACCAGACCGTCGATCCGCGCCTGCAGCATGGCCCGCCAGGCGGCGCTGAAACGCGCCCAGTCCGCCGCATTGGGCATATGGTCGTGCGGCAGGTCCGCCAGCGCCGCACGGATCGTGGCGAGCGGAATCCCCGCCCGCTGCGCGATGCGGATGATGGCGATCCGCCGCAGCACCGCCCTGGGATAGCGCCGCTGGTTGCCCTCGCTGCGCCAGCCCTCGATCAGCCCCTTGGATTCGTAGAAATGCACGGTGGAGACGGCGATCCCGCTGCGCCGCGCCACCTCGCCGACCCCCAGCACGGCGGGCTGCCCGCCCCGCGTGGCGCCCGGTTCATGCCGCGGTCCACCCCCGGGCCCCTCCGCCGGGCCGTCCCTCCGGGAAGGCGCGGAACCCCGTCGCCGGTCCTCGTCCATGATCCGGCTGATACCCTCTCCGTGCGCCACGGGCGAGGGGAGGGGGGACCGGAGCCGCCCCTCCTCAGCCCCTCAGAGATCCAGCTCCACCAGCACCGGCACATGGTCCGAGCACTGCGCCCAGTTCCGCGCCGGCTTCAGCACGGTGTGTGAGCGCAGCTTTCCCGCCAGGTCCTGGCTGACCCAGACATGGTCCAGCCGGCGTCCGCGATTCGCGGCCTCCCAGTCGCGCGCGCGATAGGACCACCACGTGTAGAGCTTCTCCTCCGGCGGCACGAAATGCCGCAGCGCATCGTGCCACTCGCCCGCCCGCTGCCAGCCGGCCATCGCCTCGACCTCGACCGGCGTGTGCGAGACGACGCCCAGCATCTGCCGGTGCGACCAGACATCGTGCTCCAGCGGCGCGATGTTCAGGTCGCCCACCAGCACCGCCCGCTTCGCCGCGCCGCGCCCGGCGGTCCAGGCGGTGATCTCCCCGATGAAGTCCAGCTTGTGCGCGAATTTCGGGTTGGCCTCGCGGTCCGGCGTGTCGCCGCCGGCGGGCACGTAGAAATTGTGCAGCTCGACCGCCCCGCCCTCGGCTTCCACATCCACGCCCAGATGCCGGCAGTCGTCGCGCGAGCACCAGTCGGGCTCGCCCTCCCGCAACCGCAGGGGGCGGCGCGACAGCACCGCCACACCGTTGTAGCCCTTCATGCCGCGGATCAGCCGGTGGCCGAAGCCCAGCGCCTCCACCGCCTCATGCGGGAAATGCTCGTCCGGCGACTTCGTCTCCTGCAGGCAGAGCACATCCGGCTCCAGCGCATCGACGAGCTGACTCAGCAGCGGCGCCCGCAGGCGCACGCTGTTGATGTTCCAGGTGACGATCCTCAAGGCAGATCCAGTACCGTCCGCTCAGACGATGACCGTGCGCACCGTGCCGACGCCCTCGATCGAGCCCTCCAGCACATCGCCCTTCGCCACGGCGGCAACACCCTCGGGCGTGCCGGTCATGATCAGGTCGCCGGGGGCGAGCTCCACCAGCCGCGACAGGTTGGCGATGACCTCGGGCACCGACCAGATCATCTGGCCGAGATCGGAGACCTGCCGCGTCTGCCCGTTCACCTTCAGCTCGATGCGCCCGCGCCCGGGGTCGATCCCCTGCGCCGGCACCAGCCCGCCCATCGGCGCGGAATGGTCGAAGCCCTTGCCCATGTCCCAGGGCCGGCCGGTCTTCTTGGCGGCGTTCTGCAGGTCGCGCCGGGTCATATCCAGCCCCGCGCAATAGCCCCAGACATGCGTCAGCGCATCGCTCTCGGCGATGTCCCGGCCGCCGGTGCCGATGGCCACCACCAGCTCCATCTCGTGGTGCAGGTCCTTGGTCGCGGGCGGGTAGGGCATGTCCGCGCCGCCCACCAGCACCGCATCGGCAGGCTTGGTGAAGTAGAAGGGCGGCTCGCGGTCGGGGTCGGACCCCATCTCCCTTGCATGCTCCGCATAGTTCCGGCCGACGCAGAAGATCCGGCGCACCGGAAAGGACCCGCCGCCGCGAACCGGGAGGCTGGGCTGGGCGGGCGGAGCAATGACGAAATCGGACATCAACGGGCGGGCTCCTGCGAGAGCGGAGGGTCGGGAAGGCGTCAGCTTAGAGCAGATCGCCGGAAGACGGCATCGTCCGGACGCGAGAATCTGCCCTTCGAACGAAGGGCCTGGAGTATCCACGGAAAGGGATGAAAAGTGCCGGCCCCCGCTCCAGGCCGGGCCGGAAGCCATTCGTGGCCATCGTCCGCACGTGCGAAGACATCCCGCAGGCGCAGGACGTCGTTCTTCTCCCCCGGGGGGAGAGTGGCGCCCGGCCAAGGGGGGGAGGCCGGGCGCCGTTACTCTAGACGACTACCGATCGGAGTCTTGGTCGGGCGAGCCGGTAGGGGGAACCAGCTGCCGCTGGCGCGAGTAGGCGCCAGCAGCCACACTCTAGCGCCTTTCAGGCCATGAATGCAAAAGGAGTTTCTGACTCACGCGTCCCCCGCAGGGCTCGCGTTCCGCCGCGCGCCTTGCCCGGCCGGCCAATCCCGCTGGGCGGTCCCATGGCCTTCCCCAATATTCTTGCCACGGGGGCGCGAGGCCGTCACTCCGCCGCCAGCAGCCGCCCCCGCGACTCGCGCTGCCGCCGATAGGCCACGGCTGCCGCCCCGAAGGACTCGAAGAGCCGCCGGCTCAGCGCATCCTCCCGCCAGTCATATTCCGGATGCCACTGCACGCCATAGGCAAAGCCCGCCGCCTCGCGCACTCGTGCCGCCTCCACCGTGCCGTCCGGCGCCCAGCCCTCCGCCACCAGCTCCGGCGCCAGCTTCGCAACGCCCTGGTTGTGAAGGGAATTCACCGGAACAGCGGCGAGCGGCGCCGCCAGCCCCTCCCAGATCCGCGCCAGCTCCGAACCGGGCGCCACCCGCACCGCATGCGCCTTGCCCGTTCGCACCCCGGGCAGCGCCTGGTCCGCCGGCGTGGAGTGGTCCATGCGCCCCGGCAGGTCCTGGATACGCTGGTCCAGCGTGCCACCCATGGCGACGTTCAGCTCCTGAAAGCCGCGGCAGATCGCCAGCAGCGGCACGCCCCGCGCCAGCGCCCCGCGGATCAGCGGCAGGGTCGTGGAGTCGCGGTGGACGTCCTCCGGCGTCCCCTCGCAATGCGCCGGCCCGCCATAGAGGTCCGGGCAGACGTTGGAGCGCGATCCGGTCAGCAGGATTCCGTCCAGGTGCTGCAGGATCTCCAGCCCCGCCGCCTCGCCCGAGGCCGGGATCAGCACGGGCGCTCCGCCCACCGGCCCCAGCACCACCTCCGGATAATGCGCGGAGGCGGCATGGTTGGGCATGGCGAAGACGCCGAAGGCCTTCACGCAGCAGGAGATGCCGATCAGCGGGCGCATGGGGTCTCCTCGACATGATCTGCCTGGCCGCCCAGGCGATGATGAACCCAGCGGCGACGGCCGGGCCGCCAGCCCCGGCGGCGCAGGGCGGCATCCCGCGATCCTGCCACCGGATGGGCCGGAGAGAACCAAGCAAACGTCATGCCTGCCATCATCGGCGCCGCATCTGCTCCTTTTCCAGGAACTGCGGGTCGTTGAACTCGAACAGCGACGAATCGAACCGGCCGCCGGTCTCGATCTGCGATAGCGTCACCCGGGTCTCGTGCCGCTGCGCGTCCACCACCACCCATTGCCGCAGCTCCATCGGCTGCTCCGCCAGCACCAGCGTCAGCGTCCCCTCGGCCGGGGAACGGCTGGAATAGAGCGTGACCCGCAGGAAGCCGCCGGACCGCTCCACCCGCGTCACCGTCACATCCCCCGACAGCCTCAGGTCGGCGCGCAGCAGGAAGGCGAGCGGCGTGGCCGAGGTCGGCACCACCGTCGGCTGCCCCAGCTCCCGGTCGAACTGCATGAACTGCCCATGGCTCGCCACCAGCAGCAGCGGCTCGGGCGGGTCGTAGTCGAAGCGCATCCGCCCCGGCCGCCAGATCCAGGCCGTGCCCTCCGCACTCGCCCCATTCCACGCGACCTGCAGGAACCGCGCCTTCAGCGTGGTCATGGCGTTGAAATAGGCCTCGACCCGGCGGAGATCCGCCTGGTCCCGCGCGGACAGCGCCGCGCCCTGGGCCAGGGCGGGCCGGATCAGGCCCGGCACCAGCGGCGCGGCAAGGAGGAGAGGGGCGGAGAGCAGCAGGCGACGTCGCGACATCCCCCGCATGTGGCGGAAGAAGCGCGGCGGAAAAAGGGCCCCGCCGTGACACCGATGCGTCACATGCGGCGGACGCAGGGCTCGGTGCGACCACTGGCCGCGTCGCGCCGTCCCCGACGGCCAGCCGCCGGGGGGGGCCTTGGCGCCAGGGAAGGCTCAGTCGGCGAAGAGGCCCACCGGCGTCCCCGCCACGCCGAGCCCCTCGATCTCCAGCAGGCTGCCCTCGACCGGCCCGTCCCCGTCCTTGCGCAGGCTGGTGACGTAGAGCGTCCGCAGGCCGGGGCCGCCGAAGCAGGGCATGGTCGGCGATTTCACCGGCAGCTCGATGCTCCGGTCCAGCGTCCCGTCCGGCAGCCAGCGGTTCAGCACCCCGGCCGAGACGCCCGCGGACCAGTAGCCGCCCTCGGCATCCACCGCCGCGCCATCCGGCCGCCCGGTCTCGTTGGCCACATGCGCGACCTCCCGCGCCGGGCCGACCCGCCCCGTTTCCGGATCGTAGTCGCTGATCCAGATCCGCGCCTGCCGGCTGTCGGAATGCCACAGGGTCCGCCCGTCCGGGCTCCAGGCCAGTCCGTTGGACACGATCAGGCCCTCGCGCAGCCTCTGGTGGCTGCGGTCGGCCGCGACCGAATGCAGCGCCGCCCCCGCCACCTTGTCCGGCGTGTCGTCCATCGAGCCCACGAGGAAACGCCCCTCCGGGCTGGTCTTGCCGTCATTCAGCCGGTTGCGGGGATGGTTGGGCTCGACATCGGCCAGCAGCTCCAGCCCGCCGCTCTCGGGGTCGAGGACATGCACCCCGTTGCGCAGCGAGACGAGCACCCGCCCCGAACGGCACAGCCCCATGGAGCCCACGTCGGAGGGCATGGTCCAGCTCTCGATCTTCTGCCGGCGCGGGTCGGTGCGGTGGATGGCCGGGCGCTGGATGTCCACCCACCAGAGATGCCCCGTCCGCGCATCCCAGACCGGGCTCTCGCCCGTGGTGGTGGCCGGCGGCACATCCAGGATGCGGATCTTCGGTTCGTTCATGGCGGTGGCCTCCCTGTCCCCGGCGCGGCGGCTCGATATCTCGTGATGTTAACACGCGAGCCTCCGGAATCCTGCCAGGATGCGCCGGCGACGTGCCGATGCGAAGGTGCCGCATCCGGGTTCCCGGTTGCGATGGCCACGCGACACCGGATCATCGGCCATCCGCGCGCCATGTTGGTTTCGGGGGAAACACAATCGGCGAGGGGGAAAAGTTGCATTCACGATCTTGTGAGAAAAGGCATGAGTTCCGGCTCCTTCCGGGGCGGCGTATGCCATTCGGGCTAGGGGGATAACGATGCACGCGAACGTAGATTCCACGCCAAACCGTCGATCCGGTAGTGAGGATACTAATCATGTCCGGGGTCTTGCTTTCACTTCGCTCGCCGCATGCCGGACGGGCCAAGTTACGCCACCGGCCATGACGGGCGCGCGGACGGGATCACCGTCCCGGACCGGCCTGCGCTTCCTCCTGCTGGCCGGCTGCGCCGTCTCCCTCCTCGCCGCCGTTCCGGCCCGAGCCCAGTCGATCGAGGACCTGAAGGCGCAGCTCAACCTCCTGCAACGCCGCATCGAGCAACTCGAGCAGGAGCAGCGCCGCTCCGCCCGCCGTGATGCCGAGCAGCGCCAGGCCGCCCGCCGCAGCCAGGCCCAGCCCCCGGTCGCGGCCGCCTCCGGCCCCGCCCCCTCCGGTGCGCCCCCCTCGCAGCAGGCCCAGGGCCTGGGCCGGCCCCCGGTCGCCACCGGTTCGATCCAGTCCCAGCAGTCCCAGGGGCTGGCGCAGACCACGAACCAGGCCCCGCCCCAGGTGGCCTCCGCCCTGCCCGTCCAGGCGGAGCAGAACAACGACCCGCTGGCGCAGTGGCGCGGCTCCTTCCCCGGCTCCTTCCGGGTCCCGGGCACCGACACCTCGGTCCGCCTCTACGGCTTCGCCAAGCTGAACATGTCCGGCGACTTCGGGCCGCGGAACCGCTCCGACACCACGACCGGTTCCTCCATCCCGCTGTCCCACGGCGCCAATGGCGCCCGCTCCGAAGGCGACTTCCAGGCCAGTGCCCGCCGCTCGCGCATCGGCATCGAGACGCGCACGCCCTTCAGCGAGGCCTTTGGCGAGGTCCGCACCCAGGTCGAGGCGGACTTCGCGGGCCAGAACACCGACCTGACCACCCAGGCCACCAGCAACGCCTACACGCCGCGCCTGCGCCAGGCCTTCGCCGAATTCGGCCAGTTCCAGCCCGGCGGCTGGGGCACCGTGCTGGTCGGCCAGTCCAACTCGCTCTTCTCCGAAGGCCCGCTGCTGCCGCTGCAATGGCTGAACGACTGGACGGCGCTCGGCATCGGCAGCGTCCGCCAGGCCCAGCTCCGCTACACCCACCGCTTCGCCAGCGGCTTCAACATCTCGGCCGCCATCGAGAACAGCTACAGCGACGTCACCTCCGCCACGGGCACCAGCTATCCCGACAGCAACGGCGGCGCCGGCTTCGGCATGAGCCACGTGCCCGACTTCACGCTGCAGGCCCTCTACCAGGGCGACTGGGGCTTCGCCGCCCTGCGCGGCGTGGTGCGCGAGGTCCGCATCAGCAACGAGGGCGCCACCAACCGCGCGCAACGCTACAGCGACAGCGATGTGGGCTTCGGCATCGGTGCCACCGGCGCGGTCAACCTGTTCGACAAGCGCCTGATCCTCGCCACCAGCCTCAACTACGGCAAGGGCCTCGGCCGCTACCTCGACGGCACCTCCGCCGGCTACAGCGCCGTGACGAACTATGGCCTTTCCGCCTCCCAGGGCGGCGGCAACGAGATCGACATGGTCGAGATCATGGCCGCGATGGTCGGCGCCCAGTACAAGTGGACCGACTCCCTCCGCTCCAATGTCAGCCTGCACGGCGTGCGCCTGAACTACCCGAGCTACGTCCGCTACTTCTCGGGCTGCGAAGGCACCTCCGCCACCTCCAGCGCGGTCTGCGACGGCGTGAACCGGGACATCTGGGCCACGGCGGTGAACCTGATCTGGAGCCCGGTGAAGCCGATCGACCTCGGCATCGAGTACACCCATGTCGAGCGCACGCTGCAGCAGCAGGACATCTATGGCGCGCGAGGCGGCAAGGCCGACCGCATCCAGGCCTCCGCCATCGTCCGCTTCTGACGCCCGCCCCACACGGCCGCCGGCCCGCGGAAGCCAGGACTTCCGCGGGCCGGCGTCAGTGCAGATCCTGCGTGTAGATGAAGCGCGGCATGTTCCAGTTGAAGCGCAGCGCCAGCAGCCGCAGCGTGAGGCCGAAGCCCATGGCGGCGAAGAGCACCGCGTCGTGCGGCAGCGCCATCGCCTGCCCGCCGATATAGGCCCCGCCGGTCAGCACGGAGACGCTGGCATAGAGCTCGCTGCGGAACAGCAGCGGCACGTCGTTGCAGAGCACGTCGCGCAGCACGCCGCCGACGCAGCCGGTGATCATGCCGGACATGATCGCCACCGGCACGGACAGGCCCATCGCCATCGCGATGTTGCAGCCGATCACCGTGAAGACCACCAGCCCGACCGCGTCCAGCAGCAGGAAGAGCCGCCGCAGCGAGTACATGAAGCGCGCCAGCGGAATGGTCGCCATCGCCGCCACCGCGGTGACGCCGAGCAGCGCCGGATTTTCCACCCAGGACAGCGGGTACCGCCCGAGCAGCACGTCGCGGCACGAGCCGCCGCCCAGCGCCGTCACCGAGCCCAGCAGGCAGACCCCCACCCAGTCCATGCGGCGCCGCCCCGCCGCCAGGGCAGCGGTCATGGCCTCCGCGACGATGGCGACGAGGTAGAGGACGTGCAGCAGCATCTCGGCCTTCCCGGTGGCGTTCCACTCCCCTCATGGCCGATCCTGCCCGGCCCCGCCACCACGCGGCCCGCGAACCATCGCCTTCCCCGGTTGTTCCTGCGTGGTGTCCGGCGGCGACCCGCCGGGGGAAAGGCGCCGCCTTTCCCGCCGGACCCCCTCTCCGCCAGGGACCGGAGCGGTTCCCCCCGGACCCCGGGCTTTCGTGGGTTCCGGTGGCTGCCGTCGGCCTGACATCCGATCCCCGGGAAGCAGGTGGGGACGCCAGGCCTTCAGGCCGGCAGGAATTCCGGCACGGACAGGTAGCGTTCGCCGGTGTCGTAGTTGAAGCCCAGCACGCGCGACCCCGCCGGCAGTTCCTTCAGCTTCGCCGCGATCGCCGCCAGCGTGGCGCCGGAGGAGATTCCCACCAGCAGCCCTTCCACGCTGGCCGAGCGCCGGGCGTAGTCCTTCGCCTCCTCCGCCGAGACCTGGATCACCCCGTCCAGCAGGTCGGTGTGCAGGTTCTTCGGGACGAAGCCCGCGCCGATGCCCTGGATCGGGTGCGGGGCCGGCGCGCCGCCCGAGATGACCGGCGAGGCCGCGGGCTCCACCGCGAAGACCTTCAGCCCCGGCCATTCCTTCTTCAGCACCTCGGCGCAGCCGGTGATGTGCCCGCCCGTGCCCACGCCAGTGACCAGCGCGTCCAGCCCTTCCGGGAAATCCGCCAGGATCTCCCGCGCCGTGGTGCGCACATGCACCTCGATATTCGCCGGGTTCTCGAACTGCTGCGGCATCCAGGCGCCCGGCGTCTGCGCCACCAGCTCCTCCGCCCGCGCGATCGCGCCCTTCATGCCCTTCTCGCGTGGCGTCAGGTCGAAGCTCGCACCATAGGCCTGCATCAGCCGCCGACGCTCCACCGACATGGATTCCGGCATCACCAGGACCAGCTTGTAGCCCTTCACCGCCGCCACCATGGCCAGCCCGATGCCGGTGTTCCCCGAGGTCGGCTCGACGATCACCCCGCCCGGCTTCAGCTGGCCCTCGGCCTCGGCGGCCTCGACCATGGACAGCGCGATGCGGTCCTTGATCGACCCGCCCGGATTGCCGCGCTCCGACTTCACCCAGACCTCGGCCTGCGGAAACAACCGCGCGAGGCGGATATGCGGCGTGTTGCCGATGGTTTGCAGCACATTCTCGGCCTTCATGGGCCCTTCTCCTCGGCTTTCCGCCCACCGGGCCGCGCATCCGGCGCAGCTCCGTCGGGCATCCCGGTGACGGGGGTGGCGGAACCGGCCCGGACTTGTTCCGGCGCCGGTTCCGATACCCTGTTCTGGCGTTGCGTCCGATCATGGCGGCGCCGGGCGGGAATTCAACCGGAACAGCGAGCGACCATCGCGAAATCCGCCTTTCCCTGCATTCCCGCGCGACAATGGCGCCAGCACGGCCACACAGCCGTCGCGCCCCGTGGCCAGGACCACGCGCCGCACCTGCTCGCACGGCTGCGCCGGGTCCACCGCGCCCGCTTCGGCCAGCACCGACCAGAGGGACGGCCCTTCCACCACGGGTGCCGGGGAAGGGGCATCCGGAGCGGAAGCATGGCCCGGCAGTTCCGCCCGCGACTGCGGCAGCCGTACCAGCGCCTCCGGCTCCCGGCCGCGGCGAAAAACACGCGGCCGCGCCATCCGGCCCGGGAGCATGGCACCACGCCCGGCATTCGCCCCCGGCGACCCCGCCGCATCAAGCCTGCCGTATCGGCACGGGCGCATCGAAGGGGCCGGAAACTACAGCAGCGCCATCTGCACCGGCCCGTCCCCGGCCTCCGTCCCCTCCAGCCCCGAGAGCGTCACCCCCAGCAGCCGGATTCCCCGCTCCGGCGGCAGCAGTCCGCGCAGCAGCGCCAGCGCGCTTTCCTCCAGCGCCGCGAGCTCCGGTACCGCCCGCGCGAAGCTCTGGCTGCGCGTCACCTGGCGGAAATCGCTGAACTTCACCTTCAGCGTCACCGTCCGCCCGCGCGTGCCATGGCGCACGCAATGCTCCCACACCTTCGCCGCCAGCGGCCGCAGCGACGCCGCCAGCTCCGCCTCCCCGCGCAGGTCGTGGGCAAAGGTCGTCTCCGACCCCACCGATTTCCGGATGCGGTCCGCCCGCACCGGCCGCTCGTCCTCGGCCCGGCTGATCGCGTGGTAATAGGCCCCGGCCTTGCCGAAATGCGCCTGCAGGAATTCCAGGCCCTGCGCCCGCAGGTCACGCCCGGTATGGATGCCCATCCCCTCCATCCGTGCTGCCGTCTTCGGCCCGACGCCATGGAAGCGCCCCACCGGCAGGTCCTCGACGAAGCCCGGCCCCATGCGCGGCGTGATGACGAAGAGCCCATCCGGCTTGCGCTGGTCGGAGGCGAGCTTGGCCAGGAACTTGTTGTAGGACACCCCTGCCGAGGCGGTGAGCCCGGTCCGTGCCCGGATCTCCGCCCGGATGCGCTCCGCGATCTCCGTCGCCGAGCCGATGCCCCGCAAATTCTCCGTCACGTCCAGATAGGCCTCGTCCAGCGACAGCGGCTCGATCACCGGCGTGTATTCCGCGAAGACCGCGCGGATCTCCTGCGAAACCGCCCGGTACACCTCGAACCGCGGCTTCACGAAGACCAGCTCCGGGCATTTCCGCCGCGCCACCACGGAGGGCATGGCCGAGCGCACGCCGAAGCGCCGCGCCTCGTAGCTCGCCGCCGCGACCACGCCCCGCTCCCGCGCGCCGCCCACCGCCACCGGCAGCCCGCGCAGCGACGGATCGTCCCGCTGCTCCACCGAGGCGAAGAAGGCGTCCATGTCGATATGGATGATCTTGCGCGGCGCCGCCCGGCCCGCCTGCCCGCCGCCACGGCCGCCCTCAGGCCTGTCCCCGGGGCTCTCCCTCCGGACCGCTTCCGGCCCCGCCGCCTCCGGCACCACGCTCCTCCACCCGCCCATCCCCGCCGCGCCGGCAGAAGGGGCGGCGGCACGAACAATCCGGGAACGAGCATAGGCCAGCCAGCGGGACACCGCCAACCGCAACCTTGCCCGTCGCCGGATGTCCTGGAGGCTGTTTTCCGGGCCGGTGCGGCGCCTGCGCCCTCAGTAGCGTTCCGGCACGTAGAGTTCCGGCGGCAGGGTCCGGCGCTCGTAGTTCGGGTCGAAGACGCGCTCGGGCAGGACCACCGGCTCGTGCGGCACTTCCTCATAGGGGATGAGGGAGAGCAGGTGTGCGATGACGTTCAGCCGCGCGCGCTTCTTGTCGTTGCCCTCGACGATGTACCAGGGCGCCTCGGGGATGTTCGTGCGCTCGAACATCTCCTCCTTGGCCTTGGTGTACTGCTCCCACCGCACCCGCGACTGCAGGTCCATGGGCGAGAGCTTCCACTGCTTGATCGGGTCATGGATGCGCATGAGGAAGCGGAGCTGCTGCTCCTCGTCGGTGATGGAGAACCAGTACTTCACCACGATGATGCCGGAACGGACGAGCATGCGCTCGAATTCCGGCACGTCGCGGAAGAAGTCCTCCACCTGCGCCTCGCTGGCGAAGCCCATCACGCGCTCGACACCGGCCCGGTTGTACCAGCTCCGGTCGAACAGCACGATCTCGCCCGCCGCGGGCAGATGCGCGACATAGCGCTGGAAGTACCACTGCGTCCGCTCGCGGTCCGACGGCGCCGGCAGGGCGACGACGCGGCAGGTGCGCGGGTTGACGCGCTGGGTGATGCGCTTGATGGCGCCGCCCTTGCCCGCGCTGTCGCGCCCCTCGAACAGCACGACGACCTTCAGCCCGTTCTGCGTGACCCAGTCCTGCAGCTTGACCAGCTCGCTCTGCAGCCGCAGCAGCTCCCGGAAATAGAGCTGCCGGTCGATCGTGCCCTTCTTCCGGTCACGCCGGATCTGCCGCAGCGCCTCGGGAAGCCGCTCGTCGTCGAGCTCCATCTCGAGCTCTTCGTCCAGGTCGTCCTGCATCTCCAGCCGCAGCCAGGATTGCTGCCGCTCCTCGTCCTCGCCCGCCATTCCGCCGCCCCTCGATGGTTCCCTGGGATGGGCGGCTATAAACAGGCCGTGCGGCGGCGCATGCGACGAATCCATGACGGTTCCATGACCGTCGTGCAGCGGCACCCGGCCCTGGGCGCCAGCCGCCCCGTCCAGACACCGCTTTCCCCCCGGGCCGTCGTGCTTTACGTCCTGGCGTTGTGCCCTCCCGGGGGAAGGCGCTGCCTTTCCCCCGGACCCCCTATCCGCCAGGACCCTGAGGGTCCTGGACCTCCCGGTCGTTGGCGCTCGCTGATACCAGATCGCGCCGGAGAGCACGGCTCTCCGGCAGGTTGCCGATGTCACCAGCGTGGACACGTTGTTTTTCTTCTCTTAGGGAGCCCCGCGTTTCCACCTACACCCGGGGATCAGGCTGCAGGACAACGGTATCCACCAGAACCCACGAAAGCCCGGGGTCTGGGGACCGGCTTCGGTCCCCGGCGGAGAGGGGGTCCGGCGGGAGAGGCAGGGCCTCTCCCGCCCGGCGGCCAGCCACGAAGCGCCACGCACCCAGGAAAAGCCGCCGCGCCAGGTTCAAAGCGAGGCCGAGGCCGCCCGCCCGGAGGACAGGTCGGTCGCCTGCACCTGCGCGCCGCTGAGGCCGGAGAGGTTCACCCTGATCCGGTCCGCGATATGGCCGACCTCGTTCACGGCCACGGTATGCTCGCCCGTCTGGTGCGTGGTGGGGCCGCCCCCGGCAAAGAGGTCATAGGCCACCTTGGCGCTCTGCCGGCCGGTGAAGTTGTCGCCCTGGACCTCGATGAAGCGGCCGCCATCGCTGATGGCGCGCAGCGTGATCCGTGGCGGCGGCGCATAGGCGCCGTTGTGCTGCTGCGCGCCTCCCGCCGGGGTCCAGGTGAAATACCCGCCCTGGAAGCGCTGCAGCCGCCCGACGCCTGGCTCGTCATGCTCCGCCTCCAGCGGATAGCGGCTGCTGCCCCGCTCCCAGCCCAGCCGCGCCCATTTGTCCCGGATCGCGCCATAAACCTCGTGCGCGCCCGACGCCGGCGACCAGTAGATCGACGCCTCCGGCTTGCCTTGCAGCTGCTCCGCCCGGAAGTGGTTGAACCGCCCCACCCCGTCCGGGCAGCCGGACTCGTCGTTGATGGGATAGCCGAAGCGCTCACGCCCGATCTCCCGCCAGCGCGCGCCGATCGAGCCATAGACCAGGTGCGCCCCGGTATCCGGATGCCAGGAGATGGTGCGCCCCGCCTGGAAATCCTGATACCGCCCGACCCCGTCGAAGGTGGGCGTCTCGTTGTTTACCGGTGCACCCAGCGCGCCGCCCAACCCGCCCAGGCTCAGCCATTTCGCCTCGATGGCGCCGAAGACCACCAGATTACCGACTTTCGTTGGCATGACGCTTCTCCCCGGAACACTGTCCGTGGAAAAGACCGTATCCGAAACGATCATCGGGCCGCGTCCACCGAATGGTGGAGGCGGCGGTGACAGTTCCGTCATGCCGGACCGGTCCGCGTGGCTGCCTTCCGGAACCTGTCCCGGCCAGCCATCCGCTGGAAAAGGACCGCAGACCCAGCCTTGGCCCGAAAGCGCATCTGGGCGTCCATGCCGGAGAGAAGGAAGGCGTCCGGGAGATGATGGAGGACACGTCACCCGTCCCTCGAAACACCATTCTCCTCGCGAAACGGTGACCTGCCGGACAGGCCGCCCGTGCTCCTTGCGCGCCCCGGGACGCGCCCCGGGGCCTCACCCCTCCGCCCGCATCTCCACCCCCAGCCGCCCCAGGTCCCGCCAGTAATCCGGATAGGTCTTCGCCACGCAGCCCGGGTCCAGGATCGTCACCCCCGGCACCATCAGCCCGGCCAGCGCCATGCTCATGGCGATCCGGTGGTCGCCATAGGTCTCGATCCGCGCCGCCCGGAACCCTTCCCGCGGCGCCGGGGTCACCACCAGATCGTCCCCGTCCTCCACCGCCAGCCCGGGCGAGAGGCGCGACAACTCCGTCGCCATGGCATGCACCCGATCGCATTCCTTCACCCGCAGATTGCCGATTCCCGTGAAACGCACCGGCGCGGCGCCAAAGGCGGCAACCGCCGCCAGGGTCGGCACCGCATCCTGCATCTGCGACCCGTCGATCACCGGCGGCAGGTGCCGGAAATCCCGTATCAGCGGATAGGCCGCCGCATCCGGCTGGGTGAAGTCCCCCGCTGCCACGCCCAGGTCGATCGCCCCCCCGGTCAGCGCCTCCGCCGCCCAGAGATAGGTCGCCGCCGAGGCATCCGGCTCCACATGCAGTTCCGCCGCCCGGTATCCGCCCGGCTGCACCACCCAGGCGGAGCCCCCCTCCGCCTCCACCACTCCGCCGAAGCGCCGCATCGCCGCCACCGTCAGGTCGATATAGCCCCGCGCCCCGATCGCATCGCCGCGCAGCGCCACCCGCACCGGATGCGCCCCGCAGGCGGCCAGCATCAGCAGCGCCGAGACATACTGGCTCGACAGGCCGGCATCGACGCTCACCTCGCGCCCCTCGAACCCGCCGCGCCCCCGCACCGTGACCGGCGGGCATCCCGTCGGCGCCTCCGCCACCACCCCCAGGCGCCGCAGCGCCTCCACCAGCGGCGCGATCGGGCGCTTTCGCATATGCGCGTCGCCGTCCAGCACCACCTCGCCCCCGGCCAGCGCCGCCGCCGCCGTCAGGAAGCGCACCGCCGTCCCGGCATTGCCCAGGAAGAGCGCCGCCGCCGGGGCCCGCAGCCGCCCGCTGCCCCGCACCACGAAGCCCGTATCCTCCGGCTCCTCCACCGCCACCCCCATGGCACGCAGCGCATTCGCCATGTGCCGCGTGTCGTCGCTCTTCAGCGCGCCCGTCAGCCGGCTTTCCCCCACCGCCAGCCCGGCCAGCAGCAACGCCCGGTTGGTGATGGATTTCGACCCCGGCGGCGAGACCCGGCCCCGCAGGGGCCGGCCGGGCGGCAGGATGGTCAGGGCATCGGTCATGCGGGTCCGCTCCGGTCGGTGGCGCGAAGGACAGGGGAGGGCGCCTATAGCATCTCCGTGCCATCCTGGCGCCGCCACCGCTTCCACCCTGGTGCGACGCGGGCATCCCAGGGCGCCGCGCCTACCCCTTGGCCTTTCCCCGGCACCAGCCTAGCTTGTGGGCCCGGTCCACGTTGCAGCGCCGGCAGGCGACGGCCAGGTTGCAGGGCCGGTTCCCGCCGCCCTGCTTGCGCGGCAGGATGTGCTCGAAGCTCGGACGGTCGTCCGGGTCCGGCGCATCCGCCTCCATCCGCTTGCCACAATGGCAGCAGCGGTGGTTCTGCTCCGCCGAAAGCCGCTCGCGCAACCTGGGCGAGTTCCATTCCACGAAGCCGTAGAGCCGCGCCTCCTCCGACAGCAGCTGCCGGTGATAGGCTTCCCAGTCGTTCACGGCGCTGCTGGTCAGATGGCACTCGCCCCGGTGCCGTGCCCAGGCGGCCTCGCACTCCCGTTCCCGCCGCAGCCGTTCGGCCGAGGAAACGGCGTGGGGATCGGCCGTATCAGGAAGGAGGTCGGAAAGGTTTCGCATCGCTCTGGCGGTGGCAGGGACGGGGTTGGGCCGAGCATGGCACACCCGGCATCCCCTTCACATGGTGTTGTGCAGCCTCTTCCGCCACCCGGTTCCCCGACGCGCCACGGCCTCCGGGCATCCTTCCGTCCCATGGCAGAAGAACATGCCCCGGAAGCCGCCCGCCAGCCCCGTCAGCCGGCCCCGCCCTCCTTCGCCTCCTCCTCGCTCGTCTCCTCGCTGTTCTCGTCGCTCTTCGGCAGCCCCATCACCGGCCGCTCCGTCAGCCCGCGCAGGGCCCGCAGCGTCTGCCGCAGCGCGATGGAGTCCCCATCCTCCGGCTCCAGCGCGAAGAGCAGCGCCGAGCGCCCGGTCACCAGGTACTCCTGCCCGGAATCGAAGCTCTCGATCTCCACGCCCTCCGGCAGGTTCGTGTCCATCAGGCAGTGCCAGGTCGTCCCGCCCACCACCTGGGGCAGGGTGAAGCCCACCACGTCATGATGCGCGTTGGCCACCAGCAGCGCCGTGATGTCCATCGCCGGCCGGTGCAGCCCCGTGGCCCGCGCCCGCCCATCCAGCAGCATCCCCAGGCACCTGGCGCTGGCATCCTCCCACTCGTGGTCCTCCATGGGCTTGCCGGTCGGGGAGATCCAGGCGACGTCCTTGACGTCGAGCTCCTCGTTCACCCGCCCGGTGAGGAACCGGCCGCGACGCAGGATCGGCAGCGACTTGCGCAGGGTGAGCAGCTTGCGGGTGAAGTTGATCAGGGCCTCGCCGTCCTCGCCGATCCCCTCCCAGTTCACCCAGTTCAGCTCGTTGTCCTGGCAGTAGGTGTTGTTGTTCCCCTCCTGCGTCCGGCCCAGCTCGTCGCCCGCCAGGATCATCGGCGTCCCCTGGCTCAGCAGCAGCGTCGCCAGGAAGTTCCGCTTCTGCCGCTCGCGCAGCCTGTTGATCTCCGCGTCGTCGGTCGGCCCCTCGGCGCCGCAGTTCCAGCTCTTGTTGTCGGAATGCCCGTCGCGCCCGTCCTCGCCATTCGCCTCGTTGTGCTTCTCGTTGTAGGAAACGAGGTCGTGCAGGCAGAAGCCGTCATGCGCGGTGACGAAGTTCACCGAGGACCACGGCCGCCGCCCGCGCTTGTTGAAGGCATCGCCCGAGGCCGTCAGCCGCGTGGCCATGTCCGGCAGCTTGCCCTCGTCGCCCTTCCAGTACTCGCGCACCGTGTCGCGGAACTTGTCGTTCCACTCCGCCCAGCCCGGCGGGAAGCCGCCCACCTGGTATCCGCCCGGCCCGATGTCCCAGGGCTCGGCGATCAGCTTGACCGAGGACAGGATCGGGTCCTGCCGGCAGGAATCCAGGAAGCCGCCGCCCTCGTCGAAGCCATAGGGCTCGCGCCCCAGGATCGTGGCGAGGTCGAAGCGGAACCCGTCCACATGCATCTCCTGCACCCAGTAGCGCAGGCTGTCCGTCACCATCTGCAGAACGCGCGGGTGCGACAGGTTCACCGTGTTCCCGGTGCCCGTCTCGTTGACGTAGTAGCGCCGGTCGTTGTCGATCAGCCGGTAGTACGACGCGTTGTCGATCCCCTTGAACGACAGCGTCGGACCCTTCTCGTTGCCCTCGGCCGTGTGGTTGTACACCACGTCGAGAATGACCTCGAGCCCGGCATCGTGCAGCCGCGCCACCATCTCCTTGAACTCGGAAAGCGACCCGCTCGCGGAATAGCGCAGCTCCGGCGCGAAGAAGCCGATGGTGTTGTAGCCCCAGTAGTTCGTCAGCCCCTTGTCGGTCAGGTGCTGGTCCTGCACGAAGGAATGCACCGGCAGCAGCTCCACCGAGGTCACGCCGAGCGACTTGATGTAGTCGACGATCTCCGGCTGCCCCATTCCCGCATAGGTGCCGCGCAGCTCCTCCGGAAGCGCCGGGTGCAGCTTCGTGAAGCCCTTCACATGCGTCTCGTAGAAGATCGTGTCCGCCCAGGGGATGTTGGGCCGGCGGTCATGCCCCCAGGTGAAGGCCGGGTCCACCACCCGGCTCTTGGGCATGAAGGGCGCGCTGTCGCGCTCGTCGAAGCTCAGGTCGTCGCCGCTCTCCATCTGATAGCCGAAATGCGACGGGTCCCACTTCAGCGCACCCACCAGCCCCTTCGCATAGGGGTCGAGCAGCAGCTTGTTGGGGTTGAAGCGGTGCCCGTTCTCGGGCTCGTAAGGCCCGTGCACGCGATACCCGTACACCGTTCCCGGCCGCGCATCCGGCAGGTAGCAGTGGAACACCTCGTCGGTGTATTCCGGCATCACGATCCGCTCCAGCTCCCGCTCGCCCTTGGCGTCGAAGAGGCAGAGCTCGACCTTGGTCGCATGGGCGGAAAACAGCGCGAAATTCACCCCCAGCCCATCCCATGTTGCCCCGAGTGGGAAGGGACGGCCCTCCCGGAGCCGCATTGCGCGTTGAATCGCGGCCGCCGCGAATTTCGCGTGGCCAGAAGCGGGCGGAACGTCGGACATGCTTGGGGCAGACCTGCTCTCGGGGACAAGGAAGCAGCCGGGTTGCCGGCAGCCCATCCAGAACCCCCGTCCGGCCCGGGAAGTTTCAGACTGTCCCCCGCCGCCCGCCCTCTGTGACACCGCAACATCAGCCCCGCCCGTGGCGCCTCACGCCCGGCGCTTCGCTGTCCTCGGAGGTGCGATCCCGCCCCGGTGCGGTGGGATTGACCGCCCGATGTGCCTGACTAAAGTCAGACAACATGACGCTCGACCCGATCAGCCGCTTCCGCCGCTTCAGCCGTGCCGTGACCCGGGAGGTCGGGGCCCTGGACACCTCCTTCCTCGGCCGGGGCCGCCCGCTCGGCGCCGCGCGCGTGCTCAACGCCATCGGCCATGGCCGCACGGACGTGGCCGCGATCCGCGACTATCTGGGCCTCGATTCCGGGCTGATGAGCCGCCTGCTCCGGAGCCTGGAGGAGGAGGGCCTGGTCGTCACCGAGACCCATCCCGCCGACGCCCGCCGCCGCGTCGCCCGGCTGACCGGAACGGGCGAGCGGGAATTCGCGGCCTATGAGGAGATATCGGATGCCAGGGCCGCGGCCCTGCTGTCCCGCGCGCCGCGGGCCGAGGCGCTGCTCCAGGCCATGGACACCGTGGCCCTCGCCCTGGGTCGCGACCACCTCGCCATCGAGGAGGCCGATCCCCGGGGCGAAGCCGCGCGCCATTGCCTGGGCGAGTACTACGCCGAGCTCGCCCGCCGCTTCGAGAAGGGCTTCGACGTCACGCTTTCCCGCGACCCCGAGGCCGCCGACATGATGCGGCCCCGCGGCAGCTTCCTCCTGGCCCTGTCGGACGGCCTTCCCCTCGGCTGCGTCGGGCTCAAGGGCACGGGAAAGCAATGGGCGGAGATCAAGCGCCTCTGGGTCTCGCCCGCCGCGCGCGGCCTGGGCGTCGCGCGACGCCTCATGGACGCCGCCGAGGCCACCGCCCGGGAGCTCTCGATCCCGGTCCTCCGCCTCGACACCAACCGCGCGCTGCCGGAGGCCATGCAGCTCTACCGCGCCTCCGGCTGGACCGAGATCCCCCGCTTCAACGACGATCCCTACCCCGACACCTTCTTCGAGAAGCGTCTCTGATCCCGGCGCCGCCATCCGGGGCCTTCCGCCCGGACTCGGCCCGCCTCGGTGGACCACCCCCGGCGCCCGTGGCAGTTTGCCGGCCCCATGCTCTCCATCCCCGCCAGTCGCCCCAACGCCTATACCGGCAGCCCCCTCGACCGGGTCTCCGGCCGCCGTGACGAGGCGGATTTCGTCGCCGCCCAGCTGGCGCGCGAGGATGCCCTCTTCGTCCCCGTCTGGCGCAGCCAGTCCCTGCTCCGCGACAATGCCGCCGGCGAGCCCGAGGCCGTCCTCCTCACCCCCGCCACCGCCGAGGCCCTCCGCATGACCGCCGGCCCGGCGCCGGCCCCCCCTGGGCTTGCCCCCCACGGGCCCGCCCCCTGGGTGCTGCTCGGCCTCTTCGAGGAGGGGCCGCTGAAGGGCCGCCCCGTCTTCGCCGTGGACTGTTCCGCCGCCGAGGACCCGCTCCCCCTGCTGTCGCCGGAGATGGGCCGCTTCGCCGACCTGCGCCCCGTCGCCGCCCTCATGCCGCCCGGCGAGGCCAGCCTCCTCGCCCATGCCCGCGGCATGCTCCATTGGCGCAGCCGCCACCGCTTCTGCGGCGTCTGCGGCGGCGTCTGCGAGCCGCGTGCCGCCGGCAACACGCTCCGCTGCGCGAATTGCGGCACCATGCATTTCCCCCGCACCGACCCCGCCGTGATCATGCTGATCCTCCGGGGCGACCGCTGCCTCCTCGCCAACTCCCCCCGCTTCCCCGACACGACCATGTATTCGACCCTGGCCGGCTTCGTGGAACCGGGCGAGAGCCTGGAGGAAGCCGTGCGCCGCGAGGTGCTGGAGGAAGCGGGCATCCGCGTCGGCGAGGTCCACTACCATTCCTCCCAGCCCTGGCCCTTTCCGGCCTCCGTCATGATCGGCTTCCATGGGGAGGCCCTGTCCGATGCCATCACCATCGACCCGGACGAGATCCGCGACGCCCGCTGGTTCACCCGGGACGAGCTCCGCAGCATCGACACCCTCGGCCTGCGCCTGCCGCGCGCCGATTCCATCGCGCGCCGTCTGATCGAGGACTGGCTGGAGAACACCTGAATGCCCGCCTTCGCCCCGCGCCCCCGCACCATGTCCCCCGCCCGTGTGCACCCCGCCCATGCGCGCCCCGCCCGTGCGGCCCTGCCGCTTGCCCTCCTGGCCGCCCTGCCGCTCCTGGCCGCCTGCAATCCGGGTGGGGCCATCGTCCAGCCCGTCCCCCGCGCCGAGAACCCGCAGGAGGCCGCCTGCCGCCGCGAGGCCGCCCGCCGGCCGGAGGTCGTCGCGCTGATGCGCCAGCAGCCCCCCATCGACAACATCACCTGGTACCAGCGCTGGCAGGCCGAGGTCGCCGCCGCCCAGCTCAGCGCCACCAACGACTGCCTCCGCGCCGGTGGGCAGCCCATCAGTGGCGGCGTCGAGGCCGTCCGCCAGCCCGGCATGGCCGGCCCGGACGACCAGCCCCTCCGCTGACCCGCCCGCCCGCGCCATCTCCCCGGCGGGGCGGCCGGGAACGGTAGGGTCAGGGCCTGTGCGGCCCGCCGCCGGCCAGGCCCCCTCCGCCGCCGGGCCTCGCGACAGCCCCGCTTGCCCCGCCGCGCCGCTCCTTTACAGAGAGCCCGCATTGGCGGCCGTCCGAATCGTCGCCCGGAAAGGCTGAGGCAGGATTTCCCCGATGGCCGCTTCCGAGAACGACACCGCCGGCGCGCAGGACGCCCCTCCCGGCGGCTACGACGATGCCGAGCGCATCCAGCTCGCCCTCGCCGCCGGCGCCATCACCGGCACCTGGTTCTGGGACCTGCCCACCGACCGCTTCACCATCGACGAGCAGTTCGCCCAGGCCTTCGGCATCGATCCGGCCCTCGGCCGCCAGGGCCTCAGCCTCGAACAGGTCATCGCCACCGTCCATCCGGACGACAAGCCCGGCCTCGCCGCCACGATCGGCGAGGTCATCGCCCGCGGCGGCCCCTATGCCCACCAGTACCGTGTCCGCCGCGCCGATGGCCGCTACTACTGGATCGAGGCCAACGGCCGCGTCGACAAGGCCCCCGATGGCACCCCCCTCCGCTTCCCCGGCGTCCTCCTCGACCTGGAGCAGCGGCGCGCCATCGAGGCCGAGCGCGACCGCGCCAACATCCTCCTCCGCAGCTTCATCGAGGCCGTCCCCGGCGTCGTCTATGCCAAGGACCGCGAAGGGCGCATGCTCCTCGCCAACAAGGGCACCACCGAGCTCATCGGCAAGCCGCCCGACTTCTATCTCGGCCGCACCGACCGCGAGTTCCTCGACGACACCGCCCAGGCCGAGGCCGTCATGGCCAACGACCGCCGCATCATGGAATCCGGCATCCTGGAACAGGTCGAGGAAGAGGTCCGCCGCCCCGACGGCACCCCCGCCACCTGGCTCTCCACCAAGGCCCCCCTCCGCAACGGGAGCGGCGAGGTCATCGGCCTCATCGGCACCTCCATCGACATCACCGCCCGCAAGGAGGCCGAGCGTGAGCGCCAGGCCCTCCACACCCTCCTCGAACAGCGTGTCGCCGCCGCCATCGCCGAACGGGAGCAGGCCGAGGCCGCCCTCCGCCAGTCCCAGAAGATGGAAGCCGTCGGACAGCTCACCGGCGGCCTCGCGCACGACTTCAACAACCTCCTCGCCGGCATCATCGGCGCCCTCGACCTGATGGCCGCCCGCATCGCCCGGGGCCGCCACGACGACCTGCTCCGCTACACCGCCGCCGCCAGCGATGCCGCCCGGCGCGCCGCCGCCCTGACCCACCGCCTCCTCGCCTTCTCCCGCCGCCAGACCCTCGACCCGCGCCCCACCGACGTGAACCGCCTCGTCACCGGCATGGCCGACCTCCTCCGCCGCACCATCGGCCCCGGCATCGCCCTTGACACCACCACCACCCCCGGCCTCTGGTCCGTCCTGGTGGACCCGCCCCAGCTCGAGAACACCCTCCTCAACCTCTGCATCAACGCCCGTGACGCCATGCCCCAGGGCGGCCGCCTCACCATCTGCACGGCCAACACCCGTCTCGGCCCCCAGGCCGCCCGCGAGCGCGACCTGGCGCCCGGCCCCTATGTCTCCCTCCGCGTCACCGACACCGGCACCGGCATGGCCCCCGATACCGCCGCCAGAGCCTTCGACCCCTTCTTCACCACCAAGCCCCTCGGCCACGGTACCGGCCTCGGCCTCTCCATGATCTACGGCTTCGCCCGCCAGTCCGGCGGCCAGACCCGCATCCGCACCGCCCCCGGCCAGGGCACCACCGTCTGTCTCTACCTGCCGCGCCACCAGGGCGAACCCGCCGACACCGAACCCGCCCCGGACCCCGCCCCGGACCTGCGCAGCCCGCATGGCGAGACCGTCCTGGTCGTGGACGACGAGCCCACCATCCGCATGCTCGTCACCGAAGTGCTGGAGGAACTCGGCTACGCCGCCCTGGAGGCCGCCGACAGCGCCGCCGGCCTCGAACTCCTCCGCTCCCCCGCCCGCATCGACCTCCTCGTCACCGATATCGGCCTCCCCGGCGGCATGAACGGCCGCCAGATGGCCGAGGCCGCCCGCCACGCCCGCCCTGGCCTGCGGACCCTCTTCATCACCGGCTATGCCGAACAGGCCGTTATCGGCGAAACGCCTCTGCCCCCCGGCATGCACGTCATGACCAAGCCCTTTGCCCTGGAAACCCTCACCGCCCGCATCCGGGAACTCGTCGCCGGCTGACACGGGCCGCGGGCTGGGCAGAGGAGGGGAGGGGCCGCCCTCAGCCCCCCTTCGGCGGCTGCCCCAGCGCCGCCCAGTCCCGCTCGCCCCCATCCGCCCGGATGATCGCGTCCATCCGCTCCGCCAGCAGCCGCGCCACCGGCACCTCCGCCTCGCCCGCCGCCTCCAGCGCCAGCCCCACATCCTTCCGCCCGAGCTTCATCGGGAACCCCGCCGGCTCGAACCGCCCCGCCGCGATCATCGGCGCATAGACCCCCATCATCCGGCTGCCGAAATCCGTCTCCGTCAGGAATTCCGCGAACCGCGCCGCCGGCACGCCCTGCGACCCGGCGATCCGCATCTGCTCGCTCACCAACTCGATCACCGCCGCGATCCCGAAATTCGCCGCCAGCTTGGTGGCCGCCGCCATCGCCGGCTTCTCCCCCATTCGCAGCACCTTCGCCCCGATCGCCCCGAACAGCGGCGCCAGCCGGTCCAGCGCCTCCGCCGGCCCCGCCGCGATCACCGACAGCTTCCCCGCCGCCGCCACATCCGGCCGTCCCAGCACCTGCGCCGACACGAAGCCCTGCCCCGCCCCGGCATGCGCCGCCGCCAGCCGCTCCGTCAGCGCCACGCTCACCGTGCTGCACGACACATGCAGCACCCCCGGCCCCGCCGACAGCACCCCGCCTGCGCCGGAGGTCACCGCCTCCACCGCCGCGTCATTCGCCAGCATGCTGAACACGATGCCCGCCCGGGCCGCCTCCGCCGGGCTGCCCGCCACACGCGCCCCGCGCGCGGCCAGCGCCTCCGCCTTTCCGGCGCTGCGGTTCCACACTGTCACGCGGTGTCCGGCCTCCAGCAGCCGCCCGGCCATCCCCGACCCCATCTGCCCGAGGCCCAGGAACCCCACATCCATCCGTTCCGTGCTCATGCCGCTCTCCTCGTTGAATCGCGAACGTCGCCTTCCTGGGGAGTTTCAACGCTGGGGTGGGGGAGGGGGCTTCTGTGTCGGAGCTTTGCGGCCGGGCGTCGCAGCGCAGGGGCTCTGCCCCTGCACCCCGGCAGGAACCTGAGGTTCCTGCACCTCCCAGTTATTTATCCCGCTGTATTTAGTCGGTCTTGAACATCTCATAGTTCACTGATTTATCTGAAATGTTTGCTGGATCGGGCGCTCTGAATTTGCAGAGTGCGATTGTTTTCGACGACAAACGCTGCGATTCTGGTGGGCATGAAGCACCGCCCGCGCCCGCCGGAACAGGCTGATCTGCTGCGGCCGCGGCTGGTCGACATGATCGACGGGCGGCACGAACTGGTGCGGCTGGCGGCGCTGATCGACTGGTCCTGGTTCGAGCGGGAATGGGCCGGCTTCTTCCCCGCCGCTGAGGGACGGCCGGCCACCCATCCTCGCCTGGTCGCCGGGCTG
>NZ_JHWD01000004.1 GCF_000622225.1 Roseomonas mucosa ATCC BAA-692 | reverse complement strand
CCCAGCTTGGGCTGCGGCTGCCGCGCCCGGCTGTAGCGGAATTCCGTCTCCCCGGACCGCAGAACCTTCCGGACCACCTTTCGCGAAATCCCGAGCTCGCGACAGATCGCCTTGATCGACTTGCCCTGCACCCGGTGCAGGCGCCGGATCTTTGCCACTGTCTCCACGACCAGCATCCCAGCCCTGGCTCCCGATCATCCCGGAAACCACTGTGAACCCCGCCGTCAGTGGGGTCCCGTTTGGACGCCGATCACCCCTCCAACAGGGTTCCTATTCCATGCCGATCCACAGGAGTACCGGAGAGCCCCACGAGAACGCAGGGTTCGCCTTGGCTGGTGGTATCATCAGCAGGGAAGGCGAGCACGGGCAGGACGGTGGGGTTTAGGTTCCGCTGCCCTCTTCTTCTGCGTACCTTGGGTGCCGCTGAGGCGCGGCTGGGCGTGCTCGGGGCGTGCGTGGTCAAGCCGCCGATAGTCGCGGTGTTCATAAAGTTCTCTCTCTGGTTGTCGATTAATGATGACGATGATGGGGGACTGAGCGCGGCCAAGGCGCGGCTATCGCTGCCTACGAATGCCGACGAAAGCGCCTCGGATCACGCCATGACGCGCTAAGGACCGGGCGCAGGAGGCTCCCGGAACCCTAGAAGCACGTCGATTTGTGGAGGGGTCTCCCGGCCCTCCACGAATGCGAGGAGGCGGTCAAGGCATCGCTGAGCCTTGCGTAGTTCCTCCACGTCTCCGTTGTCGCAGGCGCGACACAGGTGGTTCACGATGCTCCCGGCGAGGAAGGCGCCATGAGAACCGGCAGCAGGGAATGCGGGTATCATGCCGCCGCCTGATATGCCGTGACCTGCTCAGGCTGGCTCATGGCGCCCATGGCTCGGTCGGCCAGCCCTAGCGCTGCCACCCACTCGCCATCGTCCCACATCGCCTCATAGAAGGCTGACACAGCCCAGAAGGCGGTCTTGGTGGCATCGTCGAAGCCATACTCGGTCATATCGCCATCGACCGCTTCCCAGGCATCCAGAGCAGCCGCAAGCCTCTCGGCATCCCCCCGGCCCTCGTGGGCTTCCTGCGCCGCCTGAAAGACCTCCTCTAGCCGCCTGTCGCCGGGGCGTGCCGCCAGGTACGCAGGCAGGACTTCGGCCACTCTAGATGACACAAGGGCCACGAGCTTTCTGTGGCTTGGGGAGGCTGCCCGATCCCTGCATCGGTTCACGAAGCCGGGGAGCTTGGCGGCAAAGGGGACGGGGGCGTCGATGAGGTCGGTCATGTGTGGTTCTCGTGAGGTCTAGAGCGCAACCATCCCATCACCGAACAAATTGAGTGTCAATATAGACTTTGAGAACCGAAGTTGCTGCCAAGCTGCATTGCTGTCAAGTGCACAAGAATTCTAGTGGTGAAGCTGACTAGCATTCTTTCCTTCTAGCATTCTTTCATGCCGTGTCTTTCGACTAGATGAATGCATCTAGAGCCGCTACAGGCCCCTCAGGACGCCTCAGCATCTCGCGCCCTCGCCAATACCCGCCGCACAGCCAAGAGCCGCCCACGAGCCTCCCTGGCGCTTCTGTGGGCCTATGCCGCCCTCTCTGGCTGCCTCAGGATGCGATAGACGCTGGCCCGCCCGATACCGAGGCGCTTGGCAATGTCGGTGGGGCTGATGCCTTCGGCCCGGAGCTTCATCACCGTCTCAGCCTGCCGCCGTGCTGTGGGCGCCCGGCCCTTGTAGCGCCCCTCAGCCTTTGCCTTGGCGATGCCCTCGCGCTGGCGTTCCAGCATCAAGGCCCGCTCGAACTCGGCCACAGCCCCCAGCATCGTCAGCATGAGGCGCCCTGTGGGGCCACGGGTGTCCACCTCCGACCCGCCCATGCTCAGGATGCGCAGGGCCACGCCTTGCCCTTCAAGGCGCCGCACGATGCCAAGGAGGTCTTCGGTGGACCTTGCGAGACGGTCAGGCTTCGTCACCACCAGAACGTCACCCTCTCGGGTGAACTCTAGGGCGGCTTCAAGCTGGGGCCGCTTGGCTACCGAAGAGATGCGCTCAGCGAAGACCTTCTCGCACCCGGCGGCGCGAAGGTCTCGCTCCTGCCCCACTAAGCCTGCTTCCTGCTCCACCGTGGAAGTCCGACCGTAACCGACCAGCACGCGCCCGCTCCGTCTCATTAGGTTCTAAAAGATAGTGACCGACACTGTCTCTTTGAACAAGACCCATTCTTGTGAGACGCTATGCGCGTTGGCTGTCGTGGCTCGCTAGACCTTGCCCTAGTGAGACAGGAAGGGTGACGTAGAGGGACCCAGGCGCGGCGAGATGCGCTTCGTAACGTCCCTAGGCCACGAAACGGCCCCCAAGGGGGTTCTCAGGAACTCGCTTCAAAAAGAATGCCTAAAGCCGCGCATTGTTGTTGTTGTCCTGCCTTGGCCCCCTGACGGCGCTCCGGGCCGCGCCTGGATGGGACCCAAGCCACCGATCCGGGGCCATGGGGGTCTCGTGTCGCCTCATGCGGAACGGGGGTGGCATCACAAGTACTCCCCCCGCCTCCCCGGTGGCGCTGCGTGGGTCCCTCGGAATGGAGGGCAGTCAGATGGCGTTGTCTTGGCTTCTCCGGATGCTGGCCATAGCTTCGTGACCTGAGGGCGGCGGTATTACCGCCACGGAAACACACCCAGCGGTAATGGTTTTGGGCAACTAAGTCCAATACTAACAAGGTAGTAGATGCAAAGGGCATTCGTCTCCCGCCGGGGACACTCCCTTTCCTTCCGAGATCAGCGGTCGGTTCAGGCCGTGTCTTCCTTCCGCCACCGCCGGTGGCCGGCGGGAAGGGCTGCGCCCCGGTCTTCGGGCTCTCACGACGGTGGCTTCGCCCGTTGCCTGGCGGGGCGCATCCATTCTTCGCCGATCCGTTCCGTGCTGGCTTGGCGATCGAGAAGGGCGGAACCGGCCAAGCCTTTGTTTCACATTCATATCAAGAACGGATAGGAAGAAAACTGCAACTTCAGAGTGCTTCTGTTCTGCTTGACCTACAAATATCGTTTCATAATGCAAAATCGTATCTTTTTTTACACAAATTTCCTCGAAATTTTGGTTGTGTCTCTGGAATGGTTACGCTAGAAAACTCTTGTGACTGTGGCGGCGTGGAGAGCAGACACGCTAGGGGGCCGAAACCCTGAATGACGCTGCCCCCATGGTTCGGCATGGGGACATAAGACGGCGGATGAACCGTCCTCCGTCAGCCGGAGTAGCGACCGGCCCACAGTCTCTCACCCGCCAGCAATGGCGGGCCGGCGGATCGCCTGGTGGCCAGGGGTAAAACCCGATGCCACCGGGCGATCTCCGCTTTCCGGTGGCCGCCAGCCCGGCGTGGCGAGAGGCGGGGCGCACCGTGGGTTTGTCACGTGGCGGAAGGCCCTCTATCTGCTCGCGGGCCAGCCCCTTCTTCCGGATAGACATGTCCCATCCCGACCCTCGGGCTTCTTCGTCGGGCCCAGCGCCCTTGACCGGTTTGATGGCCGCGCCGGAGGGAAGCGGGGTCAGCGTCCTCACCCTGGCGAAAGGGCGCCGGGCCCATCTGCGGAACCTGCTGGAAGGCCTGTCGCGTGGCACCCGCCTGCCGGAGGAATGCATCCTCGTGGACATGGACGAGACGCCGGTCCCGTTGCCGGCCGTGCCCTTCCCTTTGCGGCATCTCCACCATCCGTCCCGGGGCCTGCCTCTGGCCGAGGCCCGCAATCGCGCCGCGCACGCGGCGCGGCAGCCGGTGCTGGTCTTTCTCGACGTGGACTGCATCCCGGCCGCCGGGCTGGTGGAGGCCCTGGCGCGGGACGCCCTGGCACATGATGCCCTGATCTGCTGCGAGATCCGCTACCTGCCCGCCGGGGCGACGCCCGGGGATGCGGCGTGGGAGGAGAGCCGGCTCCTGGCCCAGGGCCTGCGCCACACGGTCCGGCATTTTCCCGAAAGCGGCATCCGGCCCGAATCCAATACCGGCCTGTTCTGGTCGCTCTGCTTCGCGGTCCGGCGCGACACCTTCCTGCGGCTCGGCGGCTTCGACGAGGCCTATGCGGGCTATGGGGCGGAGGACACGGATTTCGCCTTCCGGGCGCGGGAGGCCGGAGTGGGGCTTCTCTTCACCGCCTCCACGCTGGCCTTCCACCAGCACCACACGGTCTATGATCCCCCGCTGCAGCATTTCGGCGACATCCTGCGCAACGCGGCGCTTTTCCGGGAGCGCCACGGCTTCTGGCCGATGGACGGGTGGCTGGCCGATTTCGCGCGGCTCGGCCTGATCGAGCCGCCTGGCGAAGGGCCGTTGCGCGTCCTGCGCCATCCGGCGGCCGCGGAGATCGCCCGGGCCGCCTGCGGGCCCGACCGGGCTTACTGACCGGGCCCTGCCGAGGCCAGGGCGCGGGGCTTCCGGCTCTTCGCGGCCCGGGACCGCCGAGGCGGCCTCCAGGCCGGAAGCGTCAGTCCTGGGCCTTCTTCAGCTCCTTGAGGCCCACGGAGCCCTTCTGGCTGGAGAAGGTCAGGGACTCCTCGCCACCCTGGCTTTGCGACACGCCATGGATCTCGTGATCGCCGCTGTCGTAGAGGGTGACTTCGCCGTCCTTCTCCACGGCCAAGCGGTGCGCGTCGGGAAAGAAGGCGTAGCGCAGCCCGTTCTGTCCGCCGCTGGAGGAGGGCTGGCCGAGCTTCTCCGGCCACCACGGCTTCGTCGCCTCCATGGGCTTCATCGGCTTCATGGGTTCCATGGGTTTCATCGGTTCCATGCCGTCCTGTCCTTCCGTGCCGCGCCGGAATGGCGGCGGTCATTCCGCTTGAGAACCCTCCGGGTCCCGGCCGGTTTCGGCGGAGCGGTTGCGGAAGCTGGCATTGCCGAGGCCGGTGCCGATGGTCAGCACCCCCCAGCGCGTGACATCACGCATCGCCGGGGCCTCGCTCATCCCCTGGGCCACCGCGTCGTTGTGCATCAGGAAGCGGGCCTCGCCGCCGCCGATCCTGGGGACCAGCTTCGCCAGGGCGGCGGGCAGGCTGAAGCCGCGATCCTCCTCCCAGTCGCCGCCGGGCAGGTTCTGGCCGCCGCGCTCGATATGCCCTTCCTCGTCGATCAGGCCGGGGCAGCTGATCCCGACCACCGGGGCGAGGCGCAGCCCGGCATGGATCGCCGCATGGGACAGGTCGTGCAGCATGGTGGCGAGGCCGCGCACGGCGTCGTCGCGGTCCGGCTGGTCCGCGGCGTGCTTCCAGAGGCGGGAGGCCCAGACCTGGTCCCGGGCCGGGTCGCGGGGTCCGCAGCCGGCCAGCCGTACCACGCCCGCGCGCAGGTTCGTCCCGCCGATATCCACCGCCAGGAAGGCGTCGCGCCCTTCCAGGGCTTCGGCGGGCAGCATGTGGCGCCAGCCGAGCAGTCCCGCCTCGTCGGGATCGTGCCCGATCGGATGCAGGGAGACCTTGTGCCCGGCCTCCAGCAGCCGCACCGCCGCCCGGCCGATGGCGAGGCGTCCCAGCAGGCCGGCACTGAAGCCGCCGCCGATCACCAGGGCTTCCACGCCCTTCCAGTCCGGCAGGGCGAGGAAGCGGGCGATGACCTCCGCGAGCGCGGAGGAGAAATCCTCGATGGCGGCCAGCAGGATGCCCATCTCCAGCGGGCTGCCTTCCTCCAGCGCCCGTTCGAGCCGTGCCTTGCCCAGTTCGGCGAGGCTCTGGCCAGGCCAGGGGTCCGCCGCGCGGTGGCGCCAGTCCTCCAGCCGCTCCAGGAAGGCGTCGCGCCGGGCGCGGTCGCCGATGAAGCCTCCACCCTCCTTCAGCTCGGCATTGTAGCCCCTGACGGATACCCCCGGCAGTTTGCGCGCGCCGTGGCGGAGGGCGGGGGCGGGCTGGCCGTCCGGGCCGTCGTCGCCCGTCCCGGAGGAGGCGCTGGGGGTGCCATGGAGCATTGTTCATCCGGCGGAGGTGTCTCCGGTAACGCCGCGGACGGCACGGCTGTTGCCACAAAGGGCGCCTGCGGACCGGGCCGCGTGCCGCGGGATGGGCACGGTGCCGTGGGAGCGCGCGCCGGGGGCCGGGTATGGGGAGCCGGGCATGCGGGCCCGGGCGCGGGGATCGGGCGCAGGGAACCATCCGGCGTCCCTGTCGTTGATGCGGTCGGGCCGCGATATTCCTGGCCTTCCGCGACGTCGCGGCAGATCGGGGGGCATGTCCGGCCAGCGGCGCGACGGCCCTGCTTCCTGTCCCGGCACGCGGTGCCCAAGGCGGAAGGGGTGCTATATGAAGATTGCGATCATCTCGCATCTGAAGTTTCCGATCGCCGAGCCGTTTTCGGGCGGGCTGGAGATGCACACGCATCTGCTGGCCCGGCACTTGCAGCGCCGCGGACACGAGGTGACGCTTCTGGCGGCGGAAGACTCCGATGCCAGGCTGGGGCTGGAGGCCGTCTGTCCGCCCACCGGCGTGCCGGGCCCCAACCCGGTGGAGGTCGAGCAGGTGGCGCTGGCCGAGCACACCGCCTATCGCCGCATCGTGGAGCGCCTGCAGGACGGCGGCTTCGACATCGTCCACAACAACTCGCTGCACTATCTGCCGCTGACCATGTCTGGGCGCTTCGGCGCCCCGGTGGTCACCACCCTGCACACGCCGCCTTTCCTGGAGCTGGAGAACGGGGTGCTGGACCGGGAGGACCGGGACATGCCCTTCATCGCGGTCTCGGAGGCGGTGCGGAAGATGTGGGAGACCGTGCTGCCGGTGACCTCGGTGATCGGCAATGGCATAGACCTGGATCTCTTCACCCCCGTCATGACCCCGGCCGAGCCGCCGCACGCCATCTGGTTCGGCCGGCTGGTGCCGGAGAAGGGGCCGCACCTTGCCATCCAGGCGGCACGGCTGGCGGGCATGCCGCTGCGCTTCGCCGGCCCTGTCAGCGACCTCGACTACTGGCGGGACTGCATCCAGCCGCTGCTGGGGGAGGGAGTGACCTATCTCGGCCATCTCGACCACCGGCGACTGGCACATGCCGTGGGGCAGGCGGCGGTGGCGCTCTGCACTCCGCGCTGGGAGGAGCCCTATGGCCT
Organism: Roseomonas mucosa ATCC BAA-692; assembly: GCF_000622225.1. Taxonomy (GTDB): domain Bacteria; phylum Pseudomonadota; class Alphaproteobacteria; order Acetobacterales; family Acetobacteraceae; genus Roseomonas; species Roseomonas mucosa. Next base: position 390,111 of record NZ_JHWD01000004.1, on the reverse strand, counting down.
CGTGGTCGCCGAGGCGCTGGCCTGCGGCACGCCGGTGGCGGGCTTCGCGCGCGGCGCCCTGCCTGACATCACCGACCCGCGTTCCGGAAGGCTGGCCCCGGCCGACGACGTGGAGGCGCTGGCCCGCATCATCCCGGAGGCCGGCCGCCTGTCCCGCGCCGACTGCCGCCACCGCGCGGAGGTCTTCTGCGATGCGCGGGTGATGGTGGACCGGTACGAGGCCCTGTACCGGGACACGATCCTGCGCCATAGGCAGGCCGAGGTGGCGGGCCGGTCCGGCCGGAACGGAGTCCGGATGGATTCCCGCCGCGACGGCTCGCCGGACGAAGGCATCGCACGCAGCCAGGCCACGTGATCCAGATCCCCGACCCGCTTTCCCTCGACCGCTGCGTCGTCTGTGTCCCCGCCCGCAACGAGGCGGTGGCGCTGCCCCGGCTGGTGGCCGCGCTGGCGCGGCAGGAGCTGTGCCGCGACGGCGGGCGGCTGCGGCTGGTGGTGGCCGCCAACAACTGCACGGACGGGACGGTCCCGGTGCTGCGGGGGCTGGCGACGCGCTATCCGGCGCTGCGCCTCCATGTGCTGGAGCTTTCCCTGCCGCCGGAGACGGCCCATGTCGGCGTCGCGCGGGCCCGTGCCATGGCCGAGGGCGCGGCCTGGCTGCGCGAGGAAGGCGTCGAGGACGGCATCCTGCTGGGCACCGATGCCGACACGCGGCCGCCGCCGCACTGGGTGGCGGCCAACCTGGCCGCGCTGGCGGGGGCGGATTGCGTGGGCGGCCGCATCGTCATCGAGGACAGCGGGGAGAACCCGGCGCCCGGCTGGTTGCGGATGATGCGGGAGCGGGTGGATGCCTACTGGTCGGCGGTGCGCGAACTGGCGCACGCGATCGATCCCCTGCCGCACGACCCGCCGCCGCGCCATGGCGACCATACCGGGGCGAGCCTCGCCCTGCTGGTCCGCTGGTACGAAGCCGCCGGCGGGGTGCCACCCCTGCCGGTGGGGGAGGACAACGCGCTGGTCGCGGCGGTGGAGCGTGCGGGCGGGCGGCTGCGCCACGCGCCGGATGTCTGGGTCGAGGTTTCCGCCCGGCAGGAGGGGCGCGCCAGCGGCGGCATGGCGGGCGAGATGCGCCGCTGGCGCCTGCTGGCCGAGAGCGGCTCGCCGCATCTCCTGCCGGGGGCGGGCTTCTGGCGGCGGGCCTTCGGGCGCCGCCGCATCCTGCGCGGGGCCTTCCATCGGGGAAGCTGGGCCGAGGATGCGGCGCGGCTGGGCCTGTCGGCGGAGGTGCTGGCACGGCTGGCGCTGGAAAGCCCCAACGACATCGCCTTCGTGGCCCGTGCGGAGCCCCTGCTGCCGCCCTTGCCGGCCGAGGAGGCGGAGATCCAGGCCGCCACCGGGGCGCTGGAGGCCATGAGCCGGGCGCTTTCCGGGACGGCGGAGGCGGTTTGAGGCCCATCGGCTATTACGTGCATCACCAGGGGGTGGGGCATTGGCAGCGCGCCACCGCCCTCGCGCGCCGGCTGCGTCACCCCTGCACCCTGATCGGCACGCTGCCGCCGGAGCGGGCGGCCAGCGCGCCCTGTCCGGTCCTGGCGCTGCCCGACGATGCGCCGGAGCCCGGCACGGCTTTTGATCCGGGGGGCGTCGCAGCGCTGCACTACGCCCCGCGCGGCCATGCCGGGCTGCGCGCGCGTTCCGCCGCCATCGCCGGCTGGATCGCCGCGCGACGGCCGGCGCTGATGGTGGTGGACGTATCCGTGGAAACGGTGCTGCTCGCCCGGCTCTGCGCCACGCCGGCGCTGTCCTTTCGCCTCGCCGGGCATCGCGACGACCTGCCGCACCGCACCGGCTTCGAGGCCAGCGAGGCGCTGATCGCCCCGTTTCCCGCCGCGCTGGAGGGGGCGGACACGCCAGGCTGGGTGCGGGAGAAGAGCTTCCATGCCGGCTTCCTCGCTCCCCCGCCCGAAATCGGTTCGGAGCCGGAGGACGGCTCGGTGCTGGTGATCTTCGGGCGCGGCGGGGCGGGCGGCTGCCGCCGGGCCCTGGCCGCGGCCGCGCGGGCCGTGCCGGAACGGCGCTGGCGGGTGCTGGGGCCGGTTTCCGGCGAGGCGGGAGAGGCGCTGCCGCCAAACCTGGAGATCCTGGGCTGGTCCGACCAGCCCGCCGCGCTGATGGCCCGGGCCTCGCTGGTGGTGGGCGGCGGTGGCGACGGGGTGCTGGCGGAGGTCGCGGCGCTGGGCCGGCGCTTCCTTTGCCTGCCGGAGCCCCGGCCCTTCGACGAGCAGCTTGTGAAGGCGCGGCGGCTCGCCGAGATCGGTGCGGCGGTGGTGCGGGAGGGCTGGCCGGAGGACGGCGCCTGGCCCGGGCTGCTGCGGGAGGCCATGGCGCTGAACCCCTCGCGGCTGGGCGGGCTGTTCGACCCTTCCGCCCTGGACCGCACGGCGGGTTTCATCGACGGGCAGGCGGAACGGGCGGTGCGCCTCTACGGCTGAGCCGGGGCTCCCCGCCCGATCCTTGTTTCCGTTTCCGGGGCCTGTTGCAGGCGTCCGATCGGGCCTTGCAGCAGCTCCACCTGGCGCACGATGCGGGCCAGGGGTTCCAGGGCGGGGCCTTCCGCGATCGCGGCGGGGCGGGGCAGCGGGCCAAGGCGGGCTTCGGCCAGGGCGGCCAGGGAGGCGTGGAGCCATTCCGCCCAGGCCTGCCAGCTCGCGTCGTCCAGCGCATCGCGCAGGCCGGGGTCGTGGCGCAGGGCGGCAAGCCGCCCGGCGATGCGGCGCAGGGTGGCGTCCACCACCAGCCCGGCCTCGATGCGTGCCCGGTCCTGCCCCGGTTCCTGCATGGCGCGGGAAAGCGAGGATTCCAGGTTGTTGGTGGAAACGCCGGCGGCGCGGCGGCTGGCCTCGATGCGGGAGTCCGGCTGGGCACCGGCCAGCACGGCACGGGCATAGTCGGCATGGGCGGCGAGGGCGGCCCGGACCTCCCGCCGCATGCGGTCGGGCTCCCAGCTCGGCCAGAGCAGCAGCCAGCCGGTCACGGCCATGAGGCCGCCCGCCAGGGTGAAGAGGGCGCGCAGGCCCGCCACCTCCCAGGAGGAATGGGTGGGGTGGAGCAGTTCCGTCAGCACCACGACGATGGTGGTGACCCCCGCCATCCAGGCGGAGAAGCTGACCTGCCGGCCGGCGAAGGCGAGGACGCAGAGCGGGAAGAGCAGGGCGGCATGGGTCAGCCCGTCATGCACCCCGGAGGCCAGGGCGGCGCCCAGCAGCCCGCCGAGAACCGTGCCGCCTGCCCGTTCCAGCGCCCTCTGCCAGGTGGTGGCGTAGAAGGGCTGCAGCGTCACCACCACGGTGATGGGCAGCCAGTGGGCGAATTCGTTGCCGGAGAAGGGCAGCGTCACCGCCAGCGCCGGGACGGCGATGACCGCCGTGCGCAGCGAATGGCGCAGCACCGCCGAGTTCCAGGTCAGGTTGGCCCGCACCGGCAGCAGCATCTGGTCGCGCCAGGGCAGGGCGGGCGTCGTGCCGGAAGCGCCGCCGGGCTGGTAGCCGCCGGGCGTGCTCAGCTTGGCGGCCACGCGCAGGCGCTCGGCGATGCTGGTGGCGATGCGGTGCAGGGCCGGGTCCGCCTCGGTGGCGCGCAGGGCCGTGGCGAGGGCGCGCTCGATCCGCCCGGGCGGCAGGGCGGTGTCGTCGAGGATCGCCTGGGACAGCACCACCAGGATCGGCCGCAGCACCCGCAGCAGCACGCCCGCCGCCGCCCTGCGCTCCGGGTCGCGGGCGGTCTCGATCAGCTCCGACAAGGCGATCAGCGCCCCGAAGAGCTGCTCGCCGGCCTCCAGCCGCAGCAGGGCCTGGGCGCCGCGCAGCGACAGCCGGCCGCGCATGCCCACCAGGTCCATGACGATGCCGCGGGCGAACTCGATCTCCTCCCGCACCGCGCGGCGATGGGCGCGGGCATGGGCCTCCCAGTCCTCGCCGCTGGCGTCCGGGCGGCCGGTCAGGTGGCGCAGGTCCTCGGTCAGCTCCGCCAGCCGATGCCAGACCTGCGACACCGCCGCCCGGGCGGGGCGGTAGGGGTGCAGCCGCCAGACCACCATGGTCAGCAGCGTCGCCCAGAGGCCGCCAAGCAGGAACAGCCCGGCGATCTCGCCCGCCGTGGCGAGGTCGAGCGGCTGGTCCAGGGACAGGATCAGCACCACCGAGAGCAGGTTGCCCACCGCCGTCGCCGCCGCGCCCCAGACGCGCACGAAGCTGGTGCAGAGCACGCCGAGGCAGGCCAGCGGGATGAGCAGCGGCAGGTCCAGGTTCCGCAGCAGGCCGAAGCCGCTCCAGATCAGCGCCCCGGCGACGGTGAAGGAGAGCAGGGCCGGGACGCGGGTGCGGATCGGGCCGCCGATGTCGCAGAGGCAGGTGAAGAAGGCGGCCATCGCCATGTAGATCAGCGCAGGCTTTCCCAGCCACTCGCTGAGCAGGATCACCACGGCACAGGCCAGGGCAGCGCGCACGCCCTCGGCCACACGGATGGCGCGGATGTCGAAGCCCATCGGCAGGCGCGACAGGTCGGCACCCGGGTTCCGTTCTGTCGCGCGCCAGGGGGAATGGAGGCGGGAGATGTCGGCGATGCGCATCGCCTGCTTTCTGGCGCAGCCGCGAGGCGGGCAAAACCCCCGCGGCTCCGTCTTTTCCGTGAAGGGAAGCTCCCGCGCCCGCTGGCTTGGGGAGTTGCACTCCGTGGTGGCCCGCCGGGGGAGAGGCGCCGCCTCTCCCGCCGGACCCCCTCTCCGCCGGGGACCGAAGCCGGTCCCCGGACCCCAGGCTTTCGTTGGCTCTCCGGCGCGATCCGGCACCAGCAAGCGCCAACGAACGGGAGGTCCAGGACCCTCAGGGTCCTGGCGGACAAGGGGGTCCGGCGGAAAAGGCGGAGCCTTGTCCCCCGGGGCGGCGCAACGCCAGACGGGATGCGCGGACCGGCCGGGGGATCAGGCGGCCAGTATGTCGCGAACGGCCCCGGCGAGGGAGAGGGAGGCGGTGAGGCCGGGGCTTTCGATGCCGTAGAGGTTCACCAGGCCGGGGACGCCATGCAGGGCGGGGCCCTGGATCACGAAGTCCTGGGCCGGAGCGCCCCGGGGCACGATCTTGGGGCGGATGCCGGAATAGCCGGGCTGGAGGGCGCCGTCGGGCAGGGCAGGCCAGTAGCGGCGGATGGCCTCGTAGAAGCTGTCGCCGCGGCGAGGGTCCACCTCATAGTCGATATGGTCCACCCATTCGACATCCGGGCCGAAGCGCGCCTGGCCGCCGAGGTCGATGGTCAGGTGGGTGCCCAGCCCGCCCGGCACGGGCACGGGGTAGATGAGGCGCGAGAAGGGCGAGCGGCCGGCGAGGGTGAAGTAGTTGCCCTTGGCGTAGTATTCCCGGGGCACGGTCTCCGGCGGCAGGCCCGCGATGGCGCGGCCGAGCGCCGGGGCGCCGAGGCCCGCGGCATTGACCAGGCTGCGGCAGAGCAGGGTCATCGGCTCGGCGCCGCCGGTCTCCAGCACGATGCCCTCGGGCACCACCCGGCCGGACAGCACGGGGCTGTGGAAGGCCAGCACGGCCCCGGCATTCTCCGCGTCGCCCTGCAGGGCCAGCATGTAGGCGTGGCTGTCGAGGATGCCCGTGGAGGGCGAGAGCAGGGCGCCGTGGCAGGACAGGGCGGGCTCCAGCGCCACGGCCTCGTCGCGGGACAGGACGCGCATGTCCTCCACCCCGTTGGCGGCGGCGCGGGCCTGGATCGAGGCGAGCCTGCCCGCCTCCTCCTCCGAGGTGGCAGCGATCAGCTTGCCGCAGCGGGCATGGGGCACGCCGCGTTCCGCGCAGAAGGCGTAGAGCATCCGTCGCCCGGCCACGCAGTGGCGCGCCATCAGGCTGCCGGCGGGATAGTAGATGCCGGCATGGATGACCTCGCTGTTGCGGGAGGACGTGCCCGTGCCGATCGCCTCGGCGGCTTCCAGCAGCAGGACCTCCCGCCCGGCCAGGGCCAGGCTCCGGGCGACGGCGAGGCCCACCACCCCGGCGCCGGCCACCACGCAGTCCACTGACTCCAAGTCCCGCCTCCTTCAAGAAATCCCATAAATTTTACGCATGAGGAACGCTGATGGCTCTACCCTTGGTTGCGCCGATTATGTGATATATAGGCCTCAATCAGTGTTGCGTGCAGGCAACATGCGAGTCGGGCCAGGAAAAGCCATGCTGACCATCGGAAGCATCGAGCGGATGTCGCCACGGCTGTTCAAGGCTGCCTATGCTGGCGTGTACCCGCAGCGCGAGCCGGCGGTCGATGTGAACGGGCTGGAGTTCTTCTCAGATCCAGAGGAGGCGCGCCGGTGGATCGTCGAGCAGATCGGCTGCGAGCCCGACCTCTGGGACCTGCACGACCTGGAAGGGGACGAGGTCCCGGATGGGCATCCCCGCGCATCGGCGCAGGGCGAGGGCCGGGACGCATACCATGGGGCGGCGCGGCCGGCGGGCTGAACGAGGCCGCTCCGGGACGGAAGCCGGCAGGGACGGTGGCTTTCATGCCGGTTCCGCGGCGGGGGCCGGGCTAGGGGACGGGTTCAGGGCCTGGGGAAGGTTGCGGTCCAGCAGGGATTCCGGCAGCGGCATCACCACGCCGGACCAGGTCCAGACCAGCACGCATTCGATCCGTCGCCCCGGCCAGGCCGCGCGCAGCACGGCGCGGTAGGCCGCCATCTGCCGCAGATAGGCGGGCGAGACGTCCTCGGCCCGTTCCGGCGGGGGGCGGTTGGTCTTGTAGTCCGCCACCACGATCCGGTCGCCTCCGATCCAGAGCCGGTCCACCTGCCCCGCCACCGTCACGCCGCCGATGCGGCCGGCGAGCGGCGCTTCTGACAGGCTGCCGGGGCCGAAGGCCTCCGCCAGGGCGGGGTGGTGCAGGACCCGCATCACCTCGGCGCGGGTCGCCTCCTGTTCCTCCGGGGACAGGCCGTGCCCGGACCGTGCGAGGTGGCGCTGCGCCACGGCCTCGCGCGCTGCCCCGGGATGTTCCGGCAGGTGTTGCAGCAGGGCATGGATCAGCGTGCCGCGCCGGAAGCGGCGGCCGGAGGGGTCCTTCTGCCCATGCGGCGCGGCGGCGGGGGGCACGGTTTCCTCGCCCGCGAGGCGCGAGGGTGCCACCGGGTCCTCCGAGGCCTCGGGCCTGGCGGGGTGGTGCGCCCAGGCGGGCAGCGCGGCGGACAGTGCCTTGCCGGCGCCCTCGCGGTCCGGCCGGGGCTCGGCGGTCTGGGCGGAGGACAGGCGGTAGAGCGGGCCGGAGAAGCCCATGCCGGGCGGCCCGCCGAAGGCCGCGGGGTCGAACTCTTCCTCCGCCACGCCGCCGCAGCGGGCGATGCCCTGGCGCACCAGCCCATGCCAGCTCGTCTCCACCACCTTCTTCGGCTCCAGCCCGCAAAGCAGCAGCCGGTCCTCGGCGCGGGTCAGCGCCACGTAGAGCAGGCGGTTCTCCTCCTCGGCATCGGCCTCGGCGCGGCGGCGCTCGGCCTCCTGCCAGGCGCGGGCCTGGAACTCCTTGCGCGGCGCCCAGAGGGGGAGGGACAGGGAGGCGTCCTCCTCCTCCCAGCGCAGGGGCGAGTTGCGGCCGCCGCGCCCGACATCGGGGATGATCACCACCGGCGCCTGGAGGCCCTTGGCGCCATGGGCGGTGAGGATGCGCACGGCGTCGCCGGCATTCTCGGCCTCGCGCTTCACCTCGGCGCCGCCGCGCCGGAGCCAGTGGGTGAAGCCCTGGAGGGAGGGCGGGTGGCGGTTCTCGTAGCGCAGCGCGGCGTTCAACAGCTCGTCCATCGCATCCGCCGCGTCGCCGCCCAGGCGTTCCAGCAGCTTCGCGCGGCCGCCATGCTCGCCCAGCACCTCGCTCAGCAGGGCGTGCGGCGTGACCAGGTCGGCGCGGTCGGCCAGCGCGGAGATCCAGCCGGCGGCCCGGCCCTCCGCCGTCAGCGCGCCCCGGTGCTGGAGCAGGCGGTGCCAGAGCGGGCCGTCCCGGTCATGGGAGAGGGCGAAAAGCGCCTCCTCCTCCAGCCCGATCAGGGGCGATTTCAGCAGCGCCGCCAGTTGCAGGTCGTCTTCCGGCAGCAGCAGCACGTCGCAGAGCGCCAGCAGGTCCTGCACCGCGATCTGTTCCACCAGCGCGATGCGGTCCACGCCGCCCACCGCCACGCCGCGCCGCTTGAGCTGGCGCACCAGAAGCTCCGTCAGCCGGGTGCGGCGGCGGACCAGGATCATGATGTCGCCGGGGCGGATCGGGCGGTCGCCGCGCGCGGGCAGGGTCTCATGCCGCACCATGTGGTCGATGCGCGCGGCCAGGGTCTCGGCCAGCAGCGCGTCGGCATCCTGCGCCACCACCGGCTGGCTCGGCACGAACCAGGGCTCCGGGTCCTCCGTGCTGCCGCGCGCGAGCAGGGGCCAGACCTCGACGCTGCCGGCATGACCGGCGCGGTCGGGGAAGTGGCGCAGCGGCTCGCCATCCGGCCGCACCACGCCGGCCCGCGCGGCGCCTTCGTGGAAGACGGCATCGACGAGCTGCAGGACCGGGGCGCAGGAGCGGAAGCTCACATCCAGCGCCACCGGCTGGAAGTTGCCGCCGGCCTGCCGCACCTGCTGCGAGAAGCGCGCCTCCCAGGTGGCGAAGCCCTGCGCGTCGGCACCCTGGAAGCCGTAGATCGACTGCTTCTCGTCGCCCACCACGAAGAGCGTGCGCTCCCCGGCCTCGCGCACACCCTCGCCGGCGAAGAATTCCTCGGCCAGCGCCTCGGCGATGCCCCATTGCGCCGGGTTGGTGTCCTGCGCCTCGTCGAGCAGGATGTGGTCGAGGCCGCCATCGAGCTTGAACAGCACCCAGGCCGAGCCGGGGTCGCGCAGCAGGCGCTGCGCGTGGTGGATCAGGTCGTCGAAGTCCAGCGCGCCCATGCGGCGCTTGCGGGCGGCGTAGTCGGACAGCACCGGCCCGGCGGCGACCAGCAGCGCGCTGGTGGCAGCCAGCAGGCGGTGCGCGTTGGCGCGTTCCTGGAACGAGCGGAGCCGCGCGGATTCCGCCGCCAGCGTGTCGAAGGGCTCCAGCGCCTTGCGGAGATCGCCCTTGCCGGTGTGCAGGCAGTCCCACCATTCCGCCTGCTGCGCCGCGCGCTCCTCCAGCGGCAGGGCCAGGAAATCGAGCATCCGCTGGCCGAGGTCGCGCGCCGTCTTGGTCTTGTGGGCCAGCAGCGCCTTCGCCTGTTCCGCGACCGCCGGGGGGATGTCGCAGATCAGCGCCGCCAGGTCCTCCTCGCGCTCCCCTTCCGGCAGGCCGAGGCGCCGGCCCAGCCTTCGTCCCAGCGCCAGCGCGCCGCCGGGCGTCTCGAACAGCGCGGCCAGCTTCTCCCGCCGCCCCGCCATCTCGCGCAGCGCCTCGGCGATCCGGTCGGCGGTGACAAGGCGGGCCAGGGCGGCCAGGGTTTCCGGGGGCACGCGCCCGCCGGACAGCGCCGCCTCCCGCGCCTCGGCCAGCAGGGTGGCGGAATCCGCGTCCTCCAGCATGGCGAACTGCGGCGGCAGCTCGGCCTCCAGCGGGAAGGAGCGCAGCAGCGACTGGCAGAAGGCGTGGATCGTGGCGATCCGCATCCCGCCCGGCTGTTCCAGCACGCGGCAGAACAGCTTGCGCGCGGTGGCGAGCTGCGCGGGCGGCACCGGCTCGCCGGTCAGCGCCTCGATCTCCCCACGCAGGTCGGCATCGTCGGTGACGGCCCAGCGGCCCAGGCGCCGGTTGAGCCGGATCGCCATCTCCGCCGCCGCCGCCTTGGTGAAGGTGAGGCAGAGGATGCGGCCCGGCTCCGTGCCCTCGCGCAGCAGCAGGCGCAGCACGCGGTCGGTGAGCACCTTGGTCTTGCCGGAACCGGCCGAGGCCCCCACCCAGGCGGAAAGGCGCGGGTCGGAGGCGAGGCGCTGGGCGTTCTGGGCGCGTTCGCGGGCGGAAAGAGGAATGTTCACGCCGGTCTCGATCCTGGCCTGGGCGTTGCGCCATCCCGGGTGAAAGGCGCCGCCTTTCCCCCGGCCCCCCTATCCGCCAGGACCCTGCGGGCCCTGGACCCGATGAGCTGGCGCCTGTCGTGGCCGGTTCGCGCCGGAGAGCGACGCTCTCCGGCGACTGGCGGCGCCATCCGCGCGAAAGGGATGCTGGTCTTTTTCCGGGAGCCCCGCGTCTCCGCCTGCTCCGACGGGTCGGGCGCCGGGCTGGTGGCCGCCACGCAGAGCCAACTCAGGCCCGGGGTCCGGGGACCGGCTCCGGTCCCCGGCGGAGAGGGGGGCCGGGCGGAGAGGGGGCGCCTCTCCCCCGGGGCCGGCCACGGGCGCGGCGCGGACATGGGGGACAGTGGCTTCACTCCGCGCCCGCTTCCTCGGCCCCGCCCCATTCGCGCTGGCGGGACAGGTGTTCGTAATCCGTGTTGCGGGGGCTGCGGCCCGGATGCGGGCGCGCCAGGAAGGGACGGTCGCCCAGCAGGAATTCCCGTGCCAGCACGTCCACCTGCCGCCATGCCGCCTCGGCCACCTCTGTCACGGTCACGTCGCCCCTGGGCTTGAAGACGAGTCGCTCGCCTTCCTCGATGGTACCCGAGAGCTTCCAGTGCTCCAGCGCCGAAACCGTGGCGGGGGCGATGTCGGGGAAGCCGCCCTTGAGCGCCATGGCGGCCTCCAGCGGCAGCTGCGGCGCGCGGCCGTCCTGGATGGCGATCTGGGCCGGGGGGGCGCCGGTCTTGAAGTCGAGGATGGCGAGGCCGCCATCGGCCAGGATGTCCAGCCGGTCGGCGCGCCCTTCCAGCCGCACGCCGCAGGGCAGCTCGATCTGGCCGGACTGTTCGGGGTGGCGTTCCCGCACCTCGGGGCGTTCCCGCTCGGTGGCCAGCAGGAATTCGCCGATGCGGCGCAGGCGCGGGCGCCAGAAGGCGGCGAGGCCGGGGCGCGGGGAGTGCCGGCGGATCGCTTCCTCCACCGCTTCCCCGAACCATTCCAGGGCCCGGTCGCCATAGGCACCGGCGCAGCGGCGGGTCCAGGCCGCCACCGCGTCATGCACCACCGAGCCGAAGGCGGCGCCGTCGGCCTCGGCATCCAGCGGATCGAGGGGGCGCAGCCGCAGTACGCGCTTGGCGTACCAGGCATAGGGATCGGCCTTCAGGTCCCAGACATCGGTGACGGTCAGGCGGCGCGGGCGCAGCAGCACCGGCGGGGCCGGGGCCGGGCGGGGGCAGGGGAGGACGACCTCCGGCATGTCCAGCCGCTCCGCCCAGCCGGTGGCGGGCGAGGCTTCGATCCGCAGGCCCTGGCCGTGCAGGAAGATCTGCAGCCGGGTCAGCCAGCGTGCCTGCACCGACGGGCTGCCGCCGCGCTTGCGGGCATGGCTCAGCACCACGTCCGGGGCGGACAGGGCGCTCATCATGAAATCGGCGGCGACGCGGCCGATGCGGGCCTCCGGCGCCGGCAAGCCGAACTCGCGGCGCATCGGGCGGCTCATCCAGGCGCCGGGATCGGTGGCGATGGGCCAGACGGTTTCCTCCAGCGCGCCCAGCACCACGCGGTCGAAGGATTGCAGCCGCGCCTCCAGCAGGCCCAGCACCTGCACCCGCGGATGGCTGCCGCCCTGGCGCCCGCGCATGTTGCGCACGCCCGGGGCCAGCGGCCCTTCGAGCAGCGCGTCGAACAGCGCGGGCCAGGCGGCGGCCGAGACGGGGGGCAGGCATTCCATGGCCGGGCCGAGCGAGGCGAGATGCACGGCCAGGGGCTCGCCCTCCTCCCCGGCATAGAGGCGCAGCCCGCCGGGCTCGCTGTCGGTGGCGGCCAGGGCCTCGGCGGCGTCGAGCAGGCCTTCCAGCACGGCCGCGGGCGGGCGGCCGATCTCGGGCAGGTCGGTGAAGCCGCCCAGGGCGCGTTCCAGCGCATCGAGCAGGGCGGTGGTGCGGGCCTGGCGTTCCAGCCGGGCCTGCCGCCGTGCCTCGCTTTCGGCCGGGGCCTCGGCGCCCGGCTCGGCGAAGGCGCGTGCCGTGGCGGCGCGGAGCCCGGCGAGACCGGGAGCGGGGCGGGGACCGCGCAGCGCGTGGCGCTCCAGGTCGCGCAGCGCGCGCAGCCAGTCGGCCCGCGCCATGCCGCCGGCGCAGGAGGGGTGCTTCAGGCAGGCGAGCAGGGCGACGGGGGAGAATTCCTCCGCCACCATGCGCGCGATCAGGCGCAGGAAGGCGCCGGTCGGGGTCTGGGCCAGGGGCTGGCCGGCGGAATCATCGGCCAGCACGCCATGGCGGGCGAGCTCCACGCAGACGCGGCGGGCGAGGTCGCGGTCCGGCGTCACCAGGGCGGCGCGGCTGCCAGGGGTTTCCAGCGCCTCGCGCAGCAGCAAGGCGATGGCGGCGGCCTCGCCGGCCTCGTCCGGGGCGGTGAGGAGGGTGAGGTGGTCGAGGGCCGGGGCCCAGCGTTCCGGCGCCTTCTCCTGCCAGCAGGCGATGTCGCCGGGCGGGCGCAGGGCGCGGGCGAGCAGGGTGCCGCGCGCCTCCCCGGCCGGGTCGGGCGGCAGGCCGTGGGGCCCCGGGGGAGGCCAGGGCCGCAGGTCGCCCGGCGTGGCGCCCATGGCCTGGAGCAGCCGCACCTGTCCGCAGAGGGGGTGGGTATGGCTGGCGCAGAGCTCGTCCCATGGCTGCGGGGGCAGCGGCTCGCCGGCGCCGTGCAGGACCACATGGCCGTTGGGGCAGTGCGCCAGGACCTTCAGCAACTCGGCGGCGGCGGGGATGGTGCCGCCCAGGCCGATCCCGGCGGCGATCACCAGATCCTCCGGCGGGTTCTCCTTCCACAGCGCGGTCTGGGCGCGGATGGTGGCGACGCGGCGGGTGCCGATGTCGGAGAGGCCCTGCTTCGCCAGCCAGGCCTGCCATTCCTGGATCACGCCGTTGAGGAAGACATGGGTGATCTGCCAGTGCCGGGCCAGCCGGTCCGGCACCAGGGAGGGCAGGCGGGCGGGGTCGCAATCCTCCAGCGCCATCTCGTCCAGCAGCGTCGCCAGCTCCTGCGCCAGCCGCCAGGCCTGGTCGGGATGCGAGGGGCCGCCGTAGTTCGGCGGCAGGCGCATCACCAGCGCGGTCAGCACCGCGAGACGCCGCGCCGGGTCCACCGCCGGGGGCTGGTCCATCAGGGCGGGGAGGGAAAGCTCCTCCGCATCCTCCACCGAAAGCCCGGCCAGGGGGCGCAGGCGCGGCAGCAGCAGGGCCTGCGCCCCGTTCACCTGCCCGGCGGCGCGCAGGAAGCTCTCGCGCAGGCTGCGGGCGGCGCGCCGGGTGGGCAGCAGGATCGTGGCGCGGGCCAGGATGGTGGGATCCGGGGCGGCCGGATCCTCCGCCCCGGCGAGGCGCACCACCCCCCGGGCCAGGGCGTCCAAAAAGGGGAGGTGGGCCGGGATCTCGTGAAGGTTCATGGATTCCCGATGGTTAGCCGATTTCCCTCCCATCCCGCCACCACCGTTTGCCGCGCTGCACCGATAAGGGGGGCGTTGTCAGTCCTGGGGCGGGCGGAAATAGGGCTCCACCGTGCCCTGGAGCTTGATGGTCATGGGATTGCCCTTGCGGTCGAGCGTGTTGCCCACGGTCAGGCGGACCCAGCCCTCGCTGACGCAGTATTCCTCGACATTGTTGCGGTCCACGCCCTTGAAGCGGACGCCGACGCCGCGTTCCAGCACGGACTTGTCGAAATGCGGGCTCTTCGGGTTGACGGAAAGGCGGTCGGGCGGCGTGTCGGTCATGCGTCGGTAACTCCGGAACCTGGAACGGGCGACCTGATAGAACAGGCGTGGCAGCGGAGCCACCCATCCCGGGAGAAGCGCGGCGCCGGCACGGGCATGGCGAGGGGGAGGATTTTCACGGCGGCCGAAACAACCCATAGTTGTAGACGCCCTGGTGAGTTGCGCCTGGATTTTCCTGCCCCGGACTCCCGGCCCGGCAGGATGGCCCCGCCATGAGATCCCGCTGGAGGTCGCCGCGATGCTTCCCCACCTGATGCCGCTTTCCGAGGAAGACCGTCTCGCGGCCCTGCGCTCCTATGACGTGCTGGACACGGCCTGCGAGGCCAGTTTCGACAACATCGCCCGGCTCGCCGCGGATCTGACGGAGAGTCCCATCTCGATGGTCTCGCTGGTGGATGCCGAGCGTGCCTGGTTCAAGGCGCATCATGGGCTGGAGGCGCCGGAAGCGCCACGGGAGCATGCCTTCTGCGCGCATGCCATCCTGGAGCCCGGGACGCCGCTGGTGATCCCCGATGCCAGCCGCGACCCGCGCTTCGCCGGCAACCCGCTGGTGACGGGGGCACCGGATATCCGCTTCTACGCCGGCGTGCCGCTGGTCAATCCGGAGGGGGCGGTGCTGGGAACCCTCTGCGTGCTGGACCGCAAGCCGCGGCGGATGAGCGCCGAGCGGCAGCGCATCCTGGTCCGGCTGGCCGAGGCGGTGATGACCACGCTCGAGCTCCGCCGCGCCATGAACCGGGTGCACCGGCTTTCGATGACCGATGCCCTGACCGGGCTGCTGAACCGGCCGGCCCTGATGGACGCGCTGGACAAGGCGGTCGCCCGGCTGAACCGGCATGGCGAGGGCTTCGCCCTGCTTTACCTCGACCTGGACGGGTTCAAGCAGGTGAACGACCGCGAGGGGCACGCGACCGGCGACGAGGTGCTGCGGGAACTGGCGGCGGTGCTGTGGGACAACCTGCGGCGGGAGGACATGGCGGCGCGGCTGGGCGGCGACGAATTCGCCGTGCTGCTGACGGGCCGCGAGCCGGATGCCGCGATCGTGGCGGAGCGCCTGCAGCGGATGCTGGAGGCGGCGATGCGGGCGAAGGGCTGGGCGGTGACGGCCTCGATCGGGGCGGTGAGCTTCCACAACGCGCCGGAGAGCGTGGATGCCGCCCTGTCGCTGGCGGATTCGCTGATGTACGGCGCCAAGGCCGCCGGCCGGAACCGGGTCCTGCACCGCGACCACTGAGGCGGGGATCGCGGCGCCGGCCCTTCAACGGGCGGGCGGACTGGGCTAGCGGAAGGCGTGACCCAGGCCCCGCTTCCTTCCCGTGTCGTGCTGATCGGTGCCGGCGGCCATGCCGCGGCGCTGATCGAGAGCATCCGTGCTGCCAATGGGGCCGCCAATGGGGCCGCCAACGGAGCCGCCAATGGGTTGGCCGGCGGGATGGAGATCGCCGGCTGCCTCGACCGGAGCGCGCGGGCGCCGGTGCTGGGCGTGCCGGTTCTGGGCGACGAGACCCTGCTGGAGCGGCTGCGCGGCGAGGGGATCGGGGCGGTGGTGGTGGCCATCGGGCACAACGCCACCCGCCTGCGCTGGCTGCGGCACGCGCGGGACCTGGGCTTCGCCCTGCCGGTGGTCGCGCATCCCTCCGCCATCCTGTCCCCCAGTGCGCGGATCGGCGCCGGCAGCGTCGTGCTGCCCCGCGTGGTGCTGGGCGCGCGGGCCGTGGTGGGGGAGGGCGCGATCCTGAACAGCGGCGCCATCGTCGAGCATGACGGCGTGCTGGGCGACGGCGTGCATGTCGCCTGCGGCGCGGCGCTCGGCGGCGGGGTGCGTGTCGGGGAGGGGGCGCTGATCGGGCTCAACGCGGCGCTGCGGCCGCTGGTGCGGGTGGGCGCCGGGGCCGTGGTGGGGGCGGGCGCCGCCGTGGTGGCCGATGTGCCGGAAGGGGCCAGCGTGTCCGGCGTGCCGGCGCGGGGCTAGGGCGGCGGTCGCGGCCCGGCATCCCGAAGAGGGCGCCGTCCGGTGGGCTCCTGGCTGGCCTGACGCCAGGTAAAGCGGGTTCAGGGTTCCAGCGGCCTGCGGAAGCGCGACAGCGCCAGCATGGCACCGCCCGCCAGCAGGCCCCAGAAGGCGCCGCTGATCCCGGCGAAGGCGGTGCCGGAAGCGGTGACGAGCAGGGTGACGATGGCCGCCTCGCGCTGTTCCGGCACGGCCATGGCGCCTTGCAGGGAGCCGCCCAGCGCGCCCAGCAGGGCGAGGCCGGCCACCGCCTCCACCAGCACCGGCGCCGCCGCGACGAAGGCCGTGACGAAGCCCGCGAGCAGGCCGAAGAGGATGTAGCCCACGCCGTTCACCACGGCGGCCTTCCAGCGCTGCGCCGGGTCGGGATGCGCGTCCTCGTTGGCGCAAAGGGCGGCGGTGATGGCGGCGAGGTTGACCGCGTGGCCGCCCAGGAAGGCGGCGGCGACGGAGAAGAGGCCGGTGGCGCGGAACAGCGGCCCGGGCGCGGGGCGGTAGCCGTAGAGGCCGAGCGTGGCCAGGCCGGGGATGTTCTGCGAGGCCATGGTGACCAGGAAGAGCGGGATGGCGGTGCCGATCAGTGCCTGGAGGGTGAATTGCGGCATCACCGGCACGGGGATGGGCCAGCTCGCCGCGATGGGGGCGCCCGGCATCGCCAGGATGATCCCGAAGGCCACGATCACCGCCGCCGGCACGGCGAGCAGCCGGTGCAGCCGCCCGGCGATGGCCCAGGCCGCGATCACCGCCAGGGCCGGGCCCGGCATCTGCGCCACCGCGCGCACCGGGGCGAGGCAGAGGCCGAACAGCACCCCGGCCAGCATGGCGCTGGCCAGCGTGGCGGGGATGGCGGCCACCCAGCGGCCCAGCGGCTTCCACCAGCCCGCCAGAACCACCAGCAGGGCGGAGGCGAGGAAGGCGCCGACGGCCACCGGGAAGCCGCCCGCGATGGCGCCGGAACTGGCCAGGAGGGCGGCGCCGGGCGTGCTCCAGGCGACGCTGACGGGCATGCGGGTGCGCAGGCTGAGCAGGATGCCGCAGAGGCCCATGGCGACGGCCAGGGCCATGAGGCCGGAGGCGGCCTGGGCCGGGCTGGCCCCGGCGGCGGTCAGGCCGCGCAGCACCACGGCAAAGGAGCTGGCGAAGCCCACGAAGGCTGCCAGCAGGCCAGCGGCCAGGGTATGGGGCGGCAGGAGGTCTCGCATGGCGGCGGCATTCCCCGGCACCGCGAAAGGTGCGGCGCATGACATCCGGCCGGCGCTTCGGGGCGCCTCCGGCCAGGGTTGGCCGCGGCAAGGCCGCCCGGCCACGGGACCATGGCTGTGGGGGCCTGCGAATCGCCGGATCGGCACCCATGAAAGCCAAGTTCGCCCAGGGAGGCCATACACGGGGGGCGGCCGGGGCGCAGGCCGCCGGATCAGGCGGTGATGCCGCCAAGGAGCGGTGCCTTCCCCGCCACGCCCGCCTCCGGCCCCCGCGTCGCCGCTGTCACCGCCAGGGCGGGGCCGCCGGCGCCGATCCCGGCGTGTCGCGGCTTCCCGCCCGCGTGCCCTCCGCCATCCCGCCCGTCAGCGCGGCCTCCCCATGGCGTTCCGGGCACCGTGCAGGGCGCGGTTCAGCAGGGGCGAGCCGAGGCTGGCCTGGGTCATCTCCGCCGCCGCCTCCAGCATCAGCGGGGCGAGCCCGTGCAGCTTCTCCTCCGGCAGGCGCATCAGCGGCCCGGCGATGCCGATCGTGGCACAGGCCGTGCCATCCGGCGCGCGCACCGGCGCCGCGATGGCCGACATCCAGGGAGTGAAGGTCTGGATCGCCACGGCATAGCCGCGCCTGCGGGTCTGGCGCAGTGCCTGGATCAGCGCCTTGGGCGTGCGCGGGGCGCGCGGGCCGAATTCCTCGGGCGGGCCGAAGCCCTGGCGCTCCACCAGGGCCAGGGCTTCCTCGTCGCCGAGCGTCGAGAGCCAGGCCCAGCCGCTGGCGCTGCAGGAGAGAGGGGCGACCTGGCCCATCTCCGGGTCGTAGCGCAGGCCGGACTGGGCGCCCTGCGCCCGGGCGACCCAGGTCAGGCTCCGGTTGGCGCCGTCGCCATCCATCACCGCGAGGCGCACCAGCTCGCCGCTCCGCGCGGCCAGGCGGTCCAGAACCGGCTGTGCGATGTCGGTGACGCCGCTGCGCGCCAGATAGGTGAAGGCAAGCGTCACCAGCCGCATGGTCAGGCGGTAGTCGCCATGGCCGCGTTCCTGCTGCACGACGCCGTGCCCGGCGAGTTCGGAAAGCAGGCGGTGCGAGGCGCTGAGGGGGATGCCCAGGCGATCGGCGATGGCCGAGATCGGCAGCCCGTCCGCATTCTCGGCCAGGAGCCGCAGCACGGCGAAGGTGCGGTCCATGACGCCGCTGGGCGCCGCCGAAGCGCCACGGCGCCCGCGGTCCCCGGAGGCGGCGAGGCCGCACGCCGGTTCGGCCTCGGATGGCATCGCGTTCATGCTGGGTACTCCGGATGCGCCGTGCCCGCTGCGAAAGGGCCGGCCGGGACCGGGTGGGGCGGGCCTCCGGGGTGGTACTGAAAGGGGCTTCCGATCTCAAGGAAAGATTCTGGAAAGTCTTTCCGGCGATCGGCAGGTCTCCCGCCGACCGCCGGAGATTGCGGATGGAGGGAATCATGTCCGGAAGCCTGAACGGCGCCACGCGCCTCTACCCGATCGTAGGCGACCCGGTTGCCCAGGTGAAATCGCCCTCCGGCGTCAGCCATGCGCTGGCGGAGCGGGGCATGAACGCGCTCTGCGTCCCCGCCCATGTGGCGCCGCGCGCCCTCGGCTGCCGCACGGCGACCGGCGTGGACATGTTCCGTGTCGCGCAGGGCCTCATCGTCGGTTTCCTGCTCGACGGCTGAACGCCGGGCCGGGGGGACCGTCTCCGCTCACCCAGGCCGCCGGTCGGTGAGCCTGGCGCGGCGGGCGGCTTCCGCTTCCCCACCCGCCGGAACACGGCGCGGCGGAGCGACCGGTGCCTCCGGGACCTTGTTCGCTCCCCTGCGCGGGAAGTTGCCGGTGGCCCAAAGACATGCAACCTTCGGTTGATGCTCCCGCCTCCGGGGAGCGCCTGAAGGACGCGTCGATGCCGAGGGAAGATCCCGGGCTTCACGGAAATCGGGTCGGGTCCGGCAGCGGGCCGGTTTTCGCCGGCACCGGCCCCCAGGGCCACCGCAGCCGGATGCGGGAGCGGCTGCTGCAGGGTGGACCGGCGGCGCTGCCGGATTACGAGATCCTGGAGATGCTGCTCTTCCTGGGCATCCCGCGCCGGGACACCAAGCCGCTGGCCAAGGGGCTGATCAACCAGTTTGGCAGCCTCGCGGCGGTGCTGGGGGCTGACCCGCGATGGCTGCGGCGGACCACGGCGCTGGGCATGGACAGCATCGCCGCGCTGAACCTCGTCTCGGCGGCCGCCACGCGCCTCGCCCGGGCGGAGGAGACGGAACGGCCCGTGCTGAAGAGCTGGGACCGGCTGATGGCCTATCTGGCGGCGGCGCCCCTGGAGGCGGCGCCCGGCGCCCGCCTGCCGCATGGGCGCGTCCTGTTCCTGGACAACCGGAACCGGCTGCTCGCCGACGAGAGCCAGGATGGCGTGCAGGAGCCGCGCGCCACTATGCGGCGGGCGCTGGAGCTGCATGCGACGGCCCTGATCCTGCTGACCTGGCGCCCCGGCGGCCAGCCGCGCGAGGAGGATGTGGCGCGCACGGAGCAGATGCGGAAGGCGGGCGCGCTGCTGGCCATCACCCTGCACGACCACCTGATCGCCGGTGGAAAGGCGGAACCGCTGAGCCTGCGGCGGGAGGGGTTGATCTGACGATGGCGGACGGTTTCTCGGATGTCGCCGGTTTCCTGTCGCGCGATCCGGCCCTGGCGCCCGTTCCGGGAAGCCGGCCGGTTCCGGCGCCCGAGGTTCCGGCCGCCGGCGTTCCGGTTCCGGGCGGCCCGGCCTCCGCGGCGCGGCCCGGGTCGCCCGTGGAGCTGCGCCGCCGCCTGCTCAACGAGGGCGAGGCGGCGCTGTCGGAGGAGGACATGACGGCGCTGCTGCTGGGCTTCGTCCTGCCTGCCGACCCGCGCGCCCTGGCGCAGGCGGCGCTGCGCCGCTTCGGCAGCTTCGCCGCCCTGCTTTCGGCCAGCCAGCGGGAGCTGCGCGGCGTGCCCGGCCTCGGCACCCACAGCATCGCGGCGCTCAAGCTGGTGCAGGAGGCGGCGCTGCGCCTCGCCCGGGCGGAGGTCATGGCGGCGCCGGTGCTGGACAACTGGGACCGGCTGCTCGCCTATCTCACCGCCTCCCTGGCGTGGGAGCGGATCGAGCAGTTCCGGGTCCTGTTCCTGGATGCGGAGGAGCGGCTGCTGGCCGACGAGGCGCAGGCGCGCGGCACGGTGAACCATACGCCGGTCTATCCGCGCGAGGTGGTCAAGCGCGCGCTGGAGCTGGACGCCGCGCGGCTGATCCTGGTCCACAACCATCCGAGCGGCGACCCCACGCCGTCCCGCGACGACCTGCTGATGACCGAGCAGGTCCGGCAGGCGGCGGAATGCCTGGGCATCGCGTTGCAGGACCACGTGATCGTGGGCAACGGGCGGCATACCAGCTTCCGGCGGGAAGGGTTGCTGTAGGGGGAGCCGGGCGAGGGGCGGAAAGGGGCGCCCCCCGCCCTGCCGTTCCGGCGGTGGTTGACGGCCGGTCTGCGGATGTGGTCTCGGACGGCTCCTCCCGGCGTCGGCGCGCCGCACCCATCCCAGGCCGAGAGTATCCATGATCCGCCTCGACTCCATCAGCAAGCAGAACGGCCAGCAGCTCGTCTTCATCGAGGCCTCGGCGGCGCTCCAGCGCGGCGAGAAGGCCGGGCTGGTCGGCCCCAACGGCGCGGGCAAGACCACGCTGTTCCGCATGATCACCGGGCGGGAGCAGCCGGATGACGGCCAGGTGCTGGTGGACCGTGGCGTCAGCATCGGCTTCTTCAGCCAGGATGTGGGGGAGATGTCCGGCCGCACCCCGGTGGCGGAGGTGATGGACGGCGCCGGCGATGTCAGCACCGTGGCGGCCGAGCTGGCGGTGCTGGAGGCCGCCATGGCGGACCCCGCGCAGGCGGAGGACCTCGACGCCATCATCGAGCGCTTCGGCGAGGTGCAGGGGCGCTTCGAGGAGCTGGGCGGCTACGCGCTGGAAGGCCGTGCGCGGGAGGTGCTGGCGGGCCTCGGCTTCAGCCAGGAGATGATGGAGGGCGATGTCGGCAAGCTGTCCGGCGGCTGGAAGATGCGCGTGGCGCTGGCGCGCATCCTGCTGATGCGCCCGGACGTGATGCTGCTGGACGAGCCCAGCAACCACCTGGACCTGGAAAGCCTGATCTGGCTGGAACAGTTCCTCAAGGGCTATGACGGCGCGCTGCTGATGACCTCGCACGACCGCGAGTTCATGAACCGCATCATCAACAAGGTGCTGGAGATCGATGGCGGGGCGCTGACCTCCTATTCCGGCGATTACGCCTTCTATGAGCAGCAGCGCGCCATGAACGAGCGGCAGCAGCAGGCGCAGTTCGAGCGGCAGCAGGCGATGCTGGCCAAGGAGATCGCCTTCATCGAGCGCTTCAAGGCCCGCGCCTCCCACGCCGCGCAGGTGCAGAGCCGCGTCAAGAAGCTGGAGAAGATCGACCGCGTCGAGCCCCCGAAGCGCCGCCAGACCGTGGTGTTCGAGTTCGGCCAGGCGCCGCGCTCGGGCGACGACGTGGCGAACCTGAAGGGCGTGCACAAGCGCTACGGCAACAGGGTGATCTACGAGGGGCTGGACTTCCTCCTGCGCCGCAAGGAACGCTGCTGCGTGCTGGGCATCAACGGCGCCGGCAAGTCCACGCTGCTGAAGCTGGTGGCGGGGACGACCGAGCCGGACCAGGGCAGCGTGACGCTCGGCGGCAGCGTGAGGATGGGCTATTTCGCGCAGCACGCCATGGAGCTGCTGGATGGCGACCGCACGGTGTTCCAGTCGCTGGAGGACGCCTTCCCCCAGGCGGCGCAGGGCTCGCTGCGGGCGCTGGCCGGCTGCTTCGGCTTCTCGGGCGACGAGGTGGAGAAGAAGTGCCGCGTTCTCTCGGGTGGGGAGAAGGCCCGGCTGGTGATGGCGCGGATGCTCTACGACCCGCCGAACTTCCTGGTGCTGGACGAGCCGACCAACCACCTGGACATGGCGACCAAGGAGATGCTGATCGCGGCCCTGTCGGAGTACGAGGGCACCATGCTGTTCGTCTCGCATGACCGGCACTTCCTGGCGGCGCTGTCCAACCGTGTGCTGGAGCTGACGCCGGAAGGCATCCACCGGTACGACGGCGGCTATACCGAATACGTGGCGCGCACCGGTCAGGAGGCGCCAGGGCTGCACGGCTGAGGCCGGGCGGCCTGCCCCGGGGCGAGCCTCAGCCGGTCCCGCGCGCCAGCAGGGCCTGTGCCAGGGCCTCGAACTCGGCGATGTCCAGCGTTTCCGCGCGGCGCGTCGGCTCGATGCCGCAGCCCGACAGCAGCGCCTCGGCCCCGCCCAGCGACTTCAGCGAGCCGCGCAGCATCTTGCGGCGCTGGCCGAAGGCGGCGGCGGTGACGCGCTCCATGGCGCGGGCCAGGGCCGGTTCCGGCTGCAGCGGGCGCGGCACGAGATGCACCACGGCGGACCAGACCCTGGGCGGCGGCGAGAAGGCGCCGGGCGGCAGGCGCAGCACCATGCTGGCCGCGCAGCGCCATTGCGCGAGGACCGCGAGGCGGCCGTAATGCTCCGTGTCCGGGGCGGCGACGATCCGCTCGGCCACTTCGAGCTGGAACATCAGCGTCAGGGATTCCCAGGCGCCGGCCTGGGACAGCCAGTTCACCAGCAGCGGCGTGCCGACATTGTAGGGCAGGTTGGCCACGACCTTGCGCGGCGTGCCGGTGAGGGCGGCGGCGTCCACCGCCAGCGCATCGGCCTCCAGCACCGTCAGCCGTCCGGGGAAGGCGGCGGAAAGCTCCGCCAGGGCGGCGATGGCGCGGCGGTCCAGCTCGATGGCGGTGACATGCGCGGCCGGGCTGTCCAGCAGGGCGCGGGTCAGCCCGCCGGGGCCGGGGCCGACCTCCACCACATGGCGGCCGGCGAGGTCGCCGGCCTGCCGCGCCACGCGCTCGCAGACCGCGGGGTCCAGCAGGAAGTGCTGGCCGAGCGACTTGCGCGCGTCCAGCCCATGGCGGGCCACCGTGTCCCGGAGAGAGGGCAGGGCAGCGGGCGTATCCGGTTCCGGGACGTCAGACATGGGCCACGCGGTGCCCCGTCGCGATGCGGCCTGGCATGGGCATCAGCCGTCCCTGGCGGCGCTGGGCCGGATGCGCATGTCGATCTGCGCCTGGCGGCGCAGGTTGCGCTGCTGCTGCTGCGAGACCAGCTCGACGCGCTCGCGCAGGATCTGCGCCTTGGCCATCTCCGGCGTGTACTGGGCGAGATTGCGGCTTTCGCGCGAGCAGACGGCGATCACCAGGATGCCGTCCGGCGTCACGATCGGCTGGCTGGCGCGGCCGGGGGAAAGGCTGGCGACGAGCTGGCGAAGCTGCGGCGGCTCCAGCGTCTCCTGCCGCACCTGCCCGGGATCGGCGGGGCGGACGCTGCCGGCGGCGCGGTTCGCCGCCTCCACCGCGTCGCAGCCGCCGGTCACGCGCTGCGCCTTTTCCAGCTGGCCGCGCTGCTGCTCGGTCGGGTTCTGCGGATCGAGCTGGCTGGTGAAGGGCAGGAAGGCCTGGCGCAGCGTGACCATCGTGGCGATGTCGCGGCCGGTCTCGCGCTTCTGCCGCAGGGCGACGATGCGGTAGCCGCCCGGCACGCGCACGGCGTTGCTGATGGCGCCGACCGGCATCTGCGTGATGATGCGGGCGATCTCGGGCTCCAGCTCCTCCGGGCGGACCCAGCCGAGGTCGCCGCCCTGCAGGGCCGTCTGGCTCTGCGAGAACTGCGTCGCGGCCACGGGGAAGGGCATGCCGGCGCGCAGGCGGCCGACCACGTCGTTGACGAAGCGCTGCACCTCGTCGGCGCGGGCGGGGTCGTCCACGGGCACGAAGATCTCGGAGACCTGGTATTCCGGCTGGCCGACCCGCGCCTCGTGCGCTTCCACGCGCTCGCGGATCTCGGCCTCGGTGGGCTCGGCCTGCTGGCCCAGGGCCTGGCGGATCAGGCGCGACCAGCCGATCTGCACGCGGATCTGGTCGAACAGCACCCGCGTGTCCACGCCGCCGGCGCGGAGCTGGGCCACCAGCCCGCCCTTGGGCAGGTTGTTGCGGCTCTCGATGTCGGAAAGGGCGGCCGCCACCTCCTCGTCGCTGACCACGATGCGCCGGCGCCGCATCTCCTGCAGGCGGAGCCGGTCGTCGATCACGAGGCGGACGATCTGCGGCTCCAGCCGCGTGATCAGGTCGCTGGAGGCGCCAAGCCCCGTGGTCATGGCGAAGAGCCTGGCGCGGCTCGCCACCTCGGACTGGGTGACCACCTCGCCGTTCACCACGGCGACGATGCGGTTCATGTCCTGGGGTGCCGGGGCGGCCTGTCCGTGGCCGGCGCGCGCGGGGGGGCGGGGCTGGGCCTGGGCCGCCACCGGGAAGCCGGCCGGCAGGGCCAGCGCCATGGCCAGCGGGAGGGCGAGCGGCGCCAGGCGGATCGGGCGGCGGGGGAGGGGGAGGGAGCGTCGCATGGGCTTGTTCCGGGATCAGGTCCGCCCGCCGGCTGCGTGGCCCGGGGCCTGGGGACCGGATCCGCGGGGCGGGAAGGGCAGGGGGAGGGCGGGTAGGCAGGGCATCAGAGGGCGCGGAAGCCGAAATCGCCCAGCGTCTTGAAGCCGAGGCGGATGAGCACCGTGGTGGAGGACGGATAGAGCGCGCCGGAGGTCTGCTCGGCATAGGACTTGTAGAAGCGGGTATCCAGGATCAGGCACTCGTCCTCGTAGGTGAGGTTCGCGCCGACCGAGACGCCGCGCTTGAGCTCCAGGTCGTAGCGGCCGAAGGCGCCCGTGGACCAGTGCTGGCCGACCTTCACGTTGGCGGAGCCGTAGACCTCCCGCCGATAGGTGGCGGGCGTCAGGTAGTCCTTCGGCACGGAGTAGAAGTAGCCGGCCGTGGTGCTGACCGGCACGCCCGTCAGAGGGCCGAAATCGAGCCGCGAGGA
The DNA here is from genome assembly GCF_000622225.1 of Roseomonas mucosa ATCC BAA-692. Taxonomy (GTDB): domain Bacteria; phylum Pseudomonadota; class Alphaproteobacteria; order Acetobacterales; family Acetobacteraceae; genus Roseomonas; species Roseomonas mucosa. The sequence continues at coordinate 365,120 of NZ_JHWD01000004.1, read as the reverse complement.
GACGTCGATCATCTGCCGGTCGAGGCTGCTCTTGTCGAAGCGGCCGCGGCCGATCACGCTCAGCCAGGGCGTGGGCGAGACGCGGACGCGGGCGACCAGGTCGGAGACCTCGTCGCGCAGGCCGGAGCGTGCCGCGAAGACCTCCTCCTTGGAGGCGCGGTAGGACTGGCCGACCAGCCCCTCGATCTGGCCCCCATTGGGGAAGAACCAGGCCGAGCGCAGCGCCGCGTCGATGCGGGAGCCGCCTTCCTGCCGGTCGCGGCCGGTGAAGCGGTTCAGCGAGAAGAGATTGGCGTCGGTGAACTCGAAGTCGAGGCTGTCCTCGTTCGGGATCAGCGTCTGGCGGCCGGTGGCGGGGCCGGTCACGAACTGCACATGCGGCTCGATGAGCTGGCTGCCATAGGCGCCGGCGGAGCGGATGAAGGGCATGCGCCAGTCGATGGCGGCGCGGACATTGCCGGTCGCCGTCTCGCGGCTGTTCACCGAGGCGCGGAAGGGGGCATCGTCGAAGTCGTTGACGGAATAGCCCATGGCGTCGCCCTGGAACCTGAAGGTCCAGAGGTCGCCCAGCAACCCGTAGCGCGGCAGGTCGTAGGTCAGGCGCGTGGAAAGGCGGCGGGTATCCGTGCCCTCGGTGCGGAACAGGAAGAAGTCGGAGGTGTCGATCGTCGCCAGCCCGCCCAGGCTGTCGGGACGGAAGGCGTGCTCGACGAAGATGTTGGGCAGGACATAGGGGATCTGGCCCACGTCATCGACGTCGCGCAGGCCCTGATAGGCGCGGCCGTCGATCTTGGCGTAGGTGTCGGTGCCCCAGAAGCCCTCGGCGTAGAGGTTGCTCGTCAGCACCCGCTGGGTCGGGAAGCGGAAGGCGCGCAGATAGGTCTCGGAGGTGGCGCGGTTGGCGTTGAAGCCGACGCGCCAGTTCTCGTCGATGTTGAAGCTGCCCTTGCTGAAGACATGGCTGCCGACGCCCTTCTCGCCATTGGTCTGGTTGCCGTCCAGCTCGCCGATCGAGCCCTGGATGTCGATCTGGCCGAAGTTGAAGCGCCGGCGGTAGCGGGCGGCCAGCGAGGGCAGCACGCGGGTCGAGACGGTGGGCGTGAGCGTCAGGTCGGAGCTGCCGTCGATGGCCCAGTAATAGGGCAGCTCGACGAAGCCGCCGAGGTAGCGCGTCTGGCCGAAGGAGGGCGAGAGGAAGCCCGAGGAGCGCGGCGCCGAGGGGTCGGGCATGGAGAGATAGGGCGAGTAGAAGACCGGCCAGCCGTCGAGCCGCACCTGCGCGTCGCGGAAGCGGATGCGCTGGGCTTCCTCGTCGCGGGTGGCGAGGCGGGACTGGATCTGCCAGAGCGGCGGGCGCGTCGGGTCCTCGGCGCAGAGGTTGCAGGCCGAATAGACCGGCCGCGTCATGTCGGTGATGGCGCCGGCGGGGCGGTCGGTGCGGCGGGCGCCGTTGGCCACCAGCTTGCCGTTCTGGGCGAGCAGGGCGCTCACCCCTTCCAGCACGCCGTCCTTCATGTTGCCCGTCAGCTCGGCGCGGTCGGCGAAGAGCACCTGTCCGTCCGGCTGGAGGAGCTGGACATTGCCTTCCGCCGTGGCGACGCCGGTTTCGCGGTTATAGGTGAACTTGTCGGCGCGCAGGATCTGCTCGTTCTGCCAGGCCTCGACATGGCCGGTGGCGGTCACGACCTTGCTGTTGTCGTCGTAGTCCACCTGGTCGGCGGTGAAGGTGACGGGGGCGTCGCGGTCCGCCGGGCTGCCCAGCAGGCTGCCGAAGGCGCTGCCGGCGCTGGGCGCGGCCGAGGGCTGGGCGCTGGCGCCGGGCGGGGCTCCGGCGGGCACCTCGGTGGTGCCGGCGCCGGCCATGGGCAGGGTGCCGCCCGTCTCCTGCGCGCCCAGCGGTCCCGCGAGCAGCAGGCAGAGGGCCGTGCCGCCCAGCAGTGCCGGGCGCCGCGCCCTTCCGCGGGGGGGCCGGAGGGCGGCCCGGAACGCGGTGGGGAAGGCTCCCCGGGACGCCTCCTGGGATGCCTCCCGGGACGCTCCCCGGGGTGAGGCCTGTCGGCGCATCAGCCGTCCTCCAGATGCAGCAAAAGGGTGAGGGCCAGCAGCAGGCCGGCCAGGGCGGGTGCCCAGGCGGCCAGGGCGACGGGGAGGGTGCCGGTCTCGCCGAACTCCCCCGCCACCCGGTCCAGAACGAAGAGGGCGAAGCCCGCAGCCACGCCGAGGCCCAGCATCTGCGCCACGCCGCCGCGCCGGGCTTGGCGCATGGAGAAGCCGGCCGAGAGCAGCGCCATGGCCAGGCACAGCACCGGCAGGGCCAGCAGCGACTGGTAGTGCAGGCGGTGCCGCACCGCCGAGAAGCCGGCCGATTCCAGCACCCCGATGAAGTCCGGCAGCGCCCAGAAGGACAGGGTGTCGGGGCTGGCGAAGCTGTCCTCGATGCGGGCGGGGGTCAGGTCGGTGGGCAGGGCGATCCGCATGGGGTCGGAGGCGCGGCGGTCCTGCCCGAAGGTCACGGCGTTCTCCAGCACCCATTCGCCGACGCCGCCATGGCTCTGCAGCTCCGCATGCGGCGCCTCGACGCGGGCCAGTGGCTTGTCGTCGCCCGACAGGCGCCAGACGCTGACATCGTCGAGCTTCAGGGCGGCGCGCTCGATCCGATTGCTGTTCGCCGCCGGCCGCCCGGCCAGGATGGCGACGCCCTGCGGGTCCAGGGCCCGGTCCGCCTGCCGCAGCCAGAGCCGCCCGCCCGCCAGGGCGGTGATGCCGGAGGCGTTGCGCAGGTAGATGCCGTCCAGCCGTTCCGCCCGGGCCAGCATGGCGGAGGAGAGCGGCGAGATGCCGGTGGTGGCGACGATGCCGATCATCAGGGCCACCACCGCAGGGCCGGTCAGGAAGCCCCAGGCGGAGATGCCGGCGGCGCGGGCCACCACCAGCTCCGAGGAGCGGGACAGGCGCCAGAAGGCGACGATGCCGCCCAGCAGCACGGCGAAGGGCAGGATCTGCAGGGCCATGAAGGGCAGGCGCAGCCCGCCGATCGTGGCCACGATGCCGAAGCTGGCCTCCGCCCGGGTGGCGGCGCGGCGCAGCAGCTCGATGAAGTCGAACAGCGAGACCAGCCCGGTGAGCGCCAGCAGCAGGGCCAGGACCATGGCCGTGAAGCGCCGGGCCACATAGAAGGTGAAGGTGAGGGGCAGGCTCATGCGGCGGCGAGCCGCCGGCGGCGCGGCCAGCCGGGCATGCCCGACAGCACCCAGGCGGAAACCAGGCCGGGGCCGACCGCGTGCAGCCAGATCAGCGGCACCAGGGCGTTGTTGCGGGCGGCGAGGTTGCCCACGGCCAGGCCGAGCGCCAGCAGCCCGACCACGGTGCCGACGCCGACGCCGATGGCGAAGCCGCCGCCATGGCGGCGGAAGCCGCTGGCCAGGGCGGTGGCCAGGCCGACCAGGGCGAAGGACAGGGTGGTCAGGGGATTCGAGAGGCGCTGGTGCGCCTCGGCGTAGAATTTGCGGATGTCGCGCTCCGGCAGGTTCTCGGCGGGGTCGGGGTGCAACAGCTCGCTCACCGAACGTTCCCGCGAATCGCGGTTGCGGGAATCATCGTCGCTCCGGCCGGTGCGGGCCAGATCCACGCTGTTCTCGCCGAAGGTGAGCACCGCGAGGCGCAGGGTGGGCGGGGTTCCGGGGGGGCTGCCGGCGGGCGGGGCCACGCGCTCCACCTGCTGGCGCTGGCCGTTGAGCAGGATCACCCGGGGTCCGCTCGGGGTCTGGGTGATGCGCCCTTCCTCCGCCAGGATGGTCACCGGGGCGCCGGCGTCGCGGCTGTCCTGCACCAGGATCCCCCGCAGCGTGCCGTCGCGCTCCCGCAGCCGGGCATAGACGGTGAGGTCGTCGCCGACGCTGCTGAAGACCCCCTCCTGCACCAGGATCGCGGCCATCTGGTTGCGGATCTCGAACTGCCAGGTGCGGAAGGCGGTGTGGCTCATCGGCACCAGCCAGAGCTGGAGCATGAAGCAGAGGCCGGTGGCGATCGCCGCCAGGTACAGGGCGGGGCGGGAAAGCTGCCACTGCGACAGGCCGGCCGCGCGCATCACCACCAGCTCCCGGTCCGTGGACAGGCGCACATAGGTGAAGAGCGTCACCACGAAGGTCGCGATCGGCAGGATCACGGCGAAGAAGGAGGGCATCAGCAGCCCGGTCAGTTCCAGGAAGACGGCAAAGGACAGGCCCCGGTCGAGCACGAGCTCGATGAAGCGGAGGCTCTGGGTCAGCCAGATGAGCAGCGCCAGCCCCACCGTGACCGCGATGAGGGCGACGGCGAGCTGGCGGAAGATGTAACGATCCAGCCGTGACATGGCGGGGGCAACCTATCCAGCCGAGGGGGCGCCGGCAAATCGGCGCCCAGGAACCGCCAGCCTCTACAGCCTTTCCGTGGCCTTTCCGAGGCTTGTCATGGCTTCTTCGCGAAACCCGGAAACCCGCTGTTGCAGATGGGTGCCGCTTGCGGGGGCCGGGGCGGGCGGGTTCAGCCCGGAAAGACCTTGCCCGGGTTCATCAGCCCCTGCGGGTCCAGCGCCGCCTTGATCCGGCGCATCGCCTCGTATTCCGCGCCGCCGCGCCAGTCGGCCAGCATGTCGGTCTTGAGCCGCCCGACGCCGTGCTCGGCGGAGAAGGAGCCGTCCAGGTCGCGGACCACGGCGTTCACCGCCTCCATCAGGTCATGGGCGCGGGCCATGAAGGCGGCGGGTTCCATCCCCTCGGGCTGGACCACGTTCATGTGGATGTTGCCGTCGCCCATGTGGCCGAAGGGCACCGGGCGGCAGCCGGGCACCAGGGCCCGCATGGCCTCGGCCGAGCGGCGGATCATCTCCGGCACCCGGGAGACCGGGACGGAGACATCATTCTTCACATTCCCGCCGGCGCGCTTCTGGGCCTCGGCATGTTCCTCCCGCAGCCGCCACAGGTTGGCGGCCTGGGCCTCGCTTTCCGGCAGGGCGGCGTCGAGCACCTCGCCAGCCTCCAGCGCCTCCTCCAGCACCGCCTCCATCAGCCCGCGCAGGTCGGCATCGGGGCGGGAGGAGGCGAGGTCCACCAGCACGTAGTGATCGGCGCGTCCGGCAAGGGGCAGGGTCGCGCCCTCGATCAGGCTCGTCACGAAGTCCATCCCGGCGCCGGACATGTATTCGAAGGAACGGACGCTGCCTTCGTCCCGGTCGCGGAAGCGGCGGAACAGGGCCAGGGCCGCGTCCTCGTCGGCCATGGCGCAGAGGGCCAGGGCGGTGGTGCGGGGGCGGGGGAAGAGGCGCAGCACGGCGGCGGTGATGATGCCCAGCGTGCCCTCGGAGCCGGCGAAGAGCTGGCGCAGGGCGAAGCCGGTGTTGTCCTTGCGGAGGCGGCGCAGCCCCTCGATCACGCTGCCGTCGGGCAGGACCACCTCGATGCCCATCAGCAGGTCGCGGGCATTGCCGTAGCGGACCGTGTTGTTGCCGCCGGCATTGGTGGCCAGCACGCCGCCGATGGTGGCGGAGCCCTCGGCGCTGAGGGACAGCGGAAAGAGGCAGCCCGCTTCGGCGGCCGCGTCCTGGGCGGTCTTCAGGATCACCCCGGCCTCCGCCACCATGGTCATGTCCACCGGGTCGATGTCGCGGATGCGGTTCATCCGGGCCAGGGAAAGCACCACCTGCCGCCCGCTCTCGTCCGGCATGGCGCCGCCGACCATGGAGGTGTTGCCGCCCTGCGGCACCACGGCGACGCCCGCCTGGCCGAGCAGCCGCATCGCCGCCGCCAGCTCCGCCGTGTTCGCCGGACGCAGCAGGGCCGGCGAGGCGCCGTGGTAGAGGCCGCGCCAGTCCGACAGGAAGGGCTCCATGTCCGCGGGATCGGTGACGAGCCCGCGCGGGCCCAGCAGGGTGGAGAGCGCGTCCAGCAAGGCCGGCGGCAAGGCGGTAGGGGCGTCGGTCATGGTGCCCCAAGGGATGCCAGTTGGCCCTCCCCGGTCAAGAGACCGCGATGAGAGTCGCGTGGCGGGGTCCGGCGCCGGGCGTCAGGTGCGGTGGATGACCTTGCGCGGCCCTTCCTGCCCAACGGCGCAGAGATGGAAGGCGGGGCGCAGGGTAGCCTCGGGCTCGTCGTCCTCGATGGGCGGCAGCGGGCGCAAGGGAGAACTGGCAGGGGATTTCGGAGTGCGGCGCGCGGCGACCTCCTGCGGCAGGCCGAAGGCAGTTCCCCGGGCACCGAGGCCGCTGTCGCAGGACATGGCGGGCTGGGGCGGAATCGGGGCATCGGAGGACCCCGCGGGAGCGGCCATCGCCGCGCCCGACATCATCAGAAAGAACCCTGCCATCGCCACCCGCATCCCGTCTGCCCTCCGCTGTTGCAGTTATACAACTCCGCGCGCCTGAGATGGTAATTCTGCCACATATCCTATTGACTGTGGCCAATTTCCAATCGGCGTTTCCAACGCGAAGCCGAAGCCCTGGTTTCGGCGTTGGGCGGGCACAGCAACCCGAACGGCAGAGGTAGGCTCGATGAGCGACCGCCCAGACCCCACCGGCACCGGCCCCGCCGGCGGCCCCGACAATGATGACGACCTGGATCTCGGGATCGGGATTCCGACCGTCGTGAGCATCATCGACACCGCCCGGCAGGTGGACGAGCTGGTCGAGGACGAGGAAAACGAGGATCTGCAGGACGAGGAGGCGCTCGACGATTCCGATCCCGAGGGCCTCGCCGAGATGCTGGAGGAGCAGATCACCGCGCTGAACGAGGACGAGCAGGCGGCGCTGATCGCCCTCGCCTGGATCGGGCGCGGCGACTACGAGGCCGAGGACTGGGAGGAGGCGCTGCGCCTGGCGCGGGAACGCAACGAGCGTGGCGACGCGGCCAGCTACCTCACGGGCATGGAGATGCTGGGCGACCTGCTCTCCGAGGGTCTGGAGGCGTTCGGTATCTCGCCGGAGGAAACGGCGCGCTGAGGGCAGGCCCGGCCTCCCCTGCCCCGGAGCCCCTGCCGGCCCGGCCGTGTCCGGCTGGAGGGCGTCCGGCGAAGGGGAGCGCGGGCCGGATGCCTTGCCCCGCCGTCCCCCCCGTCGGCATGGGGCGGCGTGGGGCGGCTCCGCGCCTTCAGCCGCGCATCATGCGGGGGCCATCCAGCCCGGCGACCTCGCGGACCAGCTTGCGCCGCACGGCGTTCTCGAAGGCGTCGAAGTCGGCGGCCGAGATGAGAAAGGCGCCGGGACCGCCGATCACGTTTTGCGCGTAGTACTGGTCGAGCGGCAAAGGCGGCATGCGGCCATAGGCGGGGCGGTCGTTCATGATGGGCAGGCCGTTGATCACGATCCCGTCCGCCACGGCGCGGTCCCGCGCCTCCTCGGCCGGCGGACCGCTGTTGTTCACCCCGTCCCCGGACACGTCGATCACGCGGCGCATCGCCTCGTAGGGCATGTCGCCCAGCAACTGGTGCGAGAAGTCGATGCCGCCCGAGATCGAGGTCCAGGACAGGGACTGGCGCGGGGCGCGGTCCAGCGCCCCGGCCCAGTTCTCCGCATCGGTCTGGCTGGCGATCTGGGTCCAGGGGATCACCAGCCTCTGGTACTCGGCGCCCGCCCATTCGACATAGGCCAGGGCGATGCTGCCGATCATGCCGCCCCGGATCGCGGCCACCACGCGGGGATCGGTGACCGCCTTGCGGTAGCCTTCCCGCTGCAGGCGGGCCTCGTCCTCGTCGATGGAGCGCGACACGTCCACGGCGAGCACGAGGGCGACGTCGACGGGTTCCGCGGCGCGGGCCAGCCTGGGATGGGCCAGGAGGCCCATGGCCCCACCAGCGATCAGCAGGGATCGACGGCGCATCAGCACACTCCCGAATGACCAAGGGGGAGTCAGTGCATCAGGATCGCAATGTGCGTCGCAACAGAATTCGGACCGGTGAAGTCACGAATGCGGGAAAGCCCGGCTTCCGCCTCGCCTGTCGCGGGAGATGTCCCGGGTCCAGGCTTCCTGGTGGGAGCCGGTGCGGGAGCGGTCAGGCCAGGCCATGGGGCGCGGGCAGCAGGACCGGAGGCAGCGTGGCTGTGTCCGGCACCCAGCCCGGCCCGGTGCCAGGGGCCCCGTTGACTGCCGTCCCGGCCGGTGTTCCCGTGGATGCCGGGCGCAGCAAGGGCGTGGCGAAGCCCGCCGCGACCGGCACCTCCACAGGCCAGGAGGCGCGCCAGCGGTCGCCCTGCGCCATGCCGACGCAGAGGCCCACCGGCCTCACCCCCGCCGCCGCCAGCAGGGCCAGCCCGGCCAGGGCGGAGCTGCCGGTGCTGATCACGTCGTCCACCAGCAGCACGCGGCGCCCCGCGAGCCGGTGCAGCACGCGCGGGTCCAGCCAGATGCGGCGCTCGTCCGTCGCGGTGGAGGAAGAGACAGGCACCGAGGGGGCGTCCGTCCCGTACCAGCGCTTGCGCGAATAGCCGGCGGCGACCCAGTTGGAATGGCCCAGCGCCTCGGCCACCGGGGCGGCCAGGACATGGCCCAGCGTGGGCAGGCCGCAGACCACCTCCACGCCCAGGGGCCGCGCCGCCTCGGCCATCCAGCCGGCCAGGGCGCGCACCACGGCGAAGGAGGCTTGGTTGGCGATGAAGCCCGTCACCGCGATGGCGCCATAGTCGCGCAGCGGCAGCCAGAGGCGCGAGCCGTCGGGCATCGGCGCGGGGAAGCGGTGCCCGTAGGGCGGGCCGGGGTCCTCGGACGCCGCCGAGAAGGATTGCCAGAACTCCATGCCGCCGCCGGTGCCATGGCGCGCGGCACGGGTCCAGCGGCAAAGCCGCATGCCCGTTCCGTGCCCCCGGCGCCGGCGCCCGAACGGGCCATGGCGGGGCGGCGCGGGGCGGTCTATCCTGGAGCGGTCTTCACGATTTGGATAACGGATCGCAACATGATGGCCTCCCGCCGCGCGCTGCTGGCCGGCTCCGCCGCCGCTGCCTTCGCCATGACCCATTCGCGCTGGGCCGAGGCCCAGTCGCCGTCCGGGGTCATCGTCTTCGCCAAGCAGATCGACGACCTGATCAGCCTCGATCCGGGCGAGTGCTTCGAGTACACGGGCTCCGAGATTTGCGGCAACGTGTACCAGAAGCTCGTGACCACGCCGAACAGCGACCCGTCCCGGCTGGTGGGCGAACTGGCGGAGAAGTGGGACGCGTCGGAGGACGGCAAGACCTTCACCTTCACGCTGCGGGAGGGGCCGAAATTCGCTTCCGGCAAGCCGGTGACGGCGGAGGACGCAGCCTGGTCGCTGCAGCGGGCGGTGATCCTGAACAAGAGCCCGGCCTTCATCATCAACCAGTTCGGCTACACCAAGGACAATGTGGCGGGGATGATCCGCGCCACCGGGCCGCGCACGCTGGTGATGCAGACGGCGCAGGAGACGGCGCCGACCTTCCTGCTCTACTGCCTCTCCGCCGTGGTGGGGAACGTGGTGGAGAAGGCCGTGGCGATGTCGCACGAGCAGAACGGCGATCTCGGCAATGCCTGGCTGAAGCAGAACTCCGCCGGCTCCGGCCCCTATGCGGTGCGCGCCTGGCGGGCGAGCGACAGCGTGACGCTGGAGGCCAACCCGAACAGCACCGTGGCGCCGAAGACGAAGCGCGTGATCCTGCGCCACATGCCCGACCCCTCGGCGCAACTCCTGGGCCTGCAGCGCGGCGACATCGACATCGCGCGCAACCTGAGCTCCGACCAGATCCGGCAGGCCAGGGCGGACGGCGACTACAAGGTCCAGTCGCAGCGCAAGGCCAGCCTGCTCTATATCGCGATGAACCAGAAGCATCCGATCCTGAGCAAGCCGGAGGTGCGGCAGGCGATCAAGATGGCGATCGACTATGACGGCATCCAGAAGAACATCGTGCCCGACCTCTATGCCGTGCATCAGGCCTTCCTGCCGGAAGGGCTGCCCGGCGCGCTGACCGACAAGCCCTTCCACCACCAGATCGCCGAGGCCAAGGCGCTGCTGGCCAAGGCGGGTCATGCGGACGGGTTCGAGGTCACCTTCGACTACGCCTCGATCTCGCCCATCAGCGACATGGCGCAGGCGATCCAGGCGAACCTCGCCGAGATCGGCATCCGCGTGCGGATGCTGCCGGCCGAGCAGCGGCAGGTGCTCACCCGCGTCCGCGCCCGTCAGCACGAGATTTCCATGAGCCGCTGGGGCAGCGACTACTTCGACCCGAACTCGAATGCCGAGACCTTCGCGGTCAACACCGACAACGGCGACGACGCGCGCAACCGCACCTCCGCCTGGCGCTCCTCCTGGCTGATCCCGGAATATTCCGCCCAGGTGGTGGCCGCGGCCAAGGAGCGGGACCCGGCGAAGCGGACGGCGATCTACCTGAAGCTGCAGAAGGAGCTGCAGGAGCACGGGCCCTTCGCCTTCCTGCTGCAGGAGATCGAGGTCTCGGTCAGCCGCAAGGGCGTGACCGGCTTCGACATGGGTCCGATGAACGACCGCCACCGCTATGTGGAGATCGTGAAGGCCTGAGGCGGAGTCCGGCGCGCGCGGGGCCGGGAGCCGCGTGCGCGCCGGGGGCGGTCAGGCGAAGATGAAGTCGCTGCCGGCGGGATGCTCGACGCCGACAAGGGCGATGTAGCTGTCGGTGCCGAAGGTGATCAGGCTGCCGGTATAGCTCGGCCCGCTTGGCAGGCTGATGCTGCCCGAGCGGATGCTGAGGTCGCCCAGGTCATGCACGCCTATGCTCGCGAAGGCGGTCAGGTCGATGTGATCCTGGCCCTGCCCGAAATCCATGATCCGGTTCTGCGCGATGCCGGGCGCGAAGACGAAGGTGTCGCTGCCGCCCACCGTGTTGCCGCCGGTCCGCTCGCCATCGCCCCAGATCTGGTTGCTGGAATGCGCGCCGGCAACGATGACGTCGTCGCCGCCCACGGCGTTGTCGCTCATGCGCCCGTCGCCCTGGATGATGCAGGAAACGGAGGCGGCGGGGCCGATGATCCGGTCGTTGCCGCCCCTGGCGAAGCCCGACAGGGCGCCATCGCCGTAGATCTGGACAAGCGATGTCCCCGCGGTCACCCAGATCAGGTCGTTGCCGCCTTGCGCGTGATCCCGCAGGGCCTGGGCGTCGCCGTAGAGGCTGGTGTTCGTGGAACTGCCCATGATGCAGTCATTGCCGCCGACGGCGAAGCCATCCATCCCGAGGGCGTCGCCATAGACATTGGCGTCGTTGCCGACGATCCAGTCACTGCCGCCCCTGGCATTGTCGTGCATCTCCTGGGCATCGCCATAGACCACGGGATGGTTGTAGCCGCTCGTCCGGCCGCCGAAGATGGAATCGTTGCCGCCCTGCGAGAAGCCGCTCATCACATAGGCGTCGCCGTAGATCTCCTCCACCAGGTTCGTGGCGCTGCCGCCGATGATGAAGTCGTTCCCGCCGCGCGCGAAGTCCTGCATGGCCTGGGCATCGCCATGGATTTCGGTGACCACGGTCTCGTAGATGGATGTCGCGCTCGGACCGATCAGGGTCTGGTCGCCGCCAACCTGTTCGCAGAACAGGGTGCCGCTGGTATCACCGTAGATGATGTTCGTCATCGGATGCTCCCCGGCCGCCGGAACGGGCTCCGGCGGCGGGCGCCTCGCGCCCACACCATGATGGGCTCAATTTGGCGTCCTTTGCGTGAAATCTGGATCAGGCGCCGCGGCGGTCCGCACCATGACCCGTCCCGCCGGCCCGGCCAAGGCCCCGGCCGGGGCACCCCGGCCTCCGTGCAAGCACAGGCTTGGCAGCCTCGCGCCGCGCGCTAGGCTCGGGTTTCCCCGCGAGGTCCGAGGCAAGAAACGATGACCACCCGACGCGCCCTGCTGGCCGGCTCCGCCGGCGCCCTGGCCCTGCCCGCGCTGCCGCCGGGCCAGGGTTCCGCCCTGGCCCAGTCGCCGCCCGGCGTGGCGGTGATCGCCAAGCAGATCGACGACATCATCAGCCTGGACCCGGCCGAGAGCTTCGAGTTCTCGGGCAACGAGCTCTGCGGCAACATGTACCAGAAGCTGGTCCGCAACGACGAGAAGGACCCGACCAGGCTGACCGGCGACCTCGCCGAGCACTGGGAGGCCTCTTCCGACGGCAAGAGCTTCACCTTCCGCCTGCGGAAGGACGCACGCTTCTCCTCCGGCAAGCCGGTGACGGCGGAGGACGTGGCCTGGTCGCTCCAGCGCGTGGTGGCGCTGAACAAGAGCCCGGCCTTCATCATCAACCAGTTCGGCTATACCAAGGACAACGTGGCGCAGATGATCCGCGCCACGGCGCCGGACACGGTGGTGCTGGCCACGGCCGAGCCTGCCTCGCTGAGCTTCCTGCTCTACTGCCTCTCGGCCAATGTCGGCGCGGTGGTGGAGAAGGCGGCGGTGGCCACGCACGAGGCCAATGGCGATTTCGGCAATGCCTGGCTGAAGCAGAACTCCGCGGGGTCCGGCCCCTATATGCTGCGCGCCTGGCGGGCCAGCGACAGCGTGACGCTGGAGGCCAACCCGCACGGCGAGACGCAGCCGAGGACGAAGCGCCTGGTGATCCGCCATGTCGCCGATCCCTCGGCGCAGCTCCTCGGGCTGCAGCAGGGGGACTACGACGTGGCCCGCAACCTGCAGGCCGACCAGATCAAGGGGCTGCAGGGCAACGACCGCTTCCGCATCCTGGAACAGCGGCGGGCGATGGTGATGTTCCTGTCGCTGAACCAGAAGAACCCCTTTCTGGCGAAGCCCCAGGTGCGGCAGGCGATCAAGTGGGCGATCGACTATGCCGGCATCCAGAAGAACATCGTCCCCTCGACCTATGCCGTCCACCAGGCCTTCCTGCCCGAGGGCCTGCCCGGCGCGCTGACCGAGAAGCCCTTCCAGGCCGATGCGGCGAAGGCGAAGGCCCTGCTGGCCGAGGCGGGGCATCCGGAGGGGTTCGAGATCGGCTTCGACTACTTCTCCGTCTCGCCCTATGCCGACATCGCCCAGGCGATCCAGGCCAACCTCGCCGCCATCGGCATCCGCGCCCGCATGCTGCCGGCCGAGCAGCGGCAGGTGATCACCAAGACCCGCGCCCGGCAGCACGACATCGCCCTGGTCTACTGGGGCAGCGACTATTTCGACCCGCACAGCAATGCCGAGGCCTTCAGCATCAACACGGACAACAGCGACGACGCCCGGAACCGGACCCTGGCCTGGCGGGCCTCCTGGCCCATCCCGGAGCTTTCGAAGCGGACGATGGAGGCCCTGCGCGAGAGCGACGGCGGGAAGCGGGCCGCGCTCTACGAGGCATTGCAGCGGGACCACCAGCAGGTCAGCCCCTTCGTGATCCTGCTCCAGGCGATCGAGGTGGCCGTGACGCGGGCCGGAGTTTCGGGCATGAGGCTCGGCGTGATGAGCGACCAGACCTCCTACGCCGGTATCAGCAAATCGTGACACCCCATCCCTCGCGCGGGGGGCTCCTTTGAGCCTCGGCCGCGCACGCCTGAAGGCGCTGGCGGCCACCCTCGCCAGCGTTCCGATCACCCTTTTCGGCCTGACCCTGGTGACCTTCTTCATCGGGCGGGTCATGCCGATCGATCCGGTCCTTGCCATCGTGGGCGACCGCGCGCCGCAGGACGTGGTGGAGCGGACCCGGCTGGAGATGGGCCTCGACCAGCCCCTGCCGGTGCAGTTCGTCCGCTACCTGGGCCAGCTGCTGCATGGCGACCTGGGCCGGTCGGTGATGACCTCCAACACCGTGACGCAGGACATCGCCAACTTCTTTCCGGCGACCTTCGAGCTGGCCACGGTGGCCATCATCCTGGCCGTGCTGATCGGCGTGCCGCTGGGCGTCTGGGCGGCCAGCCGGCAGGGCCGGGCGGTGGACCAGGCGGTGCGGCTCTTCAGCCTGTCGGGGCATTCCATCCCCGTCTTCGTGCTGGGGCTGGTCAGCCTGCTGGTCTTCTATGCGCGGCTGGGCTGGCTGCCGGGGCCGGGGCGGCAGAACGTCGCCTACCAGGACATGATCGACGTCCATACGGGGATGCTGACCATCGACTCGGCCCTGGCCGGGGAGTGGGACGTGTTCCGGGACGCCGTGGCGCATCTGGCGCAGCCGGCCGGGGTGCTGGCCTTCTTCTCGCTGGCCTATATCGCGCGCATGACACGGGCCTTCATGCTGGCGGAGCTGCGTTCGGAATACGTGACCACCGCCCGGGCCAAGGGGCTGTCCGGCTTCCGCATCGTCTGGGGCCACGCCTTCCCCAACGTGGCGGTGCCGCTGGTGACGGTGGTCTTCCTCACCTATGCCGGGCTGCTGGAAGGGGCGGTGCTGACCGAGACCATCTTCTCCTGGCCGGGGCTGGGCCAGTACCTGACCGTTTCCCTGATGAATGCCGACATGAACGCGGTGCTGGGCGCGACGCTGGTGGTGGGGCTGATCTATGTCGCCCTGAACCTGCTTTCCGACCTGCTCTACCGCCTGCTGGACCCGCGCGTGCGATGACCGCCAAAGCCTTCTCCCGCGCCTGGCTGCTCTCGCCGGCCCCCGAATCCCGCCGGCAGGCCGCCTGGGGGCAGCGCTACCAGGCCTGGCTGGCCTTCCGCCGCAACCCGCTGGCCATGGCGGGGCTGATCGTGGTGGTGGCGCTGCTGCTGCTCTCGCTTCTGGCGCCGGTGCTGGCCACGCACGACCCGAACATCCAGGACCTCGCCAACCGGCTGCAGCCCTGGTCGGCCGACCACTGGCTGGGCACGGACGAGCTGGGGCGCGACGTCTATTCGCGCCTGCTCTATGGCGGGCGGATCACGCTCGGCATGGTGGTCTCCGTGGTGGTGCTGGTGGCGCCGCTGGGCCTCGTGGTGGGCTGCATCGCGGGCTATGCCGGGGGGATCTGGGACCGCATCCTGATGCGCGTCACCGATGTCTTCCTGGCCTTTCCCCGGCTGATCCTGGCCCTGGCCTTCGTGGCGGCCCTGCGCCCGGGGGTGGAGAGCGCGGTGATCGCCATCGCGCTGACCGCCTGGCCGCCCTATGCCCGCCTCGCCCGGGCGGAAACGCTGACCATCCGGCGGACCGACTACATCGCCGCGGTGCGCCTGTCCGGCGCCTCGCCGATCCGGGTGGTGCTGCGGCACGTGGCGCCGATGTGCATCCCCTCGCTGACGGTGCGGGTGACGCTGGACATGGCCTCGATCATCCTCACCGCCGCCGGGCTGGGCTTCCTGGGCCTGGGCGCGCAGCCGCCGCTGCCGGAATGGGGAACGATGATCGCGACGGCGCGGCGCTTCGTGCTGGAGCAGTGGTGGGTGCCGGTGATCCCGGGCATCGCCATCTTCGTCGCCAGCCTGGCCTTCAACCTGTTGGGCGACGGGCTGCGCGACGTGCTGGACCCGAAGCAGCGCTGAGACGGCATCAGGCCGGGACGGAGACCACCCGGTTCCGTCCCGCCCGCTTGGCCAGGTAGAGGCCCTGGTCGGCCCGCATCAGGGCCTCCTCGAAACCCTCGCCCGCCTGCCAGGCGGTGACCCCGACCGAGGCGGTGACGCCGAGCGTGGCGGTGGGCAGGGCGACAGGGGTGTGGGCGAGCGCCTCGCGCAGCCGCTCCGCGATCTCGTGCCCCTGCGACGCTCCGGCGCGCGGCGCCAGGGCGACCAGCTCCTCCCCGCCATGCCGGGCGAGGTGGTCCCCCTCCCGCAGCGCGCCGCGCAGCGTGGTGGCCACCGCCTTCAGCACGAGATCCCCGCCGGCATGGCCGTGCCGGTCGTTGATCGCCTTGAAATGGTCCAGGTCGAGCAGCATCAGCGCGCAGGACCCGCCTTCGCGGCCCAGGCGCGCCGCCTCCGCCATGGCGACGCGCAGGAGGCCCCGGCGATTGGCGATGCCGAGGAGCGGGTCGGTGGCGGCCAGCCGGTCCAGTTCCCGGTTGGCGGTCCGCAGGGCCTCCAGCTCCTTTCGCAAGGCCAGGGCATCCGGCGACTGCCGCTGCGCCGAGATGTCGGTCAGCAGGGTGAGGTAGCCGCCTCCCGGCATGGGGCAGCCGGCTACCAGCAGGTGCACCCCGCCGGGGCGCTGCCGTTCGAGCTGGAAGCGGTGGCCACTGCGGATCGCTTCCTTGCGGAAGGCGGCATGGCGCATCGAGGACCCCGGGCCATACTCGCCCGAGGCGGCAATGCGCTCGATGATGGGCTGGACAGGGGCAAGGGGAAGCATATCCGCCGCGGCCACGGGGAAGGTGTCCTGCCAGGCGTGGTTGGTGAGGGCCAGCCGCATCTCCGGGTCGGTCACCATCAGCGGCTGCGGCAGGAGCATCAGCGCCTCCCGCAGGAGGGGGATGGTTTCCAGCGAGAAGTTGTGGCCGGACCACCCGTTGCCCGCCGGTCCGCCGTTCAGCCGCTCGACCAGTCGTGGGCCGGATGGGGCGATCTCCGGGTCCGTGGTGATCTGGAGTGGGGTTGTGCGTTCTGGTGTGGCGACCGGCATGTCATCCCGGGCAGCAGAGGTGGCAGGTGAGGTGACGAGTCTGGAAATATCCGCAATCGGAGCGTGTATAACAGTTCTGTGATGCGAAGGCGATACAAACACTCGCCATGCCGTCGCGCTGGCCGGGCAGGGACGGGCTTGACGCTTCCCCCGCAACGGGGTTCTGCACCCCTGTCCCCGCCGCGCCGCCGTGAGTCCCCGCCCCATGCTCCGTCGCTTCTTCGCCTATTACCGCCCCTGGCGGCGCCTCTTCCTGCTGGATTTCGGCTGCGCAGTGCTGTCGGGCCTGCTGGAACTGGGCTTTCCCATCGCGGTGCGGGCCTTCGTGGACCATCTCCTGCCGCGGCAGGACTGGCCGCTGATCCTGCTGGCCTCGGCGGGGCTGATCTTCATCTACCTCGCCAATACCGGGCTGATGGCCATCGTGAACTACTGGGGCCACATGCTCGGAATCAATATCGAGACGGAGATGCGGCGGCGGGCCTTCGACCACCTGCAGAAGCTCTCCTTCCGGTTCTATGACAACCAGAAGACGGGCCATCTGGTGGGCCGGCTGACCAAGGACCTGGAGGAGATCGGCGAGGTCGCGCATCATGGGCCGGAAGACCTGTTCATCGCGGTGATGACCTTCCTCGGCGCCTTCGCGCTGATGCTCTGGGTCAATATGCCGCTGGCCCTGATGACAGCGGTGATCGTGCCGCTGACGAGCTGGATCTCCACCCACTACGGCAGCCGCATGACCCGCACCTGGCGCGCCATCTACGGCCGCGTCGGCGCCTTCAACGCGCGCATCGAGGAGAATGTCGGGGGCATCCGCGTGGTGCAGGCCTTCGCCAACGAGGATCACGAGAGGGCGCTCTTCGCCCGCGACAACACGGGCTACCGCGATACCAAGCTGCAGGCCTACCGCATCATGGCGGCCAGCCTGTCCATCTCCTATCTCGGCATGCGGCTGACGCAGATGGTGGTGATGGTCGCCGGGGCCTATTTCGTGATCCGGGGCGAGCTCACGGCCGGCGGCTTCGTCGGCTTCCTGCTGCTGGTCGGCGTCTTCTTCCGGCCGGTGGAGAAGATCAACGCGGTGCTGGAGACCTATCCCAAGGGCATCGCCGGCTTCCGCCGCTACATCGAGCTGCTGGAAACCCGGCCCGACGTGGCGGATGCGCCCGATGCCGTGCCGGCGCCGCCGCTGCGCGGCGACATCCGCTTCGAGCACGCCTCCTTCGGCTACACGCCGGACAAGCCGGTGCTGCGCGATATCGACCTGGAGATCGGAGCCGGGGAGACGGTGGCCTTCGTCGGCCCCTCCGGCGCCGGCAAGACCACGCTCTGCTCGCTGCTGCCGCGCTTCTACGAGCTGGATACCGGGCGCATCACCATCGACGGGATGGACATCCGCCGCATGACCCTGGCCTCGCTGCGGGCGCAGATCGGCATCGTGCAGCAGGACGCCTTCCTCTTCTCCGGCACGCTGCGGGAGAACATCGCCTATGGCCGCCTCGATGCCGGCGAGGCGGATATCCGCGAGGCGGCACGGCGCGCACGGCTGGAGGCCATGATCGCCGCCCTGCCGGAAGGGCTGGACACGGTGGTGGGCGAGCGCGGGGTGAAGCTGTCGGGCGGGCAGAAGCAGCGCATCGCCATCGCCCGGATCTTCCTGAAGAACCCGCCGATCCTGATCCTGGACGAAGCCACTTCCGCCCTCGACACCGAGACGGAGCGGGCCATCCAGGCCTCGCTGGCCGAGCTCTCCGAGGGGCGAACCACGCTGGTGATCGCCCATCGCCTCGCCACCATCCGCAACGCCGACCGGATCGTGGTGGTGGACGCCTCCGGCATCGCCGAGCAGGGCCGCCATGCCGATCTGGTGGCGCACGGCGGGATCTACCGCCGCCTGCACGAGGCGCAGCACGGGCCGGCCGGTACGACGCGGGCGGGGTAGGGGGCGCCTTTGCACCCAGCTCCGGGGGAGGGGAGCCTTGTCCCCTGGGATGGCGCAACGCCGGACGTGACGCGAAAGCCTGAATTCCCCTCCGCACGGTGCTGTTCTAGAAAGGCGGGAATGGCCGAACCCCTCGTCGAGATCCGCAACCTGCGGGTCGCCTTTGCCTCCGCCACCGGCGTCACGCCCGCCGTGCGCGGCCTGTCCCTGACCCTGGGCCGCGAGAAGCTCGGCATCGTGGGGGAAAGCGGCTCCGGCAAGTCCGTGACCGGCCGCGCGCTGATGCGCCTGCTGCCCGGCAGCGCGGATGTGCAGGCCGATGCGCTGCGCTTCGGCCGCACCGACATCCTGAAGGCGCCGGAGCGGGAGATGCGGCGCCTGCGCGGTGGCCGTATCGGGCTGATCCTGCAGGACCCGAAATACAGCCTGAACCCGGTGATCACCATCGGCCGCCAGATCACCGAGGCGCTGCGCCAGCACAAGCGCGTCGGCCGGGGCGAGGCGCGGGACCGGGCGTTGGCGCTGCTGGAGAGCGTGCGCATCCGCGATCCGAAGCGCGTGCTGGAGTCCTACCCGCACGAGGTTTCGGGCGGCATGGGGCAGCGCGTGATGATCGCCATGATGCTGGCGCCGGAACCCGACATGCTGATCGCCGACGAGCCGACGAGCGCGCTGGATTCCTCGGTGCAGGCGGAGATCCTGCGCCTGATCGGCGATCTGGTGGACAGCCGCGGCATGGCGCTGATGCTGATCAGCCACGACCTGCCGCTGGTCAGCCATTTCTGCGACCGCATCCTGGTGATGTATGCGGGGCAGGTGATGGAGGAGCTGAAGGCCTCCGAGCTGCACAAGGCGGAGCATCCCTATACGCGCGGCCTGCTGGCCTGCCTGCCCTCGCTGGCCAGGCCGCGCGGCCGCCTGCCGGTGCTGACGCGTGATCCGGTCTGGCTGGAGCCGCAGGCTCCCGTCCATCATGGAGGAGCCGCGTCGTGATCGAGGTCGGCGACCTGCATGTCCGCTTCGGCAGCACTCATGCGGTGAAGGGCGTCTCCTTCTCCGTCGGCCAGGGCGAGAGCTTCGGCCTCGTCGGGGAAAGCGGTTCCGGCAAGTCCACCGTGCTGCGCACCCTGGCGGGGCTGAACGAGGACTGGTCCGGCACGGTCATGGTGGACGGCAAGCCGCTCGGGCGGCGGCGCGACCGGGAGTTCCACCGCCGCGTCCAGATGGTCTTCCAGGACCCCTATGGCTCCCTGCATCCGCGCCAGACGGTGGACCGCCTGCTGTCCGAGCCGCTGCTGATCCACGGCATCGGCGAGGTGGACCAGCGCATCGTGCGGGCGCTGGACGAGGTCGCGCTGCCGCGCGCGGCGCGCTTCCGCTTCCCGCACCAGCTTTCCGGCGGCCAGCGCCAGCGCGTGGCCATCGCCCGCGCGCTGATCGCGGAACCGTCGGTACTGCTGCTCGACGAACCCACCAGCGCGCTCGACGTCTCGGTGCAGGCGGAGGTGCTGAACCTTCTCGCCGACCTGCGCGCCGCACGTGGTCTGACCTTTCTGCTCGTCAGTCACAACCTCTCCGTGGTGGCGCAGATCTGCGAAAGGCTGGCGGTGATGCAGAACGGCGAGATCGTCGATCTGCTCACGGAATCGGACCTTCGCAGCGGGCAGGCGCATCACGCGCATTCGCGGGACCTGCTGCGACTTTCGCGGGAGCTGGAAGAGGGCTGAGAAGCCGTCGCGTCGGGCCCGGGCTGCGTGACAACCGCCCGGGGCGTGATCTCATCACAGTGTGAGCATGAACGGGCTGCCACAGAGGGTGGAACGGTCGTTTTCCGGAACGGAAGCGGCTATGCCGCTGATGATGACCGAGCCCGATGCAAGCGCATCCCCGTTCCACCGCGACCTCGCCCGGGACATCCTGCTGCGGCTGCGCGCGCGTGGCGCCCGGCCCGGCGATCGCCTGTCGCGCCTCGGCCTCGCCCGGGAATTCGGCGTCAGCCGCACACCGGTCCTGGCCGCGCTTGCCCTGCTGGAACGTCTCGGCGTCGTGGCCACCGAGGGGCGTTCCGTCAGGATCCTCGATCCCGACTACGATCCGGCGCGCCTCGACGTTGCCGACTAGACCGCCCGCCTGGTGCTGCGGATCGCATGTGAGCGGCGCGACGGGAATCTGCCCGAGGACGTGTCGGAGCGGATGCTGCGGCAAAGGACCGGGGCCAGCCGCACGGCGTTGCAGGAAGCCTTGCATCATCTGGAGGCGGTGGGGATCGCCACGCGCAACCGCGGCCATGGCTGGCGGCTCAGCGTAGGTTTCGCGAGCGAGGAGGAGCGCGTGGCTTCCTACCGCTTCCGCCTGATGCTGGAACCGGCCGCGCTGCTGGAGCCACGGTTCAGCCTGTCCGCCGACCGGATGGCCGCCATGCGGGAGAGCCAGGAGGCCACCCTGCGGCGGCAATGGCGGGAGGAGGACGTGCCGCGTTTCTACGAGAGCGCCGCGGCCTTCCATCTCGCGCTGGCGCAGGGCTGCGGCAACCGTTTCGTCATCCAGGCGGTGGAGATGCAGAACCGCCTGCGCCATCTCTACAGGCTGCACCTGCTGAACCGGGAGCGCGCGCATGAGGCGGCGCGCGAGCATCTCGGCATCCTCGATGCGCTGGAACTGGGCGACCGCCCCCTGGCGGCGGAACGGATGCGCGCGCACCTGCAGGGCAGCATCGCCGTGCGGTAGAGGGCGCCCGCAGGGAGGTCAGGTCCCGGCCGGGATATCCTCCTCCAGCAACGCCGCTTCCTCGGCATCCAGGCGGCCCGCCTCCTCGGGCCGGAGGCCGAAGCGCAGCGCGACATCGGGGGCGTAGCGCAGCAGGTCGGGCCGCAGCCGGATCAGTGCCAGGTCCTTGGCCTTGGCCTCCAGCATCACGTCGAATTCCAGCCCTTCGGCGAGGCGCATGAAGGTGATGAACTCGAAGGGATTGCAGTAGTCGGCGTGGCCCGTCCAGACGGGCGGCACGAGCACGGTCTTGTTCTTGCCGGTCCGGCGGTCCTTGCGCTGCATCTCCCGCAATTCCGTTCGCGGCGAGGAGAAGTGGCATTTCGGGCGCACCCCCTCGGGCCAGGAGCGCAGAAAGCGTTCCAGCGCCGGGCGCATCGCCAGCCCTTCCGGGTTCAGGCACCAGAAGTGCTGGTGGTCGAAGATCAGCCGCACGCCGGTCCGCTCGTGAATCCAGATCACGTCGGCGGCGGAGAAGCGCAGGTCGTCGTTCTCCAGCACCAGGCGGCGCCGCACGGGCTCGGGCAGCCGTTCCTCCCAGCAGCGCACCCAGCGCTCCCGGCTGGCCGGCACGTCGCCATAGGTGCCGCCGACATGCACCACCAGCACGGCCTCCGGGCCGAGCCCCATGCGGTCCAGCATCTCCGCCTGGGCGGCGAGGTCGCGGATGCTCTTCTCCACCAGCACCGGATCGGGGCTGTTGAGCACGATGAACTGCGAGGGATGGAAGGAAAGCCGGATATCCAGCGCCCGCGCTCTGGCGCCGAAGGCGCGCAGCTCCGCGTCGCTTTCCGCGATCATGCCGTGGAACTGCGGCATGTCGGGGTGCGTGGCATAGGGCGCGAGGTCCGAGGACATCCGGTACATGCGGATGCCGTGCCGGGCGAGATAGTCCAGCGCCTGATGCATGTATTCCAGCGAGACACGGAGATGCGGCGCACTCTGCCAGCGCCGCGTGTCGTTGCTCCGGATCTCCGGCGCGCCCATCAGCTTGACGGGAAAGCCGAGGCGCAGCGGTTCCTGTGTGGCCATGCCGTCCGTCTTCCCCCTGGGTGTCACCCGTCGCCAACGCGGCATGGCGGCCGGGGTTCGGGGGCCTCGCCGAAGCGTGCGGACGGGGCCGCCCCAAGGGCCGCCCTAAAGGCCCTGGAACAGCGCCGTGGAAAGGTAGCGTTCCGCAAAGGAGGCGGCGATGCCGACGACTAGCCGGCCCTCCATCGCCGGGTCCCGCGCCACCTCCACCATCGCATGCAGCACGGCGCCGGAGGAGATGCCGACCGGCAGGCCCTCCAGCCGTGCGCAGCGGCGGGCCATGGCCATGGCGTCGGACTCGCCCACGGCGCGGATCTGGTCCACCCGCTCCAGCTCCAGTACCCCCGGCTTGAAGCCGGCGCCGATGCCCTGGATGTCGTGCGGCCCCGGATCGTCCCCGGCGGACAGCACGGCGCTCTCGCGCGGCTCCACCCCGACGATGCGCAGGCCGGGCCGGCGCGGCTTCAGCGTGCGGGCGATGCCGGTCAGCGTGCCGCCGGTCCCGATCCCGGCAACGATGGCATCCACCGCGCCGCCGGTATCGGCCCAGATCTCCTCGGCCGTGGTCGCGGCATGGATATCGGGATTGGCCTCGTTGTCGAACTGGCGGGGAATCCAGGCGCCCGGCGTGGCGGCGGCGATGGCTTCGGCCCGGGCGATGGCGCCCGACATGCCGCGCCGGGCCGGCGTCAGCTCCACATGTCCGCCCATCAGGCGGATCATCTTCTGCCGCTCCACCGAGGCGCCGTCGGGCATCACCACGGTCAGGGCATAGCCCTTGGCGGCCGCCACGAAGGCCAGAGCGATGCCGGTGTTGCCGGAGGTGGGCTCGATCAGCGTGGAATGGCCGGGGCGGATCAGCCCCTGGCGCTCGGCGGCCTCCACCATGGCCAGGCCGATCCGGTCCTTCACCGAGCCGAGCGGGTTGAAGAACTCCAGCTTCAGCGCCAGGCGCGCCGGCAGGGCCTCGGCGGCTTCCAGCCGAGGCAGGCGCACCAGCGGCGTGGCGCCCACGAGGTCGAGCACGCTGTCGTACATCCGCCCCCTCGGCTGGCTCTGTTCGGCGTGGAATCGTTCCTCTGGCAGGGCGGGGGAGGGGGACGTCATGTCTTCTTTCATCGCGCCGTCTGGATTACCACGGTGCGGCGGCGTATTTTAGGGGGCATCAGGGATAAGGAACGGCCTCCACCCCATGTTGTTGCGCCCATGCTGCTGAAACAGGATCGAGCCCTCACCGCCATCTCCGTGATGCTGGATGTCGCCTTCCATGTCGGGCGCGGCGCGGAGGTGGCGAGCGGCGGGGACATCGCGGACCGCCTCGGCGCGGCCAAGCGGGGGATCGAGCCGGTCTTCCAGGCGCTTTCCCGTGCCGGGCTGCTGGACAGCACCCGCGGCCCGCGCGGCGGCTACCGCCTCGCCCGCCGGTCGCGCGACATCCGCCTCTGGGATGTGGTGTCCGCCGTGGCCGAGGAGGAGGAAAGCCCCGACATGACCGGGCAGCTCCAGGCCGCCGTGGTGGCGCCGCTCTGGGGCGAGATGGAAGGCCTGCTGCGCGAGCGCCTGGAAGGGATGACCTTGGACGACCTGCTGCGCCGCGCCCAGGCGCGCGGCCTCAAGCGTCCCTCCACGGAGCCGCTGAACTTCGCGATCTGAAGCGGCGGCTGTTCGGGTTCCGGCCCGGGGGGGGGAGGCTCTGCCTCTCCGGCGCGATCCGGCGCCAGACAGGAACCAACTCATCTGGCCCAGGGCTCGAAGAGTCCTGGCGGATAAGGGGAAGGGGGGGAAAAGAGGCGGAGCCTTGTCCCCCGGACGGCAGGGTCAGAGCAGCGGCGAAACCCAGGTCATCAAGGCCAGGATGGTCGCGGCGATGGCCAGGGCCAGCGGGGCCGGGTCCGCCTCCTGCAGCAGCAGGGCCTCGATCTCGGCGTCCATGGCTTCCTTCTCCGGGTTCCGCATGGAGGTCAGGCCCGCTTTCCGGCCGGCAGCACCGTTTCGGGCCTGGCCAGGTCCTCCAGGCCGGGCAGCAGCGTGGCGGCGAGGCCGGCGACCTCGCCCACCACCACCAGGGCCGGCGTGGGCAGGCCGGCGGCCCGGGCGGCGAGGCTGCAACGGCCCAGCGTGCTACGCAGGGTGCATTGGCCGGGCAGGCTGGCCTGGGCGACGATGGCCACCGGGGTTTCCGGCGGGCGGCCCGCGGCCAGCAGGCGCAGGGCGATCTCGTCCAGTCGGCTCAGCGCCATGAAGGCCACCACCGTGCCGCCGCCGCGACCGAGCGAAGCCCAGTCCACGCTCTCGGGCAGGTTGCCGGCCTCGTCATGGCCGGTGACGAAGGTGACGGCGCTGGACACGCCGCGCTGGGTGAGGGGGATGCCCGCCGCCGCCGGGGCGGCGAGGCCGGCGCTGACCCCCGGCACCACGCGCCAGGGGATGCCGGCGGCGGTCAGCGCGGCGGCTTCCTCGCCGCCCCGGGCGAAAAGGAAAGGGTCGCCGCCCTTCAGCCGCACCACGCGCTGCCCGGCCCGGGCACCGGCCACCAGCCGGGCGTTGATCTTCGCCTGGGACAGCGGTGCCGCGCCCTTGCGCTTGCCCACCGGCACCAGCGTGGCCCGGGGATTGGCCAGTCGCAGCACGCCGCGCCCGGGCAGGGCGTCGTAGAGAACCAGATCGGCCCGGCGCAGCGCCTCGGCCGCCCGCAGGGTCAGCAGCGAGGGATCGCCCGGCCCGGCGCCGACCAGCCAGACCTCGCCCGGCCGCGGCGCATCGCCGGCTGCCAGGGCCGAGCCGCGATCCAGTTCCGTCATCTGCGCACCGGCATAAGGGTTATCCTAAACTACGTTTGACAAGAGCTAATATTGGTATTTCACTTGGATCAAGAGGTTTAAGGCGCTTTTCGCACATGGCTCAGACCGGCACGACCACAGGCACCACCCAGAAGAAGCCGACGGGTGTGGAGATCAGCAAGCTGGCGAGCCGTGGGCTGCGTGGCGGGGTGGCGGCCGAGCTGTCCAGCACCGAAACCCGCGGCGGGGTCAGCGAGGACAGCTTCAACCTGCTGAAGTTCCATGGAACCTATGAGCAGTTCGACCGTGATACCGCCACCCCGCGCAAGCAGGCGGGACTGGACAAGGAGTGGCAGTTCATGGTCCGCGTCCGCGCCCCGGCGGGGCTGCTGACGGCGGAGCAGTACCTCGCCCTGGACGCGATGGCCGACCGCTATTCCAACAGCACGCTGCGTGTCACCACGCGACAGGCCTTGCAATTCCACGGCGTGTTGCGGGAAAACCTCAAGCCGACCATCGCGGCGATCAACCACACGCTGCTGACCACCATGGCCGCCTGCGGCGACGTGGTGCGCAACGTCACCACCACCCCGGCGCCGCGCCGGGACGCGATCCACCGGCAGCTCGTCGAGGATGCGCGGATGCTGTCCGAAAGGCTGCTGCCCCGGACACGCGCGCATCACGAGATCTTCCTGGACGAGGAACCGGTTTCCGCCGTGCCGGAGGAGGAGCCGCTCTACGGCGCCACCTACCTGCCGCGGAAGTTCAAGATCGGCCTCGCCCATCCGGACGACAACACGGCGGACGTGCTGACCAACGACCTGGGCTTCATCGCCATCGGGGACGGGGCGGGGGGCATCGGCGCCTATCAGGTCTGCATCGGCGGCGGGCTGGGCCTGACGCACAACCGGCCCGACACCTTCCCCCGGCTGGCCTCCCCGGTGACGGTGGTGCCGCGCGAGCGGCTGCTCCATGCCGCCGAGGCGGTGGTGCGCTTCCAGCGCGACCACGGCGACCGCACCGACCGCCGCCGCGCCCGCCTGAAATACGTGATCGAGGATTACGGGCTGGACTGGGTGCGCGAGCAGCTCGCCCCCTATTTCGGCGGCGAGCTGGCCGATCCCGGCCCGCTGCCGCGCCTGTGCCTGCCGGAGCTGCTGGGCTGGCACGCCCAGGGCGACGGGCGCTTCTGGCTGGGCGTGCCGGTGCCGTCGGGGCGGATCGCCGACCAGGGGCGGGTGCGGCTGCGCACGGCGCTGCGGGAGGTCGTGACGCGCTGGGGCGCCAACCCGGTGCTGACGCCGCAGCAGGACGTGATCCTCGCCGACCTGCCGGCCAATTCCCGCGAGGCGGTGGAATCGCTGCTGCGCGAGCACGGCGTGACGCTCACCGAATCGCTCTCCCCCCTGGCCCGCTGGGCCCTGGCCTGCCCGGCGCTGCCGACTTGCGGGCTGGCGCTGACCGAGGCGGAGCGGGTGCGCGACCCGCTGGTGGCGGAGATCGAGGCGGCGCTGGAGCGGCAGGAGCTGCTGGACGAGCGGATCAGCCTGCGGATCACCGGCTGCCCCAATGGCTGCGCCCGGCCCTATGCCGGGGATATCGGGCTGGTGGGCCGCGTGCCGGGGCATTTTGCCATCTTCGTCGGCGGCGATTTCGAGGGCACGCGCCTGTCCTTCAAGCTGCACGAGCGGGTGCCGCAGGGGGAGATCGCGGCCCGGCTGGAGCCGCTTTTCGCCGCCTTCGCCGGGGACCGGCGGGAGGGGGAGGGCTTCGGCGACTTCTGCCACCGACTCGGCCCCGATGCCCTGCTGGCGCTGGGGGCGGCGGAATCCGTCCCGGCCTGATCCCGCGCCGCAGCGACGGACCGGGTAGCCACAGGGCCCCTGCCAATGGGGCCCTGAACAGGAGTTGAGCGGACACCGCTTGCCTTCGCCCATCCGGACGAAGCATCGTGCGCTTCGGTCCGAGAGAAGATAAGGAGCCGCGCCTTGCTTCGCCTGAACCGACGCCAGGTTCTCTCCGCCCCTCTGCTCGCCGGGCTGGCCACCACGCCGTTGCTGGCCGCGCGCCGGGCCTCGGCCCAGCAGGTGCCGCCGCTGCTGAATGTCAGCTACGACCCGACGCGGGAGCTCTACCGCGACTTCAACGCCGCCTTCGCCGCGCAATGGGCGAAGGACCATGGCGGGCAGAGCGTGCAGATCCGCACCTCGCATGGCGGCTCCGGCGCCCAGGCGCGCTCGGTGATCGATGGCCAGCCGGCGGACGTGGTGACGCTGGCCCTGGCCTATGACATCGACGCCATCGCCGAGCGCGGGCTGATCGCGAAGGACTGGATCACCCGCCTGCCGCACAACAGCGCGCCCTATACCAGCACCATCGTGCTGCTGGTGCGGAAGGGGAATCCCAAGGCGATCCGGGACTGGGGCGACCTGGTCAAGGACGGCGTGGGCGTCATCACCCCCAATCCCAAGACCTCGGGCGGGGCGCGCTGGAACTATCTCGCCGCCTGGGCCTGGGCGAAGCGCCAGCTGGGCGGCTCCGATGCCACGGCGGAGGACTTCGTGGCGAAGCTCTTCCGCAACGTGCCGGTGCTGGACACGGGCGCGCGGGGCTCCACCACCACCTTCGTGCAGCGCGACCAGGGCGACGTGCTGCTGGCCTGGGAGAACGAGGCGCACCTCGCCTTCAAGGAGTTCGGCGCCGGGAAGTTCGAGATCGTCTATCCCTCGCTCTCCATCCTGGCCGAGCCCTCGGTGGCGGTGGTGGACCAGGTGGTGGAGCGCAAGGGCACGCGCGCCGTGGCGGAGGCCTATCTGCGCCACCTCTACTCGCCGGAGGGCCAGCGGATCGCCGCACGCAACTTCTACCGCCCACGCGACGCCGCGGCGCTGGCCGCCGCCGGCGCCACCTTCCCGAAGCTGGAGATGGTCACCGTCGATGACAGCTTCGGCGGCTGGGCGGCGGCGCAGAAGGCGCATTTCGCCGATGGCGGCTCCTTCGACCGGATCTACAAACCGGGACGATGACCGCCGCCAGCCTCCGGATGCCGCGTCGTGACCCCGTGGCCGGCTTCGGCCTCTCGCTCGGGGTCACGCTGCTCTGGCTGACCGCGATCGTGCTGGTGCCGCTGCTGGCGCTGGTGCTGCGGCCCTGGGAGATCGGGGTTTCCGGCGTGCTGGCCTCGCTGGCCGAGCCGCGCGTGCTGGCAGCGCTGCGGCTGAGCTTCGGCGCGGCCTTCCTGGCCACGCTGTGCAACCTGCCGCTGGGGCTGCTGCTGGCCTGGGTGCTGGTGCGCTACCGCTTTCCCGGGCGGCGCCTGATGGATGCGGTGGTGGACCTGCCCTTCGCCCTGCCCACCGCCGTGGCGGGGCTGGCGCTGACCGCGCTCTTCGCCACCAATGGCTGGCTGGGCACGCCCCTGGCGGCGCTGGGCATCAAGGTCGCCTTCACGCCGCTGGGCGTGATCGTCGCCATGGCCTTTGTCGGCCTGCCCTTCGTGGTGCGCACGGTGGAGCCGGTGCTGCGCGACCTGCCGCTGGAGGCCGAGGAGGCGGCGGCGACGCTGGGCGCCACCCGCCCGCAGGTGCTGCGCCGGGTGGTGCTGCCCGCCCTGGCGCCCGCGCTGCTGACCGGCTTCGGCCTTTCCCTGGCGCGCGCCGTCGGCGAATACGGCAGCGTCATCTTCATCGCGGGCAACATGCCGATGGTGAGCGAGATCGCGCCGTTGCTGATCGTCACCCGGCTGGAGCAGTTCGACTATGCCGGCGCCGCCGCGATCGGCCTGGCCATGCTGCTGATCTCCTTCGCCGTGCTGCTCTGCCTGAACCTCGCGCAGCGCTGGCTGCGCAGGGGCCGCCGCTGAGCGGCGCGGTTCCGGACCGGGGAGGGCGGCCGGCGGCGGAGGACCCGCGGCCGATGCGGGCCGTGCTGCTGCTGCTGGCGGTGCTCGCGCTGGCCCTGTTCCTCGTCCTGCCGACCGTGGCCGTCTTCGCCGAGGCCAGCCGGCGCGGCTGGCCGCCGGTCGCCGAGGCGCTGTCCGACCCGGACACGATCGCGGCGATGCGGCTCACCCTGCTGGTGGCCGCGATCGCCGTGCCGGTGAACACGCTGGGCGGGGTGGCGGCGTCCTGGTGCATCGCCAAGTTCGACTTCCCGGGCAAGCGCCTGCTCACCACGCTGATCGAGCTGCCCTTTTCCGTCTCGCCGGTGATCTCGGGCCTGGTCTGGGTGCTGCTCTTCGGCGCCCAGGGCTGGTTCGGCCCCTGGCTGCAGGCGCACGACATCCAGATCATCTTCGCCCTGCCGGGGCTGGTGCTGGCCACGGTCTTCGTGACCTTCCCCTTCGTGGCCCGCACCCTGATCCCGCTGATGCAGGAACAGGGGCGGGAGGCGGAGGAGACCGCCGCCACGCTGGGGGCCAGCGGCTGGCAGAGCTTCTGGCGCGTCACGCTGCCGGAGGTGAGATGGGCGCTGCTGGCCGGCATCCTGCTCTGCAACGCCCGCGCCATGGGGGAATTCGGCGCCGTCGCCGTGGTGTCGGGCCATATCCGGGGGGAGACCAACACCCTGCCGCTGCATGTCGAGATCCTCTACAACGAGTACCAGTTCGTCGGCGCCTTCGCCGTGGCGGCGCTGCTGGCCTCGCTGGCCCTCGTCACCCTCTGCGCCAAGCTGCTGCTGGAGCGCCTTTCCGGCCGCAGGACCCTGCTGGAGCATTGAATGTGGCGATGACCCCGGGCGTGCCGACCGCCATGCCCCTCCCATGCCGCCGTGCCGGCCCGCCACTGTCCGGAAAGGCGTTGCGGGGATGAGCGTCGAGGTCTCGGGCATCTCCCGCCGCTTCCAGGCCGGGCCGTCGGCGCTCGATTCGGTGGATCTCGCCATCGGCGACGGCGAGTTCGTGGCCCTGCTGGGCCCCTCCGGCTCCGGCAAGACCACGCTGCTGCGAATCCTCGCCGGGCTGGACTTCCCGGATGCCGGGCAGGTGCGGATCGACGGCCGGGACGTCGCCGCGCTGCCGGCGCGGCTGCGCGGCATCGGCTTCGTGCCGCAGAACTATGCCCTGTTCCGGCACATGAGCGTCTTCGAGAATGTCGCCTTCGGGCTGCGCGTCCGCCCGCGCGCCACCCGGCCTTCCGAGGCCGGGATTGGCGAGCGCGTGCGGCGCCTGCTCTCCCTGGTGCAGATCGCCGAGCTGGAGCGCCGCTATCCCGACCAGATTTCCGGCGGGCAGCGGCAGCGCGTGGCCCTGGCCCGGGCGCTGGCGATCGAGCCCGCGCTGCTGCTGCTGGACGAGCCCTTCTCGGCGCTGGATGCGCAGGTGCGCAAAAGCCTGCGCGGCTGGCTGCGGGAGCTGCACGAGCGGCTGGGCCTGACCAGCGTCTTCGTCACGCACGACCAGGAGGAGGCGATGGAGATCGCCGACCGGGTGGCGGTGCTGCGCGCCGGACGGATCGAGCAGTTCGACACGCCGGGCGCCATCCTGGCCCGCCCCGCCAGCGCCTTCGTGGCGGGCTTCCTGGGCGAGGCGAACCGGCTCGGCTGCGAGGTCCGGGGCGGACAGGCGCATTTCGCGCCGCTGCCCCTGCCGCCGGTCGCGGTCGCGCTGCCGGACGGCCCGGCCCTGGCCTTCCTGCGCGCCCATGACCTCGTCGCGCGTCCGGGGGAAGGTCCCTGGGTGGTGCGCCAGGCGCGGCAGGACCCGCGCGGACTGCGCCTCCAGGTCTCGGCGGGCGGGGATGGGCCGGTGCTCGACGTCACGCCCGAGCCGGACTGGCGCGAGGCACGGCGGGGGGATGCCTGCACGCTTCGCCTGCTCTCGGCGGCCGTCTTTCCCCGTGGGGCGGCGAAGGGCTGAAGGCGGGCGGCGTTTCCTGGCGTCGCACCTTGTCGGTCACGGGGGAGAGGCGTCGCCTCTCGCCCCGGAACTTCCTCTCCGCCGGGGACATGGTATGTCCCCGGACCCCGCCTTTCCCCTGGCCACGGCACAACCCCGGACGCGGTTCTCAGCGGCCTCCCAGCCGGCCCAGGATGTCGCGGACGCGGTCCTCGGGGCCGGCGGCGTCCAGCATCTCGCAGAGCCGGCGCATGTGGCGGCGGCTGGCGTGAAGCTGGTCGAGCAGCGAAAGCACCACGGGCATCGCCGTTTCCCCGACCTCCATCTCGTCGCGCAGTTCCAGGATCAGGCGCAGCCGGGCGATGTCCATCTCCTCGAACAGGGTCTCGCCGCCACGCCGGGCCGGGCGCACCCAATCCTGCGCGACCCAGCTCCACAGCGTCGGCT
Source organism: Roseomonas mucosa ATCC BAA-692 (assembly GCF_000622225.1). Taxonomy (GTDB): domain Bacteria; phylum Pseudomonadota; class Alphaproteobacteria; order Acetobacterales; family Acetobacteraceae; genus Roseomonas; species Roseomonas mucosa. The sequence continues at coordinate 333,858 of NZ_JHWD01000004.1, read as the reverse complement.
CGTCCAGGCCATGGACGCGCTGCAGGACGGTGGTGACGGTGATCATGCCTGCCTCCTTATCTCCTGGCGGGCCTCGTCGCCGCTCCTGTCCTTCGCCCAGTCGCGCAGGAACTCCTCGACCCGGTCGTCCACCGGCCCGAGCACGATCCGCAGCGTGGCGTAGAGGTCTCCGGCGGGCTGGCCGCCGTGCTCGGCCACGCCGCGCCCGCGCAGCCGCAGGCGGGTGCCGGCGTCGGAGCGTGGCGGCACGGTGAGCGTCACCTCACCGCGCGGCGTCGGCACCGCGATCCGGCCGCCCAGGATCGCCTCGGCGAAGGTGACGGGGACATCCATCTCCAGGTCGCGGCCCTGGCGCCGGTAGAGCGGGTGGGGGTGCACCGCGATCTCGATCAGGGCGTCGCCGTCGGGGCCGCCGTCGCGCCCGGGCCGGCCCTTGCCGCGCAGGCGCAGCACTTGGCCGTCCTCCAGCCCCGGCGGGATGCGGACATCGAGCGTGCCGCCTTCCGGCAGGGTCAGGCGCTGGGTCGCGCCATTCACCACGTCGAGGAAGGGGACCTCCAGGTGGTAGCGGCTGTCCTGGCCCTTGCGCGGGCGGGAGGAGCCGGCGGATTCGCCGCCCCGCTGGCGGAAGAACTGGCCGAAGATGTCGCCCAGGTCCTCCGGGTCGATCTGTCCCTCGAAGCCGCCATGCTCGAACCCGCCGCCGTAGCCGGTGGCGCCATGGGCCTCCGCACCGGCGCCGGGACCGGCGCGGTAGCGTCCGGCGCCGGGGGCGTCGGCATAGTCGCGCCAGTACTGGCGTGGCGGGACCTCCTGGCCGGTGGCGTCGATCTCGCCCCGGTCGAAGCGGGCCCGCTTCTCCGGATCGGAGAGCAGGTCGTGGGCGGCATTGGCCGCCTTGAAGCGTTCCTCCGCCACCTTGTCGCCGGGGTTGAGGTCGGGGTGGTGCTTCTTGGCGATGGCGCGGAAGGCCTTGCGGATCTCGTCCGGGCTGGCCTGGCGGCTGACACCGAGCGTGCTGTAGGGATCGTCTTGGGCCATGGCGACCATGGTAACGCCGGGTCCGGCCGGAAGTCTCCCCACAGCCGCATGCAGGGCGGGCATGCGGATCCTCCGCGGCCCGGAGGGGCGGGCGCCCCCTTTCCGGCATCGGCGCCGGCGGGTTCAGCCGGGCAGGGGGCGCCCGGGCACGGGGTGGTGCCGCCCGCCCGGCATCGGCGCCGGCACCCCGGTGGTGGAGGGCAGGCTGAGCGGCAGGCCGCGCAGCGAGCGCAGCGCCAGGAAGCCGAAGCACTGCGCCTCCAGGAAGTCGCCGTTCCAGCCAACCGCCTCCACCGCCTCGACCGGCACGCCGAGGCGCTGGCGCAGCCCGTCCATCAGCACGGCATTATGCCGCCCGCCGCCGGCGACCAGCCAGCGCCGCGGCGGGCGAGGCAGGTGGCACAGGGCGGCGGCCTGGGCCTCCACCGTGCAGGCGGCCAGGGTGGCGGCGCCGTCGGCGTCGGACAGGCCCGCCACCCAGTCCAGCGTGGCGGCGAAGGCGTTGCGGTCCAGGGATTTGGGCACGGGACGGCCGAAGAAGGGGTTCCCCAGGAAGCGCGCCACGATCCCCGCATCGGCCCGGCCGCTGCGTGCCAGCCGCCCGCCCTCGTCGAAGCTGCGGCCGGTGCGGCGGAACAGGAAGTCGTCCAGCATGGCATTGGCCGGGCCGGTGTCGAAGGCGATCACCGTCTCGCCATCCAGGTAGGTCACGTTGCCGACCCCGCCCAGGTTCAGCACGGCGAGCGGCCCCGTCTCCCCCAGCCCCGCCACGAGGGCGCGGTGGTAGAGCGGCACCAGCGGCGCCCCCTGGCCGCCCGCCGCGACATCGGCGTCGCGGAAGCGGTCCACCACCGGCAGGCCCAGGCGCGCGGCGGCGGCATCGCCGAAGACGAGCTGGCGGGTGAAGCGCGCCTCCGGCCGGTGCAGCACGGTCTGGCCGTGCAGGCCGACCACGGCGACCTCCTCGCGCGGCAGGCCGGTCTCGGCCAGGAAACGCTCCACCGCCGCCGCATGGGCCCCGGTGACCGCCTGTTCCAGCGCCGCGAGCGGGTCGCGCAGCACCCGCTCCGGCTGCGCCGCCAGGCTCAGCAGGGCGGTGCGCAGGCCGGGCTCATAGGGATAGGTACGGCCCTCGCCCGGCTCCACCAGCGATTCGCCGTCGCTGCGGATGGCGGCGACGTCGATCCCGTCCACCGAGGTGCCGCTGATGACCCCGATGGCGGTGGCGGCGGGATGGCGGGGCATGGGCGCACTCCGGAGGCTGGGATCGCGGGGTCTGGATGGCGAGCTTCTAGGGGATCTCGCCGAGGAGCTCGGTATAGCGGGCTGCCGAGCGGGCGACGATCGCGTCGCCCTCCGCCCGCACGTCCTGCCCCTGGAAGGCGCCGTGGATGCGCCCGAAGGACCAGGGCGCAAGCCGGCTCGCGACGCGCCGTACCTCCGCAGCCGGCAGGGGCATCATGTTGGGATAGCTCCACATGAAGGAGACGCGCCGGGCGCCGGGCGCCACCTGCACGATGTCGCCGGCGAGCAGGACACCCGTGCCGTCCGCAGCGCCGGTCCAGTGCAGCACCGTCCCGCCGGGAAAATGGCCCCCGGCCCGGATCAGGGTCGCCGTCGGGGCGATTTCCAGCGTCCCGCCTTCCCAGAGCCGGATATGGGGGGAGGGGCGCATGATCCAGTCGCGGTCCGCCGCGTGCAGGTGGATGGGCGCCTCGAAGGCGGCGGCCCAGTCCTGCATGGCCGTGTAGTAGTGCGGGTGGGAGATCGCGATGGCGCCCAGTCCGCCCAGGCCGTGGATCAGCGCCTCGGTCGCGGGGTCGAGCAGGGCGACGCAGTCCCACAGCACGTTCCCGGCGGGGGTGGCGAGCAGGAAGGCGCGCTGGTTGATGGCGAAGGCCGGCACGGTCTGCAGGCTGAACAGGCCGGGCTCGTGGCGGTGCCAGGCGTTGCGGTGGGTCCGGGCCAACTCGTCCCGCGCGGTCCAGGCCTGGCCCTCCGCCGGGACGAACTGCCGCTCGTCCTGGCAGACCGGGCAGTTCTCCGGTGGCGTGGGGGCGGGCGGATAGGAGGTGCCGCAGGCTTTGCACAGGAAGATCATCCGCGGTTCGCTCCCTTTCCAGGCTGTCCCTGGCAGGCCGGTGCGGCACCGGGATGAGGCGACCGGCCCGGGCGGTGCGCCGTGGACCCGCCTTCCCGCCCCTGGTCTGTGCCGGAAAGGCTAGCGCCGCGTTCCGGCGCGGGAAAGTCCGGTCGCGCAAGGGCAGGGTGGCCCCCTGGGGTGTTCCGCCGGGAGGCTGGCGGGATGAGGAAAGGTTCCGCCCTGCTGTGCGGCTGCGGCAAATAATCCCCGGCATTCACAGAGAATCCACAGGGAATCGGTGGACATGTGGATTTCTTCCTGCATGTTCATGGAATGTCTCAGGAACTTCCCGCAGACGCATGACGGAACGCAGGATGGCCAGCGCATGATCGCGGGGCGCTGATGCTGCCGGCCCGACCGCTGCGCGATCACCAGCGGCGCATCCTAGCCATCGCCCGGGCCATCGCCGGCGGGGCGGAGGCGCGGGACCTGCTGGCCGCCGTGACGCCGGGTGGCGGCAAGTCGCTGCTGCCGGTGCTGATGGCGCATGAGCTGATCGAGGCCGGGATCGTCGAGCGCGTCTGCTGGGTGGTGCCGCGCGACAGCCTGCGCCTCCAGGCCGAGGAAGCCTTCGCCGACCCGCTCTGGCGGCAGGCGCTGGGGCACCGCGTTTCCGTACGGGCGGCCGAGAACGCACCGGACCCCTGCCGGGGGCTGCAGGGCTATGTGACCACCTACCAGGGCGTGGCGGCGGCCCCGGACCTGCACCTGGCGGAATTCCAGCGGCACCGGACGCTGCTGGTGGTGGACGAGGTGCACCACCTGCCGGCCCTGGCGGAGCTGGACCCCGGCGGGCGGGCGCGGGGGGAGGGCGAGACGGTGGACGAGGCCGCCGCCTGGTCCGCCGCGCTGCTGCCGCTGCTGGAATGCGCGCGGGTGCGGCTGCTGCTGTCGGGCACGCTGGAACGGGCGGATGGGCGGCGCATCCTGTGGCTGCCCTACCGGCGCGGGGCGAAGGCGGCGACGCACGAGGTCGATCTCGACGCGCCGGGCTGGGCGGTGGTCGGCTATTCCCGCGCCCAGGCCCTGGCCGAGCGCGCCGTGCTGCCGGTGACCTTCGGCGCGCTGGACGGGGAGGCCTCCTGGCTCGATGCCGCCGGGCCGGACGGGGCACGGGCCACGGTCGGGCCGCACCGCCTGTCCGTCAGCGTGCCGGGCGAGACGACGCGGCCCGCGCTGTTCACCGCGCTGCGCACCGGCTTCTCGGAAACCCTGCTGCGCCATGCCTTCGACGCGACGCGCGACCTGCGCGCGAAGCGGCGCCGTGGCCGGGGACTGGTGGCGGGGGAGGGCGCGCGCGGCCTCGGCAAGCTGCTGGTGGTGGCGCCGGACCAGAGCTGCGCGCGGCTCTATCTCGACATGCTGCGGCGCTGGGTGCCGGCGCGGCAGGCGGAGAACCTGCGCCTCGCCACCTCCGACGAGCGCGACGCGCACGAGACCCTGGCGGCCTTCCGCCTGCGGCCGGAGCCCTCGATCCTGGTGACGGTGGCCATGGCCTATGAGGGGCTGGACGCGCCCGAGGTCGCGGTCGTGGCGGCGCTGACGCATATCCGCTCCCGCCCCTGGCTGGAGCAGATGGTGGCCCGCGCCACGCGGGTCGATCACCAGGCCGGGCCCTATGAGGAGCAGCAGGCGCTGGTCTTCCACCCGGACGACCCGTTCTTCGGCCAGTTCCGCTGGCGCATGGAGGAGGAGCAGGGCACCCGCGCCCGCGCGGCCAAGCCGCCGCGCCCGGGCGTGCTGCCGCTCTGGCTGAAGGAGATGCGGGAGGATGCGCGGGAGCGGGAAGGCATCGTGCCGCTGGAAAGCAACGCGCTGGCGCTGCGGCTGTCCACCCTGCGCCCGGGGCCGGACCTGGCGCAGCGGCGCCCCGAATTCAGCGAGCCGCAGCAGGAGCTGTTCGAGGCGCCCTCGGTCGCCGAGCGGCGGCTGCGGGCGCGGGTCGGCGAGCTTGTGGCGGCGCAGGTGGTGGAGGACGAGGGCGCGCTGCACGCGCCACGCGGCCAGGGCACCTACCACGCCTACAACGCCGCGCTGAAGCGCGTGCTGGGCAACAAGGGGCGGGCGGAGATGACCCTGCCGGAGCTGGAGGCGGCGGTCTCCTGGCTGGAGCGGAACCGGCTGTCCGACCATCTCCATCTGCTGGCGGGCGACCACCGCTACGACTGGGCGGCGCGGCAGCGACAGGACTGGCGCCCGCCGGTCGGGCGCCCGGCCACGCGGCGCCCGGTGCGTGAGGCGGCAAGGGGGGAGCCGGGGCGGGAGGACGCGGCGCCCGCGCGGCAGACCGGCCGCAAACAGGCTTGAGGCACGGCGCCGCTGGCTTTACCTCGGCCCCCGGAAACCCCCGGCTAGGCCGGGGGCGGTGTCGCGGCCCGGCCGGTGCGGGCCGTTTCCGGCCCCCCCGGCCCCGGCGTGTCGCGGGGTGGCGGAGGCCGGTGCGCGATCACGATGGACCGACGGATGCCATGGGCCTTCCTGCCGGAATGCTGACGATGCGGCGGCTCACGTCCCGGGCGGCCCTGCCGCTCGCCCTCCTCCTGGCAGGGTGCAGTGCCGACTACACGCCCGACACCTATGCCACGCGGGCCGTGCAGCAGGCGAACAAGGTGGAGCAGGGCACCATCGCCGGGGTGCGCCCGATCGGCATACGCGCCGATGGCACGACGGGGGCGACGGCGGGCGCCGCGGCGGGCGGCATCGCCGGCTCGACGGTGGGGCAGGGCAGCACGGCCGGGGCCTTCGGCGCGATCGGCGGCGGGCTGATCGGCGGGCTGCTCGGCTCGGCGGCGGAGCGCGCAGCCGGGGATACCGACGGCTATGAGTACATCGTCCGCAAGGCGAACGGGGACCTGCTTTCCGTCACCCAGGTGGACAAGGTGCCGCTGGCCCTCGGGCAGAAGGTGCTGGTGATCACCGGCAGCCAGGCGCGGGTGGTGCCGGACTACACGGTGGCCGAGCAGCCCGGAGGCACGGCCGCGGCCCGGCACGCGGCGCCGGGGCAGCAGCCGGCGGCCTCGGCGCCGGCGGGGACAGCGGGCGGCACCGCCGCGCCGGGAAGCGCCCCGGCCGGCACGCCCGCTCCGCCCCCCGCGCCGGTGGAGACCGCGCCTCTGTCACCTCCTGCGACGCCCGGTCCAACCGGCGGCGCCGAAACCCCGGCCGCCACCGCCGCACCCGGCTCCCGCTCGCTCTTTCCCGGCTTTCCGACGCTGGGGATCTGAGGCCCCGGCCTTCCGGACGCGCGCCGGGGCCGCTCAGCGCAGGAGGCGGCGGGCCAGCTTCCGCGCGAAATCGCCGCGCGGCGGATCGAGCAGGCGGGCCAGGGCGAAAGGCCCGTGGCGCACCCGGGCGCGCCAGTCGCTGAATTCTGCGAAGCCGGCGACGCCATGATAGCGCCCATGGCCGGACCCCCCCACGCCGCCGAAGGGAAGGTTGGGGAAGCCCACATGGTCCAGCGCCCGGCCGCAGGCGATGGCCCCGGCGCGGCTTTCCGCTGCGATCCGCGCTTCCTCGCCCCGGCTGGCACCAAAGAGGGACAAGGCCAGCGGTGCCGGGCGGGCGCGCAGCCAGCCGAGCGCCGCGTCCAGGTCCGCACATTGCACCACGCCAAGCACGGGGCCGAAGCGTTCCTCGCCCGAATCGCCGCCGAGGCGCAGCGGCGGCCCCGCCGGTCCTTCCGCCAGGGCCTCGCTGCCGGACGACAGGCGCGCCTGTCGTGCCGCCTGCCAGGGCGCGACCCGGCTTTCCGGAACGATGCCGGTGGCCCGGGCAGCCCCGGCGAAGGCATCACGGGAATGGCCCACCAGCAGCACCGTGTCGGGGGCCACGCAGGTCTGTCCGGCATTCAGCGCCTTGGCGGCCAGGATGGCGCGGGCGGCACGGTCCAGCCTCGCCCCCGGCAGGACCAGGGCGGCGCATTGCCCGCCGAGCTCCAGGGTCAGCGGCGTGAGGTTCGGCGCCGCGGCCCCGGCCACCTTGCGCCCGGTTTCCGTGCCGCCGGTGAAGACCAGGTGGTCCCAGGGCTGCGCCGCGAAATCCGCCGCCACCGCCGCATTGCCCTGCACCACCCGGGCGATGCCGGGGCCCCAGGCGCGGGCGACGATCTCCTCCAGCAGCGCGGCGCAGCGGGGCGTGTGCTCGCTGGGCTTGATGGCCACGCGGTTGCCCGCCGCCACAGCCTCCAGCGCCGGCCAGAGGGCGATCTGGATCGGGTAGTTCCAGGGCGCCATCACCCCGACCACCCCCTTGGGCACCGGCTCCGTCCAGGCCAGGCAGGGCTGGAAGGGCAGGGGGGCCAGCACCGGGCGGGGCCGCGCCCACCAGCGCAGCCAGCGCCGTGCCCGCCGCGCCGCCTGCACCGTCACCAGCACGTCGCCCAGCAGCGTGTCCTCCGCCGCGCGCCCGCCGAAATCGGCATCCGCCGCCGCCACGATCGCCTCCGACCGCCGCGCCAGCTCCGCCGCCAGCGCCGCCAGCAGCCTGCGCCGCTCCGCGATCCGCGGTGCCGGCCCGGCGGCCCGCAACGCCGCCAGCACCGCGGCGGGGGAGGCTTCGGGGGATCGGGCCTGGGAACCGGGAGGCTCTGCTTCCCGGACCCTTTGCTGAAGGAGGGGCCGCTCAGGGGGATAGTATCCCCCCGAGACCCCGTCATGAGCGCCCCGCGAGGAGGGGGATGGTTCCGCCGTTGCACCGTCTGGCGACCGGTGTCCTGCCCCTCCTCCTCGCGGAGCGCCCATAGGGCCCCCAGGGACTAACGTCCCTGGGCGGGTGGGGTCCGGGGAAGGCAGAGCCCTTCCCGGAGCACCCGGTCCGATCACTCGAACGCCCCGCCGCCGGCGGAGTAGGCGCGGCCTTTCCAGGCGGCGCGGTGGCCGAGGGCGGAGCGGACCAGGGCGGTCCACTGGATCGCCAGGGCGACCAGCACGGTGGCGGGGTGGAGGGGGATGGTCCAGGAGGGCTCGCGGGACAGCCAGGTGATCAGGCCGCGCAGGGCATAGCCCAGCAGCAGCGCCAGCGCGGCCAGCGGGGCGGGCAGCAGCAGCCAGGGCAGGACATGGCCGCCGAAGAGCACGACCGTCCAGACCGGCAGGCCGAGCGGCGTCGCCATGCCTTCGCGGGCGTTCTTGAGGAAGCCGTTCCAGCTTTCGCGGAAGCCCCGGTACATGCGGCAGGTGGCGAGATGCGCGCCGGCCACCACCTCCGTCCGGTGGCCGGCGGCGCGCAGGCGGCGGGCGAGGGCCAGGCCATCATGCAACACGCCATGCAGCGCGGCATGGCCGCCGCTGGCGCGATAGGCGCCGGCTTCCACCAGGATCAGCTGCCCGCAGGCGGCGGCCAGGGCCGGGTGGCGGGTGAAGGCGCGCCCGGCGCCGGGCAGGTAGCCCAGCATCAGCAGGTTGATCGCCGGCACCGTCAGCGCCTCGCCCAGCGTGCCGATCTCCTGCCGGGGCACGCCGCTCGCCAGGGCCAGCCGGTGCCGGCGCGCATGGGCGGCCAGGGCAACGGCGGCCTGGGGGGCGAGGCGCACATCGGCATCGATGAAGAGCAGGTGCCCGCCGCGTGCCGCTTCCGCCAGCCGGGCGCAGGCATGGACCTTGCCGGTCCAGCCGGGCGGCAGGGGCGGGGCGCTCAGCAGGCGCAGACGCGGATCATGCGCCGCCAGCGCCTCCACGATGGCGGCGGTGCCGTCGCGGGAGCCGTCATCCATCACCAGCACCTCCACCCCGATGCCGGTGGAGGCCAGGGCGGCTTCGGCGCAGGCGGCGATATGGGCGGCCTCGTCGCGGGCGGGGATGAGGATCGAGACCAGGTCGCCCGCCAGTGCCCCGCCACGGTCCGGCGCCTTCGGGCGCGGCAGCAGGATGGCGTTGAGCAGGGCCATTCCCACCGGGAAAAGCACCAGGGCCAGCGCCACGATCTGCAGGACGAAGGACAGGCTCATCGGGCGTGCCGGGCGTCGAAGCCCTGCCCGCCGGCCAGGGCGCGCAGGCGGCGCCACAGGTCATAGGCGCCGCCCATCCCTTCCCGCCCTTGCAGCAGGGTGGCGAAGCGGTCCGCGTCGCGCGACATGGCATCCGCGGCCAGCCGGTCCATGGTGGCGGTCAGCGCCGCGCGCAGCCGCTCCGCGCGCTCTTCGCGCGTCAGCGCCGCCAGCTCGGCGCCGGGAATGGGTGGGCCGAAACCCGCCAGCATCTCGGGCTTGCGCTCCGTCCAGAAGGGGTATTCCAGCGCCAGCGGCAGGAAGCGCGCGGCGGGGGCGAGTTCCGGCAGGCGCAGCAGGCCCGGCACGAGGCCCACGGGCCGTTCCCGCACATCCTGGAAGCGGCCGGGCGCGTTGATCCACAAGGCATGGTCCGGCACGGCCAGCACCCGCCGCGCGGTGCGCAGAAAGGCCGCCGCGCCGCGCGGCGTGCCGCCTTCCACGCCGAAGACGCCCAGCCGCCGCATGAAGCGGTAGCGGGACAGGGCCTCCGCCTCCATCGGGATGAAGGTGCGCTGCCGGGGGAGCAGCACGGTGGAGAGCAGCATGAAGGCCACGCCGTCCCACCAGGAGGGATGGTTGGCGAAGACCACCAGCGGCGTGCCGGGCGGGCCGGGATCGGGCTGCCCCCAGCGGGCGAGGCGCAGCGCCCGCATGTGGCGGCGGCCGAAGCGCGTGAAGGCCCGGCGGAAGAAGCCGTGCCAGCGCGCGTCGTAGAGCGCAAGCGGGTCTTCCGTCGTGCCGGGGGCGTCTGGCATGGCGGCTACTCGGCCGCCTGCGGCATGTCGGCCTCCCGCAGCCCGGCCCGTTCCGCCGCGGCGCCCATGCCGCGCCCGCCGAGGTCGCGGTCCAGCGCATCCGCCGCGATCCAGCCGGACATCATCACCATCGGCATGCCGGGCCCCGGATGCGCCGCGCCGCCGGCGAGGTAGAGCCCTTTCACGCTGCGCGAGCGGTTGCCCGGCTTGAAGGCGCCGAGGAAGGTGCCGTGCGAGGCGAGGCCGTAGATGGCGCCGTTCAGCACCTTGTAGCGGTCGTGGATGTCCTGCGGCGTCAGGGCGCGCTCCACCACGATGCGCTCCTCGATATCCTCCAGCCCGGCGCTGCGCTTCAGCTTGTCGAGGATGGTCTGCCGGTAGGCGGGCAGCATCCGCGGCCAGTCGTGGTGCGGGCGCAGATAGGGGGTGTGGACAAGGACGTAGAGCGCCTCGCCGCCTTCCGGCGCCACGGAGGGATCGCTGGCGGAGGGCGCGGCGAGATAGGCGGTCGGGTCCGGGGCAGGCTCGCCCTTGCGGTAGATGCTGTCGAACTCCTCCTCCGCATCGCCGGAGAAGACGAAGTCGTGGTGGGCAAGGTGCTCGTAGCGCTTCCTCAGGCCCAGGTAGAGCACCACGCCGGAACAGGCGGGCTCGAAGCCCTTGCGGGCGTATTTCCGGCCGGTCTCGCCGCCCACCAGCTCCTTGTAGGTGCGGATGGCATCCATGTTGGAGATCACCGCGTCGCAGGCGATCCGCTCGCCGCCCGCGACCACGCCCTTCACGGCTCCGTCCTGGATATCGAAGCCGGTGACCTCCACGCCCGGGCGCAGATCGGCGCCGAGGTCGCCCGCCAGCTTCGCCAGCCCCTCCGCCACGGCGCGCGTGCCGCCGACGGGATACCAGACGCCCTCGCTCGCCTGCATGTCGCCGATCGAGCAGAGCACCGCCGGCGCCTTGTAGGGATTCGAGCCGACATACTGGCAGTAGTGGTCCAGCATCTGCGCCAGGCGCTCGTCCGGCACATGGTTGCGGATGACCTTCGCGACGTTCTGGCCCATGCGCAGGCTCAGCACGTCCTTCATCGTGCCGGGCTGCATGTTGCTCTTCCAGTCGATCGTGTCGAAGAGGTCCTCGACCGGCTTCCAGAAGAAGAACTTCTCCGACACGCCGTGCAGGTGGCGCGCCAGCTTCTGGAACTTCTCGTAGCCAGGGCCGAGATCGCGGCCCGGCGCGAAATCCTCCATGGCGCGGGCCATGGCGGGCACGTCCTCCCGCAGGTCGATGCGCGTGCCGTCCGCGAAGAAGCAGCGCCATTGCGGGTCGAGGCGGATCAGCGGCAGGTCGCGCGCCTGGTCGCGCCCGGCCTCGGCGAAGATCCGGCGCAGCACGCGCGGCACGGTCAGGATGGTCGGCCCCATGTCGAAGCGGAAGCGGCCGGAGCCGTCCGGCGCCTCCAGGTCGAGCACCGCCGCCTTGCCGCCGAGCCAGGGGTTCTTGTCGAAGAGCGTCACCTCGTGCCCGCGCGCCTGCGCCACCGCCGCCGCCGCGAGGCCGCCCAGGCCGGAGCCGATCACCACCACCCGTGCCATCGTTCCCCTCCCCCTCAGGCTTCCACCGCCGCGCCGGGCATCCGCGTATCCACGCCGTGCAGGCCCAGGTCGCGCAAACAGAGATCGGCGCTGATGCGCGCCCCTTCGTAGATCACCGGCAGGCCGGAGCCCGGATGCGTGCCGCCGCCGACGAGATAGACGCCCTGCACGTCATTGAAGCGGTTGCCGGGGCGGAAGGCCAGCATCTGCCGCAGGTCGTGCGCGAGGTTGAAGGTCGCGCCGAAGCCCACGGAGAACTCGTCCCGCCAGTCCTGCGGCGTCACCATGCGCTCGTACCGGATGCGCGGCCGCAGGTCGCCGATGCCGAGCTTGCGCACGCGGTCCAGGGCCAGCTCCCGGTAGTGGCGGGCCGCCTGCGCCCAGTCCAGGCCGCGGGCATTGCCCTCCCGCAGGTTGGGCACGGGGACAAGAAGGTAGAGCGCGCTGTGGCCGGGCGGGGCCATGCCGTCCTCCGTGGCGCCGGCATGTTGCAGGTAGACCGAAGGCGTCTGCGGCAGCGTGCCCTCGCCGACCTCGCGCAGGTTCCGCTCGTAGTCCTCGGCCAGCAGGATGCTATGGTGCGCGAGCTGCGGGAAACTCCCCTCCACGCCGAGATAGAGCATGAAGGTGGAGCAGGAGTACCGCGCCGCCTCGATCTTGCGGTCCGGCCAGCGGCGGCGGAGATGGTCGGGGATCAGGCGCGGCGCGGCATGGGCGAAATCCGCGTTCATCACCACCGCGTCGGCGTCGAAGCTGCGGCCGCCGCTGTCCACCCCGCGCGCGCGCCGGCCCTCGAAGCGGATGCGGTCCACCGGGCTGTCCAGGCGGATCTCCGCACCCAGGCGCTCCGCCACGCGCGCCATGGCCAGCGCCACCGCGCCGCAGCCGCCGCGTGGGTGGAAGACGCCGTGCTCGTATTCCAGGAAGCTCAGGATGGTGAAGAGGCTCGGGCAGCGATAGGGACTCATCCCGAGGTACTTGGTCTGGAAGGAGAAGGCGAGGCGCGTGCGCGGGTCGCGGAAGAAGCGCCGCATGTCCCCGTCCACCGATTTCGCCGGGCGCAAGTGCGGCAGGGCGCGCAGCAGGTCCGGCGCCATCATGTCCGTGGCGCGGGTGAAGGCGCGTTCCAGCACCGGGCGGAAGCTCTTCAGCTTGGCGCGGTTGTCGGCCAGGAAGCGGCCGAGGTTACCCGCGTCGTGCGGGTCGAGCTTCGCGATCTCCGCCTCCATCCGCCCGAGGTCGGAGGTCGCGTCGAGCGTGACGCCGCCATCGCCCTGCTCGAACAGCAGCCGGTACTGCGGGTCGAGGCGCAGGAGCTCCACCTCCTCGCGCAGCTCGGCGCCGCAGTCGCGGAAGATCTCCTCCAGGATGCGCGGGTAGAGGAAGAAGGTCGGCCCCAGGTCGAAGCGGTAGCCGCCCGGGGCCTCCAGCCGCCGGTTGCGGCCGCCGACCACGCCGTCCTTCTCCAGGACGGTGACGCGCACACCCCGCGCGGCCAGGAGCATCGCGGCGGCAAGGCCGCCCGGCCCGGCCCCGATGACCACCGCCTGCGGGCGGTCGGACCGGATCGAGGGAGCATAGAGAGGAGCATTCATCGTGTGGTGCTGGATCCGGTCAGGCAGGGAACGGGTGGCGAACCGTCCATGTTCGTGCGAACCGCCGCGCCGCAAGACCCGCATCGTCACGGGGTGGGCCATGCTCCGGTTTTCGTGACCTGTTCCGGCGCCTTGTCCCCGGGGACGGGGGGCGGCAGGCGGCAGGAGGGGCCGCCATCCGGATCAGCCGCCGGGAAGCAGGTCCGGCGGGGGTTCGGCCTGCCCGGCGACCCAGGCGGCGAGGACGGGAAGGTGTTCCGGCGTGGCGGCCGCGGCGGCCAGGGCGTCGCCCAGGACCGGGCCGAACTTGAAGCCGTGGCCGGAGGTGCCGCAGAGCGCGAGGCAGCGCTCCCCCGGCCGGGCCAGGGCGATGCGTTCCTCCGGCGCGACCTCGTAGTAGCAGGCGCGGGCGCCCAGCACCCGGTAGCCCCCGGCATCGCGCAGGCGCGGCCGGGCGAGGGCGAGGATCTCCTCCGCCTCGGCCGGGCTGGCCTCGCGCGGGTCGTCGGGATCGCCGCGCAGCGAGAAGCGGTGGTCGCCGATCTTCAGCGGCGTGCCGGCCACCGGCGGCACGGCGTAGAAGCCGCCGCTGGGCGAGAGGTCCAGCACCATCGGCCCGGCCTCCCAGGCGGCGCGGTGGGCGGCGGGCGGTTCCAGGAAGACCACGATCTGGCGCGAGGGCGTGGCGCGCGGGGCCAGTTCCGGCAACAGCCTGGCGGTCCAGGGGCCGGCGGCCAGCACCAGCAGGTCGGCGCCCGCCACCGTGCCGTCCGCGAGCCGCGCCTGGCCCCGTTCCGGGTCCACCGCCTCCACCCGCGCCCGGCGCAGCGTGACGCCGGAGGCCTCCAGGTGGCGCGCGAGGCCCGCCACGATGCGTTCCGCCAGCAGCACGCCGCCGGTGGGCAGGAAGGCCGCCTCGGCGAGTCCGGCCGGATCGAGCATGGGGAAGCGGGCGGTGAGGGCGGCGGGCGGGATCTCCTCCATCCGGTGGCCCTCCGGTCCCAGGGTGGCGCGGCTGGCGGCCAGCCAGCTGTCGCGCGCATCCGCCAGCATCAGCGTGCCGGTGGGGATGTAGGGCGTCTCGCCGATCGCGGCGAAGAGGCTGTCCCAGGCCCGGTGGGCGCGGTCCACCATGCGCATATAGACCCTCTCCGCCCCATAGGCGTGGCGGATCAGCCGGTGATGGTCCACCGAGGAGCCGCGCGGGTTGGGGCAGGTGTCCTGCTCCAGCACCTCCACCGCCCAGCCCGCCCGGCGCAGTGCCCGGGCGGAGCAGAGTCCCATGATGCCGCCGCCGACCACCAGCGCCTTTCCGATCCCCGCCATGCCACGCTGCTCCCCTGCCGGCCACGCCGCCCTGCCCGGCGCGAATCAGCACCGGGGCGAGGAAGGCTGGACCAGGAGGGGATGAGGCGGAAGCCGCCCGCGCCGGTATCCGGAGCGGCGATCGTCCCGGACGGCGCGGGGCGGTGCTCAGGGATGCAGCAGGCTGCGGAGCAGGAAGGCCACGGCGCCCACCGCCACGACGCCGCCGAGCCAGAGCAGCACGAACCAGCCGAGGCGACGCCAGCGGCTGCCCGGCGGCGTGGGGTCCCGCATGGCGCCGCGCCCGTCAGTGATAGCCGGCACCGGCCCGCACCTTGCCGCGGAACAGCCAGTACACATAGCCCGTGTAGCCCAGGATGATCGGCAGCAGCACCACGGCGCCGACCAGCAGGAAGATCTGCGAGGAGGCCGGGGCCGCCGCCTCCCAGATGGTGATCGAGGGCGGCACGATATGCGGGTACATGCTGATGCCGAAGCCGACATAGGTGATCAGGAAGATCCCCAGCGCCAGCACGAAGGGCTTCGCATCCGCCCAGAGCCCGTGCTGGTCCGCATCCCGCACCGCGCGGAAATACAGCCAGGCCAGCACCAGCACGATCACCGGCACCGGGGCGGCGAGGACGATGTTCGGGAAGCTCAGCCAGCGCGCCGCGAAGGCGGGTTGGAGGAAGGGCATGGTGACCGACACCACGAGGATGAAGAACAGCAGCACCGCCATCATGCTGCCGGCCTGCCGCCGGGCGCGGTCATGCAGCGCGCCCTCGGTCTTCCACAGCAGCCAGCAGGCACCGAGCACCCCGTAGCCGGTGACGAGCGCCAGGCCGGTGAAGAGGGAGAAGGCGGTCAGCCAGTCCCACCAGCCGCCGGCATAGGCGTTGTTCGCGACCGGAATGCCCTGCACGAAGGCGCCCAGCGCGATGCCCTGGCAGAAGGCGGCGACGTAGGAGCCCCAGGAGAAGGCGCGGTCCCACCATTTCTGCTGCGTCTCGTTGGCGGCGCGGAAGCGCATCTCGAAGGAGACGCCCCGGAAGACCAAAGCCAGCAGCATCAGGATGACGGGCATGTAGAGCGCCGGAAGGATGATGGAGAAGGCGAGCGGGAAGGCCGGCATCAGCCCGACGCCGCCCAGCACCAGCCAGGTCTCGTTGCCGTCCCAGACCGGGGCGATGCTGTTCACCGCCACGTCCCGGTCCTCCTTGTCCGGCATGACCGGAAAGAGGATGCCGACGCCGAGGTCGAAGCCGTCGAGGCAGACATAGACGAAGACCGCGACGGCGATGAGGAAGGCCCAGATGAAGGCCAGGACATGGGGGTCGAGCATCGCGCCTTACTCCGCCGGCTGGGTCTGGGGACGCGGGTCCGGCCCGCGCCGGGCCGAAGGCGCCGGGGTGGTGCCCGCCGAGCGGATCGGCTTGTCGGTGGGAGGCCCTTCCTCATGCGCCTGCGGCGTCTGCGAGAAGAGGCGGAAGAGGAACCAGATGCCGGCGCCGAAGACGATGAAATAGACAATGGCGAAGGCCACCAGCGAGGTGGCCACGGCCGGTGCCCCGATCGGCGCGACGCTGTTCGCCGTGGTCAGGTGGCCATAGACGGTGAAGGGCTGGCGCCCGGCCTCGGTCACGATCCAGCCCGCCGTCACCGCCAGCAGCCCGGCCGGGCCCATGGCGATGGCGGCGCGCAGCAGCCAGGGCGTGTCGTAGAGCCGTCCGCGCAGGCGCAGCACGAGGCTGCTCAGCCCCAGCCCGATCATCAGCAGGCCGAGCGCCACCATGACGCGGAAGGCGAAGAAGACCAGCGGGATGTTGGTCGGCCAGTGGTCGCGCGGCAGGTCCTTCAGCCCGCGCACCTCGCCGGTCCAGCTATGGGTGAGGTAGAGGCTGGCGAGGTTCGGGATGCCGATCTGCAGCCGCGTGCGCTCCTCCTCGGCCGAGGGGATGCCGAAGAGGATGGCAGGGGCACCGCGCTCCGTCTCGAAATGCCCCTCCATGGCGGCGAGCTTGGCCGGCTGGTGGTGGAAGGTGTTGCCGCCATGCAGGTCGCCCAGCACCGCCTGGATGGGCGCCACGATGGTGAGCATCCACATCGCCATGGACAGCATCACCCGGGCGCGCGGATTGGGCTCCCGCGTGCCGAGCGTGTCGTTGCGCCGCTCCCGCAGCACGTGGAAGGCGCCGACCGCGCCGACGATCAGGGCGGTGGTGAGATAGGCGCCGGTGACGGTGTGGGCGAAGCGATAGGGGAAGGAGGGGTTGAAGATGATCGCCCACCAGTCCTCCGGATGGAAGCTGCCGTCGGGCGCGATGCTGAAGCCCTGCGGCGTCTGCATCCAGGAATTGGCGGACAGGATCCAGAAGGCGGAGAAGCAGGTGCCGATGGCGACGAGGCAGGTGGCGGTGAAGTGCAGCCCCTTGCCCACGCGTTCCAGCCCGAAGAGCATCACGCCGAGGAAGCCGGCCTCCAGGAAGAAGGCGGTCAGCACCTCGTAGCCGAGCAGCGGCCCCAGGATCGGCCCCGCCAGGCGCGAGAGCCCCGACCAGTTGGTGCCGAACTGGTAGGACATGACGATGCCCGAGACCACGCCCATGGCGAAGGCGATGGCGAAGATCTTCAGCCAGTAGCGGAAGGTGTCGAGATAGACGGCATCTCCCGTCCAGAGCCAGCGCGCCTCCAGCACCGCGAGATAGGAGGCGAGACCGATGGTGAAGGCGGGAAAGAGGAAGTGCCAGACCACCACGAAGGCGAACTGGAAGCGGGCGAGGTCCAGCGCGCTGGGCAGCAGGGACTCGATCATGGGCGGGGGCTCCACGGATTCGGGCTTCGCGCTTCGTCAGTTGAGCGCAGTTGGCGAAGGGAGATGGGTCACAAAAGCGGGGGCTTGCGCCTCAGCCCTCTTTTCCGGGAATGGCTTCCCCCGGCAGGCGCGGGCCGCGCGCGATGGAAACCAGCCGGTCCTTGGCATCCAGCAGCCGGGTCACGCGCGCGCCGAGCGACAGGAGCATGGCCAGGCGCTCCGTCTCCAGCGTCTTCACGTCGTCGTACCAGCGGCCGAGCTGCTCGATCAGCTCGTGCATCTCCGCCATCCGGTCCTGGGCGTGGCGCTCCGCCTCGCTGCCGGGCTGCTGCATCAGCAACTCCCGCAGCACGGACAGGGTTGGGTCCACCTCCCGCTTCTTCCGTTCCTCGGCCAGGGTGCGGAGGATCTGCCAGACATCGCCGGGAGTGGTGAAGAAGTCCCGCCGGTCGCCGGGCCGGTGCCGCAGCACCACGAGGTTCCAGGCCTGCAGTTCCTTCAGCCCCATGGAGGTGTTGGAGCGCGAGATCCCCAGGCCTTCCACGATCTGGTCGGCGCAGAGGGGCTCCTCCGACACATAGAGCAGGGCGTAGATCTGCCCCACCGTGCGGTTGATGCCCCAGCGGCTGCCCATCTCGCCGAAATGCAGCACGAAAGCCTGGGTAAGGGGGGGGAGGTCCATGGCGTCCGGTTATTTCAGTAATTTCTGAAGTTTCAATATGGACCGAAAACAAAGAAGGCAAGTCCCCTTTGCGCGAGGCCGGAGCTTCATGTCCTGCGCCCGGATGGATAGCATCGGGGCGGCCGGCATTGGTGCATGTGCGAATGGGCCGCGCTCGCCGTTTCCCGGCAGGCGGGATGGGGGAGGTAGCCGGAGTGCCGCGCAAGGGCGCGACGCGGCCCGCCGGACGCGGCCGGACGCGGCCGGACGCCCTCGCGCCCGGCGGGCAACTCGTTTCCATCACCGAGCGCCCGATCTACATGGCCCCCTGAACCCGGGCTGGCTGCCCCCCCCGCGCCGTCAGCCCATCCAGCCCGCGGGGCCCCAGAGCAGGGCGGTCAGCACCAGCCCCGTCACGGACACGATGGTCTGCAGCACCGACCAGGCCCAGACCGTCTGGCCGAGGCGCAGGCCGAAGAACTCCCGGATCATCCAGAAGCCCGCATCGTTGACGTGGCAGAAGAAGACCGAGCCCGAGCCGATGGCGAGCACGAGGAGCGAAGTCTGCGCCGGGGTCAGGCCGAAGCCGCCGACCAGGGGCGCCATCAGCCCGGCCACCGCCGTGGTCGCCACGGTGGCGGAGCCTGTGGCCTGCCGCAGGCAGACGGCGATCAGCCAGGCGAGCAGCACCAGCGGCATGCCGGTGTCCTGCGCGATCTTGCCCAGGGTGCCGGTGATGCCGGCCTCCACCAGCACCTGCTTGAAGCCGCCGCCCGCGCCGATGGTCAGCAGCAGGATGGCGATGGGCGGCAGGGCGGCGCTCATCACCTTGCCCACCTCGGTCCGCGTGGCGCCGCGGGCCCAGCCCAGGGCGATGGCGGCGAAGACCACGCTGGCCGCCAGGGCCACGATGGGGGCGCCGACGGCCTCCAGCAGGGTCCGCGCCGCGCCGGGCGGCAGCGCCACCTGCGCCACGGTGCGGCAGAGCATCAGCGCGACCGGCAGCAGCAGCACCAGCAGCGACAGGGTGAAGGAGGGGCGGGAGCCCAGCGTGACCCAGGCCTCGCCATGCTGCTCCTCCTTCCTTTGCGTCGCGGCCTGCCCGGCCTCGCGCATCGAGGGGATGCGCACGATCACCTTGCTGTAGAGCGGCCCGGCCAGGGCCACCGCCGGCACCGCGATCAGCAGGCCGAAGCCCAGGGTCAGGCCGAGATCCGCATGGAGCTGCGCGATGCCGATCAACGGCCCGGGATGCGGCGGCACCAGCGCGTGCAGCGTCGTCATGCCGGCAAGCGCGGGGATGGCGACCTGCATCACCGGCAGCTTCGTCTTCCGCGCCATGGCGAAGATGATCGGGATCATGATGACCAGCCCGACCTCGAAGAAGAGCGGCAGGCCGATCAGCATGGCCACCAGCGCCAGCAGCCAGGGCAGGCTGCGCGCCGTGGCATGCTGCAGCACGCCGTCCACGATGCGGTCGGCCGCGCCGCCCGCGGTCAGCAGCCCGCCCAGCATGGCGCCGAGGGCGATCACAACGCCGATATCGCCCAGCACGCCGCCCGCGCCATGCTCGAAGGCGGGGGTGAGCTTCTCGATCGGCAGGCCGGTGATGGCGGCGAAGACGCCGGCGCCCAGCATGATGGCGAGAAAGGCCGCGATCCGCCCCCAGGCGATCAGCAGCACGATCGCGCCCAGCGCGACGGCGGCGGCGATGAGAAGAAGCGTGTCGCCGCTGTTCCAGGCCGCTGTCATGGATATCTCTCCACCAGTCCGGATGGAGGCTCCCGCAGGGCGAAAACCGTGTCAAAGCAGGGCAGCCATGTGACCGCCCGCGAGACGATCCGGATGCGTGGCAAATCCTATGCCGGGGCGGGGGCAACCCCCGCCCCGGCGTGCCGGCCCTATTCCGCGGCGGGGCTGTAGATCTGGCTGCCGCCGTCGCGGAAGCGTTCCGCCATCTCGGCCATGCCTTCCTCGGCGGCGGCGCGGATGGCCTCGTCGCGGATGTCCTGGCTGATCTTCATGGAGCAGAACTTGGGTCCGCACATGGAGCAGAAATGCGCGACCTTGTGCGCCTCCTTGGGCAGCGTCTCGTCGTGGTAGGCGCGCGCCGTTTCCGGATCGAGGCCGAGGTTGAACTGGTCCTCCCAGCGGAACTCGAAGCGCGCGCGGCTCAGCGCATCGTCCCAGGCCTGCGCCGTGGGGTGGCCCTTGGCGAGGTCGGCGGCATGGGCGGCGATCTTGTAGGCGATCACGCCGGCCTTCACGTCGTCGCGGTCCGGCAGGCCCAGATGCTCCTTCGGCGTGACGTAGCAGAGCATCGCCGTGCCGAACCAGCCGATCATCGCCGCGCCGATGGCCGAGGTGATGTGGTCATAGCCCGGCGCCACGTCGGTCGTGAGCGGGCCGAGCGTGTAGAAGGGCGCCTCGCCGCAGACCGCGAGCTGCTTGTCCATGTTGGCCTTGATCTTGTGCATCGGCACATGGCCGGGGCCCTCAATCATCACCTGGCAGTCGTGCTTCCAGGCGACCTGGGTCAGCTCGCCCAGCGTTTCCAGCTCGGCGAACTGCGCCGCGTCGTTGGCATCGGCGATGGAGCCCGGGCGCAGGCCGTCGCCCAGCGAGAAGGCGACGTCATAGGCCCGCATGATCTCGCAGATCTCGTCGAAGCGGGTGTAGAGGAAGCTTTCCCGGTGATGCGCCAGGCACCACTTGGCCATGATCGAGCCGCCGCGCGAAACGATGCCTGTGACGCGCCGCGCGGTGAGCGGCACATGGGCGAGGCGCACGCCGGCATGGATGGTGAAGTAGTCCACGCCCTGTTCCGCCTGCTCGATCAGCGTGTCGCGGAACACCTCCCAGCTCAGGTCCTCGGCCACGCCGCCGACCTTCTCCAGCGCCTGGTACAGCGGCACCGTGCCGACCGGCACGGGGGCGTTGCGCAGGATCCATTCGCGCGTGTCGTGGATGTTGCGCCCGGTGGAAAGGTCCATGATGGTGTCGGCGCCCCAGCGGATCGCCCAGACCATCTTGTCCACCTCCTCCGCCACCGAGGAGCTGACCGCGGAATTGCCGATATTGGCGTTGATCTTCACCAGGAAGTTCCGCCCGATCGCCATCGGCTCGGATTCCGGGTGGTTCACGTTGTTCGGGATGATGGCGCGGCCGCGGGCGATCTCGTCGCGCACGAATTCCGCCGTCACCACATCGGGGATGCTGGCGCCGAAATCCTCGCCGTCGCGGATGACCTCGCGCAGCATCTCGCGGCGCATGTTCTCGCGGATGGCGACGAACTCCATCTCCGGCGTGACGATGCCGCGCCGGGCATAGGCCATCTGCGTCACCGCCGCGCCGGCCTTCGCCTTCAGCGGGCGGATGCGGCCCGGGAACTGCGGCACGCGGTGGCTGTCGGACACGTTGCCGTTGTCCTCCGGCCGGATGGCGCGGCCCTCGGTCTCCTCCACATCGCCCCGGGCGCGGACCCAGGCGTCACGGATGCGGGCGAGGCCGCTCGCGATGTCCACCTTCGCCTCGGGGTCGGTATAGGGGCCGGAGGCGTCGTAGAGCGTGACGGGCGGCTCCTCGGCGGAGGGATGCACCGCGATCTCGCGGAAGGGCACGCGGAAGCCGCGCGCCGGGCATTCCACATAGACGCGGCGGGAGCCCGGGATCGGGCCGGTCACGACCTCGCCGATCGCCGGCGGGGATTTCGGGGGAAGGCTGTCTGGCACGGTCGGATCTCCTGCACCTGCGCATGGTCGGAGATCCGGGTCGTCTGGTGTGACGTCGGGGTGGGACGCCTACGGAATCATATCCCGGCCCGTGGCGGCCCGTTCCTGTCCCTTCGCCGGCATGACCCGGATCAGGTTCAAAGGGTCAGCGCGGCGGGCAGGATGCCCCAGCGCTATCTCAGCCCCTGGACCGGGACCCCCCTTGGAACATGCCCGCATCAGGGCCACGCGGCGCGGGCCGTGTCAACGGGCGCGGCCGCCCTCGCGGCTTCGTGTGCTCAGGCGGCGACGGCGAGCACCGCGGGGCCGCGCTCCATCTCGCCCTGCTCCACCTGGAGCTCCAGCACGCCGACGAGGCGGGCGAGGTCGCCGCGCACGAGGTTCACCATCTCCGCCGGCATGGCCTTCATGCCGAAGGACAGGCGCAGCGTGCCGCCCTCGCGGTGCGAGGCGAAATGGTCGGGCACGAGGTCGCGCTTGGCGAAGGGCTGCATGGCGCGCGGCAACAGGCCGGGCGAGGGTTCGGCGAGCAGGCTGAAGCGGGCGGCGACGGGAAGGTGGTCGGACATGGCTCTGGAGGCCTCCGGACAAAACGCGGCGAAGAGGGGGTGACGGATCATTGTCCCGGCCGCTCTTCGCCCGCCTCGGAGGGGGATGGCCCCCCGGGCGGCGCTCAGGCGACCGGGCGTGTAATTCGCCGCGTGAAGGTCCGGACCGTCATATTGGCGAGCCTAGGACGGGCTTCGGGCGGCTGTACAGGCGGCCCGGACAAAACCGGCGCGGAGCTGGCCCGCGCCGGAGGCATGGCAGAGGTCAGGCACTCGCGCCGGTCGCATGCATCTGGTCCTCCTCCGTGGCGGCCTTGCGCCAGGGGGAGGGGATGACGATGCCCAGCTCCTCGAACCTCGCCTGGATGCGGCGGTTCATCTCCCGCCCCACCGGGAAGCGCTGCGAGGGCTCGGTCTTCAGCCGGGCGCGCAGCACCACGCCGGTCTCCAGCAGGCGATCCACGCCCATGACGTCCAGGTCGTCGCGGATCGCGCCGCTCCAGCGTGCCTCAGCCCGCATCTCCTTCGCGATCTGGCGCAGCACCTCGGCCACGCGGTCGGTGTCCTCGCCATAGGAGAGCGAGAATTCCAGCATGGCGAAGGCGAAGTCGCGGGTCATGTTGGTGACCGAGGTGACGGCGGAGAAGGGGATGATGTGCACCGACCCGTCCATCGCGCGCAGGCGGATGGAGCGGATCGAGAGCCGCTCCACCACCCCGGTCTGCGGCGGCGTGCCGAGGGTGACGCTGTCGCCCACCGCCACCGCGTCCTCCAGCAGCAGGAAGAGGCCGGTCACCACGTCCTTCACCAGCGTCTGCGAGCCGAAGCCGATGGCCACGCCGACGACCGAGGCGCCGGCGATCAGCGGCGCCACGTTGACCCCGATCTCGCTCAGCACGTTCAGCACCAGGAAGATCAGGATCACGATCATCAGCGCCGTGCGCATCATCGGCAGCAGGGTGCGTACCCGGGCCGAGCGCGCGGCCTGGCCCTCGCGCGAGGCCTTGGTGAGCTGGCGGGCGATGGCGCTGTTCGCCACCTCCCACACCAGGATGGCCACCAGCGCGCTGACGCCGATGGAGCCCAGCGCCCCCAGGATGCGCGAGCCCAGCCGCCCCTGGGTGAACCAGGCGAAGGCGCCGATGCCCCAGGCCTCCAGCAGCAGAAGCAGGGCCGCCACGGTCAGCACGCCGCTCACCAGGCCGCGCAACAGGGGCCCGTAGCGGGTGGCGCGCAGCTCCAGCCCGGGATAGCGGGCGGCGAGGCCGGCGGGAAGCGCCATGGCGCGGTCCAGGAGCTGGCGCAGGCCGACATCGAGCCCCTTGGCCACGCCCAGGATCAGCAGCGTCGCCCCGGTGCCGCGCAGCAGGCGCGAGAAGCCGTCCGGTACCTCCAGCGCCCAGACGCCCCAGAGCGCGAGCAGCCAGAGGATCACCACCACGTGCCAGATCTCGGCCAGGCGGTTGCGCAGCGTGCGCAGCGCGGCGCGGGATCCCGAGGGCTCCTCGCCGGGCGGCAGGGCCGGGGCGCGCAGCAGCCCGGCGACCACCTGGCGCTTCTGCACCACGACGATGACCAGCATCAGCGAGACCAGCAGCATGATCAGCCGGATGATGCCGTCATGCACCGCCCAGGGGACGCCGAACTGCAGGCTGGCCTCCGCCAGCGCATAGCCGAAGACCGACAGCCCCACGATGCGGCGCAGCCAGCGGGTGAAGTAGGCCGCCGTCTCGTCCGGCATGCGGACCAGCCGCAGATGCGCCGAGGCGGGCGAGAGCAGCATGCGCGAGGCCATCATGATGGCCCGGCACAGCACATAGGCATTGTTGATGGTGAGCAGCACCAGCTCCGTGGTGGGCAGGGGGCGCACCGCCTCCACCATCGGATAGGCGACCAGGGCGAAGCCCAGCACCGGCAGCAGGTCCAGCAGCAGGCGCCCGGCCACGACGGGCACGCGGCGCAGCCAGTTCCAGCGGCCGCCCGGGGCCGGGGCCATGGCGTCCAGCCGCCGGCGCGGCACGCGCAGCAGGTGATAGACCGCGATCTCTGCCAGCACGCCCAGGCCGAAGGTCAGCAGCATCTTCCAGGCGGCATCGGTGATGCGGACCCGCGCCACCGGGTCGCGCGCCACGCCGGAGGCCCAGGAGGCCACGGCCGGCAGGTCGGCGAGCACGCGGGCACCGGCCATGACCTGGTCCAGCGCATGGCGCAGGCGCTCGGCCGCGCCGCTGGCGATCTGGCCGACCAGGTTGTTCGGCACCACCACGGAGCTGGCCTGGGGCGTGGCGGGAGCCTCCGCGGTGGGGGCGGCCGCGGCGGAGGGCGGGGCGGCCGCTCCCTCCACAGGCGCGGCGGAGGAGGCGGATGCGGGCGCCGGGGGAAGGGCCCCGGCGGGGGCTTCGGCCGGGGCGGGGGTGCCGCCCTCGCGCCTGGCCCGCTCGGCCGCGCCCAGGGTTTCCAGGCTGCGGATCAGCTCGTTGCGGCGGGTCTCGTCGCGCAGCACGCCCAGCATGCGCTCGGCCTCGCCCGGCGGCAGGCTGGCGGCGCGGCCCGGGCTGGCGGGCTGGTTGCCGTTATGGGCGGCCGGTGGAGCCGGGCGCGGCGCCGGTGAAGCCTCGGCGGGGCGGGGCGGGGCGGCGGGCGCTGCCGGGGCGGGGGGCACCGCCTGCGCGGGCGGCAGGGGCTCGGCCGGCGCCATCTGAGCCAGCGCCATCCGGGTCAGTGCCCCCGGGCTGGCCAGGGGAAGCGGCAGGGCCAGGATCAGGCTGGCCAGGAGCAGCAGGGCCAGAAGCCTGGCGAAAGGGCGACGGGGCATGGTGGCGCCTTGGACCGCGCCCCGCCGTGCCGGTCAATCGGGCATCGCCGCCGGGCACCCTCGCCATCCATGCGGGCGTCCGGCGGCGATGCGGGCCGGGGCGTTGCACTCCGGCCGTTCCGGCACAACTCTGATCGCATGATCACGCTCCTCACCATCCTGGTGGCGCTCGCCATGCTGGCCACGCTCGGTGTCCTCTTCGCCGGCATGATCGGCATGGTGGGCGGAACGGGGGACGGGGCGCGGTCCAACCGGCTGATGCGCTGGCGCGTCGGGCTCCAGGCCCTGGCGCTGGGGCTCTTCGCCCTGCTCCTGCTGCTGACACGCCGCTAGGGGGGGGCATCGTGGCAGGGGTTCCCCGCCTTGCCAGCCCGTAATTCCCCGCCCTATGGTCCGCGGCACCTGGTCCGCCGATGCGCGGGCCGATCCTCCGGCGGGCACTGGTCCCGCCATCGTCTCGGGAAACGGCTGGAAACAAGATGAAGCTTCTCGTGCCCGTGAAGCGGGTGGTGGACTACAACGTCAAGGTACGGGTGAAGTCGGACGGGACGGGCGTCGAGACGGCGAACGTCAAGATGTCGATGAACCCCTTCGACGAGATCGCGGTCGAGGAAGCGGTGCGCCTGAAGGAGAAGGGCATCGCCACCGAGATCGTGGCGGTCTCCGTCGGCCCCACCCAGGCGCAGGAGCAGATCCGCACCGCGCTCGCCATGGGCGCCGACCGCGGCATCCTGGTGGAGCAGGAGGGCGTGGTCGAGCCGCTGGCGGTGGCCAAGATCCTGAAGGCGCTGGCCGGGCGCGAGCAGCCGGGGCTGATCGTGATGGGCAAGCAGGCCATCGACGACGACATGAACGCCACCGGCCAGATGCTGGCGGCGCTGCTGGGCTGGGGCCAGGGCACCTTCGCCTCGAAGGTGGAGATCGCCGACGGCACCGCGAAGGTGACGCGCGAGATCGATGGCGGGCTGGAGACGGTGTCGCTGAAGCTGCCGGCGGTGGTGACCACCGACCTGCGCCTGAACGAGCCGCGCTATGCCTCGCTGCCCAACATCATGAAGGCGCGCAAGAAGCCGATCGAGACGGTGAAGCCCGCCGACCTGGGCGTCGATGCGGGCCCGCGCCTGACCACGCTGAAGGTCGAGGAGCCGCCGAAGCGCCAGGCGGGCGTGAAGGTGGGCTCGGTGGCCGAGCTGGTGGACAAGCTGCGCAACGAAGCCAAGGTGATCTGAGATGAGCGTCCTCGTCCTGGCCGATCACGACGGCGCCGCCGTCAACCAGCCGACCCGTTCCGCCATCGCCGCCGCCCGGAAGCTGGGCGGCGAGGTGCATCTCCTGGTCTCCGGCCCCGCCGCCGCGGCGCAGGCCGCCGCCGGCATCCCCGGCATCGCCAAGGTGCTGCATGCCGAGGGCGACGGGCACATGCTGGCCGAGCCGCTGGCGGCGCTGCTGGTGCAGCTGGCGCCCGGCTACTCCCACCTGCTGGCCCCCGCGACGGCGGTGGGCAAGAACGTGATGCCGCGCGCCGCCGCGCTGCTGGACGTGCAGCCGGTGAGCGACATCTCGGGCGTGGTGGATGCCGATACCTTCGTGCGGCCGATCTATGCGGGCAACGCGCTGGCGACGGTGAAGTCGGCGGATGCGACGAAGGTGATCACGGTGCGGGCCGCCTCCTTCGACCCGGTGCCGGCCGAGGGCGGCTCCGCCCCCGTGGAAAGCGCGGCGGCGGCGGCCGATCCGGGGGTGTCCAGCTTCGTGGGTGCCGAGATCGCGAAGAGCGAACGCCCTGAGCTGACGGCGGCGCGGGTGGTGATCTCGGGCGGCCGCGCCATGGGCTCGGCGGAGAACTTCGCGATCCTGGACAAGCTGGCGGACGGGCTGGGCGCCGCGGTCGGTGCCTCGCGCGCGGCGGTGGATGCGGGCTATGCGCCCAACGACCACCAGGTGGGGCAGACCGGCAAGATCGTGGCGCCGGAGCTCTACATGGCCTTCGGCATCTCGGGGGCGATCCAGCACCTCGCCGGCATGAAGGACAGCAAGGTGATCGTGGCCGTCAACAAGGACGAGGAGGCGCCGATCTTCCAGGTTGCCGACTACGGCCTCGTGGGCGACCTCTTCACCATCGTGCCGGAACTGACCGCCGCCCTCGACAAGGGCTGAGCAGCGGCGGGCTTCGGCCCCCGTTCCGGAACCGCCCCGGCCCGCGGCTCCCGCGGGGCGGCGCTGCAACACCGCGAGAGGGAGAAGAGGCTTTGGAGATCGCTTCCGTCGGCGTGATCGGCGCCGGGCAGATGGGCAACGGCATCGCGCAGGTCTGCGCCGTGTCCGGCCTCGCCGTGACGCTGGTGGATGTCAGCGAGGCGGCGCTGGAGAAGGCGCGCGCCACCATGGCGAAGAACCTGGACCGGCAGGTGGCCAAGGGCACGATCCAGGCCGCCGACAAGGAGGCCGCGCTGGGGCGCATCACGGCCGGCACCGACATGGCGGGGCTGGGTGGCTGCGACATCGTGATCGAGGCCGCGACCGAGCGCGAGGAGCTGAAGCGCAAGATCTTCGCCGGGCTCTGCCCGGAGCTGAAGCCGGAAGCGATCCTCGCCAGCAACACCAGCAGCATCTCCATCACCCGCCTGGCCAGCGCGACGGACCGGCCGGGCCGCTTCATCGGCATGCACTTCTTCAACCCGGTGCCGGTGATGAAGCTGGTGGAGGTGATCCGCGGCATCGCCACCGAGGAGGCCACCGTGCGGGCGGTGGAGGCGCTGGCGAAGCGCCTGGGCAAGACGGTGGCCTCGGCGGAAGACTATCCGGGCTTCATCGTCAACCGCATCCTGCTGCCGATGATCAACGAGGCCGTGACCGCTCTGCAGGAAGGGGTGGGCGACGTGGTGTCCATCGACACGGCCATGAAGCTCGGCACCAACCAGCCGATGGGGCCGCTGGAACTGGCCGACTTCATCGGCCTGGACACCTGCCTGTCCATCATGCGGGTGCTGCATGAGGGGCTGGGCGACAGCAAGTACCGGCCCTCGCCGCTGCTGGTGAAGTACGTCGATGCCGGCTGGCTGGGCCGGAAGACGGGCAAGGGCTTCTACGACTATTCGGGCGAGACGCCGAAGCCAGCGCGTTAGGCAAAATCCAGAAAAAGAGATTTTGCCTATACACCTTTAGGTTGCACCAATGCGATAATTCTCCGGACGAACGGTTCGGAGAGCGATTCGAAGGATGTCCAGCCAGGGACCAGTGCCGGAGCATGCCCCGGGGGCCGCGCCCGGCCACCGCCTGCGCTATGACGGGCGGCTGGGGGATCTCTACCGGATCTTCTTCCTCAATCTTCTCCTGACCGTGCTGACCCTCGGCATCTGGCGCTTCTGGGCCCGCACGCGGCTGCGCCGCCATGTCTGGCAGCACCTCAGCCTGGACGGGCAGAGGCTGGAATATACCGGGACGGGCGGAGAACTGTTCCGGGGCTTCCTTCTCGCCCTTCTCGTGATCGTCCCGCTCCTGTTCGCCATGGGCCTGACGCAGATGCTCGCGCCGGAGGCCGCGCGGCTGGCTTCCTTCGCCCTCTACCTGCCCGCCGGCCTGCTCGGCTTCGCTGGTGCCTTCACCGCCCGCCGCTATCTGCTGAGCCGCACCCTGCTGAACGGGGTCGCCTTCCACCTGTCCGGCTCGCCCTGGCGCTATGGCGCCGGGATGCTGGGACGGATGTTCCTGAGCTTCCTGACCCTGGGCCTCTCCCTGCCCTGGATGGCCGCGACCTCGCTGCGCTGGACGCTGGGCGAGACCTCCTATGGCACGGCGCGGTTCACCTTCACCGGCCGGGGCGGTCAGCTTTTCCCGTGGTATCTGCTGGCGGCCCTGCTGGCCGCCATCCTGACCTTCGCCGCCGTGGCGGCCTTCCTGCTACCGCCCATCCTGCAGAACGCGGCGCTCTTCCAGGGCGGGGGCCGGGTGGACCCGGCGGTGCAGGATGCGCTCGGCAAGCGGCTCATGGTGCTGATGCTGCCCGTGGGCGGGGTCTTCCTCCTGTCGCTCCAACTGGCCGGGTCGCTGATCCAGGCTGCGCAGTGGCGCCTGACGGTGCGGAGCACGAGCCTGGAGGAACTGCGCTTCCGCAGCCGGCGCGGCACCCTGCGCGTCGCCCTGTTCCTGTTCGGCAATGCGCTTCTCGTCTGGCTCAGCCTGGGGCTGCTCTGGCCCCTGGCGCAGCACCGCTCCCTCCGCTTCTTCGCGGACGACCTGCTGCTGTCCGGGGAGATGAGCCTGGCACGGGTGCGGCAGGCGGAAGGCTACCGCCCCGGCCATGGCGAGGGGCTGGCGGATGTCCTGGGCGCCGGGGCCTCGGTCTTCTGAGAATGGGCGCGGACAGGCCGGGCGACGGGGAATGGGCCGCCACCCTTTATGACGGGCGGAGCGCGGCCGGTTCCCCCGCGACGGTCCGCCTCGCCGATGGAGAGCTTCACATCCGGGTGGAGGGCGGAAACGGGCATGGGATGGCCTGGGCGCTTTCCGGGCTGCGCGTGACCCTGGATCTGCCGGGCGAGTTCGGGCTGTCCTGCGCCTGGGGCAGTTCCCGGGACGGCATGCGCCTGCTGCTGTCCGGCGACAGGGCGAAAGCCCTTCGTGACGCCCTGCGGCGCGACCAGGGCTGGACCCGGCAGCACCGGCGGCGACGGGTCGTGGCCGCGCTTGGCGTGCTGGCCGCCTGCCTGGTGCTGCCCGCCTTCCTCTTCGGCGGCCCGGTCCTGGCGGATATGGCGGCTCGCCTCGTTCCAACGGCGACGGAGCGGTCGCTGGCGGACTGGATCCTCGCGGACCACCTGTCCATGCCGCGCTGCACGCAGCCGCAGGGGCAGGCCGCGCTGGACGGTCTGGTGCGAAGGCTGGCGCCGGATCTGGCGAATGTCGAGGCGATGGTGCTCGATGGCCCCGCGGTGAACGCCTATGCCCTTCCCGGCGGGCGCATCGTGCTGATGCGGGGGCTGCTGGACCAGGCCGGGGACAGCGCCGAGGTGGCGGGAATCCTGGCGCACGAGCTGGGCCATGTGTCCAGGAATCACGCCATGCGGGCCCTGGCGCGTGCCATGGGGCTGCAACTGCTCACCGGCTACGTGACCGGCTATGCCGGGCTCAGCGCCTCGGCCGCGGGGGCAGCCGTCCTGTCCGGAAGCCGGGGTTTCGAGGCCGAGGCGGATGCCTGGGCCGCCGCCGCGCTGGAACGCAGCGGGATCGGCACCGGGGGGCTGCGCGTTTTCCTGACGCGCATCGCCGACAGGGAAGGGAGGGAGCCGGCGATCCTGGGCTATCTCAGCACGCACCCGCCCACGGGTCGGAGGTTGTCCGACCTGCCGCCGGTGCCGGCGCGTGGCCCAGCCCTGGACGATGCCTCCTGGGCGGCGCTGCGAGGGATCTGCGGATCGCGTCCGCCGGGGAGCCGGCCCGTGGCACCGCCACGGGACGGGCTCTGGGACCGGGCCGCCCGGGACCGCCCAGAGGAGATCAGGCGAAGCTGACCTTGGCATTCTCGCCGCCCTGGGGCGGCTTGCCGGTGGCCATGGCCTTCACATAGCCATAGGCGTGCAGCATCTTCGAGGAGGGCGCGTCCCAGTACTCGGCGCCTGCCACCTCCACCGCGATCAGCGTCAGCGAGGGGTCCTCCGGCCCTTCCGGGAACCAGGCGCGCATGCCTTCGCTCCAGAGTTCCTTCTGCTTCGCGGGGTCGGTGAAGCTCTTCGCCTCGCCGGAAAGGCTGACATAGTCCTGCTTGCCCGGCTCGGCATAGGACAGCAGCACCCGCGCATCGGCAGCGATCTCCCGCACCACGGGGGAATCCTTGCGGGCGAAGAACCACAGGGTGGTGTCGAAGCTCTCCTGCTGCGCCCACATCGGCCGGCCGCGGAAATGGCCCTGGGCGTCCAGTGTCACCATGGTCGCCACCTTGATATGCCGGATCATGTCCCAGACCTTGTTCTGGGCATCCCGGTCGCTGCGGGTCTCGACCATGCGCGTTCTCCTCGAAAAGCCGGATATCCGCGCTAACGCCCGCCCCGGCCCGGGGTTCCCCGGTGTGGGCTTCCCGGCGCGCGGCTCCCCCGAGCCAGGACGCGGACCCCGCTAGGGCGCCACTGTCAGCAGGGAGAGTCGCACCCGCCGCCCGCGCGTGTAGTTGTAGCCCTCCACCGTCCCGGCCTCCCGCGCCCGCAGCCCGGCCGCGGCCAGGGCGGCCTGGAAAGCGGGCGCCTCGCGGGCCTCGACGGCCACGAGCCGGGTCTCGCCCTCGTTGCGCCCGGCAGCGAGGAAGGCCACCGCCGCCTGCCCGTTGTCCAGCAGCGTGACGCGCGTGCCCAGCGAGAAGATGGCGGAAGGCTCATGGAAGCCGAGCAGCCCCACGCGTTCCGGCGGCAACCCGCCGGGGATGCCCCGCCCCGCCTCGGCCACGGCCCGGGCCAGATGCGGCGCCACCCAGGGGGCCTCCAGCCGGGGGAGGGTGGCCTGCATCACGATCCATTGCAGGGGGATCGACCAGAGCACGGCCGCCAGGGCGGCGCGCGGCCAGCCCTGGCTCCAGCCCTGGGCGCCACCTCGGGCCCCTCCGGCGGGCCGTGGCGCCGGGCGCGCGGAGCGCGGCGGATGGCCGTTCCCGCGTCCGGACATGCCCGCACCGGCACCGGAGGCAGCCGCGAGGTTGGCGACGTTCCCGACGGGCACGCGGTCCTCCGCGCCGGCCCTGCCGCCACGGGCGTGGTGCAGCACGCGCCAGACCAGCACCGCCGCCGCCGGGATGGCGAGCAGGGCGAAGGGGTCCACGCGCCGGTCGGACAGCCAGAACACCACCGAGGGCGCCACCGCCAGCCCGGCCGCCACCAACACCAGCGCGACCCAGCCGAGCCCGGCCAGCCAGCGCGGCGCGGGGCGGCGCAGCGGGTCCATCGCCCAGGCCCCGGCCAGCAGCATCAGCGCCGGGAAGGCCGGCAGGACATAATGCGGCAGCTTGGTGGAAACCGCCTCGAAGACGATCCAGGTCGGCGCCGCCCAGGCAAGCAGGAAGCGCGTACCGGGCTGGAGGCGGGAGGCCCAGGCCCCCGCCAGGGCGCGCAGCACCAGGAAGGCGCCGGGAAAGGCGGTCAGGCCGAAGATCAGCAGGTAGGTGCCGGGCGGCGCGCCATGCGCCTCCTCGCCCGAGCCGACCTTGGCCAGCATGTCGTTGCCCACGGCCTCGGAAAAGAAGCGGCCCTGGGTGGCCACGCCGATCGCCACCAGCCAGGGCACGCAGAGCAGCAGCATCAGCGGCACGCCCCAGCCGGGCCGCAGCGCCCGCAGCCAGGGCGCGCGGCGGTCGGCCACGGCCAGGGTGATGCCGGCCAGCAGCGGCACCATGGGTCCGATCGGCCCCTTGAGCAGGATGCCCGCCCCCAGCGCCAGCCAGAAGCCGGCGGCCTGCCGGGGCGTGAAGGTGCCGGGCGAGAGATAGGCCCGCCCCATCAGCCCCATCGAGGCCGCCACCGTGGCGAGCAGCGCCGCGTCGGTCTTGGCGATATGCACCTCGACGCAGAGCAGGATGCTGGCGGCCAGCAGCGCCGCGCCGAGGAAGGCCGCGCGCCGCCCGACCAGGGCCCGGCCGAACTGGAAGGTGGCCAGCACCGCCAGCCAGGCCCCTAGGGCGGAGGGGATGCGATAGGCCCAGATCCTCCCCTGGGCCGGGATGCCCACCGCCTCCAGCGCCGTGACGGCGCCGGCCTGAGCCCAGTAGATGCCGACGGGCTTCTTGTTGCGTTCCTCGTCCTGCACCCGGATGCGCACCCAGTCGCCGCTTTCCACCATCTGGCGGGAGGCCTGGGCGAAGCGGCTCTCGTCGCGATCGCCGGGCGGCAGGGTGAAGAAGCCGGGGAGCCAGAGGAGCAGGCAGAGGAGGCTCAGCAACAGCCTTGGCCGCCGCGCCTCCGGCAGCCTGTCGAGGAGATGCTGCACCAGTCGATCGATCCCTTGGGGCGACGGGATGGCGAAGGCCGGAACCCGTCCAACGAGGCATGGTCCTTCCGCGTTCCCGTCCGGGACCATGCGCGGCGCCGGAACGGGAACGGGCGCGGGGAAAAACATTCCGCGGCCCTGCCGCCTCTAGCATGCGCGGCACGGCGGGGACATACGGAGCGTGACATGACTATCAATCCGACCAGAAGCACCGCCGCGGCGCTGCTGACCGCCGTGCTGGAACGCCACCGCCCGCTGGAGGAAGCGCTGGACGCGTTGCCGCCGCTGGAGCCGCGTGACCGGGCCGCCGCGCACCGCCTCGCCTCCCATGTGCTGCGCCGCCTGGGCACGATCGACGCGCTGCTGGAGCCCTGGCTGCGGCGGGAGCCCCCGGCCCCGGCGCGGCTGGCGCTGCGCATCGGCACGGCGGACCTGCTCCTGCTCGGCACGCCGCCCCATGCCGCCGTCTCCGCCGCGGTGGGGCTGGCGCCGAAGCCGCTGGCGGGGCTGGTGAACGCGGTGCTGCGCCGCGTGGCCGAGGCCGGGCCGGCGGCGCTGGAGGGGCTGGATTCCGAGCGCCTGGACACGCCGCCCTGGCTCTGGGGCGCCTGGCACGCCGCCTATGGCCCGGCGGTGCGCGCCATCGCCCGTGCGCATCGCGAGCCCGCGCCGCTGGACCTCAGCCTGATGCCGGGCGCTGCCCCGCCGGAAGGGGGCGAGCTGCTGCCCACCGGCACGCTGCGCCTTCCGGCCGGGACGCGCTTCTCGGATCTGCCCGGGGCGGGCGAGGCGCGGTTCTGGGCGCAGGATGCCGCCGCCGCCCTGCCGGCGCGGCTGCTGGCGGCGCGGCCGGGGGAGCGGGTGGCCGATCTCGGCGCCGCGCCCGGCGGCAAGACGGCGCAGCTCGCCGCCGCCGGGGCGAGGGTCACGGCGGTGGAGAAGGATGCGAAGCGCGCCGGACGCCTGGGCGAGAACCTGCGCCGCCTGGGGCTGGAGGCGGAGCTGGCGGTCGCGGACGTGCTGGAATGGGCGCCGGCGGAGCGGTTCGACGCCATCCTGCTGGACGCGCCCTGCACCGCCACCGGCACCATGCGCCGGCACCCGGACGTGCCCTTCCTGAAGCGCGCCTCGGACATCGCGCCGCTGGCCGACCTGCAGCGCCGGATGCTGGCGGCGGCGGCGCGGCAATTGAAGCCCGGCGGGCGGCTGGTCTTCGCCACCTGCTCGCTGCAGCCGGAGGAGGGCGAGGCGCATCTGGCCACGGCCGCCACGCTGGGGCTGGAACTCGATCCGGTGCGGCCGGAGGAGGTGCCCGGCCTCGCCGAAGCCGTCACGCGGGACGGGGCGCTGCGCACCCGGCCCGATCTCTGGTCGGAACGCGGCGGGCTGGACGGCTTCTTCGCCGCCCGCCTCCGGGCGAGGGCCTAGGCCGTTTCCCGCACCCCGGGCGGGGCGGCTCCTACCGGCCCGGCTCGCCCAGGGTCTTGCGCAGGAAGTAGCGGGAATGGCCGGCCGGGTAGTCCTCCAGCGTGCCGAAGACGCTGTAGCCGAGCTTCTCGTAGAAGCCCCGCGCCTGGAAGCTGAAGGTGTCGAGCCAGGCGTAGCGGCAGCCGCGCCGCAGCGCCTCCTCCTCCGCCGCGATCAGGATGCGGCGGCCGGTGCCCTGGCCCCGCGCTTCCGCCGGCAGGTGGAACATCTCCACGAAGAACCAGTCCCGGGTGGTGCGGCCGATCAGCCCGCCCAGCGGGTGGCCCGTCCCCGGATCGCGCAGGATGACCGCCAGGGGCCGCATCTCCAGCGGCCCGGCACGTTCCGTGTTGAAGGCGATCAGCCCCCGGAGGACGGTCTCGCGCTCGGCCTCGGCCGGCGAATCGGTGACGGCGATCTGGGCATCCATGCGCCAGGGTGGCCGGCCCGCCTTCCGGGGGCAAGGCCGCACTTGCGGCGCAAGGCGCGGGGCTTTCCCGGGGAAGCGCCGCGAGGCCCGTTCCGCGAACGGCTTGTGGCATGGCGTGCCGATCCCGTACCTCTGCCGGCGCGGAACGGCGGAACCAGGCGCGGGATGACGGGTGGAGCTCAGGCAGGATCATGATTCGCTGGGCCATCCGGATCATGCTGTCGCTGGCGGTCCTGCTGCTGCTGGCGCTGGCCGGCGGCTGGTGGCTGCTGCCGCATCTCGACCTCGGCCCCGTGGCGGGGCGGGTCGGCGGCGCGCTGCTGGGGCGGGACCTGGCCTTCGCCGGGCTGAAGGTGGTGCCCGGGCACTGGACGCGCCTGGAGGTGCGGGGCCTGCGGCTGGCCGGGCTGCCCGGCGCGGCGCCCATGCTGGAGGTCGCCCAGGCCGAGGGCGAGCTGGATGTCCTGTCGCTGCTCCAGGGGCCGCCCGTGTTGCGGCACCTGTCGGTTTCCGGCGCGAGGCTGCGGCTGGAGCGGGCGCCGGACGGCACCGGCAACTGGCATTTCCACGCGAAGGGCCAACAGGAGGCCCAAGGGGAAGTCCGGGGGGCTGGCCGGCAGCCGGCCTCGGCACAGCCCCGGGACACGGCCTCCGCTGGCACGGCCCCAGGGGCGGCTCCCGAGACAGCTCCTGGGGCGCCCGCCGGGCAGGCGGCCTCGTCGGCACAGGGGGCCGGGCCGGATGCCCTGCCGCCGGTCGATCCCCCCGGCCGGGCGGGCTTTCCCGCGCTGCTGGACCTCGTCCTGACCGATGGCGAGGTGGAGATCGCCACATCGGGCGGCAACCGGCTGCACGTCCGGCTCGACCGTGTTTCCCTCGGGGCGGAGGATCTGGACGAGCCGGTGCGGCTCAGCGCCCAGGGGGCCTATAACGGCCTGCCGCTGCGCCTGCAGGTCGATCTCGCCTCCTTCCTGGCGCTGCGCGACAAGAGCGGGCCCTGCCCCGTCACGTTGCGCGTGAATTCCGGCGACACCAGCCTGGGCTTCGGCGGCACCATGGCCGATCCGCTGAACCTGGATGGGGCGAAGGGGCAACTCGTGCTGGAGGCCGCGACGCCGGATGTCCTCCTCGCCATCGCCGGATCGCCGCCGCCGGAAGCGAAGGCAGGCCCGCCGCTCCGCCTTGCCGGCGTACTGGAACGCTCCGGCGACCATTGGCGGCTGCGCGATGCCTCGGGCGCCCTGGGCGGGTCGGCCATCGCGGGCGCGCGGCTGCGGCTCGACGAGGGCGCGCGGGGCGAGCCGGACAGGCTCGCCCTCGACCTGCCCTTCGCCCGCCTGGACCTGAACCGCCTGCTCGGCGCACCCGCCAGCGGCGGCTCGGGGGACACCACCGACCTGCCGCTGGCGGTGGACCGCTCGCCGGGGATGCTGGTCTCGGCCCGGATCAGCGCGGAGCAGCTCGACTACGGCACGCTGCGCCTTACCGGGGCCAGGCTCGCCGCCAGCCTGGAGCCGGGGCGCGTGGTGCTGGAGGACCTCTCGGGCGGCTATCTCGGCGGAAAGGTCGAGGGGCAGGGGGCGGTGGAAAGCCCGGCGGAGCCCGGCCAGCCCGGTGCCCGCATCTCCGCCCGGCTCGCCGCCACCGGCCTGGATGTCCAGGCCCTGCGGCGGGAACTCGGCATCGGCCAGATCGACCTCCAGGGCCGAATGGACGGGCATGTCACGCTCAGCGCCCGCGGCGCGACGCTCAACGGCGCGGCGCGGGGCGCGCATGCCTCGGCCGTGGTGGGCATGACGGGCGGCAGCATCGCGCGCGAGTTGATCGAGCTCGCCTCGCAGGACCTGCGGGGCCTGTTCCGCACGGCGCGGGGGCAGAGCGCCATTTCCTGCCTCCTGGGCGTGGTGGACCTGCGCGACGGCGTCGCCACGGTCGCGCCCTTTCGCCTCCGGGCCGAGCACGGGACCATCGCCGGCAATGGCCGCTTCGACCTGCGCCGCCGGCAGATGGACCTGACCGTGGGCAGCGCCCGGTCCACCACCGGCACCCTGGCGCTGGATATCCCCGTGCGGGTCAGCGGCGCCTTCGCCGCCCCGTCCATCCGCCCCGCCCGCTGGACGCCGGAGGGACGCGCCCTGCTGGCCGCCGGCAACGTGCTGGAACGCATCCCGCCCGAACTCCGCGACTATGCCCGCCGCAGCCCCTGTCTCTCCCCTGGCTGAGCGCGGCAGGCTTCGCCCCGCCGGGCGTCACTCCAGCCGGGCGCCGGAGGCCCGCACCACCTCCGGCCAGCGCCGGGCCTCGGCGGTGACCAGGGCGCGGAAACGGTCCGGGCCGGTGCCGGTGATCTCGAAGGCCTGGGCGCGGAGCTGGCCCGACACCTCCGGGTCGGCGAGGCCGGCGGCGATCTCCCCGGCCAGGCGGCGCAGGATGGGCGCCGGCGTGCCGGCGGGGGCGAGGATGCCCTGCCAGGTCACCACCTCGAAGCCGGGAAAGCCGCTCTCGGCCAGGCTCGGCACCCCGGGCAGGTTGGGGTCGCGGCCCGCGGAGGTCACCGCCAGGGCGCGGATGCGTCCGGCCCGGATCTGCTCGATCGCGGCGGGCAGCGTCACCATCAGCGCGTCGATATGCCCGCCGGTGAGGTCGATCACCGCCGGGCCGCCGCCGCGATAGGGCACATGCGTCCAGGCCACGCCCGCCCGCTGCGCCAGCAGCGCGCCGGCGAGGTGGCCAAGGCTGCCATTGCCCTGGGAGGCCATGGAAAGGTTCCCCCCGGCCTCCCGCGCCAGGGACAGGAAGGCGCCGATGTCCCGGGCCTCCAGCCCGTCGCGCACCACCAGCACCTGCGGCGCGCGCACCGCCTCGGCCACCGGCGCGAAGTCGCGCACCGGGTCGTAGCCGGCGCGGGGATAGAGGGCCGGGTTGATGGCCAGAACGTCGGAGCCGACCAGAAGCGTGTGGCCGTCCGGCCGGGCATGGGCGACGTGCTCGAAGGCGATGTTGCTGCCGCCTCCGGCCATGTTCTCCGCCACCACGGGCTGGCCCAGCGTGGCGGTCAGGCGCTTGGCCAGGACACGGCCGAGGATGTCCAGGCTGCCGCCCGGGGCGACGGGGATGATCAGGCGGATGGGGCGGGCGGGCCAATGTCCCGTGCCCTGATCCGTTGCCTGGCTTGCCCCCTGGCTGGTCCCTTGGCCTTCGCTGTCGCCCTGGGCGGGGGCGGCGTGGCCGGAAAGAACCAGGGGTGGCGCGCCAGCGGAAAGCAGGGCAGCGGTGGCGGAAAGCAGGCGGCGGCGGGTGGGGGAGGGCATGGCGGAGGTCGGGGGGACTCTGCGGTTTGGAAATCTTTTCTCCACGACCGCGCCCGCTTCGCAACAGGAAAGGAAATCCTGCCCCGATGTGGCAATCCGGGAGGTGAAATTTTCTCCGCGCGCATGCGGCACGATGCCACGGTGCTCCCGCCCGTCGCCCGCCTCGGGCCTTCGCGCGGAATCGGCGCGCCGGCGGCGGGAAGAGGCGGAAGGGCGTTTTCCCGGAATCGTGAGCCCGCAAGGGGCGGCACTCGTGGCGATCGGCCGCCGCAAACCTATCTCTGGCGGTTGCCCACCGCCGGACCGGCTGGCAAAACGGCCCCGTGTCCAGATCAGTCCGCATCGCCCCATCCCTCCTGGCCGCTGACTTCGCCCGATTGGGCGAGGAGGTTCACGCCATCGAAGCCGCCGGCGCCGACTGGCTGCATCTCGACATCATGGACGGGCATTTCGTGCCGAACATCTCCTTCGGCCCCTCGCTGGTGCGCGCGCTGCGCCGGCACTGCACGCTGCCCTTCGACGTGCACCTGATGATCGCGCCGGCCGATCCCTACCTGGCCGCCTTCGCCGAGGCCGGGGCGCATGTCATCTCCCTGCATCCGGAGGCCGGGCCGCACCTGCACCGCTCGCTGCAGACGATCCGGGGCCTGGGCTGCAAGGCGGGCGTGGTGCTCAACCCCGCCACGCCGGTCTCGGCGCTGGAGAACGTGCTGGACCTGCTCGACCTCGTGCTGGTGATGACGGTCAATCCGGGCTTCGGCGGCCAGTCCTTCCTGACCTCGCAACTGCCGAAGATCGAGGCGCTGCGCCGCATGATCGACGCCTCCGGCCGCGACATCGCGCTGGAGATCGACGGCGGTGTCACCGACCAGACCGCGCCGCTCTGCCTCGCGGCGGGCGCCGACACGCTGGTGGCCGGCACCGCCGTCTTCGGCAAGCCCGACTATGCCGCCGCCATCGCCGCGCTGCGCCCGCAGGCCACGGAGGGCGGGGGCGGCGAGACGTTGCGGAGACCGGAATGAGCGGCTGGCTGCGCGGCGCCAAGCGCACCCTGGCCGGGCTCAAGCCGCTGCGCGTGCCCGAGGCGCCGGCCCGCGCCTTCCGCGACCTCTGGCCGGGCGACGCGGCGCGCGGCCAGCGGCTGCTGAAGGGCGAGTTCGAGGTGCTCGGCACCACCGGCCTGCTGCTGCCCGCCGAGGCCGCCCGCGCCACGCCCGGCGCGCCGGAGGCGATGAGCGGCGGCAGCCCCTGCTGGCGCGCCGCGCTGCACGGCTTCGCCTGGCTGCGCGACCTGCGGGCGCTGGGCACGGACAATGCCCGGCTGCGGGCGCGGGCGCTGACCCAGGACTGGCTGTCCCGCACCGGCAACGAGGCCCTGGCCGATGCGCCGGAGGTGGTGGGGGCGCGGCTTTCCGCCTGGCTGGGGCACTGGGACTTCCTGGCCGCGACCGCCGAGGACGGCTTCCGCAAGGCGCTGATGCAGCGGCTGGCGCAGGACGCGCGCGGGCTGGTCGCCGCTCTGCCGGCGCATTGCGAGCACCGCGGCGGGCTGGTGGCGCTGAAGGGCGCCATGGCGGCCGCCGTGGCGCTGGAGGAGGAGGGCTGGCTCACCCGCTGCCTGAAGCTCCTCCCCGCCGAGCTGGAGCGCCAGTTCCTGCCCGATGGCTGCCACGCGGAACGCTCGCCCGCGGTGCATCTGGCCGCGCTGCAGGACCTGATCGAGCTGCGCAACCTCCTGCACGGGGCCGAGCTGGAGGCGCCGCCGCATCTTTCCCTGGCGCTGGACCGCGCCGGCCCGGCGCTGCGCGTCTTCCGCCACGGCGACGGCGGGCTGGCCTGCTTCAACGGCACGCGGGGAGAGGCGGCGCCGCTGCTGGACCTCGTCCTCACCCAGGCCCAGGCGCGTGGCCGGGCACCGCTGATCCTGCCCGACAGCGGCTTCCAGCGCCTGCTCGCCGGGCGGACGCTGGTGATCGTGGATTGCGGCCCGCCGCCGCCGCATGAATCCGGCCCCGGACCGCTGCCGCGCGGCGCCGACCGCTGGCACCATGCGGGCACGCTCAGCTTCGAGATGTCGGTCGGGCGGGACCGGTTGATCGTGAACTGCGGCGCCTCCCCCCTGGCCGAGCCCGAATGGCGCGACGCGCTGCGTTCCACCGCGGCGCATTCCACCCTGGTCCTGGCCGATACCAACAGCGCCGAGCTGCGCGAGGACGGGCTGGGCCGCCGGCCGGAGGTGGTGGAGGCCGAGCGGCAGGAGGCCGAGGGCGCGCAATGGCTGGATGCGACGCATGACGGCTGGAAGAAGATCCTCGGCGCCGTCCATCGCCGCCGCCTCTGGCTCTCCGAATCCGGCGACGACCTGCGCGGCGAGGATGCGGTGGAGGCCGAGAGCCCGGCCGGCGGCTTCGCGGTGCGCTTCCACCTCCATCCCACGGTGAAGGCCTCCGTGCTGGAGGATGGGCGCGGCGTGCTGCTCCGCCTGCCCTCGGGCACGAGCTGGCGGATGCGCGGCGAGGGTGCCGCCCTGGCGCTGGAGGAAAGCCTCTATGCCGCCGGCGAGCCGCAGCCGACCCGCCAGGTGGTGCTGCAGGCGGAACCGGGGACCCAGAGCGTGCAATGGGCGATCCGCCGCGTGCCGCCCGGCGAATTGCGGGGCGACACGCCCGGCCGGGCCGAAGGGGCCGCGCCGGGGGCGCAGAAGGGCATTCCGGGCACGCCGTCGCGGCCGGTCCAGGAGGCGCCCCACAAGGGAGCGGCGCCGGAACCGGCCCCGGGCCCTGCGGCGAGCGGCCCGCGAGAGGACTGACAGGACCGCCATGCACCATCCGTCCGGTCCGGCCGGTGGCCACGCAGGGGGCTGCCGGGCGTGAAAGTCCTGTTCGTCGCCAACGTGGATTTCGCCCTGCGGCACTTCGTGCTGCCGCTGATGCGCGCGGCGCGGGAGCGCGGGCACGAGGTCGTGGGCGCCTGCGCCGAGGGGCCGCTGCTCGACGCACCTCGGGCCGAGGGGTTCCGCATCGTCGGCCTGCCCATGGCCCGGTCCCTGTCGCCACGCGCCAACTGGCGGGCGCTGCGGGCGCTGCGGGCGCTGATCCGGGCGGAGAAGCCCGATCTGGTGCACGGGCATTTCCCGATCAGCGGGCTGCTGGCGCGGCTGGCGGCGAAGCTCGAAGGCGTGCCGCGCATCGCCTATACGGGGCATGGCTTCCTGTTCAACCAGCCCGGCCGACCCTGGCGCCGGGGGCTGTCGCTGGGCATGGAATGGCTCGGCGGCCGCGTGACCGACGTCTTCATGACGGTCAGCACCGAGGAAGCGGGCGATGCCCGCCGCCTGGGGATCTCCCGCCACGCCGTGGCCTGCGGCAATGGGCGCGACCCGGCGCTGTTCCACCCCGATGCCGCCACCCGTGCCGAGGTCCGGGCCGAGCTGGGCGCCGCGCCGGAGGACTGCGTGGTGGCGGTGGTCTCCCGTCTCGTGCGGCACAAGGGCCATCCGGAACTGCTGGAAGCCATGGAGTCCGTGCCCGGCGCCACGCTCTGGGTGGTGGGGGAGCGCCTGGCCTCCGACCATGGCGAGGACCTGGAACCGGCCTTCGCCCGGGCGGAGCGGGAGCTGGGCCCCCGGCTGAAGCGCCTCGGCTACCGGCACGACGTGGCGCGGCTGCTGCGGGGGGCGGATGTCTTCTGCCTGCCCAGCCATTTCGAGGGCCTGCCGATGTCGGTGATCGAGGCCATGCTCACCGGCCTGCCGGTGGTGGCGACCGATATCAGCGGCCCG
This sequence comes from Roseomonas mucosa ATCC BAA-692, assembly GCF_000622225.1. Lineage (GTDB taxonomy): Bacteria > Pseudomonadota > Alphaproteobacteria > Acetobacterales > Acetobacteraceae > Roseomonas > Roseomonas mucosa. The sequence goes on along the minus strand of NZ_JHWD01000004.1, from coordinate 291,923 downwards.
CGCGAGATGGTGCTGGAAGGCGAGACCGGCTTCCTCGTCCCGCCCATGCAGGCGGCACCCCTGGCCGGGGCGCTGCGCCGGCTGGCCGGGGACCCCGCCTTGCGTCGGCGCATGGGCGAGGCGGGGCGGGCGCGGGCACTGGACCTCTATGCCGAGGACAAGGTCGTGGCGCGGACCCTGGACCTGCTGGGCCTCTGAGCCCCGCCCGTCGCGGGGGGAGCCTCGCGCGAGGCGCCGGACGCGCGTCTGCCATGCGCGATGGGCGCGACGGCTGGCACGGCTTTCGCGAGGGAAGCTTCGTGAAACGCCCCTCACCGCGGGTGGGAGATCCGGAGGCCTGATGCGATGGCGATCCTTTGCAGGTTGCACGATGCCTATGGCGACCGTCTGATCGAGGGGCTGCGCGCCGCCCTGCCGGGCGAGGATCTGCGCCTCTGGCCCGAGATCGGCGACCCGGCCGAGATCGATATCTGCCTCGTCTTCCGGATGCCGCCGGGCTTCCTGGCGCAGTTTCCCAACCTGAAGCTGGTGTCCTCCACCGGGGCCGGGATCGACCATTTCATGCTCGATCCGGACCTGCCGCGCCATATCCCCTTCGTGCGGGTGGTGGACGAGGATTTCGCTTCCCGCATGGCGGACTATGTCTGCTGCTGGACCCTGTTCCACCATCGCGAGGTGGCGCATTTCCTGGCGGCGCAGCAGCGCCACGAATGGTCCTACCGCACCATGCGGGCAGCGCGCGAGGTGGTGGTCGGCGTGATGGGGCTGGGACAGATGGGCGGGCTCGCGGCGCGGCGGCTGGCCGGGCTCGGCTATACGGTGCGCGGCTGGTCGCGTACGCCCCGGGCGATCGAGGGCGTGCAGGGCTTCGCCGGCCCGGAGGAATTCGGCGACTTCCTGTCGGGCACGGAGATCCTGGTGAACCTTCTCGCCCTGACCGGGGAAACGCGCGGCATCCTCTGCCGCGACACCTTCGCGCGCATGCCGCGGGGCGGGGTGGTGGTCAGCGCCGGGCGCGGCGGCCATCTGGTGGAGCAGGAGCTGATCGACGCCCTGGCCGGCGGCCAGCTCCGCGCCGCCACGATCGACGCCTTCTCGCAGGAGCCGCTGCCGCCGGAACATCCTTTCTGGACGACACCGGGCCTCTTCGTGACGCCGCATGCCTCCTCCACTGCTTCGTTGGAAAGCACTGTGAACACGCTGGCCGGGAATGTGCTGCGCTTCCGGCGTGGCGAGCCGCTGCTCAACCGCGTGGACCTGTCGCGGGGCTACTGAGCCCCCGCCGGGCCTGTTCGCCGATGCTGACCAACGCGCCGCTGGCCCGGGCGCAGCGGAACGGGTCGAGGAAGACCCAGCCCGTTCCATGCTCCTGGATATGCGCCTTCCGCCGCTGCCGTCAGCCCCGCCGGTGCTGGATGGCGCGGCCCTGGAAGAGCCGGATGCCCATCTTCCAGCCCCAGGCGATGGCGGCGGCGCCGTCGCAGCCCGCCAGGACCAGCTCCGTCCGCCGGTCCTCCAGTACTGTCCGCAGCATCCCGGGGGCGGCGGGCAGGTCTGGCGAAAAGGGGATTCGCAAGGTGGCGATGCCGAGTCGCGCCGGACGGAAGGCGGCCAGCAGGCCGGGCTCCGGCACCTCCAGCGCCAGGCGGTAGCCGCGGGCCAGCAGGAAGCGGCGCAGCAGCGGCACCTCGCCCGGGGCCGCGAGCACCTCCAGCGCCGGAAGGCCGAGGGTCAGCAGCGGCTTCAGCGCCGGGGGGAGCATCGCGTCCAGATGCAGGAAGGCCGGGCCGGACAGGGTCGCGAGGGAGAGCGGCAGGTGCAGCGGCCGGGGGCTGCCCTGCCAGTCGCGGCGCGACAGCAGGGTCGCCAGCAGCCGGGCGGCGAGCAGGTCGCCCAGATGCGCGGCCAGGGCGGGGCTGGCCGAGGCGTCGCGGCCGCCCAGCAGGCGCTCGGAGACGCTGGCCGCGATCGGTCGCACATCCTCGCGCACCGGCTCCAGCCGGCCTTCCTCCGGGATCAGCCGGCAGACGGATTGCCGGGCGTGCAACGGCCAGACATCGGCGTGGCGCAGCGCCCGTTCCGCTTCCGCCAGCCCCGCCGGGTCCAGCGGCCGGGCATCGGCGGGCGGGGCGGGGGGCTGGCGCAGGCCGAGGCTTTCCTCCAGCGCGGCCAGGACGCTCACCGCCTCCTGCGGCAGGCGCATGGTGCGCAGGACCTGCCCCAGCATCACCTCGGGCAGGGCGCCTTCCAGCGCCGCACGGGTGGTTTCGGCGATGCCGGCGCCAGGGCCGGGCGGCGCCACCACCGCGAGATCGCCGTTCGGCAGGTGGAAGCTGCGCCCGCGCGGGCCCACCGGCGGGGTCGCGGCCTCCCGCAGCAGGCGGCGGTGGTGCGGGCGGTCCAGCCCCGGCGGCAGCGTGGAAAGGCGAAGCCAGACCACGTCCCGGCGCGAATCGCTGGCGGTGCAGTGATGTACCAGCGCGGCGAGGTCGCGGGCCGTGCCGGCCTCGCCGCCGGGCAACGCCTCCCGGCGGCCGAGGGAGGGAGGCGGAGGATGGCCCGGTGGATGCCCCGAGGGGTGGTCCAGGGGGTGGTCCAGCGGCGGCGCACTGGCCGGCTGCCGCGGCGTGGCGAGGGACAGGCTCACGGCGCTTCCTCCTGCGGAATCAGGCGTTGCGGGGCGGCGCAGCCGGAACGCGCGCGGGGCGACAGGCCGGCGGCGCTGGCGGCGCAGGTGGCGGTGCTGCAATCCTGGCGGAAAGCACAGTCCCGCCGCCGCACCACGGCCAGCAGGCGCGAAGGCTGGGCCCCCGTGAAGCGCCCGATGCCACGGGACAGGCCCCAGGCCAGGGCGGCCTCGTCCTCCACCTCGTCCAGCACCAGGCGGCCGGGGTCCAGGGCCGCGATGCTGTCCGGCGGCAGCGCGGCCAGGCCCGGCGTCCAGCGCAGGTGCAGCGCCGCGCCGGGCAGGTTGCCCGCGTCGCAGAGCGCCAGGGAGGCGGCCTCCAGCCCCGACAGGGCGAAGGGCAGGGAGGGCACCGGACCGGCCAGCACGGCCAGGGGCAGCACCGGCAGGAGCGGCAGATCCCCAGGCCAGCCGGGGAGGGCGGCGAGGTCGGCGGGCCGCATGTCCAGGTGCAGCGGCACCGCCGGCACGGCGCCGAGCAGGGCCTGCCGTTGCGCAGGGTCCGCCAGGGCCTGGAAGGCACGGTGCATCGTGTCCTCGCCCATATGGCCCAGCAGGTGCGGGGGGAGGCCCTGCCCCAGGCGCAGCAGGCCGGCGCGGGAAGGCTTCAGGTGCAGCCCGGCGAGTCGCGGCAGGCCCCCGGGGGCGAGGCCGACGATGGGCAGGCGCTCCAGCACTTCCTCCAGGAAAGGCTGCGGCACACGCTCCGGGGCAGCCATGCCCGGGGCGCCCGGCTGAGGCGGGGGGGCATGGGGCGGGGCGGCGGCCAGCGGCTGGGACCCGGGCGGGCATTGCGGCCGGCGGGACAGGCTTTCGGCGCCCAGCACGCGCCAGAGGCCGGGCATCAGGCGGTCGAGCAGGGCGGGCGCCGCGCCGAGCAGCAATTCGCCGCCGGCGAGTTCCCGCAACGATCCGCCTTCCGCGGCGGCCTCGGCCAGGAGTGCCCGTCCCAGCCGCCGGTGCAGAGGGCTGCGAGGGGTCAGGACAAGCCATTCCAGGGCGGTCCGCGGGCCCTCGGGGCGTGTCGCGGAGGGGAGGGAAAGGGGCTGCATCGCCCCGCAGGTTGCCGCCGATGCGCTTAACGCAGTCCTTACGCGGCGGGAGCAGCCTTGTGTCGGGCCGTAACCCTGCGCTACCGAGATGCCGCATGAACGGCCACCTGCCGGAATCTCCGGTTTCCCACGACCTCGCGGAGGCCGTGCGTAGTCTCAAGCGCGCTTCGGTCCTCGTGGTGGGCGACGCGATGCTGGACCGCTTCGTCTATGGTCGCGTGGCCCGGGTCTCGCCCGAAGCGCCGATCCCCGTGCTCACCGTGGACCGGGAGGTCGCCATGCCCGGCGGCGCCGGGAACGTGGTGCGCAACCTGACGGCGCTCGGTACGCCCACCGCCTTCCTGTCCGTGGTCGGCGACGACCAGGCCGGATCGGACCTGACCGCGCTGATCGGCGGCCAGAGCGGTGTGGAGCCCTGGTTGCTGGTGCAGGGGGGGCGGGCCACCACCACCAAGACCCGCTTCGTCGCGCAGGGGCAGCAGCTTCTCCGCGCCGACCATGAGAATCCCGAGCCGATCCAGGCGCGCCTCGCCGACAGGCTGCTGCGGATCGCCCAGGACACCATCGCGGCGACCCGGGTGATGGTACTCTCCGATTACCGCAAGGGGGTGCTGTCCGGGGATATCCCGCAGCGCCTGATCGCCGCCTCCAAGGCCGCCGGGCGCAAGGTGGTGGTGGACCCCAAGGGTCTGGACTACAGCGTCTATGCCGGGGCGGACCTGGTGACGCCGAACCGCAACGAGCTCCGCCTCGCCACCGGCCGCTCGATCGAGAGCGAAGGCGCGCTGGTGGATGCCGCCCGGTCCCTGCGCCTGCAGCACGGCTTCGGCGCCGTGCTCGTGACCCGGGCCGAGGACGGCATGACCCTGGTGCAGGCGGACGGGGTGCAGCATTTCCCCGCCGAGGCACCGGAGGTCTATGACGTCTCGGGCGCCGGGGACACGGTGGTGGCGGTGGTGGCCGCCGCCATGGCCGCGGGCCTGCCCCTGGAGGTTGGCGCCCGCCTGGCGAACATCGCCGCCGGGATCGTGGTCGGCAAGGTCGGCACCGCCGTGGCGCGGGAAGAGGATATCGCCGAGGCGCTGAAGCCCGAGCGCGGCACGCTGCGCAAGGTGGTCTCGCGTGCCGCCGCGGCCGAGCAGGCGGAGCGCTGGCGGCAGAGGGGCTACCGGGTCGGCTTCACCAATGGCTGCTTCGACCTGCTGCATCCCGGCCATGTCCACCTGCTGGAACAGGCGCGGTCCTGGTGCGACCGGCTGGTGGTGGGGGTGAATTCCGATGCCTCGGTGAGCCGGCTCAAGGGGCCGACGCGGCCGATCCAGGGGGAGGCGGCGCGTGCCGCCGTGCTGGCCTCGCTCGCCACGGTGGATCTCGTCGCGGTCTTCGAGGAGGACACTCCGACCGAACTGATCCGGCTGGTCCGCCCGGACGTGCTGGTGAAGGGTGCCGACTACACGGTCGACCAGGTGGTCGGCGGCGACCTCGTGCAGGAATGGGGCGGCGAGGTGAAGCTCGCGGAGCTGCTGCCCGGCAATTCCACCACTGCCACGGTGGCGCGCATCAAGGGCTGAGGCGGCGGAACGGCCTTCCCGCGCCCCTTGGGGCGGGAAGGGGGCCTGCGGCCCGCGTCAGCCGATCGCCGGGTCCACGTTCACCCGGCTGCGCCGGCCCAGCGCGGTGCGGGCCATGCGGCAGAGATGCGGGAAGTGCCAGTTGGCGCGTTCCTTGAGCTTCTTCATCCGCAGGGCCTTGCGGATGACGTTGCTCATCGTCTGGTCCGCCGGCGGGCGCGCCCAGGGGGTGAGGCGCGCGGCCTCGTGGTACCAGCTCTTGTAGTGGGGCTCCTGCATGTAGAACCAGGGCTTCGAGCTGCCGGTGTAGTGGATGATCTTGGGCGCGCGGCGGAGTTCCTGGAACTCCTCCTCGGAGAGCCCCATCTCCGCGGCCGAGAAGTCCGCGAAATTGGGCTGGAAGTTCCAGCAGGCCGGGACGGAGGCGATCCGGTCGCGGAAGACGTTGTTGATCACATCCTGGTCGTGCGCGGTCAGGTGCTCGGCATTCTCCACGGTGAAGGTCAGCAGGGCGGGGAGGACGTTGTCCTCGCGCCACTTCCGCACGTTCACCACCAGCACGCCGGAGTTGTAGTAGGTATCGTCCTTGTCGAAGCCCGGGTGATAGGCCTTGTAGGGCTCGGGAACGGCCGCGAGATAGGCGTCCTCCAGCGGGGTCTCCCAAAGCGCCCGGATGTCGTCGCGGACGATGATGTCGCTGTCGAGATAGACCACCTTCTCGATCGAGGGATCGAGGAATTCCGTGACGAAGAGGCGCAGGTAGGCGGAGACGGTGATGTGCTTGCTGACCGGCAGGTTGGTCTTCACCTTCTGCAGGTCGAAGCACACGAACTCCACGGTCGCGTTCCGGTGTTCCGCCACGAAGCGCGCGATCTGCTGCTCGCTTGCCGCGTTGCGTTCCGTCGAGCAGACGATCAGACGGAAAGTGTTGTCCGGATTGCTGGACAGCAGCGAGGCCATGGTGGCAGCCATGTAGGGGAAGTACCGCGCATCGGCACAGAACAGGACCGGGATCTTCTCCAAGACATGCGCTCCTAAATAGCCAAAGATTGCCAAAAAACTGAACTCGGGTCGATTTTTTTCTGGTGCTGAAGCACGCTTGGGACAAGGATCAAATTAGATACGATGCCGAAATTTTCACTGACTTGGGTGCCAGTGCCGAGTCCAAACCTCTTCTAGTGTTTGCACCGCACCAAAGCAAACCAAACCGGTGCGAATTCCATAATGATACTGTGACTAATTTCTATGGGGTTGCTGAGCGAATTCTACAATCAACTGATGGTTGTTTCCAGCCCATTCCAGAAGGGCCTTCGGCGTTTCTTCGCGCGCCGCCATGATGCTGTGGCGCCTCGATTTTTTCGCCGATCCCCGCGCCGCCTCTGGCCAGCGGCCGGACCGCGCTGCTACTCCCGTCCGGGCGACAAGGAGGTTGCCCCTTGCACTGGATCACGCTGCTGGATACGCGACGCCTGGGTCCCGGCAGCATGTCGCAGGAGGAACTTTTCCCCGGCGACGACGAGCCGGACGGCAACCCCTTCCAGACGGATGGCGACCGGATCGTCTTCTCGCGGCCTTTCCGACGCCTGCAGCAGAAGACCCAGGCTCACCCACTGCCCTTCAACGCGCATGTGCGCAACCGGTTGGTCCATACGCTGGAGGTCGCAGCGGTCGGCCGTTCCCTGGGCTATGCTGTCGGCGTCCGGCTGGGGGAGGAACTGCGGGCCACCGGCCGCTCGGCGGACGACCTGGGCTATCTCGTCCATGCCATCTGCCTCGCCCATGACATCGGCAACCCGCCCTTCGGCCATGCCGGGGAGGAGGTGATCGCCGCCTGGATGAGCCGCTGGCTGCGGGAGGTGGGGGAGGGGAGCGGGCTGGAGCTCGATCCGGACCTCGCCTATTTCGACGGCAATGCCCAGGGCTTCCGGGTCCTCACCCGGGCGGACGGGCATCGTGGCGGCGGCGGGCTGCGGCTGACCGTGGCGACGCTGGGGGGGTTCCTGAAGTACCCCTGGGAGGCCGGGGACCCCCGCGCCGCCCGCGACGGCGTGCCGGGGGTGAAGTTCAACGTCTTCGCCACGGAGCGAGGCATCTTCGAGGAAGTGCGCAACGCCTGCGACCTGTCCGGCCCGCTGCCGCGCCACCCGGCGGTCTGGCTGATGGAGGCGGCGGACGACATCGTCTATACCCTGGCCGACCTGGAGGATGCGCTGGAGCTCGGCATCCTGCGCTTCACCGATTACGCGGCCATCGTGGCGCCTTTGGCCGAGGTCTCCATGGCCCGGCTGGAGCGGGAGGCGGACGAGGGCGGCCGCGTCACCCTGCTGCGCACCCTGGCCATCCGCCGCCTGCTGCGCGCGGTGGCGGAGGTCTTCATGGCGCACCGGCAGACCATCCTGGGCGGGGCGCTGCAGCCCGGGGAAAGCCTGACCCGGCTGATGGGGCCGGTGGCGCCGGCGCTCTTCGACGCGCTCGGCATCGCCGCGCGGCGGACCGAGGAGGTGGTCTATTTCAACGCGCGCAAGGTGGAGTTCGAGATCGGCGCCCATGACGTGCTGGGCAAGGCGCTGAGCGTCTTCGTGCCCGCCTGCCTGGCCTTTGCCCGGGCCAATGGCGATGCGGCGAGGCTGAACCTGCGCGAGCGCCAGGCGCTGTCCCTGCTGCTCGACTACCATCCCCGGCCGGGAATGAGCGCCAGCGAGGTGATGCGCTGCGCCGTCGATTTCGTGGCGGGGATGACCGACAGCTATGCCTCCTGGCTGGCGGCCAAGCTGCGGGGGCTCGACACCCGGGTCTGATGCAGGTTGCCTTCGCCGGGCCGCAGGGGTGTGTCCTGGCGGCGACAGCGCCACTCGTCCCGGCTGCGAAAACGTCGAAAGCCTGGCCGGCCTGCGCTAGGTTGCCCCGCAGGGGGACTATTGGAGATGGATGGACAGACCGGCCGGCGCGGCTTCCTGCGCTTCGGCCTCTCCATGCTGGCGATGGGGCTCGGGGGGGCCTCCATCGCCGGACCGGCGCTGGCGCAAGCCGTGGCCTTGCGCGCGGACGGAAACGGGGCACGGCTCACGCTGCCGCTGGGGCCCACGGAGCGATGGCGACTGACCGCCACGGCGCGGCCGGCGCGGCTGCGCCTCCATCTGCCCGGCGGGTGGAAGGGTCCGAATCGGCTGGCCGGCGCCGGGCCCGTGCGGGGCGGGCGCTGGGATGCCCGTTCCGGTTCCCTGCTGCTGGACCTGGAGGGGCCGGTGGCCGCCCCGGGGGTGGACCGGCAGGGCGGCAGCCTGACGCTGACCGTCCGGCCTGGGAGCAGCGCCGGCTTCGCCCGCCTGGCGCGCAGCCGCACGGTGGCGGAGGGTGGGCCCGCGGCCGCCCGGCGCAGCCTGCCGGTGGTGGTGCTGGACCCGGGCCATGGCGGCAAGGACCCTGGGACGATCGGCGTTTCGGGCACCTATGAGAAGCGGGTGGTGCTGGCGACGGCGCATGAGCTGCGCAAGCGGCTGGAGGCGAAGGGGCTGTGCCGGGTGGTGATGACCCGCTCGAACGACACCTTCATTCCCCTGGCCGGGCGGGTGGAATTCGCCCGCAAGCGCAATGCCGTGCTGTTCATGTCCATGCATGCGGACAGCGCGCCGGGGGCGCGGGGGGCCAGCGTCTATACCCTTTCGGACCGGGCGACGGACGCGCTCTCGGCCGGATTGGCGAAGCGGGAGAACGCGGCGGACGCGGCCGCCGGGCTGCACCTGCCGCCGGTTTCGCCGGAGGTGGCGCGCATCCTGATGAGCCTGGTGCGGCAGGAGACGCGGCAGGGTTCGGACCAGATGGCCCAGTTCGTGGTCGGTTCGCTGCGCGGCGACGTGCCGCTGCTGCCGAACACCCACCGGCAGGCAGCCTTTGCCGTGCTGAAGGCGCCGGACATCCCGTCGGTGCTGGTGGAGATGGGCTTCCTCAGCAATGCCTCCGACGAGGCGGCGCTGAACCGGCCGGCGCACAGGGCCAAGCTGGCCAGTGCCCTGGCCGATGCCGTGCACCGCTTCATCGCCAACCGCACGGCCTGAGGACGACCTTCCGGCCCCGCGCGAGGTCATGCGGGACCGGGACAGGCGTCACATCGTGTTGTCGGCCATGGCCACGGCCGGCGCGTCGCGGCGGCGCGGCATGCTGTCCGCGAGGCGGCGGCCGAGGGCGATCATCGGCTTCTCGACCCAGTGGTAGGTAAGGGCGCTGATCCCCACGGTGATGCCCATCACCACGGCGATGTAGAGATGCGCGCCATAAGGGATGGGGAAGGGCGCCAGCCCGATCATCGAGGAGAGGCCCCAGATCGGCGACTGCAGCAGGTAGATCGAGTAGCTCACCGCACCAAGCCAGGCGAGCGGCCGCAGGTTCATGCGCAGGACGGTGGTGCAGAGGGTGAAGAACGCCAGGCTGGCGTAATAGGTCACCAGGTACCGCCACCACGTCTCATTGTAGCCGAAGTCGTGGTTGTAGGCGAGCAGGCAGATCGGCGGCAGCAGGACGGCGAAGGCCAGGAGAGCCTGGAAGGAGGCGCGGCGCGCATCGGGGCGGTCCTCGATCACGTAGCCGCGCCAGAGGCAGCCGAAGAACATCACCGAGAGGGCCAGCGGCAGGGCCACGGGCAGCTTGATGACCAGGGCGTAGCGCAGCACCGCGAGGGCGAGCCCGGCGGCGAGGAAGGCCATCACCGCCAGGAACTGGGACCGGACCGAGTCCAGCCGGCCGCCGAGGAAGAGGCCAAGACAGAGGACGTAGAAGACCATCTCGATCTGCAGGGTCCAGGCGACGCCGTTGATATCCGGGAAGCCCATGAAGCCCTGGACCATGGTCAGGTTGGCCAGGATGGTCCGCAGCGGCCAGTCGTGTCCCTGCATCACCGCTACCAGGAGGCACAGGGCCAGGGCCAGCCAGTAGAGGGGGTAGAGCCGGAAGAAGCGGCTGAACAGGAAGCGCCGCACGGGGGCATGGCCGCCGCGGGACAGGCTGATCGGCACGATGAAGCCGCTGATGGTGAAGAACAGCACCACCGCCGCCTTCCCCAGGTCCAGGCCCAGGGTGAACAGGTCCATGACCGGCGCCTCACCCGGCGACAGGGGCAGGCCCTGCTCGCGGATCGCCATGGCCATGTGGAAATAGCCTACCGCCAGGGCCGCCAGCCCGCGCAGCGCGTCCAGGTAGTCCAGACGCGGCTTCGGGCGCGGGGCAGGGTTTTCCGCATTCGCCATGGAAGGTGCCTCGCTTGATAGTGGGGCAGACATTAGCCGCAATCTCGCAGGTGCGAAAAACTATTAAAAAGCTTGGTGACACTTTTTGAGATTCCGACGCCGTGCTAGCCTTTGCGCCCACTGGCGGCAAGCTTTCTGTACACCTATCTGCGGATCACTGCTGCGAGAGGGCCGGCCATCCGGCAGAGATGGGGCGCCACGGCACGCGGCGGGGATCGGTGCTCTGGCGGAATGCGGGTTCCGGTGTCGGTCCTGCCTCGCTTATCACACGCCCGTCCGCGGGCCATGGAAGCCGGCTACCCGGCGCGGGGCGAGGCCATCCGGGGGAGCGGCTTCCCGCAGGTTCCGGTCCGGAGGCCGTCCTGCGGGGTGCGCCGCACAGCAATGCGTGATCGGGGGTGTCCCCGGCACAGGATGCGCAACACCGGCGGGGCGCGAGCATGTATTGGGGCGACGATGAGTGATGACAGCCAACGGGAGCGCGCTCCCCTGAGCAGCGACGCTCCGCAGCAGGACGGCCGGGACGGGCGCCCGCGGCCCGGTCGGGACAGGCGCGCGCGCCGCGAGGCACGGCAGGCCCGGTCCCGCCACCGCTGGCTGCGCCGCATCCTCGGCGGCATCGTGGGCCTGGCGCTGGTCTGCGTCGTGGTGGGCGGCATCGCTGCCTTCGCGCTGTGGGAGACCGCCACCAAGGACATGCCGGACTACAAGTGGCTGGCCGACTACCAGCCGCCGCAGATGAGCCGGATCTATGCCTCGGACAGCCAGCTGATGGCGGAGCTGGCGCTGGAGCGCCGGGTCTTCGTGCCGATCGAGGCGATCCCGCCGCTGTTGCAGCAGGCCTTCATCTCCGCCGAGGACCAGAATTTCCGCAGCCATGGCGGCGTCGACCTGCTGGCCATCGCGCGCGCCGCCGTGACCAACCTGGAGCAGCTCGGCTCCGGTCGGCGGGCGGTCGGCGCCTCGACCATTACCCAGCAGGTCGCCAAAAACATGCTGGTCGGCAACGACCGCACCATGCTGCGCAAGGTCCGCGAGGCCATCCTGGCCAACCGGATCGAATCGACCATGTCCAAGGACCGTATCCTGGAGATCTACCTGAACGAGATCTTCCTGGGGCAGCAGTCCTATGGCGTAGCCTCCGCCGCCTGGAACTACTTCAACAAGAGCCTGAGCGACCTGAGCATCGCCGAGATGGCCTTCCTGGGCGCGTTGCCCAAGGCGCCGAACAACTACAACCCGGTACGCTATCCCGAGGCCGCCAAGGCCCGGCGCGACTGGGTGATCGACCGCATGGCCGAGGACGGCGCCATCACCCAGGCCCAGGCCGAGCAGGCCAAGCGGGAGCCGATCCGCCCGCAGAACCGGGGCCGGCCCGAGGTCCTGGCCGTGGGCCGCTACTTCACCGAGGAGGTGCGGCGGGAGCTGCTGGCCCGCTTCGGCGACGAGCAGACCACCATGGGCGGGCTCGTGGTCCGCACCTCGCTGGAGCCGAAGCTGCAGCAGGCGACCGAGGACGCGCTGCGCCGGGGGCTGCTGGAATATGACCGGCGCCGGGGCGGCTGGCGCGGCCCGGTGACCCAGATCTCCGCCGCAGCCTCGGAATGGATGCCGGCGCTGGAGGCGCTGCCCCGCCCCGCCGGAATGCTGCAGGAATGGCGGCAGGCCGTGGTGCTGGACGTGAAGGATCGCGAGGCGCGGGTCGCCTGGCTGGAGCGCCCGCCGGGCAGCCAGGCCTCGCAGCCGCGGCAGGCCACGCTGAGCTTCTCCGATGTCAGCGGCTGGGCCCGGCCGGTGAATGCCCAGGGCCGGATCGGCGCCGCGCCACGCCGCATGGCGGATGTGGTGAAGGCGGGCGACGTCGTGATGGTGGAGCCCGCCGGCAGCGGCCGGGCGCAGCTGCGCCAGGTGCCGCAGGTCGAGGGCGCCGCCGTGGCGCTGGACCCGGCGACGGGGCGCGTGCTGGCCATGACCGGCGGCTTCTCCTTCGACAAGTCGGTGTTCAACCGCGCCACCCAGGCGATGCGGCAGCCGGGCTCCTCCTTCAAGCCCTTCGTCTATCTGCCGGCGCTGGAGATGGGCATCCCGCCGAACCAGCAGCTGCTGGACGCGCCGCTGGAGATCATGACGCCGCAGGGCCCCTGGCGGCCGGGCAACTATTCCGGCCGGGCCTCGGGCGGCTATGTCACGATGCGAACGGCACTGGAGAAGTCGCTGAACCTGCCGACCGTGCGCATGGCGCAGGAGATCGGCATGGACAAGGTGGCCGATTCCGCCGCGCGCTTCGGGGTGATCCAGAACATGCCGCGCGTGCTGGCCATGTCGCTTGGCGCCGGGGAAACCACGGTGCTGCACATGGCCGGTGCCTATGCCTCCTTCGTCAATGGCGGGCGGCAGGTGACGCCGACCCTGATCGACAGCGTGCAGGACCGGCTGGGCCGGGCGGTCTGGCGCAACAACATCCGCTCCTGCGCCGGCTGCGACGCCGATGTCTCGGCCGGTCCGCCGGTGCTGAAGGACGAGCGCAAGCAGATCACCGACCCGATCGCCGCCTACCAGATGGTGAACATCCTGACCGGCGTGGTCGAGCGCGGCACCGGCACCGCCGCCGGCAAGGGGCTGGACCGGCCGGTGGGCGGCAAGTCGGGCACCACCAACGACTTCCGCGACAACTGGTTCGTGGGCTTCACCCCGGACATCGTCGTGGCGGTATGGATGGGCTTCGACGACAGCCGCTCGCTCGGCAATGGCGAGGCCGGCGGCGGCAATGCCGCGCCGATCGTGCACGACATCCTGGCCGCGGCGCTGAAGGATAGCCCACCGGTGCCCTTCCGCGCCCCGCCCGGCGTGGCGCTGGTGCGGATGACGGATTTCAACGGCGCGCCGATCACCGAGGCCTTCCGCCCCGGCACCGAGAACAGCGCCCGGGCGCCGCTGGGCGGCGGCGGCGGCGGCAGTGGAGACCCGCCCACCGCTTCCGCCGTGGACAGCAGCCTGGGCGGGCTCTACTAGACCCGCTTCCGTCCCGCCCCTCGCCAAGGGGGGCGGGGCGTGCCTTGGAAGACCATATCGTATGAGACGCGGCCCGTGCCCCCGGTTGGGGGCGGAGGGCCGCGCCAGTCGGGGCCCCCCATGCGTGCCGATGCCGAAGCCCTGAAGGGCCAGATCGAAGAATCCGTCAACCTCCTGCGCCGCCACCTGGACTGGGACGCGGCGACCGTGCGGCTCACCGAGCTGAACGCCCGGGCCGAGGACCCGACGCTGTGGAACGACGCCGACGAGGCGGGCCGCGTGATGCGCGAGCGCGGGCGGCTGGCCGACCAGATCGAGGGCGTGGCGCGGCTGCAGCAGGATGTGCGCGATGCGCTGGACCTGATCGAGCTGGCCGAGGCCGAGGGCGATGCCGCCACGGCCGATGCGGCGGTGGCGGATCTCAAGGCCCTGGCGGCCGAGGCCAAGCGGCGGGAGATCGAGAGCCTGCTTTCCGGCGAGGCGGATGCCAACGACGCCTTCCTGGAGGTCAATGCCGGGGCGGGCGGCACCGAGGCGCAGGACTGGGCCGAGATGCTGCGGCGCATGTACACGCGCTGGGCGGAGAAGCGCGGCTACAAGGTGACCATCACCGAGGAGAGCGAGGGCGAGCAGGCGGGCATCAAGTCCGCCACGCTGCAGATCAGCGGCCCCAACGCCTATGGCTGGCTGAAGACCGAGAGCGGGGTGCACCGGCTGGTGCGCATCTCCCCCTTCGACGCGGCGGCGCGGCGGCAGACCTCCTTCGCCTCAGTCTATGTCTATCCGGTGATCGACGACCGCATCGAGATCGAGATCAACCCGGCCGACCTGAAGACGGACACCTTCCGCGCCTCCGGCGCCGGCGGGCAGCACGTGAACAAGACGGAATCCGGCGTGCGCTTCACCCATATCCCCACCGGGATCGTGGTGGCCTCGACCCAGGACCGCTCGCAGCACCGCAACCGCGCCATCGCCATGGATATGCTGCGCGCCCGGCTCTACGAGCTGGAGCTGAGCAAGCGCGAGGCCATCTCGGCCGGCGTCGAGGCCAGCAAGACGGATATCGGCTGGGGCCACCAGATCCGCTCCTACGTCCTCCAGCCCTACCAGATGGTGAAGGACCTCCGCACCAGCGTGGAGAAGGGCAACCCGGCCGCGGTGCTGGATGGCGACCTGGACGAGTTCATGGCGGCCGCCCTGGCCCAGCGCGTCGGCGGCACCCGGTCCGAGGCCAGCGCCTCCGCGATCTGACCTGGGCCTTTCCCCTGCAACGCTTGCCCCGCCTCCGGCGTCTTTGCCGTGACGGGAGGAGGGGGGAGAGGGGATGCGGCACCGCTGTTCGGCCCTGGCGGCATGACCGTCCGGCTGCGGGCCTGGATGGAAAGCCTCCAGGAAGTCTTCTGGCTGCGCCCCGCTGTGCTCGTGACGCTGGGCATCGTGGCGGCGGAGGTCCTGGTCCGGCTGGACGGGGCCTTCACGGACCACGAATGGGTGCCTTCCGGCTGGATCTATGCCGGGGGCGAGAGCGGCGCCCGGGCGCTGCTGGGCGCCATCGCCTCCTCGGCGATCGGCGTGGCGGGCACGGTCTTCTCCATCACCATCGCCGCGCTGTCGCTGGCCTCCGGGCAGATGGGTCCCAGGCTGCTGCGGAACTTCATGCGCGACCGGGGCAACCAGATGGCCCTGGGCATCTTCCTCGGCACCTTCGCCTATGTGCTGATGGTGCTGCGCACCGTCCGCTCTGTGGAGGAGGACGCCTTCGTCCCGCATCTGGCGGTGACCGGGGCGCTGCTCCTGGCTCTGCTCTGCGTCGCGACCCTGGTCTGGTTCGTTCATCACATCGCCAGCGGCATCAATGTCGAGACGGTGATCGAGGATGTCCACCACGAGCTGGTGCAGACCATGGACCGCCTCCTGCCGCGGGAGGAACCGCCGGGACCCGGCACGGTGCGGCCGCCCGAGGGTGGCAGGCCCGTCCGGGCGACCGGCGGAGGCTATATCCGCTCCCTGGACACGGAGGGGCTGGCCGACTGGGCGGCGGAGAAGGGGCTCGTCGTCACCCTCCTCATGCGGCCCGGCGAGTATGTGAGCCAGGGCATGGTGCTGGCCGAGGTGGCGGGCGAGGCGGACGGGGAGGAGGCCAGCGGGCAGGTCTGCGGCGCCTTCATCCTGGGCGACCGGCAGGCGGCGGGACAGGACCTGGAATTCGCCGTGCGGCAGCTCGTGGAGGTCGGTGACCGCGCGCTTTCGCCTAGCAGCAACGACCCCTTCACCGCCATCGCCGTGATCAACCGGCTGGTGGACATCCTGTGCCGGGTCGCCGACCGGCCCATGCCGTCGCCGGTGCTGTTCCGGGAAGGGCGGGCCAGGGTCTTCCGGCGCGTGACCACCTATGACGGGCTCTGCGACGCCATGTTCCATATCCTGCGCCAGGACATGGCGGGCAGCGCCCCGGTCCTGATCCACCTGCTGGAAAGCCTGGGCCGCGTGAGCGGCGTGGAGCACCGCCCGGAGCGGCTGGCCGCCCTGCGCCGCCATGCGGGGCTCGTGCTGGAGGCCGGGCGCCGGACCATCGAGGACCGGGCGGGGCTGGCGGATTTCGAGCGGCGGCGGGCGAGCTACTTTCCGACGCTGTAGAACGGTTCCGTGTGGCGCTTCGCGGCGGCCCGCCGGGGAAGAGGCGCCGCCTCTCGCCCCGGACCCCCTCTCCGTCGGGGACCGAAGCCGGTCCCCGGACCCCGGGCTTTCGTTGGCGCCTGCGGTGGACGTTGCTCTGCGGCCTGATCCCCGGGAGCAGGCGGAGACGCGGGTCTCCCGAAAAGGAGAAAACATCGTGTCCGCGCCGGTGACATCGGCAGTTCGCCGGAGAGCGATGCTCTCCGGCGCGATCCGGCATCAGCGGGCGCCAGCGAAAGGGAGGTCCAGGACCCTCAGGGTCCTGGCGAATAGGGGGTCCGGGGGAAAGGCGGAGCCTTGCCCCCGGGGAAGCACGGCGCTGGACGCAAGGCGCCGCGGAAAGCGGCGTCCCGGATCAGCCGGCCCAGTCCGTCACATGCGCCGACAGTTCCGGGCGACGGGACGGCCGGACCTCGCCGTCCGGCGTGCCCACGAAGACGTAGCCCAGCAGCCGTTCGCCCTCGCCCAGGCCGAGGCGGCGGGCCAGAATGGAGTCGTAGCCGTTCGCCCCGGTCAGCCAGATCGCCCCGAAGCCCTCGGCGTGGAAGGCGTTCAGCAGGTTCATCACCCCGGCCCCGACCGTGAGGATCTGCTCCACCTCGGGGATCTTGCCTTCGCGGATATGCGCGGCCACGGCGATGGTGAGCGGTGCGTTCAGGATGCGGCCGCACTGCTTGTCGATCATCGGCTGCGTCACCGAGGGGTCGCGGGCGCGCATTGCCTCCTCGACGGCGGCGGCCCAACGGGTCCGCGCCTCGCCCCGGATCAGCACGAAGCGCCAGGGATGCAGCCCGCCATGGTCCGGCGCGCGCAGGGCGGTCTCGAGGATACGGTGCAGCAACTCGCCTTCCGGCCCCGGCGCGCGCAGCAACTGGGCCGGGATGGAATGGCGGGTCAGCAGGGCCTCCAACACCGGCGAGGCGGTTCCGGAGGAAAGCGGGCCAGGGTCGTTCATCGCGGGGTTCCCGGGTAGTGGCGGCGGGCAGGACCGGCAGCGGGCGTTCCAGACCGGTACGGTCTTTTTTGCGCCTTTCCCGCCACTGCGCAAACCGCCGCTTGCAACGAAGCGTCCCGGCAGGTCTTTTGCCTGGAAGCACCGGCCGGGGGACCATGCCTGGATTTTTCCGCCAGCGCCGCCTGCCGGACCTCCAGCCGCCAGGCACGATATTCCACCTGGATTGGAAGGCCCGGCAGATCCGCATCGCCTGGCTCTGCCTGCCGGCGCTGGCGCTGGTTCTGGTCGCCGGGTTGCTGAGCGGACGCCCGTCGGATGGGCTGGTGGCGGCCAGCGGCGCCATGACCGTTGGCTTCGGCGCGTTGCAGCGCTTCTCGCGCGGCTGGGCGATGCCGATGCTGGTGGCGATGCTGGGGATGGCGGCCTCGGCCACCGTGGGCTCCCTGGCGGGACAGTGGCTGCCGCTGCTTCTCCTGATCAGCGGCCTCTGGGCGGCGGCCTGCGGCCTGCTGACGGCGGCCGGGATCGGTGCCTGGTGGCTGGGGTTGCAATGGAACATCGCGCTGGCGGTGGCCAGCGCCTTTCCGGCCAGCCTGGAGAACGCGCTGGGCCGCGGGGGCCTGATCCTGGTGGGTGGCGCCCTGCAGTGGGTGATCCTGGTGGCCTGCCGGCGCTACCTGCCCTCGCCCCGGAGCTGGCCTTCCGACCTGCAGATCCCGGAACTGCTGGAATCCCTGCGCCTCCTCGCCAGCCGCCGGAATCCGGACCAGGGCTATGCGCTGCGGCTCGCCTGCGCCGCCATGGGAGCCGTGCTGGCCAGCCATCTGGCGAACCTGCCGAACGGCTACTGGGCTCCGATGACCGCGGTGATGGTGCTGAAGCCGAAGCTGGATGAGACCTATTCCCGCGGTCTGCAAAGAGTGGCCGGCACCCTGCTGGGGGCAGGGGGCGCGACTCTGGTGGCGGCGATGCTCCAGCCTGGCCCATGGGCCCTGGCGCTGCTGATCCTGGCCATGGCCTGGGCCAGCTATGCCCTGCAAAGGGTGAACTACGCCGCGCTTTCCACCGCGATCAGCGCCTATGTGGTCTTCCTGCTCGCCCTGGTGGCCATGCCGGAGCCGGAGGCGGCGAGCCACCGCATCCTGGCGACGCTGGTGGGCAGCGGCATCGCCGTCGCGGTGGACCTGCTGGGATGGCTGTGGGCAGACCGGAGCGGGGAGGGCCAAGACGGGGAGGCCCGGGGTGAGAAGGGCCAAGATGGGAAGGGGCGGGATCCTTGACCTTGCCGGTCCGGAATGTGTCGCGTTTCTGAAACAGTTTCGCTGGGCGATCGCACGCCACGCTGCCGCAGAGAGGGGTCCTCGGCCCTTTTCGCGATTGACCCTGTCGCCATGCCGAACGAACATGGCAAGGTCCGAACCAGAGCGCCTTCTGCGGGCAGAGCCCGCGAGGCCGGCCACTCTGAAAACCGCCACAGGAAAACGGGCCACAGACCCGCGAATCGAGGAAACATAATGGCGATCCCGCTGGGAACCACGATACCCGTCACCGATGCCGCCGGGGCCGATGCCGGGGACAGCGAGGTCAACCGCATCCTGCGCAACCCGACCTTCCAGGAACTGGTCAAGGCCCGATCCGGCTTCGCCTGGACGCTCTCCATCGTGATGCTGGTGATCTATCTGGGCTTCATCCTGCTCGTGGCCTTCGCCCATGGGCTGATGGCCACCCCGATCGCCGGGGGTGCTACCTCCACGGGGATCATCCTGGGCCTGGTGGTCATCGTCTCGGCCTTCGTGCTGACCGGCATCTATGTCGCGCGCGCCAACACGCGCTTCGACGAGATGACGCAGCGTTTGCGCCAGGAGCTCGGCCGCTGATGCGCCTCCTCAAGCTCCTCACCGTCACGGCCGGGACGCTCGCCCTCGGCCTCGGCGGCATGGCCTGGGCCGCGGACGCGATCTCCGGGCCGGTGCAGCGCCAGGCGCTGAACTGGGCGGCGATCGTCATGTTCGTCGCCTTCGTGGCGATGACGCTGGTGATCACCTACCGCGTCGCCTCGCAGAACCGTTCAGCCTCCGACTTCTACGCGGCGGGCGGCGGCATCACCGGCTTCCAGAACGGGCTGGCCATCGCCGGAGACTACATGTCGGCGGCTTCCTTCCTCGGCATCTCCGGCCTGGTCTTCGCCAGCGGCTTCGACGGGCTGATCTATTCCATCGGCTTCCTGGTCGGCTGGCCCATCGTGCTGTTCCTGATCGCGGAGCGGCTGAGGAACCTCGGCAAGTTCACCTTCGCCGACGTCGCCTCCTTCCGCCTCGACCAGACCAGCATCCGCATCCTCTCGGCCAGCGGCACGCTGGTGGTGGTGGCCTTCTACCTGATCGCGCAGATGGTGGGGGCGGGCAAGCTGATCCAGCTGCTCTTCGGGCTGCAATACCTGTACGCGGTGGTGATCGTCGGGCTGCTGATGATCGTCTATGTGGCCTTCGGCGGCATGAAGGCCACGACCTGGGTGCAGATCATCAAGGCCTGCCTGCTGCTGGTCGGCGCCACCTTCATGGCGCTCGCCGTGCTCTGGCATTTCGGCTTCAACCCGGAGCGCATGTTCGCCGCCGCCGTGCAGGTGCACCCGTCGGGCGTCAGCATCATGGCGCCGGGCAACATGGTCGCGGACCCGGTCTCGGCGATCTCGCTGGGCCTCGCGCTGATGTTCGGCACGGCCGGGCTGCCGCATATCCTGATGCGCTTCTTCACGGTGTCGAACGCGCAGGCGGCGCGCAAGTCAGTCTTCTACGCGACCGGGCTGATCGCCTATTTCTACATCCTGACCTTCATCATCGGCTTTGGCGCCATCACCTTCCTGATGAACGACCCGGTCTACTACACCAACGGGGCATCGGGCGTTTACAACAAGATCACCGGCCTTCTGGGCGGCACCAACATGGCGGCGGTGCACCTGGCCAACGCGGTGGGCGGCTCGCTCTTCCTGGGCTTCATCTCCGCCGTGGCCTTCGCCACCATCCTGGCCGTGGTCGCGGGCCTGACGCTCTCGGGCGCCTCGGCGGTCAGCCACGACCTCTATGCCAGCGTGATCGCCCGCGGCCGCGCCACCGAGAAGAAGGAGGTGCGGCTGTCGAAGATCTCCGCCGTGGTGATCGGCCTCGTCGCCATCTATCTCGGCTATATCTTCGAGAACCAGAACGTCGCCTTCATGGTGGGCCTCGCCTTCGCCGTGGCGGCGAGCTGCAACTTCCCCGTGCTGCTGATGTCCACCATGTGGCGCGGCACCACCACCACGGGCGCGCTCTGCGGCGGCCTGCTCGGCCTTGTCGCGGCGGTGGTGATGGTGGTGCTGAGCAAGGCGGTCTGGGTGGACACCTTCCACCATGCCGCCGCGCTCTTCCCCTACGACAACCCGGCGATCTTCTCGATGCCGCTGGCCTTCGCGGGGATCTGGGCCTTCTCGAAGATGGACAACAGCCTGCGGGCACGGCGCGAGATCGCGTCCTTCGACGCGCAGTACGTGCGTTCGGAGACCGGGATCGGTGCTTCCGGGGCCCACGTCCACTGACCGCGCGGCCGGGGAGGGTATTCCTCCCCGGTCCCGGGCGGCAGGAACGGAAAAGGGGGATGGCCCGCCGGCCATCCCCCTTTTCCGTTTTCTTCCGATGGCGAGCGGCTACTTCTCGACGAAGGCCTTCTCGATCACGAACTCGCCCGGCTCGTGCTGGCTGCCTTCGCGGAAGCCGCGCCCCTCCAGGATCTTGCGGCAATCGGCCAGCATCTCCGGGCTGCCGCAGAGCATGACGCGGTCATGCTCCGGCGAGATCGGCGGCAGGCCGAGATCGCCGGTGATCTTGTCGGAGGTGATCAGGTCGGTGACGCGGCCCTGGTTGCGGAAGGGTTCGCGCGTCACGGTCGGATAGTAGAGCAGCTTGTCGCCGATCACCTCGCCGAGGAACTCGTGCTCCTTCAGCTCCTCCTCGATCAGCGCGCGATGGGCCAGCTCGTCCACCTGGCGCACGCCATGGACCACCACGACACGCTCATACTGGTCATAGGCCTCGGGCTCGCGGATCAGGCTCAGGAAGGGGGCGAGGCCGGTGCCGGTGGAGAGCAGCCAGAGGGTCTTGCCGGGGCGCAGGTTGCTCAGGATCAGCGTGCCGACCGGCTTGCGCCCGACCAGGATCTTGTCGCCCGGCTGCAGGTGCTGCAGGCGGGAGGTGAGCGGTCCGTCCGGCACCTTGATGGACAGGAAGTCCAGCTCCTCGTCCCAGGGGGCGGAGGCGATGGAATAGGCGCGCAGCAGCGGCCGCCCCTCGACCATCAGGCCGATCATCACGAACTGCCCGGCCTGGAAGCGCAGGCCCTGGTCGCGTGTCGTGCGGAAGGAGAAGAGCTGGTCGGTCCAGTGATGCACGGACAGGACCGTCTCGTGGAAGAAGGCGGCGTTGGGTGCGGGGGCGTTCATGGCGCCGGAAGCTATGGGGTGCCGCGCCACGGAAGGCAACGTGGAATGAACGTTCCTGCCCTGTGGTTTACGTATATTCGCAATGCCGCGGGCGGGGATGGCTTCCGCCCCGGCCGGTCACGG
The DNA here is from genome assembly GCF_000622225.1 of Roseomonas mucosa ATCC BAA-692. Taxonomy (GTDB): domain Bacteria; phylum Pseudomonadota; class Alphaproteobacteria; order Acetobacterales; family Acetobacteraceae; genus Roseomonas; species Roseomonas mucosa. The sequence goes on along the minus strand of NZ_JHWD01000004.1, from coordinate 270,137 downwards.
GGGCATCTCATGGGGCGCATCTTCACGCTTCCTCAACCTCCGCATGGTCCCTTGCACCGCGTGCCGGGTCCGGCCGGAGGGGTTCTCGGCCATGGGGCGGGCGCGGGAGGCCTTGGCCATGACCAGCATCACCGCCACCACGGGCACGCAGGGCTATCCGCTGCCTTTCCGCCAGCAATGCGAGGACCGGCGCCACCCAGGCGGCCTCCTCCGGCGCTGCCACCGGCGCGTCGCCGGGCGGCGCCGCAGGGGCCAGCCAGGGCGGCAGCGACACCTCGGAACTCGAGGCCGCCGTGCAAGAGGCAAAGGCCGAGGAGGCGAGGGCGCAGCAGCAACTTGCCGCCGACCAGCAGGCGCAGGCGAGCGCGAGCCGGACCGCCGAGGACCAGGCGGCGTTGACCCAGGCCCAGCAGGCCGTGGCCCAGGCCCAGACCAAGCTCACCGCGGCTGCCTCGCAGGTGAATATCCTTGCCTGATCCTTGCCGGAACGGCTCCTGTCGCGGCGCATTGCCGAAGTGCCGCTTCGGCGCCAGGATCACGTCCCGATGATCACGCCATCCACCGTTTCACGTCAGGGGCCTCCGCTGGGGCCTGTCGTGGACGACACCCCCCGCCCGCTGCCATCCCGGATCCCGCACCACGGGCAGAATGTGGATCTGGAGCCGCTGCATCCCCGCCACGCCCCGGACCTGTTCCGGGCGGCGACGAATGCCGAGGATGCCTGGGCCTATCTGGGCTATGGCCCATTCCGGGACGAGGAGGCGATGCGCCGCCACGTGGCCGGCCTCGCCAGCCAGCACGACCCCATCGCCTGGGCCATCCGGCAGCACCGCACCGGCACGGCCGATGGCTGGCTGACCCTGATGGAGATCTTTCCGGCCGACGCGCATATCGAACTGGGCAACATCTGGTTCGGCCCCCGGCTGCAGCGGACCCGCGCGGCCACCGAGGCGATGTTCCTGCTGATGCGCCATGCCATGGACGATCTCGGTTATCGCCGGCTGACCTGGAAGTGCCATGCGCTGAATGCCCCCTCGCGCCGGGCGGCGGAACGGCTGGGCTTCACCTATGAGGGCACGCTGCGCAGCGTGAAGATCGTGAAGGGCCGGTCGCGCGACACCGCCTGGTTCTCGATCCTGGAGGATGAGTGGCCGGCGCGGCGGGAGGCGATCGCCGCCTGGCTCGATGATTCCAACTGGGACCATGCGGGGCGTCCGCGCCGGTCGATGGGCGAGATCGCCGGCACGAATCCCGCCCCCTGACAGGCGTGCCGCCGGTCGCCCCGGCCCGGCATGATCCAACATGGAGCCTGCGTCATTCCGGTGTCATGCTTCTGTCACCGGTTTGCAGCCTGCGGAGGCTAAGCGCCGCCCCATGAGAACAGGGGCGATTCGCTTGCCGAACTTCAACCGCGGAACTTTCCGCGCCTCCCTCCGTGCCCTGCTGCTGGGCGGCCTCGTGACTGCCGCCCTGGCCCTGCCCGGCCAGGGACAGGCGGCGGAGCAGAACTTCGAGGCGGTGCTGACCGGCCATGCCGTGCTGCCGGCCAATACCCTGGTCCCGCCTCCCGGCGATGCGCCGGCCGAGGCGCGGATGTCGGGGCGCTTCACCGGCCCGGGCAACCTGCGGACCGACCAGGCCGGCAGCATTCCCGGCACCACCGGCCCGGCGCCCGATGGCCGGCCGAGCGGCCTCTCGCTGCCCTTCCAGGGGCAGCCGGTGCAGGGCTTCTCCGGCATCAAGCCGGTGGCGGGCGAGCCCGGCGCCTATTGGGTGCTGACCGACAACGGCTTCGGCAACAAGCGCAACAGCTCCGACGCGCTGCTGGCCTTCCGCAAGATCCGACCGGATTTCGCGACGGGCGCGGTGCAGGTGGAGCAGACGGTCTTCCTGTCCGACCCCGAGCGGAAGGTGCCCTTCCGGATCACCCATGAGGCGACGGACCGTCGCTACCTGACCGGGGCGGATTTCGACCCGGAAAGCATCCAGCCCGTGGCCGACGGCTTCTGGATCGGCGAGGAGTTCGGCCCCTTCCTGGTGCATGTGGACCGCGAGGGCCGCGTCCGCCGCGTGGTGGAGACGAAGCTGGACGGGCAGGTGCTGATGTCGCCCGACAACCCCGCGCTGGGCACCGCGGCGACGCCGAACGGCGTGCTGCCCTTCCGCTCGCGCCGCTCGGGCGGTTTCGAGGGCATGGCGCTGACGCCGGACGGCAAGACGCTCTGGGCGCTGCTGGAGAAGCCGCTCTTCAAGCCTGGCAGCGACCAGGGCGAGGGGAACTTCCTGCGGGTGCTGGAATTCTCGCTGGAGAAGGGGGACTGGACGGGCCGCTCGAAGCGCTTCCGGCTCTCGGAGGGTGCCGTGTCGATCGGCGACTTCAACTTCATCGACGACAGCCGCGCGCTGGTGATCGAGCGTGACGATGGCGAGGGCGATCCTTCCCGCGCCTGCACCGGCGGGGCGAAGCCGCCGGCCTGTTTCGCCGCCCCGGCGCGGGTGAAGCGGATCACGCTGGTGGACATGGGGGCGGACGAGGGCGACGGCGAGATCCGCCGCATCGGCGGCATCGACCTGATGGCGATCCGCGACCCCAAGGGGCTGGCGCGGCAGCGCGGTGACACAGGGCTGGAGGCCGGCCGCTTCTCCTTCCCCTTCCTCACGATCGAGAACGTGGCGCGGGTGGACGACACGCACATCATCGTGGCCAACGACAACAACCTGCCTTTCAGTGCGGGCCGGCAACTCACCAAGGCGGACGACAACGAGTTCATGCTCCTGTCGGTGCCGGAACTGCTCCAGGCGCGCTGATGCGGCCCGCGTGACGCCCTGGGTGGGGGGACGCAACACCCCGGGCGCCACGCCTCCCTCCCGCCCGGGCCGCAAGGGCTGGGCGGGAGGGCTGTTTCATGGATTTCCCGAAAGAAAGACATCGCCACGCGGGCCGCATGGCTTGTTTCCTGCACCGCCCGCCGACAAGTTCGGTCGCGAATATGGAGATCTTGATGCCTATTCGCGACGCGCGACCGACCGACCTGCTGGCGATCACCGCCATCTATGCCCATCACGTGGCCCGTGGCACCGGGACCTTCGAGGAGGAGGCGCCGGACCAGGTGGAGATGGGGCATCGCCTGGAGCATGTGCAGAAGGCGGGCTGGGCCTGGCTCGTGGCGGAGAACGAGGCGGGCGAGGTCGTCGGCTATGCCTATTACGCGCAGTTCCGCGACCGCTCCGCCTATCGTTTCGCAGCGGAGGACTCGATCTATATCCGCGACGATGTCCGCGGCCAGGGCGTCGGCAAGGCATTGGTGGCGGAACTGCTGAGCCGCGCCGAGGCGGCGGGATTCCGGCAGATCTTCGCGGTGATCGGCGATGCCGAGAATGTCGGCTCCATCGGCCTGCACCTGTCGCTGGGCTTCCGCCAGACCGGCGTGCTGCGGGCCGCCGGACTCAAGTTCGGCCGCTGGCTGGACGTGGTGTTCATGCAGCGCGCCCTCGGCGACGGCGACCGCACCCTGCCGAGCGACGCCTGAACCACAAGCCTGTCCGCACGGGACAGGCCCGCCGTAGTGTGGTCCGACGTCGCTCTGTCCCCGGGGGACAAGGCTCCGCCTTTTCCCCCGGCCCCCCTTATCCGCCAGGACACTGCGTGCCCTGGACCCGATGAGTTGGCGCTCGCTGACGCCTGATTGCGCCTGAGAGCATGGTTCTCCGGCGGAGAGGCAGCGCCTCTTCCCCGGCGGCCGGACGCGGAGTGCGGCGTCCCTAACTCTCCTGCGGCCGGGCGCTGTCGCCCAGGTGGGGCTGGGCGGCCGGGTGCGGGATGCGCAGCGCCAGCAGGAAGCTCAGCACGGCCAGGGCGAAGACGGCCCAGAAGGCCCAGTGCAGCCCGTGCAGCAGGGCGGCGCGCAGGGCCGGCTCGACGGGACCGGCCATGCCGCCCTCGCCCAGGATGTTGCGGATCTTTCCGGTGGAATCGGCGCTGCCCGTGGCCCGCAGGGCGCTTTGCGCGCCCAGGTTCAGGATGCCGCCCAGCAGGGCCACGCCGAGCGTGCTGCCCAGCAGGCGGGAGAAGACGTTGGAGGCCGTGGCCGCCCCGCGGCGCGACCAGCCGGTGCTGCCCTGGACCAGCAGCACGCAGGTGGTGGTGAACAGCCCCATGCCGAGGCCGACCAGGAAGGAGGCCAGGGCCGCCAGCGGCGGCAGCGAGTCCGCATCCAGGAAAAGCAGCGGCACGGTGCCCAGCACGAAGAGGCCGGTGCCCAGCCGCGTGGTGTTGCGCATCCCAAGGTGCCGGTTGATGCGTCCGGTCTGGCTGGCAGCCAGGGGCCAGCCGAGCGACATGGCGGTCAGGGTGAAGCCGGAGGCGAGGGGCGAGGCGCCGACCACCCCCTGCACATAGACGGGCAGCAGGGCGGAGAGCCCGATCAGCCCCATCCCGGCGAGCAGGGTGGCGCCGTTGGCGGACTGGATGATGCGCTCGCGCCAGAGGTCCAGGGCGATCATCGGGGCGGCCACGCGGGATTCCTGCCAGAGCAGAAGCGGCACGCCCGCCAGCAGCGCCAGCCCGGCCACCAGCATCCCGGGGCCGCGCCAGGAGGCGTCGCCGCCGGCCAGGGTCAGCAGCATCAGCAGCGCCCCGACGCAGCCGGCGAAGATCAGCGCGCCCGGATAGTCCACGCTGGCGGTGCGGCGCTCCACCGTCTCCCGCAGGGCATAGGCGAGGCCGGCGACGGTCAGGAGGCCGATGGGGATGTTGATCCAGAAGACCCAGGACCAGGAGACGCGCTCCACCAGCACCGCCCCGGCCATGGGGCCGATCACCGCCGAGACGGCCCAGACGCTGGCCAGCAGTCCCTGCACCCGGGCGCGTTCCTCGGGCGGGTAGAGGTCGCCGACCACGGTGGTGCCGACCGGCAGGATGGCGCCGGCGCCCAAGCCCTGGAGCAGCCGGAAGAGGATCAGCGAGGGCATCGACCAGGCGAGGCCGCAGAGCAGGGAGCCGGCCAGGAAGACCGCGATTCCGGCGAAGAGCACGGGGCGGCGGCCATGGATGTCGGCGAGGCGGCCATAGATGACCGTGGTGGCCGACTGGGCCATCAGGAAGGCGGAGAAGACCCAGGAATAGAGGGAGAAATCCCCGAGTTGCCGGACAATGCGCGGCATGGCGGTGGCGATGATGGTGGATTCGATCGCCACCATGAACATTGACACCATGATGCAGGCCATCACGAGCGGGCGCCGGGCCGGATGGGGCGAGGACGTGGGCATGCCGCATGGTCCTTGGATAGGATGGATTTTCTGAGTTTCCAAAGACCTCTGTAGGCCCGGCCATCGCTGCTGCAAAGGATCCGGGAGTTGGTTGTCCGCCGGGATGGAACCGGTTACGGCCGCTCAACACTCCCTGTTCCAACGTCGCGGCAGTGCCCGCTTCATGCGACGACGATCGCGCTTCGCCAGACCTGGATCAGTGAAGAAAAGGGCCATGGCTGGCTGAAGTTGTTCCAGCCCATTGGGTCGTTGATAATGAAAAGCGGATTTTGAGCGGGAATGATCCCCCGCAGCACAACCACATGGCCAGTGAACGGTGTGCTTTGCAGGGCCAGAATGATGGCCCGTCCGTTCATGATTTGCTGGTAAATGACGTTTGGCGAGGCCGGTGGCGCTAGCGAGGTCATGCCACCGCCGAACATACCTAGGAGAGCGCCAATCTCATGCAACCCACCAGTCCGCATGCACTGATTGGCGATCATGGGATTGGGTGGAAAGAGACAGGTCTGTGGTGGCCAGCCATTGGCAATGGAGACGAGTTCGCCCTGGCTCGGGCTTCGGCCGGTTTTCCATCGGAGGACCTGCTCCACCACAGCCACCCAGCACCAGACAGGGGTTTGCTGCTGGATATTAGGAATGCCGAGATCGATGGGGGCGAATTGGGGCGAAGCGGTCCGGGAGCAGGACAGGATGGCGGCGATCGACACCGCGATCCGCCGGCGGGGGATCGGGTTCTGCATGGCTAGCTCTGGAGCCATTCGGTTTCCGTCGCCGGACAGCCATCGCGGCTCAGGGTGTCGGCGGGAATGACACGTCTGGAAAGGTCTTCGTAGGTCGCCAGCATGTCCGCAGCGGCTGGACCGATCATGCGAAGCCGGTCGAGTGTCTGGCGAGCCCACTGCGCCAGCCTCTCGCCACAAAGCTGATCGCCTTGACGTAACTCGATGAGCGACCATTCGAAAGCAGTGTTGGCCGCCTGAAGCCGAGGAGCATCGCCATCCATCGCGAGCAGAAGGTGAATGCTTGCCGCATAAGCGGCCCTGGTCTTGGCCTTCTGGTCGGCTCCACCCCGGGTCGAATATGACATGCCTTGCAGCCGGTGTGTTTCTGCGACGAGCTGGATAAGCTGGGATGAGTTGTGCTCGATTGCCTTGTTCTGGGCGCTCCGGAGCACTTTGTCGGAATCATCGTAGAGACCGGCTTGGCCAAGATTATACCCAAGCAAGACCTCTTCCTGCACGGTCAGTGCCGAGTGGCGCTTCTTCAGTAGTTCTAGGGAGCGTGCAATGATGGCTGAGCGCTGTGACCCCATGGCATTAGAATACAAGCTTTTCAGTTGTGGTTCCCTGATGCCCGAATAGTACTGTGCATAGCGTGCCTCCAGGTCGGAAAGCTGTAGGACGACATCGCGAAGCTGCTGGACCTCGCTTTCCACCTTCGCTTTTGGCGATACGATGAAGAAGTTCCAGGCCCCGATAGGGTAGCTGATGCCGATCACCACAAGCGCGCTGATGAGGCCGGACCAATCCTTGATGTAATCCATCCAGTTCTTCGACTTCGGCTTGGTGCGTTCTTCGAGTATCGCAAGGCGGGCCGCGACGTCGGCATCTGAGTCTGACATGGGAGGGGCGCCCCACGAGGATGTTGTCGAGCCCTCTCCAGCCTGTAGCCGGAGCGCGGGCTTCGTTTCCCAAGCTTATAATTTCGAAATCGAAACGTAAACGGAATAGCACCGGACGCTAATACGACTTTTCAGAGGCCATCCCTCCGGAAGCGTGCCGCGACCACCGCATCCTGGCGAAGCGCCCCTTGCAGCATGGCGGCTGCCTCCGGCGTGTCCGCCAGGGCGAGGACGCGGTCGAACCAGGGGCAGGTGCCGCGCACGCGATCCAGGAAGAGGCGATCCAGCGCCTGGGCCACGGGTGATCTGCCGCCGCAGCAGGCGCAGGCCACCGCATGGCTGGCGAAGGGCTGGAAGCGGGCGGTGGCGACCGCCCCGCCAAGGCTGGGATGGCCCTCCGGCAGCAACAGGGCGGCGGGCGGACCTGCCTGGAGCGCCTGCTGCAGCGCGGTCATGTCAGGCAGCGGCGAGAGGGGGATACGGGCATCGAGGTTCCAGACCATCCACTCGACATAAGGATATCTTTATGTCATTGTCCAGCCGTGGAAGAACTTCTCGCCCAGCTTCGTGCCGCCGCCGAGCCGACGCGCCTTCGCCTCCTGGCCCTCTGCGCCCGGGGGGCCTGGTGCGTGTCCGACCTCTGCGCCCTGCTCGGCCAGTCCCAGCCCCGCCTGTCGCGCCATCTTCGGCTGCTGACCGAGGCCGGGCTGCTGCACCGGATGCCGGAAGGGGCCAACGTCTATTTCCAGGTCCCCGCCGAGGCCGGCCTCGCCCACATGATCGCGGCGCGGCTGCCGGAGGAAGACGCGCAGCTCGCCGCCGACCGGCGCGCCGCGGCGCGGCTGGCGGCGGAGCGGGCGCGCGAGGCCTCCGAGACCTTCCAGCGCCAGGGCTCGGACTGGGACGAGATGCGTGCCCTGGGCCTGCCCGCCGCCGCCATCGAGGCGGCGCTGCTGGAGGCCCTGCCGGCACGCCCCGGGCGCCTGCTGGATATCGGCACCGGCACCGGTCGCCTGCTGGAGCTGACCGCCGGGCGGGCCGGGGCGGCCCCCGACACCGCCCTGGGCGTCGATGCCTCCCGCGCCATGCTGGCCCTGGCCCGCGCCCGGCTGGCCGAGCGCGGGTTAGCACAGCACTGCGCGGTGCGGCAGGCGGATATGTACCGGCTGCCGATCGCCGATTCCTCCTTCGACACCGTCACGCTGCAGATGGTGCTGCACTATGCCGAGGACCCAGCAGCGGTGCTGGCCGAGGCCGCCCGCGTGCTCGCGCCCGGCGGCCGGCTGCTGATCGCCGACCTCGCCCCGCATAAGCGCGGCGAGCTGCTGGCGCGGCAGGCACATCGCTGGCCCGGCTTCGACGATGCCCAGATCGCCGGCTGGCTCGGCGCCGCCGGCTGCGCCCCGCTTCCCGCCCGGACGGCAGCCATGGGGGGGGAGGGGGCGCTGGAAGTGCGCCTCTGGCCCGCCACCCGCCTGCCGGCCGCCGCGTCCCTTTCCACGCCCGCCGCAACCGAGGCTCCGTGATGTCCCGTCCCCACCTGCTCGAAGCCCTGCGCGAACGCGTCCTGCTCTGCGACGGGGGCATGGGCTCGCGCGTGCAGGCCCTCACCCTGGATGTCGAGAAGGACTACTGGGGCAAGGAGAACTGCACCGAGGTGCTGAACCTGTCCCGCCCCGAACTGGTTCGCGAGATCCATCGCGGCTACTACGAGGCCGGGTCGGACATGGTGCTCACCAACAGCTTCGGCGGCTCGCCGATCACGCTGGAGGAGTTCGAGCTCGGCGACCGTGCCTTCGAGATCAACAAGCTCTCGGTGGAGCTGGCGCGCGAGGCGGCGGAGAGCTTCGCCGATGGGCGCCACCGCTGGGTGATCGGCGATATCGGCCCGGGCACCAAGCTGCCGAGCCTGGGGCATATCGAGTACGACCGGCTGGAGGCCGCGCTGCTGGAGCAGTGCCGCGGGCTGATCGCCGGCGGCGCCGATGCGCTGCTGACCGAGACCAACCAGGACACGCTCTTCATCAAGGCGGCCGTCAATGCGGCCAAGGCGGCGAAGCGCGAGGCGGGCAGCGACATCCCGATCTTCGTGCAGGTGACGGTGGAGACCACCGGCACGCTGCTGGTCGGCCCCGACATCGCCGCCGCCGCGACGGTGATCGACGCGCTGGACGTGCCGCTGATCGGCCTCAACTGCGCCACCGGCCCGCAGGAGATGGCGGAGCATGTCCGCTACCTCGCCGGTTCCTGGCGCGGGCTGATCTCGGTTCAGCCGAATGCCGGCCTGCCGGAGCTGGTGGACGGCAGGACGCACTACCCGCTGGGCGCGGCGGAGATGGCGAGCTGGATGGAGCGCTTCGTCACCGAGGACGGGGTGAACCTGATCGGCGGCTGCTGCGGCACCTCGACGCCGCATATCCAGGCGCTGGACGCGATGCTGCGCCGGCATGGCGGGGCTTCGCACCGGCCGGTGCCGGTGCCGCGCAAGCCGGTCTGGGTGCCCTCGGTCGCCAGCCTCTACGGCGCCACGGCGCTGCGGCAGGAGAACGCGTACTTCTCCATCGGCGAGCGCTGCAACGCCAACGGTTCCAAGGCCTGGCGGGAGCGGCAGGCGGCGCATGACTGGGATGGCTGCGTCGCCATGGGGCGCGAGCAGGTGGCCGAGGGCTCGAACTCCCTCGATGTCTGCACCGCCTTCGTCGGCCGCGACGAGATGGCGGAGATGAGCGAGGTGATCCGCCGCTTCACCGGCGCGGTGAACGCGCCGCTGGTGATCGATTCCACCGAGACCCCGGTGATCGAGGCCTCGCTGAAGCTGCATGGCGGCAAGCCGATCATCAACTCGATCAACTTCGAGGATGGCGAGGGCCATGCGACGGACCGCATGATCCTGGCCAGGAAGTTCGGCGCCGCGGTGATCGCGCTGACCATCGACGAGGTCGGCATGGCGAAGACGGCGGAGGACAAGCTCCGCATCGCCACGCGGCTGGTGGAGTTCGCCTGCGACCGGCACGGGCTGCCGCAGTCGGACCTGATGATCGACCCGCTGACCTTCACCATCGCCACCGGCAACGAGGACGACCGCAAGCTCGGCCTCTGGACGCTGGAGGGCATCCGCATGATCCGGGAACGGTTCCCGGACATCCAGATCATCCTGGGCCTGAGCAATATCTCCTTCGGCCTGAACCCGGCGGCGCGGCATGTGCTGAATTCGGTCTTCCTGGACCATGCGGTGAAGGCGGGGATGACCGGCGCCATCGTGCATGTCAGCAAGATCAAGCCGCTGCACCTGATCCCGCCGGAGGAGGTGAAGGTCGCGGAGGACCTGATCTATGACCGGCGCAGCGAGGGCTACGACCCCTTGCAGAAGCTGCTGGAGCTGTTCGCCGGCCGCAAGGCGGCCGACATGGGCGCACGCAAGAAGGCCGAGACCGTCGAGGGACGGCTGAAGGAGCGGATCGTCGATGGCGACCGCAAGGGGCTGGAGGACGACCTCGCCGCCGCCATGGCGGCCGGGCACACGCCGCTCGCCATCATCAACGAGCTGCTGCTGGACGGCATGAAGACGGTGGGCGAGCTGTTCGGCGCCGGCAAGATGCAGCTTCCCTTCGTGCTGCAGTCCGCCGAGACGATGAAGACGGCGGTCGCCTATCTCGAACCGCATATGGAGCGGGCCGAGGGGCAGGAGAAGGGCACCATCGTCCTCGCCACCGTGAAGGGCGACGTCCACGACATCGGCAAGAACCTTGTCGACATCATCCTGACCAACAACGGCTACAAGGTCGTCAATCTCGGCATCAAGGTTCCCTTGCAGCAGATGATGGAGGCGGTGAAGGCGCACCGCGCCAATGCCATCGGCATGTCCGGCCTGCTGGTGAAGTCCACCGTGGTGATGCGCGAGAACCTGGAGGAGATGGCGCGCCAGGGGCTGGAGGTGCCGGTGCTGCTCGGCGGCGCGGCGCTGACGCGCAACTATGTCGAGGATGACTGCGTCCGCGCCTATGCCAAGGACGGAACGACGGGCCGTGTCGCCTATGCCCGCGATGCCTTCGACGGGCTGCACCTGATGGACCGCGTGATGGGCAACGACTTCGACGGCTATCTCGCCGCCCTGCAGTCGCGCCGCGCCGGCAAGTCGAAGAACGAGAAGCGCACGCTGGGCATCGCGGACCCGCGCGGCTTCGCGCCCGTGGATGTCAACGAGGCGCAGGCGCGGCGGAAGCGGGTGACGGAGGGCGAGGCCGTGCCCGCGCCGCCCTTCTGGGGTGCCCGGGTGATCGAGGCGCCGCCCAAGGCGATCATCCCCTTCATCAACGAGCGCTCGCTCTACCAGTTCCAATGGGGCTTCCGGAAGCAGGGCCGCTCGCTGGAGGATTTCCTCGGCTGGGCCAAGCAGGAGCTGCGCCCGGTGCTCAAGCGCATGCTGGCGCTGACCGAGGCGGAAAGCATCCTCCATCCGCAGGCCATCTATGGCTACTGGAAATGCGCCGGGCAGGGCAACGACCTGATCCTCTTCGAGGAGGACGGCGTGACCGAGGCCTGGCGCGTCACCCTGCCACGCCAGCCGAAGCAGGATGGCGAGTGCATCGCGGATTTCGTGCGCGATGTGCAGGAAGGGCCGGAGAGCCGCGATGTCATCGGGCTCCAGGTCGTGACGGTGGGCCAGAAGGCCTCCGACGTGGCGCGGGAGTGGTTCGAGGGCAACCGCTACCAGGACTACCTCTACCTGCACGGCCTGTCGGTGGAGATGGCGGAGGCGATGGCGGAATATGTCCACAAGCGCATCCGTGCCGAATGGGGCTATGCGGGCGAGGATGACCGCGACATGGACCGGATGCTGCAGCAGGGCTATCGCGGCGGCCGCTATTCCTTCGGCTACCCGGCCTGCCCGCGGCTGGAGGACCAGGAAGGGCTGCTGAAGCTGCTCGGCGCGGAGCGGATCGGCGTGAGCCTTTCCGATGAGCACCAGCTTCATCCGGAGCAGTCAACCTCTGCGATCGTGTTGCACCACCCCCGCGCGAAATACTTCTCAGTCTGACCGGGGACGGGCTATGCCCGCCCTATGTCGCTCTCGCTGACCGAACGCACCGCCTGGACCAGCCTGGCTGTGGGCCTCTTCGTGCTGTCCCTGAAAGGGGTGGCCTGGTGGATCACGGGCAGCACCGCCTTCTTCGCGGAGATGCTGGAGACGGTGGTGAACGTGGCCGCCGCCTCGGCCGCGTTGATGGCCGTGCGCTATTCGGCCATGCCGGCGGACGACAACCACCCTTATGGCCATGCCAAGGCGGAATACTTCTCCGCCGTGCTGGAGGGGGCGCTGATCGTGGTCGCGGCCACGCTGATCCTGCAGGAGGTCTGGACCGCCTGGCAGAACCCGCGGGCGCCGGACCGGCCGATGATCGGCCTGGTGCTGTCCATCGCCGCGGCGCTGGTGAACGTGGTCTGGGCGACGATCCTGCGCCGGCGTGGCAAGCGGCTCGGCTCCCCGGCCCTGGTGGCCGATTCGCACTACCTGATGGCCGATGTCGTCACCTCGGTCGGGGTGGTGATCGGCGTCTTCCTGGTCACGGTGACGGGGCTGCTCTGGCTCGACCCCCTGATGGCGGGCGTGACGGCGGTGATGATCCTCTTCTCCGGCCTGCGCCTGCTCCGCGAAAGCGTCGGCGGGCTGATGGACGAGGCCGCGCCGCCGGAGCTGGTGGCGCAGATCCGCGAGCATGTTTCCGCCAATGCCACCGGGGCGCTGGAGGCGCATGACCTGCGCACCCGCCGGGCCGGGCGCTTCACCTTCATCGACTTCCACCTCGTGGTGCCCGGCGGCATGTCGGTGGACGAGGCGCACGGCATCTGCGACCGGATCGAGGGCACGCTGAAGCAGGAGCTCGGCAACGTGGTGATCTCGATCCATGTCGAGCCGGACGGCAAGGCCAAGCACAGCGGCGTCGTGGTGCTGTGAGCCGGTGGTGCTGACGGGCGCCGGCCCTTCGCCATGAAGGCGGCGCGTCCCGTTGCGGAAAAGGCCGTGCGGCCGTTGCGGCCCGGGGCACGGCCCCTGCGCCGGACCTTCGGCCGGGCGCCGGCCTGGGCGCCGCCGCTGTCGCTGCTGCTGCACGGCGCCGCGCTGGCGGCGCTGCTCGGGCTGCTGGCGCCGGAGGCGGTGCACGAGCCGGTGCGGATGACCGGCATCCCCCTGGTCTGGGTCGGGGAGGGGGAGGGCAGCACCGCCCGGCGCCTGGCCGAGCTGCCGCCCCCGGCCTCCCCGTCGCCGCCCGAGGCACCGGAGACCCCGCCTGTGCCGCCCATCCCGGAGGCCGCCCCCGTGCCGCCCCTGGCCCGGCCCGGCCCGGCCCAAGCCGCGCCGGACACGCCGCCCGCGCCGGAAGCGGGAAGCCTGCCCCTGCCGCCGCCCGATCTCCCGTCGCCCGTGGCCGCCCCCGCACCGGGACAGGGTGCCTCGCCGCTGGCGCTGGACGAGCTGCCCCTGCCGCCCCCGCCGCCCAGCCCGCCCCAACGCCGTCCCGCCCCGCCGCCGCCCGCCCAGGCCGCGCCGCAGCCCGATCCCGGGCGGGCGAAGCTGGCGCTCGACGCTTCCGTGGGCGGGTTGCGGCTCGGGGCCGGCAGCGGCGGCCTGCCGGGAGAGAGCCGGGGCCCGGCCATGCCTGCCGCCGGCTGCGCGGAGGCCATCGGCCTGCCGCCGGCCGGGATCGGGCACCGCAACGCCGGCTTCGTCGGGCTGCGGCTGCGGCTTTCCGACAATGGCCGGGTGGTGGAGGCGAAGGTGGCCGTGAGCAGCGGCTTCCCCGCGCTGGACGACTGGGCCAGGACCCGGATCAAGCGCTGCCGCTTCGCCCCCGCCCTGCGCGATGGCCGGCCGGTCTGGTCGAGCTACAACACCTCCGTCTATTTCGACGAAGCCCACTGACCCCCGGAGGAACCCTCATGGTGAAGCTCGACGTGATCACCACGCGCGGCGGCGATGGCGGGGAGACCTCGCTGGGCGACGGCACGCGGCTGCGCAAGGATGCCCCGCGGATCGCGGTGATCGGCACGGTGGACGAGCTGAACGCCTGCCTGGGCCTGATCCGCCTGCACACGGGCGGGCTGCCGGAGGCGGATGCCATGCTGGCGCGCCTGCAGAACGATCTCTTCGACCTGGGCGCCGACCTCGCCGTGCCCGGCGGCGATCCCGGACGCCTGCGGATCAGCGACCGGCAATGCGCCCGGCTGGAGGCGGAGGTCGCGGCGATGAACGCGGCGATTCCGCCGCTGCGTTCCTTCATCCTGCCCGGCGGCACGCCCGGGGCGGCGCAGGCGCATCTGGCGCGCACCGTGGCGCGGCGGGCGGAGCGCGAGTTCGTGCAGCTTTCCGCGCGGGAGGCTTTGAATCCGGTGGCTTTGCGCTATCTGAACCGGATGTCCGATCACCTCTTCGTCATGGCGCGCCACCTGAACGAGAACGGGGCCCGCGATGTCCTGTGGATTCCAGGGCAGAACTATTAATCCAGAGCGCTCTTTCGTGATGCGTCACGAATTTGCCCAACCCTTGCCAAAACCGCGCGATCTAAGCCGTTAGCAACCTTTCCCGCCCAGCCCGCGCGCCCCGCGCGGGCGGTGGACCGGGCCCACCGTCCCATGCGAAGGGCGGAGGCCTGGACACGACGTTCCTGTCCCTTTCGGAGGTGCCGGTGCTCCGCCGCAACCTGCTCGCCACGATCCCCGCCGCCTTCGCCCTTGCCGGGGCGGCGCACGATGCAGCCGCCCAATCCTCGGCCCCTTCCGGCGGGGCCCAGCCATCCAATGCCCCGGTGCCCTTCGACGGCAACGCGGTGCGCGGCATGGCGCGCGACCTCGCCGCCAAGCCCTTCCGCGCGCCGGACAGCGACCTGCCGCGCGAGCTGGCGGACCTGACCTACGACAAGTACCGCGACATCCGCTTCAACCCGCAACGCGCCTGGTGGCGCGACGCGGGGCTGCCCTTCCAGATGCAGCTCTTCCACCGCGGCTTCCTCTACAAGCAACGGGTGGAGATGTACGAGGTCGCGGAGGGCAAGGCGCAGCGCATCCTCTACAGCCCGGACCTGTTCAGCTTCCAGGACCTGGAGCCGCCGAAGCCCGCCGATCTGGGCTTCGCCGGCTTCCGCCTGCATGCGCCGATCAACCGGCCGGACTATTTCGACGAGATCTGCGCCTTCCTCGGCGCCTCCTATTTCCGCGCCGTGGCCAAGGACCTGAAATACGGGCTCTCGGCGCGCGGCCTCGCGCTGAAGACGGCGGAACCCACGGGCGAGGAGTTCCCCTTCTTCCGCGCCTTCTGGGTGGAGCGTCCGCGCGCCGGGGTGAATTCCATCACCGTCTGGGCACTGCTCGACAGCCAGAGCGCCGCGGCCTCCTACCGCTTCACCATCCGCCCAGGCCAGGACACGGTCTTCGACACGGAGGCCACGGTCTTCCCGCGTGTGGACATCGCCGCCGCCGGCATCGCGCCGCTGACCAGCATGTTCTGGTTCGCCGCCAACGACCGGCTCGGCGTCGATGACTACCGTCCGGCCGTGCATGATTCCGACGGGCTGATGATGCTCTCCGGCCGGGGCGAGCAGATCTGGCGGCCGCTGCACAATCCGCGCGACCTGCAGGTGAGCTATTTCGGCGACGTGAACCCGCGCGGCTTCGGGCTGATGCAGCGCAAGCGCGCCTTCACCAACTTCGACGACCTGGAGGCGCGTTACGAGCGCCGGCCCAGCGCCTGGGTGGAGCCGATCGGCGACTGGGGCGAGGGTGCGGTGCAGCTCGTCGAGATCCCGACCAACTCCGAGATCCACGACAACATCGTCATGGCCTGGCGACCCAAGGAGCCGCTGAAGGCCAAGGGGGAATACGGCTTCGTCTATCGCCTGCACTGGCTGCCGCAATGGACGGGCCGGCCGGAGCTGGGGCGGGTGACGGACACCCGCGTCGGTGCCGGGATCAACAACCGGAACGCGCGGCTCTTCGTCATCGGCGTGGCGGGCGGCAGGCTGGATTCGCTGCCCGCCGATGCGAAGCCGGTGCTGGAGGTCACCTCCGACAAGGGCAAGATCCTCAATCCGGTGGCGCAGCCCAACGGCGAGACGGGGGGCTGGCGCCTCTCCTTCGAGCTGGAGCCGGGCAGCGAGACCCAGGCGGAGCTGCGCGCCGTGCTGCGCCTGGGCGACGAGCCTCTGGCCGAAAGCTGGGTGTACCGATGGACGGCGTGACCACGGACACGCCGCGCCAGCCCCATCCCGCCGATGCCGGCTGGCATGCCCTGCCGCCCGAGGCGCCGCTCGCCATGCCGGTGCAGAACCTGCGCGGCCCCGCGCCGCCGGGTGGGCCGGCCACCCGCCCCTCCGCGCCCCGCTTCATGGGGCTGCGGCGGCTGCTGGTGATCGGCGGCGCCGTCGCGCTGACGGCACTGGGCGGGCGGGAGATGTACCTCGTGCTCGACCTCAGCCGCCCGACGACGTTGCAGGTGCTGCTCTTCCTGCTCTTCCTGGTGCTCTTCGCCTGGGTGGCGCTGAGCTTCACCTCCGCACTGGCAGGGTTCTTCCGCATGTTGGCGGGGCCGGAGCGGCGGCTCGGCATCTCCGCGCGCGACCCGCTGCCGGAGCTGCGCGACCGCACGGCGCTGCTGATGCCCGTCTACAACGAGGCCCCGGCCCGGGTGATGGCGGCGCTCCAGGCCATGCACGAATCCCTGTCGGCGTTGGGCAGGGGCGAGAGCTTCGACATCTTCATCCTCAGCGACACCACCGATGCCGATGCCTGGGTGGCGGAGGAGGCGGCCTTCCTGGCGCTGCGCGCACGCACCGGGGACCACCGGCGCATCTTCTACCGCCGCCGCCCGAGGAACACGGAACGTAAGTCGGGCAACATCGCCGAATGGGTGACGCGCTTCGGCGCCGCCTATCCGCAGATGCTGATCCTCGACGCCGACAGCGTCATGGAGGGCGAGACGCTGGTGCGCCTCGCCGCCGCGATGGAGCGGCACGAGGATGTCGGGTTGATCCAGACCCTGCCGGTGATCGTCAACGGCCGCTCGCTCTTCGCGCGGATGCAGCAGTTCGCCGGGCGGGTCTATGGGCCGCTGATCGCCGAGGGCATCGCCTGGTGGCATGGCGCGGAGGGCAACTACTGGGGCCACAACGCCATGATCCGCACCCGCGCCTTCGCGGAACAGGCGGGCCTGCCGCACCTGAAGGGGCGCAAGCCCTTCGGCGGCCATATCATGAGCCACGACTTCGTGGAGGCGGCGCTGATGCGGCGCGGCGGCTGGGCGATCCACATGGTGCCCTCGCTGCGAGGCTCCTACGAGGAAAGCCCGCCCTCGCTCACCGACCTCGCCATCCGCGACCGCCGCTGGGCGCAGGGGAACCTGCAGCACGCGGCGGTGCTGCCGGCGCGCGGCCTGCACTGGATCAGCCGGCTGCATCTGCTGACCGGCATCGGCTCCTACATCACCGCGCCGCTCTGGTTCCTGTTCCTGTTGGTGGGCCTGCTGACCTCCCTCCAGGCGCGCTTCATCCGGCCGGAATACTTCCCCACCGGGCCCAGCCTGTTTCCCGACTGGCCGGTGGTCGATCCGGTGCGCGCCATGTGGGTCTTCATCGGCACGATGGGCCTGCTGCTGGTGCCGAAGCTGCTCGCCTGGATCGCACTGGCCTTCCGCCCGGCGGAGCGGCGGGGCTGTGGCGGCGCCATCCGTGCCTTCGTCAGCATGCTGGTGGAAACGGTGATCGCCGGGCTGATGGCGCCGGTCACCATGCTCACCCAGTCGGTGGACGTGGCCTCCATCCTGCTCGGCCGGGACAGCGGCTGGAACGCGCAGCAGCGCGAGGATGGCAGCCTGCCCTTTCGCGAGGTGCTGCGGCTCTACTGGCGGCATACGGTGTTCGGCCTGCTCTTCGGCGGGGCTGCCTGGCTGGTCTCGCCCTATCTGGCGCTCTGGATGCTGCCGGTGATCCTCGGCCTCGCCCTGGCGGTGCCGCTGGCGGGCTGGACGGCGCGGCGCGGCGCGGGGGAGGCGCTGCGCCGGCTGGGGCTGCTGCTGATCCCCGAGGAGCGTCAGGTCCCCGCCGTGCTGGAACGCGCCAACGCGCTGTTCCGCGAATGGCGGGACCTGCCCGCCGCGCCGGCGGAGGCCGTGCGCCACCTGGCGGGCGACCCGGTCCTGGCCGAGGCGCATCGCCGGATGCTGCCGCCGCCACGTCGCCCGCGGCTGGACCCGCTCGATCCCGCCCTGCTGCTGGGCCTGGCGCGGGTGGAGGAAGCGGAACGGCTGGAGGAGGTGCTTCCGGCCCTGTCCCGGGCGGAAAAGGCCGCCGTGCTTGGCGACGCCCGCGGGCTGGACCTGCTGCTGGCCATGACGGGGCGGTGACGGGGGCGGCCCCGTTCAGCTTTCCGCCAGGGCGGGCATCCAGTGCGCGAGCTGGCCCGGCTCGCTCGGCCTGCCCAGCAGGAAGCCCTGGCCCTGGGTGCAACCGGCCTCGCGGAGCTGCTGGAGCTGGTCCTGGCGCTCGATCCCTTCCGCCGTGGTGGTCATGCCCAGGGTATGTGCCAGGGCGGCGATCGAGTTCACGATCGCCAGGGAATCCGGCCGCGCCGACATCTCCCGCACAAAGGACTGGTCGATCTTGATCTTGTCGAAGGCGAAGCTGCGCAGGTAGCTGAGCGAGGAATAGCCCGTCCCGAAATCGTCCAGCGCCGTGCTGATGCCGAGGTCGCGGAACTGGCGGAGAATGGCCATGACGCACTCGTTGTCCTGCAGCAGCGCGGATTCCGTGATCTCCAGCTCCAGCCGGCACGGCGGCAGGCCGGAGGTCTCCAGCGCCGTGCGGACGGCCTGCACGATGTCGCCGCGCTGGAACTGCAGGGCCGACAGGTTCACCGCCACCCTGATCGGGTCGGGCCAGCGCATCGCCTCGGCACAGGCGCGGCGCAGCACCCATTCGCCGATGGGCACGATGAGGCCCATCTCCTCGGCCAGGGGGATGAACTGCGCCGGAGAGATCGGGCCGCGCTGCGGGTGGCGCCAGCGCAGCAGGGTCTCGAAGCCGTTGAGCCGGCCGTCCTCCAGATCGAAGATCGGCTGGTAGACGAGGGTCAGCTGCTCCTGTGCCAGGGCCGTGCGCAGGTCGGCCTCCAGCAGCGCCCGCTCGTGGATCTCGGCCTCCATCGCATCCTCGAAGATGCGGTAGGTGCCGCGCCCGGATTCCTTGGCGCGGTAGAGGGCGAGGTCGGCCTTGCTGAGCAGCTGGTCCGGCGTGACCCGGTTGTCCTGCGTCGCGGCGATGCCGATGCTCACGCCCACCACCACGACCCGTCCGGACAGGCTGTAGGGCGCGCCGATCACCTCGATGATGCGCTGGGCCAGGAGCTCCGCTTGGTGCGGCTGGTCGAGCGAGCGGTGCAGCACGGCGAACTCGTCGCCGCTCAGCCGCGCCACGACCTCCGTGGAGCGCAGGCAGCCCTGCAGGCGCTGCCCCACCAGCTCCAGCAGCGCATCGCCCGCCGGATGGCCAAGCGTGTCGTTCACCAGCTTGAACTGGTCGAGGTCGAGGCAGAGCACGGCCATCTCGTCGCGCCCCGGCCGCAGGTCCTGCAGCGCCTCCTTCACCTGGCTGCGAAAGAGATGCCGGTTGGGCAGGCGCGTGAGCATGTCGTGATGCGCCATGAAGCGGATGCTGGCCTCGGTGCGCCGGCGCTCGGTGATGTCGTCATAGGTCGCGATCCAGCCGCCATCCGGCATCGGCTCCTGCGTCACCTCCAGGGCGCGGCCCTCGGGCACCTCCACCACCAGCTCGGCGCGCTGCTGCTGTTCCGAGAGGCGGCGGTGCTCCTCCAGGCTGCGCTGCGCCAGCTCCCGCCCCGAACGCTGATGCCCGGCGAGGCGGAACAGCTCCTCCGCCTGCATCCCCTGCCGCACCGAGGCGGGCGGGATGTCGAAGAGGTCGAGGAAGCGGACATTGCAGACGATCAGCCGCTGCGCCGCATCCACCATGCACAGGCCCTGCGACATGTTGTTCAGCGCGGCATCGAAGCGCGTGTTCTGCATGTGCAGGTCGCGGTCGCGCTGGTGCAGGACCTCGTTCTGCGCCTGCGCCTCCAGCATCGCCTCCTGCACGTTCTCCTTGGCCTCGATCAGCTCCTGCCGGTTGCGGCTGAGGTCGGAGACCAGTGCCTGCATCCGTGCATAGGTCTGCCGCAGCAGGCGGTTGTTGCCGATCAGGAAGGCGACGAGGCCCAGGGAGCACAGGATCAGCCCGAGCAGGACGCCCGAGAAGGTCCAGTGCAGCACCGTCAGGTCGCGCAGGTCCTGGGCATTGCGCTCGGAACTGTCGCCATAGGCGGCCGCCGAGATGCGCAGCAGGTCCTGGTTGATGGGGGCCAGCAGCCGCAGAACCTCCTGCGGCGTGCCGGCCGCCCCCAGCCGTGGCAGCAGCGCCTGGACCTGGGTGGCGACCTGGTGTGCCCTCGCCAGGGCGGCGTCCATATCCGGGCGCCGGTCGAAGAACTCGCGCGCCTCGCCATTGCCGAAGAGCTGCAGCCGGTTCTTGAAGATGTCGAGCCAGAGCTGGACCTGCTCCTCGTCCCGGTCGCCGTCGGGCAGGGCGTAGAGGGCCACCACGGTCTGCAGCCGGTTCAGCTCCGGCACGGACTGGGTCACCAGCCAGGTGAGGTTGTAGCGCGACACGTTCTCCAGCGCGTGCTGGCGCTGGACGATCAGGACGGACAGGTAGAAGGCCACGCCGATCAGCAGGATCGTGGCCGCCAGCAGCACGGATCGCGAGCGCGAGGCCCAGGCCGGCAGGGCGATCGATGCCGGGAGCGCGGGAGGGCCGGCGGCAGGCTCCATCGGGCTACTTGACGATCAGCCGCGTCACCTGCCAGGCGGAGCGCCCATAGTAGCGCTGCGCGCGGAGATCGGGGTTGCTGTCATAGGGATAGACGATGAAGAACGGACCCTTGTCACTGACCGGCATGTAGTTGCCGTCCCGCTTGAAGGCGAGCAGCGTGCCGAAGCGGGAGAAATCCTCCACCGGCAGTTCGGTCGTGTACTCGTTGAGGGCAACGGCCTGCACCGTGGTGCCGAAGGCGCCCAGCTCCTCCATCAACTTGGCCATCGGCACACCCTCGAAGCGCACTGGCTGCTCGTACCAGGGGGTCTGGGTCACGATGCTGCTCATGCCCAGGGCTTCCAGCATCGGGCGGTCGAGCCGGGCCAGATCGCCGTCGTTAAAAACCTTGATCTTGCCCGCAACGGTCAGGACAGGCCTGGCAGCCGGTGTCCCGAGTGGGCCGGCGGCGCCGGCCAGCAGGGCGCCCGTCAGGCTCGTCAGGAGCCTTGCCATGGAGCGTCGCGTCAGCCGATCGTCCATCGTTATCCTCTCCACAAGCGAGCGCCCCAGGCCATTCCGGCCAGCATACGTGATTTTCCTGGTGCAATCACCCTTCAAGGTTGTGAATTCTGTCCGTTACTAGCTTTCCGGCCTCGGAATGACCGGAATAGGTACAACCTTCCGCCAGGCCGTCCGGTCCCCGCCGCACGACGACGCGGTCGAGTCCATCCAGTTCGGTGGAAAGCTGTCCCCAGATCCAGCGCGCCACGTTCTCCAGGCTGGGATGCTCCAGGCCCTCGATGTCATTCAGGTAGGTGTGGTCGACTTTCAGCCGGACCTTCTCCACCACCTTCTCCACCTCGTAGAGGTTATGGGACCAGCCATAGACCGGGTCCGGCTCGCCCCGCAGAAAGACCTGCACCAGGAAGGAATGCCCGTGCAGCCCCGAGAAGGGGGGAAGCTGGTGCGCGGCCTCGAAGGTGAATTCCTTCAGGGTTTCAATCATGATCGTTCCCGAGCCGCAGGATGCGGCAAGCTGTGGAATTGTATCACGACAATAACGACAACCATAAGGTTATGGTTCACCAGGAAAACAACCTTTGGTGGAGTGTGGCCTGTTTTCCACGTGACGGGTCCAGGCCCGGCCACGGCGAGGGTCGGGCTGCGAGGGCTTCCGGAACCGCGTGGATGTAGGCGGTAACGAGGAAAACTGCCAGGTTGAAAGAAATTCTCATTCTCGCCTCTGGTCCTGTTCTTGTGAAGGAAGCGATTGTTCTTGGAGATTGTTATCCATCCATGACCGGCAACAGGATGCACCCGTTCCGGAACACGTGGCGCAGGCCGCGCCACATCGACCGCATTTTGGAGGACCACGATGTCTGCTGCCTCGATGAATCAGGCTGCCTGCGAGAAGTGCACCTTCTTCGACCTGCACATGGCCGGGCAAGCCGCCCCGAAGCATGACGAGAAGCTGGGCCTCTGCCGCTACAACCCGCCGGTGACGCAGCCCAGCGCCGAGGCCCATGGCCTCTGGCCCAAGGTTTCCAACGACGATTGGTGCGGGCACTACGAGCCGG
The DNA here is from genome assembly GCF_000622225.1 of Roseomonas mucosa ATCC BAA-692. Classification (GTDB taxonomy): domain Bacteria; phylum Pseudomonadota; class Alphaproteobacteria; order Acetobacterales; family Acetobacteraceae; genus Roseomonas; species Roseomonas mucosa. Next base: position 247,818 of record NZ_JHWD01000004.1, on the reverse strand, counting down.
AAACCAAGCACTGAGCTTTCCGGCCGGGACCGGTCCGGTGACCTGACAGGCTTCTCCCGGTCGCTCCAAACCTCACCCCGGCCCGGGGCGAGGGTGGACCGGCGTCAGGCCACCGGAGGCAGGGGTCAGGGGATGCCGATCAGTTTATGGGTTTGCAGCGATAGCCGCCATTGTGGGTGTTCCAGGCAGTAGCGCACCGCCGCCTCGGTATGGGCCAGCCGGTCCGGGCCATCCATCGGCTGCAGGTAGAAATGCCCGAATTCCAGCGGTGGCAGGGAATCGGGCATCAGTTTGGGCTGTGGAAAGACAAGCTTCAACTCGGAGCCGCACCGGACCTTGAGCGGAGCGCCGGCCTTGGGGCTGATGCAGAGCCAGTCGATCCCCTCTGGCGGCTCCACCGTCCCGTTGCTTTCCACCGCGATCTCGAAGCCCCGCTCGTGCACCGCCGCGATCAGGTGCGTGTCGAGTTGCAACAGCGGTTCGCCGCCCGTGAAGACCACGTAGCGATGCGACGCACCGCCGGGCCAGGAGGCCTCGATCGCCGCGGCCAGGGCCCCGGCATCCGCGAAGCGGCCGCCGCCCTCGCCATCCATGCCGATGAAGTCCGTGTCGCAGAACTGGCAGACCGCCCCGGCACGGTCCTCCTCCCGCCCGCTCCAGAGGTTGCAGCCGGCGAAGCGGCAGAAGACCGAGGGCCGGCCAGCCTGTGCGCCCTCGCCCTGGAGGGTCGCGAAGATCTCCTTGACGGCGTAGCTCATGCTGCGCCCACCACGGCCCGCAAGGGCATGGACAGGTCGTTGATGCTGTCATCCGCCCGCTGCCACCAACGGGGTGCCCCGTCCAGGGCGGCGGCGGGCAGGAAGGCCAGGGGATCGCCGTCGAAGGTGACGGTGTTGGTGGGCGTTTCCTCGATCCGGATGCCGGCGCAGCGCAGCCGGCCGCCATCCTCCGCCAGGAACGTGTTCAGCTTGCTCATGAACAGGCAGGCCAGGACCTCGGTGGTCGGGTCGCCGGGCGTGACCAGGAGGCGGTCCAGGCGATGCGGCTCGTTCTGGCGGAACCAGGCCAGCAACGGGTCGTGTTCCGCGATCTGAAAGGCATGGTCCACTGCCCCGTCGATCCAGCGGTGCCAGCAGGACTTCGCGCGCTCGAAGGGCTCGACCATGTTGGCGTGGCCGTCCAGCGGCGCCGGGTGGGCCGCCTCCAGCCGCACCGTCACCGTCTCGTTGTGCCCATGCGGCACGGCGCATTTCTCCGAACCGCCCGACAGCAGGCGGTGCCCCATGGCATAGCGGCGTGAAAAGACGAGACCGAACATGCGCGGTCCTCTAGACCAAGGCGGGCCCGTATAGAAGCGAGGAGCGCCCGGCCCGGCTCCGCGTTCGCGGCAGGGCGGCCCAAAGGAACCAAGTCAGAGAAACCAGGACAGTCCCTGGAAGCCGAGCCAGCAGATGGCGATGAGCACCGCCGCCGCGAAGAGGCAGCCCGCCGCGGTCAGCGCCACGCCCCAGCCGACCAGCCGGTTGTCGCGCTCCACCACACCCAGGGCCATGACGATGTTGCCAAAGGCCGGCGGGCCATTGGTGCCGGGGCCGGGCAGGATCAGCATCACGGCGCAGAGCACGGTGAGCCAGCCGACGAGCCGGTCCCCGGCAGGGGAGGTGAACCAGCCGTCATGCGGGTGCAGCCGCGCCTCGAAGCGCCGCAGCCAGCGGGAGGAGCTCCCCGACAGGCGGAGAAGGTCGGCGCGCTTCACCGAGCGCCGTGCCAGAAAGCCGGGCAGGGCAGGCACCTGGCGGCCCAGGCCCATCTGCGCGCCCAGCAGGAGCATCGGCAGGCCGAAGACGCTGGCCATGCCGGGCAGCAGCGCCGGCAGGCAGAGGAGCAGGATCAGCAGGCCGAAGGCGCGGTCGCCGAAGGCTTCCGCCATCTCGCCCAGGGTGATCCGCTCGCCCGGACAGGCGGCCGCGACCTCCGCGATGATGCGGGAGATGGGAGCACCCTCATGCAGATCGCCGCCATGGGAGGCACCGCCTGTGGTCGTGGAGGGGCCGGGCGTGGAAGGGGAGCGCTGCGGCCGCAGGGCCGCCTCGTCGGAAACACCATCCATGCGGAAAAGCCTGCTCCTCCTCGCGGGTCGTCGGGGCGGCCCATGCCGGGCACCGGCACGCAAGCTGGGGGCTGGCGGAGGCGAAAGCGAGATCGAAAGTGGATTTTTCTCCATCTTATTACAATCGGTCACCCTCCGCCTGCCTTCGGCGGGATCGGACGGGGCTTCCCGCGCGGCCTGGCGGCATGCTCCAAGCGATGCCATGCGGGACGTTGATCTGGCGCTCTGCCTGGCGGTCGATGTGTCCGCCTCGGTGGATTACGACGAGTTCGGGCTGATGATGGGCGGGCTGGCCGCGGCCTGGCGGCAGGCGGCGCTGGTCGCCGCCGCGACCTCGGGCCCGCGCGGCGCGGTGGCGGTGACGCTGCTGCAATGGTCCGGACCGGGGGCACAGGCCCTGGCAGTTCCCTGGCTGCTCGTGACGGATGGGGCCTCCGCCTCGGCCCTGGCCGATGCGATCGACAACTCCCCCCGCCTGCCGCCACCCGGCGCCACCGCGCTGGGCGAGGGCATGGCGGCCGCCCTGGCGCGGCTGGCGGCCTTTCCGGCGTGGGCGGAACGGCTGGTGCTCGATGTCTCGGGCGACGGGGCGGGCAATACCGGCCGCCCTTCCGGTCCGGTGCGGGATCTGGCGGTGGAGGCGGAGGTGGTGGTCAACGGACTGGCGGTGCTCAACGAGGAGCCGGACCTGCTGGCTCATTACGAGGCGGAGGTGATCGGCGGCCCGGGCTGCTTCGCCATGGCCTGCGCCGACTATGCCGATTTCGCCGAGGCCATCGCCCGCAAGCTGTTCCGCGAGATCCGCGGCAGCCTTTCCGTCTGACTCCCGCAGCCCACCCGGCCCGGCCGGCCCGCCAACCACCGGAGCCTGCCTGTGACGAGTGGACCGGAAGGTCTATCAGCGGGGGACGAATCGGAGGGAAGATATAGCCATGCGCGATCCGCTTCTGGTCCGGCTGGGGGTCCGCTCCCCGATCATCCAGGCGCCGATGGCGGGCGTTTCCACTCCCGCCCTGGCCGCCGCCGTCTCGGAGGCCGGCGGGCTGGGCTCCATCGGGGTCGGCGCCGTGGCGGCACCGGCGGCGCGGGAGATGATCCGGGAGATCCGGGCCCGCACGGCGGCGCCCTTCAACGTCAACCTCTTCTGCCACCGCCCGGCCGCGCAGGACCCGGCACGGGAGGCCGCCTGGCTGGCGCGGCTGCGCCCGGCCTTCGCGGCCCTCGGCGCGGAACCCCCGGCGGCACTGCGCGAAATCTACGCCAGCTTCCTCACCGACGAGGCGATGCTGGCCATGCTGCTGGAGGAGCGGCCGCCGGTCGTCAGCTTCCACTTCGGCCTGCCCGATGCGGCCCGGCTGGCAGCGCTCCGTGACACGGGCATCACGCTCCTCGCCACCGCCACCAGCCCGCGCGAGGCCGCCCAGGCCGAGGCAGCGGGCGTTCATGCGCTGGTCGCCCAGGGCATCGAGGCCGGCGGCCATCGCGGGGTCTTCGACGGCCTGCCGGACGAGCGGATCGGCACCTTCGCCCTGGTGCGCCTCCTGGTCCGCCAGTCGCGGCTGCCCGTGGTCGCGGCCGGCGGGATCATGGACGGCGCCGGGGTCGCGGCGGCCCTGCGGCTGGGTGCCGCTGCGGCGCAACTCGGCACCGCCTTCATCGCCTGCCCGGAATCCTCGGCCAGCCCCGGCCACCGCGCGGCCCTGGCCGACGGGCGTGGCACGGTCGTCACCGCCGCCATCTCCGGCCGTCCGGCGCGTGGGCTGGAGAACCGCTTCACCGCCGAGTTCGGCGCGGGCGAGGACGCGCCCGGCTATCCGTTCACCTACGACGCCGGCAAGGCCCTGCATCAGGCGGCCATGGCGCGGGGCGAGGAAGGCTATGCCGCCTGGTGGGCCGGGCAGGGCGCGCCGCTGGCCCGCGCGATGCCTGCCGACGCGCTGGTCGCGACCCTGGTTCGCGAGGCCGGGCTGGAAGGCTGATCCCGGACTCCGGGAGGGCCATGCGGGGAAAAACCCCGGACCGAGGCTTCCCTCGGCGCCGGGGCTGGCGCAGCCTGCCGCGCGTCCGTTCATCCAGATCCGGCCATCCAGATCCAGAGGTGCTCCCATGCTGCTGCTCACCCCCGGCCCCGTGCAGACCGATCCGCGGGTGCGCGCCGCCATGGCGGTGGACATCGCACCCTGGGACCTCGACTTCCGCGCCGAATATGCCGAGATCCGCGAGAAGATCGTGGAGGTCGCGGGCGGCACGCCGGGGCATCACGTGACGCTGCCCCTGCAGGGTTCCGGCCATTTCGTCGTGGAGGCCGCGATCCGCACCTTCGTGCCGGCGGGCGGCGCCTTCCTGGTGCCGATGAACGGGCAGTACGCGGAGCGGATCTGGCGGCTGGCCAGCGAGGCGGGGCGCAGGCCCATCGCCATCCCCGTGCCCGACACCCGGCCGGTGACGGCGCGGGAGATCGCCGCCGGTTTCGCCGCGCATCCGGAGGCCAGCCACCTGATCGCCGTGGTCAGCGAGACCGGCAGCGGCATCGTCAACGACCCCGCCGTGATGGGCGAGGCGGTGCGCAAGGCCGGGCGGCGCATGATCCTGGACATGGTGAGCGCCTTCGGCGCCTGGCCCTTCCGCCTCGCCGAGCATGACGAGATCGATGCCGTCACCTTCACCTCCAACAAGTGCCTGGAGGGCATGCCGGGGCTGGGCTTCGCCGTCTGCCCCGCCGACCGCACGCGCGAGCGCGCCGGGCAGGCCGGGAGCTGGAGCCTCGACCTGGGGGACGTGATGCTGACCGCCGAGCGCGCCGGCTGGGGCTCCTTCCGCTTCACGCCCCCGGTGCAGGCGCTGCGCGCCTTCGGCGTGGCGTTGGAGCTCTACGAGGCGGAGGGCGGGCAGAGGGTCCGCCTCGCCCGCTACCGCGAGAACATGCGGGTGCTGATGGATGGCATGACGGCGCTGGGGCTGCGGCCCTATCTGGCACCGGAACACCAGGGGCCGATCATCGCCACCTTCCACCAGCCGCCCGGGCCGGAGGCGGGCGGGCGCTTCGTGCTGCAGGACTTCGTCGATGCGCTGAAGCAGCGCGGCGTGCTGATCTCCAACTTCCACACCACGGAGGCCCCGACGCTGCGCATCGGCTGCATCGGCGCCATCACCCCGGACGACATGCGCCACGCCGTGGCGGTGATGGGCGAGGTGCTGGAGGAGATGGGCGTCCTCGCCTGATCCGGAAGGCCTACCGCCGCCCGGCTTCCCGCAGGGCGCGCATCCGGTCCTTCAGGCGGCGCAGGATGCCCGGCCGGGTTTCCGGGCGACGCTTCCAGTCGCGGCAATCGGCCCGGGACCGGCCGCAGCCCTTGCACCACCCGGTTCCGGAATCGAAGCGGCACAGTCCGGTACAGGGGTTCTTCACGGGGCGGGCTCCTCCGGCGGACGATCGGATGCTGATCGGATTCGGGGCAGAAGATAGGGTGGGTGACGGAGGATTCATCGGCGTCCCGTCCGGGGCCTGCCATTCGCCGCCCGCGAGCCTCTCCGGCGTCTTGCCCCGCCCGGCGGCGCGTCGTAACCGCGGGGCGCAGCCGCGGGAAGCCGCCCTGATGGGGCGCCGCGCCCGGGCCGGCCTGCCCGGAGATGCCGGAACCGCCGGAGGGAGAACGCGCCCCGCATGACCACCGACCTCGCCATCGCCAGGGCCGCGACGCTGCGCCCGATCGCGGAGATCGCCGCCCGCGCCGGCATCCCGGAGGAGGCCCTGGAACCCCATGGCCGCTTCAAGGCCAAGCTGGACCCGGCCCGCATCCCCGACTCCGGCCGGACGGGCGCGCTGGTGCTGGTGACGGGCATCAGCCCCACCGCCGCCGGGGAGGGCAAGACCACCACCACCATCGGGCTGGGCGACGCGCTGAACGCGCTGGGCACGAAGGCCATGATCTGCCTGCGCGAGCCCTCGCTCGGCCCCTGCTTCGGCGTGAAGGGCGGGGCGACCGGCGGCGGGCGGGCGCAGGTGGCGCCGATGGAGGAGATCAACCTCCACTTCACGGGTGACTTCCACGCCATCACCAGCGCCAACAACCTGCTCTCCGCGATGGTGGACAACCACATCCACTGGGGCAACGCGCTGGGCCTGGACCAGCGGCGCGTCACCTGGCGCCGGGCCATCGACATGAACGACCGCGCGCTGCGCGACGTGCTGGTCGGGCTGGGCGGCATGCCGAACGGGCTGCCGCGCGAGGACGGGTTCGACATCACCGTGGCGAGCGAGGTGATGGCGATCCTCTGCCTCGCCCGCGACCTGGAGGACCTGCAGGAGCGGCTTGGGCGGATCATCGTCGGCCAGCGCCGCGACGGGTCGAGCGTCACCGCCGCCGACCTCAAGGCGCACGGCGCCATGGCGGCGCTGCTGCGGGAGGCGATGTTCCCGAACCTGGTGCAGACGCTGGAGGGCAGCCCGGCCCTGGTGCATGGCGGTCCCTTCGCCAACATCGCCCATGGCTGCAATTCCGTGGCGGCGACGCGGCTGGGCCTGCGGCTGGCCGATGTGGTGGTGACGGAGGCCGGCTTCGGCGCCGATCTGGGCGGCGAGAAGTTCTGCGACATCAAGTGCCGCCTGGCGGGGCTTGCGCCATCCGCCTGCGTGGTGGTGGCCACGGTGCGGGCGCTGAAGCTGCATGGCGGCGTGGCGCGTGCGAACCTGGACCGGGAGGACGCGGCGGCGGTGCGGCGCGGCGTGGTGAACCTGCAGCGCCATGTGGAGAACATGCGCCTCTTCGGCCTGCCGGTGGTGGTGGCGCTGAACGAGTTCACCTCCGACACCGAGGCCGAGTTCGCCGTGGTGCGCGAGGCCATGGCGCCGCTGGGCGCGGAGGTCGTGCTCTGCACCCACTGGGCCGATGGCGCGGCGGGCGCGGCGGATCTGGCCCGCGCGGTGACGCGGCTGATCAAGGGCGGCACGGCGCGCTTCGCGCCGATCTATCCCGATGCCATGCCGCTGGAGGACAAGGTCCGCAGCATCGCCCGCAAGATCTACCGCGCCAGCGAGGTCAACTTCCCGCCCGCCGTGCATGCGCGGCTGAAGCGCTTCGAGGAGGCGGGCTACGGGCATTTTCCCGTCTGCATCGCCAAGACGCAGTATTCCTTTTCCGCCGATCCCGCGCTGCTCGGCGCGCCCACCGGCCATGTCCTGCCGGTGCGGGAGGTGCGTCTTTCCGCCGGCGCGGGCTTCATCGTGGTGATCTGCGGCGAGGTGATGACCATGCCCGGCCTGCCGCGCTCCCCCGCCGCCGAGCGCATCCACCTGGATGCGGAAGGCCGGATCGAGGGGCTGTTCTGAAGCCGCCGCGCGACCCCCGGGGGGGGCCCCGAGCGGCGCTGGCCGAGGCGCAGTCCCTGCTGCGTGAGGGCATGGCGCGGCACGGGGCCGGAGAGTTCGACCGGGCGGCGCGCTTCTATGCCCGGGCGCTGCGCCTCGTGCCGGAGGAGCCGAACGCGCTGAACCTGTCCGGCGTGCTGGCGCGGCAGCAGGGGGATGCCGCCCGCGCCGCGGCGCTGACCGCGCGAGCCCTGGCACTGCGGCCGGATTCGCCCGTCTTCCTGGCCTCGCACGGCGCCTCGCTGGCGGAGCTGGGGCGGGCGGAGGAAGCGGTGCCGCTGCTGCGCCGCGCCCTGGCCGTGCGCCCCGGCGATGCCGTGTCCCACCGCAACCTGGGGCAGGCGCTGCTGGCCCTGGGGCATGTGGCGGAGGCGCTGGTGCCGTTGCGCGAGGCGCTGCGCCTCGCCCCGGAGGCGGAGACGCATCTGGCCCTGGCCCATGCGCTGCACGAGGCCGGCGACGGGGAAGGGGCGGGGCGGGAGGCGCGGGCGGCCATCGCGGAGGCGCCGCCGGAGCTGGCGGAACAGGCCCGCTTCCTGCTGGCCGCGCTGGGCGAGGACCCGGCCCCGGACCGCGCGCCCGCCGCCTATGTGCGCGAACTCTTCGACCGCTACGCGCCGCGCTTCGACGCGCATCTGGTGGAAGAGCTTCAGTACCGCACGCCCGATGCCCTGGCGGCCCTGCTGCGACAGGCCGGGGTGGCGGCGGATGGAAGCCACGCGGTGCTGGACCTGGGATGCGGCACCGGCCTGTCCGGACGCGCGCTGAAGCCCTTCGCCTGGCGCCTGGAGGGGGTGGACCTGTCGCCCCGGATGCTGGAGCAGGCCGGGCGGACAGGGCTCTACGACGCCCTGCACGAGGCCGACCTGCTGGGCTTCCTGCCAGGGCAGACCAGGGCTTTCGGCCTCGTGGCGGCGGCGGACGTGCTGAACTACCTGGGCGACCTTCGCCCCGCCCTGTCGGGAATCGCCGGGGCGCTGTCGGAGGGCGGCGTCGCCGGCTTCAGCCTCGAACTGGGGGCGGTGGCGCCCTATGCGCTGGGCGAGGGGATGCGCTACCGCCATCATCCGGACCATGCGCTCGCCCTGCTCGCCGAGGCGGGGCTGCGCCCCATGGCGCGGCAGGAGGCCGTGCTGCGGCGGGAGAAGGGGGAGCCCGTGGCCGGCCTCCTGCTGGTGGCCGGCCGCGCCTGAGGGTGGTTCAGGCGGCTTCGTACTCACGCTGCAGGGCGTTGACGCTCAGCCGGGTGGCAAGCCAGTCCGGGGTGATCGGCACCAGGTCGTTGGCGACGTTCGGCCCCACCCCGGCCTCGCTCAGGGCCAGCGGGCCCGCCTCCGCCGCAGCGAGCACCGAGCCCAGGCGGCGCGCCTGGTCCAGCCGCGTGGCGATCATGCAGCGGGCGCCCAGCGCGGCATAGGCCCGGGCGATCTCCGTGGCCTCCGCCACGTCCAGCCCGGCCGGCAGCACCAGCACCGGATGCGCGTCGGCGGCGCGCAGCACGGCCAGGAGATGCTCGGCCTGCGCCCGCTCGAAGGGATCGCAGCCGGCGGTGTCGAGTAGCACGGGCTGGCCGGCGGTGCGGCGGGCCACGGCGCGGGAGATCTGCCCCGGCGTGACGGCGGCGGAAAGCGTGAGGTCGAGGACCCGGGTGAAGGCGGCGAGCTGTTCCGTGGCGCCGGCGCGGGCGGCATCGGCGGTGATCACGGTGGGCGCCTGGCCGGACATCACCAGCCGCGTGGCGAGCTTGGCGCAGGTGAGCGTCTTGCCGGCGCCCGGCGGGCCGACCAGCGCCAGGGTGCGCGTGGCCGGGTCCGGCAGGCCGGCGAAGGGCAGCGCGTCCTCCAACGCCTTGGCCATCGGGCCGCGCAGCCGCGCCGCGAGATCCGGCGGCAGGTTGTGCCGCAGCAGCTCGGGCGGGATGACGTGCCGCGGCTTCAGCGCGGAATCGGGCGGGATCAGCAGCGGCTCGTCGCTGTCCAGCACCGCGGTGACCTCGACGCCGTTCTCCGTGTGGCGGGAGGAGAGGATGACGGCATCGTCACCCATTTCGAGGCGCAGCACGCGCATCGCCTCGGTCATGCAGGAGCCGTTGAATACGCGGATCTTCATGGGTTCAACCTTGCAACGAATTCTGTTGATGAGAGGTGAAGGCGACACGAAAATTCCTGCGCATCAGATGGCGCCCACCGTGCGGATGCGCGCGCGCGGATGGATCTCGGCCTGCGACAGCACCACCGTCGCGGGCCGGAAGCGTTCGACGATGGCGCGCACATGCGCGCGCGCCGCGCCGCTGCAGACCAGCACGGGCGTCTCGCCCGCCGCGCTGGCCTTGTCGAAACTGTCGCGCACACGCTGCATGAAGTCCTGCAGGCGCGTCGGCGCCATGGCGAGCTGGCGGTCCTCGTTCGGGCCGACCAGGGATTCCGCGAAGGCTGTTCCCATTCGGCGGAAAGGGCGATCATCGGCACATAGCCGTTGGGGCCGCGCGCCGCCTCGCTGATCTGGCGCGCCAGCCGGGCGCGCACCACCGAGACCATGCCGGGCACCGAGCGGAGCCCGCCCGACACCGCCTCGCCGATGCCTTCCAGGATGGTGGGCAGGTCGCGGATCGAGACGCGTTCGGCCAGCAGCGCCTGCAGCACGCGCTGCACCGTGCCGGTGGAGATCTGCGAGGGGATCAGGTCCGAGACCAGCCGCGCCTGCTCGCGCGGCAGCTCGTCCAGCAGCTTCTGCGTCTCCGCATGGCTCAGCAGCTCGGGCACGTGCTCGCGCACCACCTCCGTCAGATGCGTGGCCAGCACGCCGGCCGGATCGACCACCGTGCAGCCGAGGGCCAGCGCCATGTCGCGGTGCTGCTCCTCGATCCAGCGGGCGGGCAGGCCGAAGCTGGGCTCCTGGCAGGGATCGCCCGGCAGGTCGGGCGTCTGGCCCGAGGGATCGATCGCGAGGTGCATGGGCAGGCGCAACTGGCCGCGCCCGGCCTCGATCTCCTTCACCCGGATCACATAGGTGTCGGCCGGCAGTTCCAGGTTGTCCTGCAGCCGCACGGCGGGCAGCACGAAGCCCATCTCGGTCGCCACGCCGCGGCGCAGGTTGCGGATCTGCTCCGTCAGGCGCGGCCCGTCACCGGCCGCCAGCGGCAGCAGGCCGTAGCCCAGCTCCACCCGGATCGAATCCATCCGCAGGGATTCCGAGACGGGCGCCTCCGGCGCGGGCCCCGCTGCGGGCAGGGTGTTCTCGGCCTCCGCCCTCGCCGCCTCCGCCTTTCGGCGCGACCAGACCAGCGTGCCCGTGCCGCCGGCCAGCGCCAGGAAGGGCAGCATCGGCATGCCCGGCAGCAGGGCGAAGGCGACCGCCGCGCCGGAAACCAGCGCCAGCGGCTTGGTACCGGTGGCGAGCTGACCGATCAGCGCCTGGTCCGCGGTGCCCTCGGTATTGCCCTTGGTCACCACGATGCCGGCGGCGACCGAGACCAGCAGCGCCGGCACCTGCGACACCAGCCCGTCGCCCACGGTGAGGACGGAGAAGGTGGTCACCGCCTCCCCGAAGGGCAGCCCCTGGCGCACCACGCCGATGGCGATGCCGCCCAGCAGGTTGATCGCGGTGATGATCAGGCCGGCGATGGCATCGCCGCGCACGAATTTCGCGGCGCCGTCCATGGCGCCGTAGAATCCGCTCTCCGCCTCCAGGTCGCGGCGGCGGCGCTTGGCCTCGGACTCGTCGATGATGCCCGCGGAAAGGTCGGCGTCGATCGCCATCTGCTTGCCCGGCATGGCGTCGAGCGAGAAGCGCGCCGCGACCTCGGCGATGCGGCCGGAGCCCTTGGTCACCACCATGAAGTTCACGACCAGCAGGATCGCGAAGACGATCAGCCCCACCAGCACGTCGCCGCCCATCAGGAAGGAGCCGAAGGCGGAAACCACCGCCCCCGCCGCGCCGTGGCCCTCGTGCCCATGGGTCAGGATGATGCGCGTGGTGGCGACGTTGAGCGCCAGGCGCAGCAGCGTGGTCAGCAGCAGCAGCGTGGGGAAGGAGGTGAAGTCCAGCGGCCGCTGGAGGAACAGCGCCGTCATCAGCACCAGCACGCTGAGGGTCAGCGAGATGGCCAGCGCCGCGTCGAGCAGGAACGGCGGCAGCGGCACCACCAGCACCGCGATCAGCGCCGCCACGCCCAGGGCAAGGCCCGTGTCGCTGCCGGGGCTGAAGGTCTTCAGGCGTTGCGCGAGGGCCAGCATCGGCTCAGACCGGCTCCGCCCCGGCGCCGATGGGCATCATGGCGGAAAGAGCTCCGGGCAGCGCCGGCAGCGGTGCCTGCCCCGGTGCGGCTGGGACGCTGGCGCCCGCGGCGCGGTACTCGTGCAGCTTGTTGCGCAGGGTGCGGATGGAGATGCCGAGGATCTCGGCGGCGCGGGTGCGGTTGCCCAGGCAGTGGCCCAGCGTTTCCAGGATCAGGTCGCGCTCCACATCCTCCACCCGCCGCCCGACCAGCGCCACGATCCCGGCCGGCGTGGCGGGCCGGGGCACGGTCTCCGCAGCGGTGGCGGGTTCGGGCACGGATGGCAGCGGCTGGTCCAGCTCGATCGCCATGGGGCCGATCTCGTCGCCCTCGGCCAGCAGCACCGCGCGGTGCACGGCGTTCTCCAGCTCCCGCACATTGCCGGGCCAGGGATGGGACAGCAGCATCGCCCGCGCCTGCGGCGCGAAGGGGCGGTGCGGCAGCCCGTTGGCCTCGGCATAGCGGGCGGCGTAGTGCTCGGCGATCGGCAGGATGTCGCCGGCGCGGTCGCGCAGCGCGGGCAGGCGCAGGCTCACCACCCGCAGGCGGAAAAGCAGGTCCTCGCGGAAGCGCCCGGCCCGCACCTCGGCGCCAAGGTCGCGGTTGGTGGCGGCGAGGATGCGGACATCGACCTTCACCGGCGCCGTGCCGCCAAGCCGGTCCACCTCCCGCTCCTGCAGCACGCGCAGGATCTTGGCCTGCAACCGGACGTCCATCTCGCCGATCTCGTCCAGCAGCAGCGTTCCGCCATCGGCCTGCTCGAACTTGCCGCGCCGGGCCGCGACGGCGCCGGAGAAGGCGCCCTTCTCATGGCCGAAGAGCTCGGATTCCAGCAGCGTCTCCGGCAGCGCAGCGCAGTTCAGCGCGACGAAGGGGCCGTTGGCGCGGCGGGAATGACGGTGGATGTGGCGCGCCAGGACCTCCTTGCCCGTGCCGCTCTCCCCGGTGATCAGCACGCTGGCCTCGGCCCGCGCCACGGTCTCGGCGCGGGACAGCACGGCGGCCATGGCCGGGTCGCGGTGCACCGGCGCGTGCTCGTCGCCGGCGGCCGCCCGCAGCATGGCGGCGATCAGATCGGGCTCGGCCGGCAGCGGCAGGAACTCGCGCGCGCCGGCCCGGATCGCCCGCACCGCCGCCGCGGCGTCCGAGGAGCGGCCGCAGGCCACCACGGGACAGGCGATGCGCTCGGCCTCCAGCGCCTGCACCAGCCAGGCGACGTCGTGCAGCACGTCGCAGAGCACGAGGTCGCAGCCCTCGGCCCGGGCATGGGCGATCGCGGTGGAGACGCCGTCGGCCTGCGCCAGCCGCGCCCCGCCGGCCCGGGCGATGCGCGCGGCCTGGCCGAGCTCGCCCTCCAGGCTGCCGACGATGAGGAGGCGTGTCATCCTCAGCTCCGGTCCGTCTTGACGATCTCGGTCATGGTCACGCCGAGGCGGTTGTCGTCCACCATCACCACCTCGCCACGCGCGACGAGGCGGTTGTTGACGTAGATGTCCACCGCCTCGCCGAGCTTGCGGTCGAGTTCCACCACGGCGCCGCGCCCCAGCTTGAGGAGCTGGCTCACCTGCATCGTGGCGTGGCCCAGCACGGCGCTGACCTGGACCGGAATGTCATAGACCGCGCCCAGGCCGGGGGTGCCTGCCTGGCCCGGCGTGCCGCGTTCCTGCGCCAGCGTGCCGCCGGCGGCGGTGCCCTGGGGGGCACCCTGGGTAGCGAGGGGCTCGAACTGTCCGCTCATGACGGGATTTCCTCATCCGTGAAGCCGAGCGAGGCCATCGCCTCGCGAATGGCGGCGCGACGCTCCGCCAGAACCAAAGCGAGGCCGCCGCCGCGCCAGGCGATGCGCGCGTCGCCGGGCGGCAGGGCGGGATCGGCCTCCACCGGCAGGCCGGTGCTGTCCAGGCGCGCCCGCGCCTGTTCCAGCAGGGCCGGAGGCACCCGCAGCACCGCGCCGGCCGGCGCCTCCGTGACCGGACCCAGGAGCTGCAGCAGGCGCTCCAGCATGGCGGGGGCCTCCCGCGCCGCGGCCAGGGGCAGGGCCAGGTCCAGGCTCCGCAGCAGCAGCAGGGCGAAGGCCTCCGCCTGTTCCTCCGCCTCGGCCCGCATCCGCGCCAGGGCGGTGTCCACCTGCGACAGGGTGGCGGCCAGCAGCCCGTCCAGCCCGGCCTCGCGCCGCGCCGCCTCCGCCTCGCGCCCGCGCCGCTCGCCTTCCGCCAGTCCGTCGGCGAAGCCCGCCTCGCGGGCGATCCCGATCAGCGCCTCCATCTCCGCCTCGCGGTCCGGCGCGGGATCGGCCGGGGGCACGGGCGCCGCCGGGGCAGGGGCGGGCGGCGCGTCGAGGTCGGGGAACTCCAGCGCCGGCCGCTCGGGGGGCGGGGGCTGTGCCGGCACGGGCGCGCGGGTGCCGAGCAGGAGGGGAAGGAAGGCGTCGTCCCGCATCAGGCCAGCATCGCATCCTGGGTCTTGTTGATCTGGATCTGCCCCTGCGCGGCGAGATCCTTGGCCAGCGCGACCATCAGGGCCTGGGCCTCGTCCACGTCGCGCAGGCGCACAGGGCCGAGCGCCGCCAGGTCGTCCTTCAGCATCTTGCCGGCGCGTTCGGAAAGGTTGCTGAAGAACAGCCCCTTCATCTCCTCGCTCGCCCCCTTCAGCGCGAGCGCGAGCTTGTCCTTCTCCACCGTGCGCAGCAGCACCTGCACCGCCGGGCCATCCAGGCGCCGCAGGTCCTCGAAGGTGAACATCAGCGTGCGGATGCGCTCGGCGCTCTCGCGGTTGCGCTCCTCCAGCGCCGCCATGATCCGGCCCTCGGCGGAACGGTCGAGGTTGTTGAAGATCTCTGCCATCGATTCATGCGCGTCGCGATGCGTGGAGCGGGCGAGGTTGCTCATGAACTCCGCCTTCAGCGTCCGCTCCACGCCCTCCAGCGCCTCCTTCTGGATGGTTTCCATGCGCAGCATCCGCATGACGACCTCCATGGCGAAGCCTTCCGGCAGCAGCGCCAGCACCCGCGCCGCGTGGTCGGGGCGGATCTTGCTCAGCACCACCGCCACGGTCTGCGGGTATTCGTTCTTGAGGAAGTTCGCGAGCAGCGCCTCGTTCACGTTGCCCAGCTTCTCCCACATGGTGCGCCCGGCGGGGCCGCGGATCTCCTCCATAATCTGGGACACGCGGTCGGGCGGCAGGGTGCGCAGCAGCATGCGCTCCGTCGCCTCGTAGCTGCCGGTCAGCGTGCCGGTGGAGCCCATGCCCTCGGCGAACTCGCGGCAGACCTCCTCGACAGCCTCGGCCCTCACCGTGCCGAGACGCGCCATGGCCAGGGAAAGATCCCGGATCTCGTCCTTGTCCAGCTTGGCGATCAGCGTGGCCGCCTTCTCCTCGCCCATCGCCAGCATCAGCGTGGCCGCCTTCTGCGGACCCTTCATGCTCATGCTCCTGCTCAGCCTTCCACTTCGGCGGGCGCCAGCCAGCGGCGCACCAGGGCAAGGGTCTCATCCGGATAGGTGTCCACCAGCTCTCCCAGCCTGCTGATGCTGGAGGCGCGGATCTGCCCGTCCACCTGCGTCAGGCTGATCATCGCCTCCCCGCCATCGCCTTCCGCCGGGGGCAGGGCGGGCCGGCCTTCCGGTGCGTCCAGCGCCACCGCCGCCGCCGCCGCGCCAGCCGCAGGGAGCGCAGCGGTGGCCGCGGGCAGGACGGTGATGCGCCGGACCAGGGGGCGGGCCACCAGCAGCAGCGCCAGCAGCACGATCAGGGCATAGACGCCGCTCTCGATCAGCCGCGCGGCGAGGGCCGGGGACAGGTTCAGGAAGCCGCCGGCAGCCTGCGGCATCTCGGCCTCCGAGGCGGCGAAGCGCATGGAGACGAGTTCCACCCGGTCGCCGCGCCGCTCGTCGGCGCCGACCGCGCCGCGCACCAGGGCCGTCAGGCGCTGCAGCTCCTCCGGCGTGCGCTCGCGGAACTTCGGCGCGCCCTCCGGCTGCGGCTCATAGACGCCGTCCACCAGCACGGCGACGGACAGCCGCTTGAGCACCGGGCCCTCGCGCAGCGCGGAACGGACCGTCTTGCCGATCTCGTAGTTGGTGGTCTCCTCGGTGCGGCTCTCCTGCGAGCGGTCGCCATTGCCGCCCGCGGCCTCCGCGCCGGGGAGCTGGTTGGCGACGGAGACGCTGTTGTTCCCGCCCTCGCCGCTGCGCGACTGTTCCTGCGTGCTCTGGGTGGAGCGCGCCACCTGGTTGTCGGGGTCGTAGCGTTCCTCGGTGGTCTGCACACGCTCGGAGTCGAGCTCCACCGTGGCCTCGGCGCGGACCTTGCCGGCGCCCAGCGTGCGCTCCAGCAGCTCCTCGACACCCCGGGCGATGCGAAGCTCCTGCGCGTGCCGCATCTCCTCCTGCGTGCTGGCGGCGGCCGGGCCGGTCAGCGCCTCGCCGCCCCGGGCCAGCAGTTCGCCCCGGCTGTCGATGATGGAGACCGCGGACAGCTTCAGCCCCGGCACGGCGGTCGCCACGAGGTGCAGCACCGCCTGCACGCCTTCCCTGTCCAGCCGCTGCGAGCCCAGCATGCTCAGCACCACGCTGGCCTGGGCCTCGTTGGTGCGTCGGGAAAAGGCCTCGCGCTGCGGCAGGACGAGGTGGACGCGGGCGTTGCGCACGCCGGATAGGCCGCGGATGGTCCGCGCCAGCTCGCCTTCCAGCGCACGGATGCGGTTCATGTCCTGCTGGAAGGGGGTGGTGGTCAGGCTCTCGCCCCGGTCGAAGATCTCCCAGCCGACATTGCCGCCGGCGGGCAGTCCTTCCCGCGCCAGAGCGAGGCGCAGCTTCGGCACCATCTCCTCCGGCACCATCACGGTGCTGCCGCCCGCGCCGAGCTGGTAGGGGATGCGCTGCTTGTCCAGCGACTGCACCACCGCGCCCGCATCGCGCGGGTCGAGATCGGCATAGAGCAGCGCCATCGGCGGGCTGCCGGCGCGCAGGGCCAGAAAGGCGATGCTTCCCAGCAGCAGCAGCGCGACGCCTGCCAGCGCGGCCAGCTGCCGGGGGCCGAGGGCGCGGAACTGCGCCAGAGCCTGGCTCAGCACCCCGGCCTGTCCTTCCATCCGTCCCGCAACCCGTGCATCGCCTGTCTCCGCTCCAGCCTTGGGCCAGCGGGGCAAGTTTTGCCGGGGGCAGGTTAATGGGCGGTTTCCCGTGCGGCGGTGCGGGAGGAAATCGTGCCGGCCGCGCGACCGGCACCGGGGCGGCTGCCTCGGCGCCGGCCCGACTCAGCCGTACCGGTCCTGTTTTCGCGGGGACGCCTCCACCCGGCCGGGAGCGGTGGCGCGCTAGTTGGTGATGGAGCGGATGTCGTTGAAGTCGTAGGACGCCTTTCCGGCCAGCAGGGTCATCGAGGTGCCGTCGCGTTCCACCGAGGTCGCGCGGGCGAGGACCGTGAAGCCGAGATCGTTGGCGTTCCCGGCGGAATCGGTGCCGGTGACCTTCAGCGTATAGGCACCGTCGGCGAGCTGGGTGCCGCCGCCGGTCCTGCCGTCCCAGTTCCAGACCGTGCTGTCGCGGCCGAGCTTCACGTCTTCCTCGTAGAGGGTGGCGCCACTGCCGTTCTGCACGGCCACATGGGCCGTCGTCGCCGATCCGGCGGCCGGCAGCTTCGCCTGCGCCGCGCCGTCCTGCAGCGCGAGCTGGCTGCTTTCCACCTCGATGGTGCGGCCCAGCACCTGTGTCGCCGCGAGCTGCGAGGTCTGCTGCAGCGAGATCAGCGTCTCCAGGTTCTTGTTCATGGCGATCTGCTGCTCGACCGAGGAGAACTGCACGAGCTGCGAGGTCATCTCGTTGGTGTCCATCGGATCGTCGGGCGACTGGTTCTTCAGCTGCGTCGTCAGCAGGGTGAGGAAGTTTGTGTAGTTCTCCGACAGCGCGCTGCTGGCCGAGGAGGAGACAGAGCTGCTGGCCGAGGTGGTGCCGCTGACCGTGGTCATGGCGCTGGTCCTTTCAGATGGCGATGTCGAGGAGGCCGCGGGCGGCGAGCCGCGCCGTGGCCGGGATGCCGGCGCCGGCGGCCGTGGCGGCGAGGGTGGGCATGGGCGGGCCGGATGCGCCGTCGCGGCGCGTGCCGCCGCCGGAATCGCCGCCGGACAGCGAGAAGCTCATGCTCAGCCCGCCTTCCGGAGCGAGGCCGGCCTGCGACAGGGCACGGTTCAGCTCCGCGCCATCGCGTTGCAGCAGAGCCAGGGTTTCCGGCCGTTCCGCCTGCACATGGAGCCTGGCCCTGCCGCTGTCGCGTTCGAGGCGGATCGCCACGCGGCCGAGCTCCGCCGGTTCCAGCACCACCTCCACCCGCCCTTCCGCCCCTGTGCCCAGGCCGAGGCCGACCACGACCGGGGCGATCTGGCCGGCGGGCGGCGGGGGCAGGGGGCGTGCTGCGCTGGCCTGCCCCGCCGGCTGCGGCGAGGCAGGGGACGGGCTAGGGGGCAGGGCAGGGGACAGGGCAGAGGAGGATGGACCGGGCGTCTCCGTGGCGGACAGGCTGGCCGACATGGCCGGGCCCGTGTTGGTGGCGATATCGGTGGTGGCCGGGGCGGCGGACGATCCCGGAGCGACGGTCAGCGCCACCGCCGCGGGACGCGAGGCGGAGGCCTTGTCGCCGCCGGCCTCGGCCGGCGCATCCCCCGGGTGCGGGGGGATGTCCCGGATTGCGGCGTCCTGGTCCCCCGCACTCTCCGTTTCCGCCACGGCCCGGTTGGGGGTGGCCCGATCCGGGGAGGCGGAAAGAGGAGCCTTTCCGGCCGGTGCCGGACCCGCGGCGCCGATGGGACGCGATGCCGCGCCGGCGGCTTGCCGGGGGGCCTGGGAAGGCCCGGCCTCGGGGCCTGTCGCCACAGTGCCGGCCGGGGGCGGCGCCAGAGGGACCATAGCGGTTGCGGCCGGTGCCATCGCCGTGGGCGAGACCGTGGCCGTGGCCGCAGGCATGGCATCCAGGATTCCGGCCTGGGAAATGCCGTCCCTGGCCGGGCGGGGTTCCGTGTCGGCCTTCGTGAAAGGGGATGCCTGCCCGGCCGGGGCGCCGCCAGAGGGCTGGGCGGTTTCCTCTGCCGTGACGGCTTCCCCTGCCTCGGACGGTGCGGGACGGGCCGCACCTTCGGCCGCTGCCGGCGGAGCAGGGCGATCCTGACCCGGGGGCGCGCCACCCGTGGCATCGGCCGGGGTGTCCCTGGCGCCATCGCCGGACGGCACGGCCGGGGCTGACGGGGACGCTGTTCCCGGCGCTCCCGCGGCGAGGCCGGGGCCGGGGCCGGGCTTCCGGAGGCCCTGTCCCGACACGGAATCAGGGAGGACGGGGGCGCCGCCCGGCACCGCCCCGGGCGCGCCGGGAAGAGCCTGGGCCGCCACGCCCGGGATGGGCAGCGCGGAGGCATCGCCCCTCGCTCCGGCCTGGCCCTGCGAGGCCACGGATTGCCCCTCGGGTGCCTGTGCCTCCGCGACGCGGCCCAGCACCGTGGCGAAGCCCTCCACGCCCGCCGCGGCACGGGCCCCGCCACGCTCCCCGGCGGCGGTGTCTCTCGTGATGGCGGCAGGCAGGGCGCTGAGCACGTCGGCAAGGTCCTTCGGGTCCCGGCCACCTGTACGCAAGCGGCCTGCCAGCCCTCCGGCCCGGGCAGGCGGCAGGAGATGCCGTGGCGGAGGTGGAAACCCGGCAGGCTTTGCCGGGCGGGGGCAGGGATGGCCGCGATCCGGGGCCGCCAGGGCTGGCACGGGCATTGCGGTGGGCGGCACGCAGTTCATCCGCCAGGGGAAAGCGCCCGATGTCGCTCTACGGATCCATGTTCACCGCCATCAGCGGGCTGAGCGCGCAATCCAGCGCGCTGAGCAACGTCGCCAACAACATCGCGAACAGCCAGACCACCGGCTACAAGCGCGTGGATACGAGCTTCTCGGACTATGTGACGGCGACGAGCGTGCCCACCGCCTCGGGCGTGCCGATCAGCTCCAGCACCGTGATCGCGAGCGGCAGCGCCACCAACGGCGTGCAGGGCTCGATCCAGCAGACCGACAACGCCCTGGACCTCGCCGTCTCCGGGCAGGGGTTCTTCTCGGTCTCCTCGCCGATCAGCGGCACCGCCGCCGACAACATGAGCTTCGATCCGCGCTCCTTCTACACCCGCGCCGGCGATTTCAGCCTCAACAAGCAGGGCTATCTGGTGAACGGCCAGGGTTACTACCTGAACGGCTGGAGCGTGGACGGCAGCGGCGCGGTGAACCGCACCGAGATCTCGCCGATCCGGGTGGACCAGGGCGTCTTCGACCCGGTGGCGACGAGCGGCATCTCGCTCTCGGCCAACCTGCCCAACGATGCCGAGACCGGCGAGGTGGTGAACACCCAGTTCCAGGTCTATGACAGGCTCGGCACGCAGCACAGCCTGGCCGTCGCCTTCACCAAGACCAGCGGCAGCAGCTGGAGCATGGCGGCCACCAACCCGGGCGGCACGGCCGGCAGCGCCAACCTCGGCAGCATCACGCTGAACTTCACCGACGGCAAGCTGTCGAGCTTCAGCGACGCGACGGGCAGCCTGTCTGGCAACAGCGGCGCGGCCGGGGAGGCCGCCAGCGTGTCGCTGGGCGGCATCAACTTCGGCCAGGGGGCACAGGCGATCCAGCTCAACATGGGCAGCTTCCAGCGCTCCGACGGCATGACGCAGTTCACCGGCACGGAATACAGCGTGCGCGACCTGTCGCAGGACGGCATGCCGCCCGGCTCCTTCTCCTCCGTCTCGATCAACGAATCCGGCGATGTCTCGCTGAACTACGACAATGGCGAGTCCAAGATGATCGCGCGCCTGCCGGTCGTGACCTTCTCCGACCCGGACAAGCTCCAGTCCGTCAACGGGCAGGCCTATCTGCGCACCCCGGCCAGTGGCGACGCCCGCGCCTCCGACCCCAACAGCAGCGGTGCCGGCAGCCTCGTCACCAAGGCGCTGGAGCAGTCCAACGTGGATATCGCCTCCGAATTCTCGAAGATGATCCTCGCCCAGCGGGCCTACAGCGCCAACACGAAGATCGTCACCAAGACGGACGAGATGCTGCAGGACACGCTGAACATGGCCCGCTGAGCGCGGACCGACCTCCCGAAACCCCATCCGGAACGGCGCCGAACCCATGAGCCTGAATCTCGCCCTGTCGATCGCCCAGAGCGGCCTGGCGCTGGTGCAGCGGCAGGTTTCCCAGACCGCGTCGAACATCAGCAACGCCGCGACGGAGGGCTATACCCGCAAGACGGTGGACGGCAGCGCGCTGGCGGTGGAGGACCTCGCCTCCGGCGTGCGCGGCCAGGAGGCGCGGCGCAGCGTCGACGCCGCGCTGACCGCCAGCATGAACGGCGCCATCTCCAGCCAGGCGGCGGCCAAGGTGCGCGAGGCCCTGTTGCAGCCGATCGAGCAGGTGCAGGGCGACCCCGAAAGCGGCCAGTCGGTTGCCGACCTCACCGCGCAGCTTCGCAGCGCCTTCGTGTCGCTGCGCGCCGCCCCGGGCGAAGCCTCGCTGCAGGATGTCGTGGTGAGTGCCGCCGGGGCGGTGGCGCAGCGCTACAACGAGACCTCCGCCGCCATCCAGACCGCGCGCCAGACGGCGCAGGACGGTGCGGTGACGGATGTGGCGACGCTGAACGCCAGCCTGCGCCAGGTGGCCGGGCTGAACACCCGCATCGCGGGCCTCCAGGCGCAGGGCCTCAGCACCGCGGACCTCCAGGACCAGCGCGACAGCGCCATCGCCCGGATCGCCGGCGTGGTCTCGGTGAAGTCGATCCCGCAGGACAATGGCACGGTGGCGCTGGTGGCCGGCAACGGGCTGGTGCTGCCGCTCGACAAGGATTCCGACGCGTTCAGCATGGCCTCCGCCACCGTCGGGCTGGAGGACTGGTACGGCACCGGTGCGGGCGGCGCGAGCGGCAGCCTGCCGGGCATCATGATGGGCGGCCTGGATGTCACAGGGCAGCTCGCCGGCGGCAGCCTCGGCGCCAATATCAGCATGCGCGACGAGGTCCTGCCGTTGCAGCAGGCGGAGCTGGACAGCGCCGCGGCCGGGCTGGCCTCGCGGCTCTCCGGACAAGGGCTGGCGCTGTTCACCGATGCCGGTGGCGGAGTGGCCGATCCGGCCCAGGGCTATGTCGGCGGCATCATGGGATTCGCCGCGACCATGAAGGTTTCCGCCGCCGTCTCGGCGGATGCCTCCAAGGTCCGCGACGGGACCGACGCCTCCATGCCCGCGGACGGGACGGCCAGCTACACGAACGGCATCGACCGAGTGCTCGACCACGCCTTCGGCAGCCGGCTGGCCAGCGGATCGGCGCAGGCCCCCTTCCTGACCACGGGGCTGGGGCCTTCGGGAAAGCAGGTTTCCAGCCTCAGCGGTGCCGGCACGGCGGAGGACTACGCGGCGCGGCTGGTGGCGCGGCATACCGGCGCGCGCGCGGCGGCGAGCGCGGATGCCGAATCCGCCACCACGATGCTCACCGGCCTGCAACAGCGCCACGACGATGCTTCGGGCGTGGATATCGATACGGAGACCGGGGTGATGGTGAGCCTGCAAAGTGCCTACGCGGCCAATGCGCGGATGCTGAGCGCCGTGCGATCCATGTACGACGATCTTTTCGCGGCGGTGCGGTGATGACGGCGACGGCAACCGGCGCCACCGGCACCCTTTCGCGCATCCTGATGCAGTCCCTGGCGCAGCGGGACCGCGTGGACCTGCTTTCGCGCCAGTCGGGCAGCGGGCGCGTCGCCAGCCTCTATGGCGACGAGGCGCCCCAGGCGCGGCAGGCCATCAGCCTGCGCGGCGAGATCGCCCGCCGCGCGGCCTATACCGGGGCGCTGAACCAGGCATCCGGCCGTGCCAGTGCGTCGCAGCAGGCGCTGACGCAACTCGGCGACATCGCCTCGGAATTCCGCGCCACGGCGCTGACGCTGAACAGCACCAGCGCGACCCGGGCGTCGGATGTCGCCGTCGCGGCGAAGGCGGCGATGCAGCAGGTGGCGACCCTGCTCAACACCCAGTATGCCGGGGAATACCTGTTCAGCGGCGCGGATTCCGCCAATCCCGCCGTCACGGATGCATCCGGCATCGCCGGTTCCGGCATGATGTCCGGCGTGGCCAGCGCCGTGGCCGGGCTGAGCGGCAGCGATGCGACGGCCGTGCTGTCGCAGGCCATGCAGGCGGTGGCCACGGATTCGCCCTTCTCGGCCTATCTGCAATCAGCCCCTTCCTCCGCCATGCGCAGCGTGGCGGGCGCCGATGGCCGCACCATCGCCTATGGCGTGCCCGCCGGCAGCGTAGGGGCATCGGGCTGGGCGGGGGCGCTGATGGGCAACCTCGCGATCCTGGCCTCGCTCACCGACGGGCAGCAGTCCTCCGCGAAGTTCGACGCCCTGGTGCAGAAGGTCACCGGAAACCTCGAATCCGTGGGGACGGACATCACCCGCGATGCCTCCCGGGTCGGGCTGGCGCAGAACGCGATCACGGCCGCGCTGAGCAGCCACAGCGAGGCCACGGATGCGCTGAAGACGCAGCTTTCCGGGCTGGAGGAGGTGGATTTCGAGGCCACCCTCGCCACCCTGCAAAGCGCCCAGACGCAGCTGGAGGCATCCTGGAAGGTGCTGTCCCTGGTCTCCGGGCTGAGCCTGACCAAGTTCCTGGGCTGAGGCGGGTTCGTGGCCGTTCCGAAGGGGATTGTTAAGCGCTTTCCTGTCTGATGGGCCCCAAGACGCCAGAAGGCCCCGGGCCTGGCGCGGCAGATTCGGGTGCAAAAATTGCAGTTGGGCTGGCAGCGTATCGAAAAGCGTGACCGGGCGCGGCGCCCGGCCGCTGCTTCCCGCCAGCTTCCTCCTGTTGGGAGAAGCCATATGTCGACATTGGTCCTCGAACTCCGTCAGGGCGACCTGATGGTGGTGAACGGGGCATCCATCCGTTTCCGCAACCGCACGCGCATCGAGCTGCCCGTGCGGGCGCGCTTCCTGTTCGGCAAGCAGGTGATGGCGCCGGAGCTGGCGAACACGCCGGCCCGCCGCATCTACTTCGCGCTCCAGACCGCCTATGTCGGGCTGGAGGAGATGCGCGAGGCCGCCTTCGCCGAGGCGCACGATCTGGTGCAGCAGTTCCAGGAGGCGACGACCTCCGAGACCGTCCGCGCGATGCTGGACCGCGCCATGGTGCTGGCCGCGGCGGATGACTGGTACACCGCGCTGAAGATCGTGCGGCGCGTCATGTCGCACGAGGCCGCCGTTCTGGGCCTGGACATGGCGACCGGGCTGCCGGTGCCGGGCGCCGGCCCCAGCCTCGGCCTCGGCGCCGCCGCGGCCGGCTGAGCGGGAAATTCGTGTGGCGGGGCAGGGAATCGCTGCTCCACTTAACGGTGTCTTCAGGCTTTCCGGGCAACATGCCCTTCGTCACGGAGCGCAGTGCGGCGCCGACGACGTGACCGGGAGACGGCAGGAGCGCCGGCTTCCCGGCGGATGCAGGCAAGAGGCCCAGGCCATCCGCCGACATGAGTGACGCAGGAGAAGCACTATGGCTTCGATCAACACCAACTCCTCCGCGATGGCCGCCGTCCGGGCGCTGAACACCATCAGCAAGGACCTCTCCAGCACGCAGTCGCGGGTGGAGAGCGGCCTGAAGGTGGGCCAGGCCAGCGACAACTCGGCGATCTTCTCCATCGCCCAGAAGATGCGCGGCGACCTGAGCTCCATGAGCAAGGTGAGCGACAACCTCTCCTTCGGCTCGGCGGCGCTGGGCGTGGCGCAGAGTGCCGCCACCAAGATCAGCGACCAGCTGAACACCCTGCGCTCCAGCGTGTCGCAGGTCGGCCAGTCGGGCATCGACCAGGCGACCCTGGCCCAGCAGGCCAAGGCGATCATGGACAACATCGACAACTTCGCCGCCTCGGCCACCTATAACGGCGTGAACCTGCTCAACAACTCGGGCAGCCTGAAGGTCGTCAGCGACACCTCCGGCACGATCCTGAACACGGCGGGCGGCGACCTGCGCACCTCCACCGGCACGGGCCTCGGCCTCGGCTCGCTGCTGCAGACCGGGGCGGGCGGCGCGGTGACCGGCTTCACGGCGCAGAACGGCAGCACGCTGGCCTTCAGCGGCGACTACACCGCGAGCGATGCCGATGTCTTCTCGGTGGCGGTGAACCAGGCGGACGGCTCGACAAAGAACTACGTGTTCGAGCTGAACGACTCCGGGGTCGATGGCACCCTGACCTCCGCCACGAATGCCAATACCGAGCTGAACTCCGTCAATGTCACCGCGGGCGACTCCAGCACCTCGGTCGTCTCGAAGCTGGCGACCGCCATGCAGTCCGCCGGTCTTTCCGCCTCGATCGACGGCAGCGGCAACCTCGTGGTCAACAACGGCACGGTGACGGCGACCGCGACGACCGGCACCGTCACCGCCACCAACTCCCCCGCCAATTCCCAGGCGCTGAAGCTGGTGGATGCCGCGATCACCAAGGTGACGGGTTTCCTTTCCAAGATCGGCTCCGCGATCAACCAGGTCGATGGGCTGAAGGACTTCACCTCCTCGCTGAACGACTCCCTCACGGAGGGTCTCGGCGCGCTGGTGGATGCCGACCTGACCGAGGAAAGCGCCCAGCTGAGCAGCCTGCAGACCAAGCAGCAGCTGGCGACGCAGAGCCTGTCCATCGCCAACCAGGGCAGCCAGAACCTTCTCAGCCTCTTCCGCGGCTGAGACCGGAGGGGGCGGCGTAGCAGCCGCCCCCTCTCCCCCATTCGCCTCCTGAAGGATTCGGGTTCCGCGCATGAGCATTGCCCGCTACGCCGCCGCCAGCGCCATGGTCTCCCCCCGCGATACGGAGATCGCCGCCTTCCGGCACGTGAACACCCTGCTCGCCACCGGCATGGAACAGGGGATCGAGAGGATCAAGGCGCTGCACAAGGCGCACCGCCTCTGGTCGATCCTGCTGTCGGACCTGCTGAGCGAGGGCAACGCCCTGCCGCTCCCCTTGAAGGCCCGGCTGGTCTCCCTGGGCCTCTGGGCGCAGCGCGAGAGCATCTCCCGCATGCATGACGCCGCCAGCCTGGAGCCGCTGATGAGCCTGCACCGCGACATGATCGAAGGGCTACAGGGCCAGAGGGCCGTGATCCCCACGCCGCGCGCCGAGGCCTTCGCGGCCGAGAGCGTCTGACGCCATGCTCGACGGCATCGGCAGCCTTTCCGCCTGGGCGGTGATCCAGAAGAACGGGGAAACCTTGCGGACCCGCTTCGAGACCCGCAAGGACATGACGGCCGATGCCGACCGCCTGCGCGCGGCGGCGAAGAAGTTCGCCTCGGTCGAAGACCTGATGAAGGACCGTCGCAGCCTGAAGATGGTGCTGGAGGCCTATCAGCTGGAGGACCTGATCGACCAGAAGGCGGTGGTGAAGAAGCTGCTGACCGAGGACCCGGGCAGCAAGAAGAGCTACGCCAACCGGATGGTCGACCCGCGCCTGCGGGCGATCAACAAGCAGTTCGGCGGCCAGGACGGTAATCCCCTGGCCGACAGCAAGCTGGTCGGGAGCATCATCGACAAGGCGCTGGAGAACCGCTTCGAGAAGGATGCCGGCGACGGCAATACCGGTCTCCGGGAGGCCCTGTACTTCCAGCGCCAGGCCTCCTCCGTCAGCAGCCTCGCCGGGCTGATGGCCGATACGGCGCTGACCGCCGTGGTGAAGGGGGCCTATGCCCTGCCCTCGCAGTTCGCCCTGCTGGACTACGACAAGCAGAAGGCGATCCTGGCCAAGCGCGTGGACCTCGACGACCTGAAGGACCCGAAGAAGGTCGCGAAGATGATCCAGCGCTATCTGGTGAAGGAAGGCGACCAGTCCAGCGGCAGTGTGAGCATGGTGCTCAGCCTCTTCGACAGCGGCAACGACGCCACCTCGAACCTGATCTCGCTGGCCGGGCGGAAGGTCTCGCTTCTCGCCTGAAGCTCCGCGCTCCGGCGGAACCCTGGCCGGACCGCTTCAGTTGGGGTGCCAGGACAGGCGCCGGGCCAGCCAGTCGCGCCAGGCGAGGATGGCTTCCGCCGACGGTGTCAGGCCCGACATCACCTGCGCGGCCTCCGCCCCGCCCAGCGGAATGCCGGGCGCGCCGGGCTGGTTCTGCTCCGCGTCGAGCCAGCGTTGGGCCGCCTGCCGCCAGGCCGCGACCATGTCGGCGGAGGTGAGGGCCGGAAGGACCAGTGCGGCGCTCAGCCTGCCGGCGCCGATGGCGGCCTGGGTCGCCTGCTGCAGTGCAGGCTGCGGCACCGGCAGGGTGGCGTAATCCGGCACGGTCCGGGCAGGCAGGCCGAAGCCCAGCCAGGGCGTGGCGCCGACCCGCGCGGCGCGCGCGGCGCTGTCCGGCCCGGTCAGCAGCAGGGCATCGACCTGCCCCTGGGCAAAGGCGTGTTCGGACGCGCCCGGCAGGCTGGCGGCCAGCGGCATGGGCGTGGTCGGCAGGCCGAGGGATTCCAGGGCCAGGACAGCGCCGCCTTCCGGCGTGTCGGGGGCTGGCAGGGCGAAGCGCAGCGGCGCCCGCCCTGGGCCCGCGGGCAGCGGTCCGCGTCCCGCGATCAGCGCCTCGGACCAGGACAGGCAGAGGGGCGTCCAGTTCCTCGGGTCGTAGCCGACGCGTTCGGAACCGGAGAAATGCGCCAGCATGGCCGCCCCGGGCAGGGTCAGCAGCAGGCGGCCGTCGCCGGGGTCCGTGGTGGCGAAGCGGTTCGCGGCGGTGACGCCGTCGGGGCCCCCCACCACGGCGAGGCGCGGCGGCGCGGCCAGGGGGCCGACCCGTCCGGTCCTTTGCGAGAGCCGCTGGGTCCAGTGAGCGAGCGCCCCCTGTTCCGGGCCGGGCACCAGGATCGTCGCGGCGCCGGGCGCCGCCGCCCGGGCGGCGGACGGCAGCAGCAGGCCCGCCACGGGCAGCAGCGCGCGCCGCGTCAGGGAAGGGGCGCTCCTGGCCCCTCCCGCCGCCGCCAGCCGTTCCGGCGCCCTCATGCCCCTTCCATCGCGGCCGTGCGTCAGACGTCGTAGCTGACGAGCACTTCGCAGGGCACGCCCAGCCGGTCGCGGCCGCCGAGAAAGGTCAGCTCGACCATGGCGGCCGCCGCCGGAACCTCGGCCCCGACCTTGCGGAGGAGCTGGATGCCGGCGGACATGGTGCCGCCGGTGGCGAGCAGGTCGTCCAGGATCACCACCCGGTCGCCGGGGCGCACGGCATCCGCCTGGATCTCGATCCGGTCGGTGCCGTATTCGAGGGCGTAGTCGAGCCCGACCGTCTCGCCCGGCAGCTTGCCGCGCTTGCGCAGCATCACGAAGCCCAGGCCGAGCTCCATGGCCAACGGGGCGGCGAGCAGGAAGCCGCGGCTCTCGATCCCGGCCAGCATGGTGGGCGCATAGGGCTGGATGGCCCGGCCCAGCCGGTGGATCGCCGTGCGGAAGGCCAGGCCGTTCCGCAGCAGGGTGGAGATGTCGTAGAACAGGATGCCGGGCTTCGGAAAATCCGGGATGCCGCGGATATGCTGCTTCAGGTCCAGATTGTCGGACGTGTCTTGGTCCATGGCGGCGATCCTGTCCTGCGCACGGGGTGGGGGAGGCTATCCTCCGGCTCTGGGCGGTTGCTAGACCGGATTTCGTGCCCCGTCACCGGCTCTTGCGCGGGGCCCCCATGCCGGGGCGGGGGCCTGGCCTGTCTGCCGGCCCTTGAGGTCGGGCCCGCCCTGGGGCATTGGCCTGTGCATCATGACGCTGCGCGCGGCCTTCGCCACGATCGCCGGGCTTCTCGGCTTCGTCCTCTATGTCGGCGTCGCCGTGGCGCTGGGCGATCACGTCCTGGGCCTGCACTGGCTCCTGCAGGCGCTCTACTACCTGGTGGCCGGGCTGGCCTGGGCCTTTCCCGCCGCCTGGCTGATGCGCTGGGCCGCGCGCCGCCGTTAACGCGGGCGGCAGCGCCATGACCGGGGCCCGGGTGCCTGATCATGGCGATCGCCCTTCTTCAGAAGGTGTAGCTGAGGCTCACCATGGCCCGGGCGTCGCAGATCTTCTGGCCGCCGCCGCATTCACGCTTCTTCACGTCCGTGTCGTAGTAGCCGACCGTGACCAGCGCGCCGTAGAAGGAGCGGGAGAGGGCGACCGACCAGTTCCCGAAATCGGGCAGGCCGTAATTGACGTTCCTGTCGATCCATTGATAGCCGTAGCGGCCCGCCAGCGTGACATCCAGCGGCATCTTCAGCTCGACCCCGCCTTCCACGTAGTAGGCGTTGCGGGCATCGAGCTGGAAATCCGGCGAGTAGTAGAAGGAGCCCAGCACCTTCACCGGCGCGATCTCGTAGGACGCCTTGGCGGCGAACTCGAAGAAGCTCATGTCGAGCCCACCGCCGGTGCGGCTGCTGTAGCCGGGATAGTTGTACCAGACGAAGCCGCCATCCAGCGCCAGGCCGCCACTGGTGAAGCGGTAGCCGCCCAGCATGTCCACCTCCTGCCGCGCATCCAGCCCCTTGAACGAGACGTTCGAGGCGAAGGCCCCGACATAGAAGCCGCTCGTGTGCTGGATATCGATCAGGCCCTGGATGGCCGGCCGGTTGCGGGTCTGGCTGACGCCACGGAAGGTGTAGTCGGTCGAGGCCGTCGGGGTCAGGGTCAGGGTGAGGCCCGTCTGGCCCAGTTCGATCTGGGCGCTGGCCGGGTGGTGCGCCATCATGCCCGTGAACAGGGCAAGTGTTGCCAGAAAATGACGCAGGCGAAATCGCATCGAGTCCGTTCCCCTTTCGCAACGCGTGTTGCGGGGGTGGGCCAAGCAAGACTTGTGCAAATATCCGGGGCCGGTCACCGGCCATGACGCGCAGCTTCGGGGAATTTCCGCATCGGTCTGGGAGTGCCCCATGACCAGGGCCGTCCGGCCTCCGAACGCAGAAATCGGCGCCGGTGTTCAGTCTGCTTTCTGAACCCTGTGCGCTCGATTTGGCGATGGCCACAAATCAGGAAGTGAATTGGTCGGAGCGAGAGGATTCGAACCTCCGGCCCCTGCGTCCCGAACACAGTGCTCTACCAGGCTGAGCTACGCTCCGACGGCCACTTCCCTGCGGCGAGGGGGCTCATAGCGCTGCTTCGCCGGGGGGGCAAGAGAGGGGGACGAAGTTTATGCGCGCCGCCGCAGCCGCACCCCCGATCCCGCGATAGGCTCGCCATGGGATTTCCGAGTCGGAGACGAGCAAGACATGCGTATCGCGCCGCTGCTGCTGGGCGTCGTCCTGGCGGGATGGGGAGGGGCCATGGCGTCCGCGCAGGCCGATGGACCGATCGCTGAACGCAAGAACGACATGAAGGCGATGCAGCGGGAGTTGGAGGCCATGAAGGCCGCCCTCGATTCCGGCGACATCGCCGCCATCGCACCCAGGGCGAAGACCCTTCACGGGCTGCTGGAGGTGATCCCCGGGCTTTTCCCGCCGGATTCGGCGACCGGCGACACCAAGGCCCTGCCGGCGGTCTGGTCCGACCGCGCCGGATTCGAGGCCGCGGCCCGCAACGCCATCGCCGCGTCCGGGAAGCTGGAACAGGCCGCGGGCTCGGGCGACAAGGCCGCCACGGCCCAGGCCTTCCGGGAGATGGGAGCCGGCTGCGGCGGCTGCCACCGCAACTTCCGGGGCCGCTGAAGCGCCGTTCCCCAGGGACGAGCGGCCCTCAGCCCAGGCGTCCGATCCACCAGGCTGCCACGGCCGCCGCGGCCAGGAGGACGGCGCCCAGGGCGGGGCTGCCCAGACGGGGCGCCCTGCCGGCCATGGCGGCGGGCAGGCGCTTCACCCCGGTGACCATGGGCCGGACGAGGTCCTGCCCCTTCAGCAGGGCATAGGCGAACACGGCCAGCACATGCAGGCCGGCCAACACGAGGATGAGCCAGAAATTCGTGGCGTGGATCGCGGTCGCGAGGTCGCTGGTTTCCGGCGCGACATGCGGCGCCAGCGGTCCATGCGTCAGGACCTGGTCATCGGCCATGAGCCCCGTGCCCACCTGCACCAGCAGGAGCAGGAGCATCGCCAGCACCATCCAGCCGCCGGCGGCGTTGTGGCCGACCTCCATATCGGCTTCCCGCCGCCCCAGATGCGACAGGTGGCGCAGCGCGGCGAGGGGCGAGCGCAGGAAGCGTGTGAAGCGCGCGGTCTCTGATCCCAGCACGCCCCAGGCGAGGCGGAAGAGCAGCAGTGCCAGCATGGCGAGGCCGGAGCGCAGGTGCCAGTCCATGCGATAGGTCCAGGCGGACCACCACGAGAAGGCGAAGAGCGCCACGATTCCCCAGTGGACGAGGCGTATCCAGCCGTCCCAGACCTTCACCGCCACCCGGCCATCCGCCATGCGCCCGTTCCTCCGTCCCGCTGCCGCACAGATGATCCGGGCGCGGCACGGCAAGGCAAGGCCATCCGTACGGGAACCGTCCGCCCCGGGACCGGAACGGGGGTCGCCACGGGCGGAAGGAAGCCGAACGGGAACGATGCCCTATGCCCTCGATTCGCCCGTGGACGCGGAAGGGCCGGCTCCGCCCCGGCCGGCGGGCGCGGGGATGTCCAGGCCTTCCAGCCGCGCATCGAGCTCCAGGGCGAAATCCACCACCCCGGTCAGCACGGTGAGCATGCCGGGCGGGGCGGCGGGGGCGGCCGAGGCCTGCAGCCAGAGCCGGTGCGCGGGGTCGAGGCGCAGCTCCCACCCGGGCGGCATCTCGCCGGACATCTGTTCCAGCCGCGCGAACACGGCCTGCCGGCGGACGCGCCCCTCGGCGGAGGACGGGATGCCGCCCACCTCCACCAGGAATTCGAGGGCGCCCCCGGTCAGCCGCAGATGGACCGGCCGGCCACGCCACAGGAAGTGGAAGCGGAGCGGCGGCCGCCCGGCGGCGGGCTGCATCCGGCCGTCGCGGGAGATCGCGTAGCGGCCGAGATCGAGGAGGTCGGGGGAGGGAAGGGACGGCATGCCGCCCAGGGTTGTCCGGAGGTGATGAACAGATCATAAGCGCACCATCATGTCCCTCATCCAAAGCGTGAAAATGGTGCTGGCGCCGCCGCACCCGGCGGGCCGGCCCTTCATCTACATCGGCCTCGGCGTGGCGGTGATCGGGGGCATGGCCCTCGGGAACTGGCTGTTCTGGGTCGGTCTGCTGTTCACGGCTTTCTGCCTGTACTTCTTCCGCGATCCGGAGCGCTTTCCGCCGCCCAGGCCGGGGCTGCTGGTGGCGCCCGCCGACGGCACGGTGGTCTCGGTCGCCCCCGCCGTGCCGCCCGTGGAACTCGGCCTGGGGGACACGCCGCGCTGGCGCGTGGCGATCTTCCTGTCCGTGCTCAACGTGCATGTGAACCGTTCCCCGGCCGAGGGCGTTGTCACCCGGATCGCCTACCGGCCCGGCAAGTTCCTCAATGCCAGCCTGGACAAGGCGAGCGAGGACAATGAACGGAACGCCATCGCCATGCGGCTGGAGGACGGGCGGCAGATCGCCGTGGTGCAGATCGCGGGCCTCATCGCCCGGCGCATCCTTTGCGGCGTGCGGGAGGGCTCCAGCCTGATGGCGGGCGAGCGCTTCGGCATCATCCGCTTCGGCAGCCGCACCGACCTGTACCTGCCGGAAGGCGTCCGCCCCCTGGTGGCGGTGGGCCAGACCATGGTGGGCGGCGAAACGGTGATCGCCGACCTGTCGCAGCCGCGCCCGCGCGACGTGGCGGCCGGCTCCGACCCCGACGCCGTCTCGGGGGTGGGATGAACACGGCGCGGCGCTTCCGCCTCGCCGCGCGGCGGCGTCCGCGCCTCCAGGGGCTGAGCTTCAACCGCCTGTTGCCGAACATCCTCACGATGATCGGCCTCTGCGTCGGGCTGAACGCCATCCGCCTCGCCTTCGAGGGGCGCTGGCCCGCCGCGGTGGCACTGATCGTGGTCGCCGCCTTCATCGACGGCATCGACGGGCGCCTGGCGCGCCTGCTGAAGGCCACCAGCCGGTTCGGCGCCGAGTTCGACAGCCTGTCGGACTTCGTCTGCTTCGGCGTGGCCCCTGGGCTGATCCTCTATCTCTGGTCGCTCGACGGTGCGCGCGGGGTCGGCTTCATCCCCTGCGTGCTCTTCGCCGTCTGCATGGCGCTGCGGCTGGCGCGCTTCAACGCCGCCATCGATATCGGCCCGGTGGTGACCGCCAAGGGCGTCATGCCGCCGCCGCCGAAGCCCGCCTACGCGCAGTCCTTCTTCACCGGCGTGCCGGCCCCGGCCGGGGCCGGGCTGGCGCTCTTCCCGGTCTTCGCCTCGCTTTCCTTCCAGGAGTGGGGGATGACCGGCATGGCCGCCTTCCTGCGCCACCCGCTCTTCGTGGCGCTGGTGCTGGTGCTGGTGGCGGGCCTGCTGGTCAGCACCCTGCCGACCTGGAGCTTCAAGAACTTCAAGATCCCGCGCGAGGCGGTGCTGCCCCTGCTGCTGGGGGCGGCCGCCTATGCGGCCCTTCTGGTGACGGAGCCTTGGGCGGCGATCGCGGCGGCCGGGCTGATCTACGTCTCGCTGCTGCCCTTCTCGATCCGCTCCTACCAGCGCCTCAAGCGCGAGGCGGAGGAGATGCGCCTGCCAGAGCCCGCGTCCGGCCCGGAGGCGGAACAGGGCTGACGCCCGCTCGCCTGCCGGTGGCGGTCTCCACAAGGTGAGTCGCCTGTCCGGAGCTTCATGAAACGCGGGCGTCCTGTGGCGTTCACCCCTGTGACAGAAGCTCCTGTCGGCTAGGAACTGGACTCATATCCATGGTCACCTGGAAGAACGCCCTCGCCACCACGGCGGCCACGCTGGCACTCGGCGCCGTCCTGTCCGCTGCCCCGGTTGCCGCCCAGACGGCCACCGCGCCCAGCGCCAGCGGCCAGCCGCACATGCGGGGCCATGGCGCCATGCCGCAGCACCACCGCATGTCCCGGAACAGGATGCAGGACCAGCAATCCGCCTCGGCCGACGATTCGGCGGCGGATCGCCTGAATGCCGAGAGCCTGCAGCGCGCCCGGGGCGGCCAGAACTCGCCCTCCGGCATGTCGGACACCACCCCCACCCTGAACAACATGAGCGGCCAGGACGCGCAGCGGGGCATGAACACCGGATCCCAGCCCATGGTTCCCTTCCGCTGAACCACATGGTGCCCCCGGCACTCGCCGGGCGCGGGCGGCAACGGCACCTGTCCGGCGGGACTGGTGCCGTTTCGCTGTTTGCAGCCCTGGCTCGTCCGGCGGCGGCACCGGGCTTCTGCGGCTGGAAGCGGGTACCCGCCGCACCTCGCCTGGCCCACGGGATCAGGTCGGCGGAGCGTCAAAGGGGCTGACATCCAGCGCGGCGAGCACCGCCCAGCCATTCGCCGCAAGATGCCCGCGCCGCGGATAGAGGAAGGGGATATCCCCGTTGTAGAAGCCGGTGGTGAGCCAGGGGATGCTCGCCGCCCTGACCCAGCCCGACCCATCCCGTTCGCGCAGCACGGTGTGCAGGAAGCGTTCCGCCAGCGCCTCCCGGCCCTGGCGGCGCAGCAGCAGGGCGGCCTGGGCCGTGCCTTCCAGCCAGATCCCGTCGCGGTCGGTGTTGAAGTCCAGCCCTTCCAGCTCCCCGATGGGCGCGCCGGCCGGCAGGCCGTGCCGCGCCAGGACCCAGCCCAGCGCCGGGGCGAAATCCGCCTCCCGGAAAGCCAGCAGCGGCCAGAGATTGGCATCCACCGCCGAATCCTCGTTCACCGCGCCCTGCGGCGTCAGCCCGGCGGCGAAGCGTCCCTCGGCCGGGCGCCAGAGGCTGCGCACGAAGCCGGCGGCCTTCGCGGCGGCATCGTGCCGGCCCAGCCGCGCGAAAGCCACGGCGAGGTCCAGGTTCTGCTCGGTGGAGAGCCAGGCCTGCCGCTCCGGCTGCGGCTCGTGCCCCAGCGTGCCACCGGTGAAGCCACCCCTGGAATCGCCCGGCGCCGCGCAGTCCCGTTCCACCCAGCCGGCGGCCCGTTCCGCCGCGGCCCGGAAGGCGCCGTTGCCGGGAAAGGCGGTCCAGAGCAGCATGGCGAAGGCAATGGGGCCGCTGGCCGATCCCGCCGCATAGCCATCCTCGACCCAGCGGCCGGAGGCGGCATCCCACCAGCCGGGCGGGCGGGCGCTGGCCGGGGCATCGGGCACCTGCCGGCCGGCGGCATAGGCGTTGCGCAGCCTGCCATCCGTCCAGAACCGGTCCTGCGCCTGGGCGAGGCGCAGCCCCTCCGCCAGCCGGGCGGCCAGCGCCGCCTCGCCCGCCGCCAGCAGGGCGAGGCCCGCGACGGCATTGTCATAGGTATAGGCCACCTCGGCATGGCTGCGGTCGAAGGCCTCGCCGCCATCGGTGACATAGGATTTGAGCAGGCCCGGCCCGCCCAGGGCCTGCGCCGCCGCGCGGATCGGGGCGAGCAGCGCCGGCGCGGCCCCCCGGAAGAAGCCATCACCCCTGGCTCCGGCGGCCGGCCGGGCGCCGAGGGCGGCCCCCGCCAGCGACAGCGCGAAGCGCCGCCGGTTCAGCGGCACGGCGTCAGGCGAGGCAGCGCTGCAGCAGCTCGGCGCTGCGGCCATTGGCGATGGTGGCCGCCAGCCCGTCCCAGGAATGGCCGCCCATGCGGGCAAAGGCGTGGTCCACCCCGGGATAGGTATAGGCGGTGGCGGTGGGATGTCCCTCCAGCATGGCGCGGATCTTCGCCTGGGCCTCCGGCGGCACGAAGCGGTCCTTCTCCGCGATGTGCAGGATCAGCGGCTTCGTGATCTTCTGCGCCGCGCCCAGCAGCCCATCGAGGCCCACGCCGTAATAGCCGATGTTGCAGTCGGCATCGGATTCCAGCGCCATCATCGTGGCCAGCCGCCCGCCGAGGCAGAAGCCCATCGTGCCCGCCTTGCCATTGGTGCCGTCCAGCTTCCGCGCCACCTCCAGGGTGGCCTTCAGGTCCTCGATGCCCTTCGGCTGGTCGAAGGCGTTCATCAGCTCGAAGGCGCGCTGCCATTCCTTCTCGGAGCCGTCGGTCAGGTCCACCCCCGGCTCCAGGCGCCAGAACAGGTCGGGCGAGATGGCCAGGAAGCCCATATCCGCCACCCATTCGCAGAGCGCGCGCATGGCGTGGTTCACTCCGAAGATCTCCTGGATCATCACCACCGCGCCCACCGGCCCCTCGCGCCCCGTGGGACGGGCGACATAGGCGCCGAAGCTGCCGCTGCCGTCGCTCGCCTGGATGGTGGTGGTGCCGGTGGCGATCCCCCTGGTGTTTTCGGCCATCTGTGGCTTCCCCTTCCGTGAATCTCCCGCCAGGGTAGCCGGTATTGCGCCGCGATGCAGGACGCCTCTCGTTCACGCTGACGCGGCCACCCATCTGTCCCTGGACAGGGCCCCGTGCCTCGACCGGGACCATGCGACCCTGCAGGCACGGGAGACCTCGCCATGGATGCCCTCCGCACACAGTTCCGGGACGCCATGTCGCGGCTGGGCGCCGCGGTGAACATCATCACCACCGCCGGCCCGGCGGGCCGTGCCGGCTTCACCGCCAGCGCGGTCTGCAGCGTGACCGACGACCCGGCCATGCTCCTGGTCTGCATCAACCGCGGCAGCCGCGCCTATCCCTATGTCATCCAGAACGGCGTGATGTGCGTGAACGTGCTGGGCGGACCGCACCGGCCGGTCTCGGACAGCTTCGCCGGCTTCACCACCAC
The DNA here is from genome assembly GCF_000622225.1 of Roseomonas mucosa ATCC BAA-692. Lineage (GTDB taxonomy): Bacteria > Pseudomonadota > Alphaproteobacteria > Acetobacterales > Acetobacteraceae > Roseomonas > Roseomonas mucosa. Next base: position 211,359 of record NZ_JHWD01000004.1, on the reverse strand, counting down.
GACCATGGACGAACGCTTCGGCACGGGGAGCTGGACGGTGCTCTCGACCGGGGCGCCGGCACTGGAAGGGGCCTCGGCGGCGGTGGATTGCGTGATCGAGGACGTGGTGGAGAAGGGCACCCACAGCGTGCTGTTCGGTACGGTGAAGGCCATCGCCCTCGGCCATTCGGAATCCGGCCTGATCTGGTGGGGGCGGGACTACCGCGTCGTCGGCACCGAGCTGGCCTGACACGCCCGTCCGAGCCTCCATGAAGAAACGCCAGGACCTTGTCGGGTCCTGGCGCGGTGGTCACGGCATTTCCGGGATGTTCCCGCGGCGCCGGGGGCCGCCGCGGGAACATCGGGATCAGGCGTAGCGGCGGTCCGCGACGCCCACCATCTCGCGCACGCCCATCCGGGCGCCCAGGATCGCGGCGAAGGCCCCCAGGATCAGCGTGGCGAAGATCCAGAAGGCACCCACGGCCGTGCCGGTCGCGGCCGCGTTGGCGGCCTGGCGGGCCTTCTGCTCCGCCTCGGCGGCGGTCTGCCGGGCCTGCTGCTCGTACTGCTGCACGCGCTGCGCCGCCTCCTGCTCGGAGATGCCGGCCTGGGCCGCGACGAGCTGGTTCAGCCGCGCGCGCTGGCCGTCGTTCAGGTTGCCCTGGGTGACGCCCTGGCCGACGATCGAGGCGATCTCCGCGGAACGCTGGTCGCTGTTCATGGCGCTCACGTCGTTCGGGCGGCTGAGGGCCTGGCTGATCCGGTTGGTCAGGGCCTGCTGGTCGGCCTGCGGCGTGGCCTGGGCCACGGTCTGCGCGGTCGAGGAGACGGCACGGCCCGCGCCGCCCAGCAGGGAGCCTACGGCATTGCCCGCGGTATGGGCGACACCCGAGACGGCGCTGCCCAGCAACACGGCGGAAACCAGGAAGGCGCTGGCCCAGGTGGCCAGCCCGTGCAGCGCGGCGTCGCGCCTGTCGGCGGTGCCGGAGAGCCGCGCCGCGACATAGCCGCCGGCGACGAGGCCGAGCAGGTTGGCGACAACCAGCCAGATGCTGGCGGCAAGGCCGAAGCTGGAGGCGTCAGGGGTGCTGCGGTCCACGGCGTCGATGGTGGTGGCGCCCACGGCGATGCCCAGGATGTTCAGCGTGGCGCCGACGGCGATCGCCACCAGGGCACCGGCCAGGATGGCGCCCCAGGCGGTGCGGGGGAACAGGGCCGGGGCTCCTTCCGGGACGGCAAGGTCTGGCTTGGTGGTCTGATAGGACATGGATGTGTTCCGGCGTTTGTGGTTGTGACCTTGCAACGCAAACTCGCCGGCACGGTTTGCGGAGCGCCTGCACGCCAGGCGTGTCTGTGGCAGGCAGGCCACATCGCGGCGGGCAGCCCGGCCTTTCGCCGAGGGACCCGAAAGCAGAAAGGCCCCGGGGCTTCCGCCCCGGGGCCTCGCATTGCGCATGCCGTCATCCGGCAGGCGAAAAACTCAGAATCCCGCCCCGATCGTGGCGTGAGCAGTGATCCCGGTCGCGCAGCGGAGTTCCGGCTGGGTGCAATGAGACACTGGATCACCTCCTTTCGTTTGTTGAGGACAGGAGCGGATGTGGGAAGCGCGCGGGGGCGCCGCAAGCCCCCCTCGCGGCCCCGTCCTCACATCTGGGCGTAGTTGCCGTCCTTCCAGACATAGAAGACGTAGTCGGCCACGGTCGGATCGCCCTTGCTGTCGAAGCTGGTCTCGCCCAGCACCGACTTCCACGGGCCGCCGGACTTCAGCACCTGCGCCACCTTCTGCGGGTCGGCGGTCTTGGCCTTCTCCGCCGCGTCGGCCCAGATCTGCACCGCCGCATAGGTATAGAGCGTATAGCCCTCCGGATCGATGTTGCGGGCCTTGAAGCGCGCCACCACCGGCGCGGCGCTGGGGCGGGTGCGGATGTCGGGGGCAAAGGTCATCAGCGTGCCCTCGCCGGCCGGGCCGGTGATCTGCCAGAACTCGTTGGTCACCAGCGCATCGCCGCCGATCAGCGTGACCTGCATGCCCTGCTCCTTGGCCTGCCGCAGGATCTTGCCGGACTCGGTGTGGTAGCCGCCGACATAGAGCACCGCGATATTGGCCGCCTTCAGCCGCGAGACGATGGCGCTGTAGTCCGGCTCGCCCGGCGTATAGGCGGCATAGAGCGCCTCGTTCACCCCGGCGGCGTTCAGCGCCTTCTTGGTCTCGTCCGCCAGCCCTTTCCCATAGGCCGAGTTGTCGTGGAGAATGGCGATCGGCTTGCCCTTGAAGTTCGCGGCGATGTACTTGCCGGCCACGGCGCCCTGCTGGTCGTCCCGCCCGCAGACGCGGAAGGTGTTCCAGCCGCCCTTGTCCGTATAGACCGGGTTGGTCGAGCCGGGGCTGATCTGCAGCACGCCTTCCTCGCCGTAGACCTTGCTCGCCGGGATGGAGGAACCGGAGCAGAAATGCCCGGCCACCAGCTTCACCTGCCGCCCGGCCATCTGGTTGGCCACCGAGACCGCCTGGCGCGGGTCGCAGGCATCGTCGCCCAGTTCCAGCGCCAGCTTCTGGCCCAGCACGCCGCCGGCGGCGTTGAGGTCGGTCACCACCTGCTCCGCGCCGTTGCGCATCTGCGCACCGAAGGCGGCGTACTGGCCGGTCAGCGGCCCGACCGTGGCGACGCGCAGGGGCGCGCCCTGGGCGCGGCCGGCACGGCTTCCGAGGATGGCGGGCGCGGCGAGGGCGGCACCCAGAAGGATGCGGCGATTCACGGTGAGCATGGATGGACTCCGTTCCCACGGGCCCGGGAGCCGGGCCGTCTGCGGCAAGGAGCCTAGAGCGCGGAATGTGCCGCCGCCAAGCCGGGACCGGAATGTCCGTTTCCCCGCCCGGCAAAGGAGCCCGTCCGCGCGACGTTGCGGGCGCATGGCCCGTGCTCCGTCGCGGACCTGCCACCCGTCCCGGCGCGGATCGAGCGGGACCGGCCGGTGCGGGTGATCGTCTGGCCCTGACGGTTGGCGCCGGTGCCATGACCGGGATCGTTTTCCGCGGCGCGCTGGCCTGGGCGACGCCGCTGCCGCCGGGCGTCCTCTGCCCCGCGGCCAGGACACGCGCCAGCAGGGCATCGAGGAGGTGGGCACCCTCCGCTGCGCCATCCGGGAGGCGGACGGCGCGATCAGCATCCTGCCGCGGGATACGCCTTCCGCCTGGCCCGGTCCCCCGGGGCGCTGACCTCGTCCCCGGGGGCCGGACCCGGGCGAGAGAGGGAGGGAAACCCCGGCGGGGCCAGGATGTTTGCTCTCCTGACAAGCGGATCGCGGGAACCTGGCCCGGCAGGCATGTCTGGAGCCAGGAGACGATCCGTGTTTCCACCCGCGCCCCGCGCGGATATCCGACATGGCAGGACAGATGGCAAAGCAAGCTCCAGAACTCACGCCTGTGCAATATGGTGAGGACGGGATCCTGCGGGGGCAGGGGGGCGAGACCCACCAGGTCGCGGGCAACGGCGTCGAGACCCTGACCACGCAGCAAGGCATCCCGGTTTCCGACGACCAGAACACGCTGAAGATCGGACCCCGCGGCCCCGCGTTGCTGGAGGATTTCCACTTCCGCGAGAAGATCTTCCACTTCGATCACGAGCGCATTCCCGAGCGGGTGGTGCATGCGCGTGGCTTCGGCATCCATGGCTATTTCGAGCCGACGGAATCCCTGGCCGACATCACCGCGGCGGACCTGTTCCAGCGGCCGGGCGAGAAGGTGCCGGTCTTCGTGCGCTTCTCCACCGTGGCGGGCAACAAGGGCTCCGCCGACCTAGCCCGCGACGTGCGCGGCTTCGCGGTGAAGTTCTATACCAAGGAAGGCAACTGGGACCTCGTCGGCAACAACATCCCCGTCTTCTTCATCCAGGACGCGATCAAGTTCCCCGACATGGTCCATGCCGCGAAGCAGGAGCCCGACCGCGGCTTCCCCCAGGCACAGACGGCGCATGACAATTTCTGGGACTTCGCCTCGCTGAGCCCGGAATCCACGCACATGCTGATGTGGATCATGTCCGACCGGGCGATCCCGCGCTCCTTCCGCTTCATGGAAGGCTTCGGCGTGCATACCTTCCGCTTCGTCAACGCGGAAGGGAAGTCCACCTATGTGAAGTTCCACTGGAAGCCGAAGCTGGGCCTTCAGTCGGTGATGTGGAACGAGGCGCTGAAGATCAACGGCGCCGACCCGGATTTCCACCGCCGTGACATGTGGAACGCGATCCAGGCCGGGGACTTCCCGGAATGGGAGCTCGGCGTGCAGCTCTTCGACGATGACTTCGCCGAGAAGTTCGAATTCGACATCCTGGATGCCACCAAGATCATCCCCGAGGAGCAGGTGCCGGTCCGCATCATCGGGCGCATGGTGCTGGACCGCACGGTGGACAACTTCTTCGCCGAGACGGAGCAGGTGGCCTTCTGCACGCAGAACGTCGTGCCGGGCATCGACTTCACCAACGACCCGCTGCTGCAGGGGCGCAATTTCTCCTACCTCGACACGCAGCTCAAGCGGCTCGGCAGCCCGAACTTCACCCATATCCCCGTCAACGCGCCGAAGACCCAGGTCTGCAACTTCCAGCAGGACGGGCACATGGCGATGCGGAACCCCAGGGGCCGCGCCAACTACGAGCCCAATTCCTGGGGCGCCCAGGGCGGGCCGCGCGAGGACCCGCAGCGTGGCTACCGCAGCTTCCCGGCCCAGGAGCAGGGTGAGAAGCGACGCATCCGCGCCGAGCTCTTTGCCGACCATTTCAGCCAGGCCGCCCAGTTCTACCGCAGCCAGACGCCGACGGAGCAGACCCATATCAAGGACGCCTTCGTCTTCGAGCTGAGCAAGGTCGAAACCCCCGCCATCCGGGCCCGCATGGTCGCCCATCTGCGGAACGTGGACGAGGACCTGGCCATGAAGGTCGCCGAGGGGCTGCGGCTGGAGCCGATGCCGGAGGCGACGCCGCCCGCCCGCCCGGTGATCAAGGATCTGCCGCCTTCCCCGCCGCTCAGCATCATCCAGAACGGGCCCGACAGCTTCAAGGGACGCAAGCTGGGCATCCTGGCGAGCGACGGCGCCGATGCGAAGCTGCTCCAGGCGCTGATGGCGGCCGCCAAGGCCGAGGGCGCCATGGTCGAGCTGGTCGCACCCCAGGTCGGCGGGATCGTGGACAGCGCCGGCACCCGCCACGAGGCGCAGCAGAAGGTCAATGGCGGCCCCTCGGTGCTCTACGACGCGGTCGCGCTGGTACTGTCGGAGGATGGGGCGAAGCTGCTCTCCAAGGAAGCCACGGCGAAGGACTTCGTCAGCGACGCCTTCGCCCATGCCAAGTTCATCGCCCATACCGCCGCCGCGAAGCCGCTGCTGGAAAAGGCCGGGATCACCAGCCCGGACGACGGCATCGTCACGCTGAAGGCCGAGGCGGATGCGACGGCCTTCCTCAAGGCCTGCGGCCAGCTCCGCTTCTGGAAGCGCGAGCCGGAAGTCCACGCGGTGTGACGCATCGCCCCCGGCGCCGGATGACGGGACTTCCGCCATCCGGCGCCGGCGGGCGGGATCAGCCTCCCAGATAGGCTTCCCGAACCTCCGGCCGTGCCAGCAGGGCGCGGCCGGTATCCTCCATGGTGATCCGCCCGTTCACCAGGACGTAGCCCCGATGGGCGAGGCGCAGCGCCTGGTTGGCGTTCTGCTCCACCAGCAGCACCGTCAGCCCCTCCGTCCCGTTCAGCATGCGGATGGCGTCGAAGATGCCACGCACGATCAGCGGTGCCAGGCCGAGCGAGGGCTCGTCCAGCAGCAGCAGCTTCGGCTGCGCCATCAGCGCCCGGGCGATGGCCAGCATCTGCTGCTCGCCGCCCGACAGCGTTCCGCCGCGCTGCGCCTCCCGCTCCTTGAGACGGGGAAAGAGCTGGAAGGCCCGCTCCATGCCCGGCCCCGGATCGCGGCCGAACTGTTGCGCACCCATCAGCAGGTTCTCGCGCACGCTCATGCGCGGGAAGATCCGCCGCCCCTCCGGCGACTGCGCGATGCCGAGGCGCACCACCTCATGCGTCGACAGGCCGGTAATGTCCGTGCCGTTGAACAGGATGCGGCCGGAACGCGCCTGGGGCGAGCCGCAGATCGTCATCAGCAGCGTGGACTTGCCGGCGCCGTTGGCGCCGATCAGGGCCACGATCTCCCCCTGGTTGACGCGGATGGTGACGTCGTTCAGCGCGCGCACCGCGCCATAGGCGGCGGAGACGCCGTGCAGCTCCAGCATGCTCACGCCGCGTGCTCCTCCTCGCCTTCCTCGCCCTCGCCGAGATAGGCGGCGATCACGGCCGGGTCGCGCCGCACCGCCAGCGGCACGTCGTCGGCGATCAGCCTGCCATGGTCCAGCACCACCACGCGGTCGGAGATGCCCATCACCACGCCCATGTCGTGCTCGATCAGCAGCACCGTGCAGCCGGTCTCCTTGATCCGCCGCACCAGCCGGCCGAGCTCCTCGCTCTCGCGCGGGTTGAGCCCCGCGGCCGGCTCATCGAGGCAGAGCAGGGAGGGGTCGGTGCACATGGCCCGCGCGATCTCCAGCCGCCGCTGGTCGCCATAGGGCAGGGCCCCCGCGGGCTCGTCGGCGCGGGCCAGCAGGCCGGTCTCCTCCAGCCAGTGCGTCGCCCGCGCGATCGCCGCGCGCTCCGCCTTCGGATAGCGCGACAGGCCCAGCACCGCGCCGATGCCGAAGCCGGTGGCCGCCATCAGCGTGTTGTGCTGCGCCACCAGCAGGTTCTCCAGCACCGTCATCCCGGCGAAAAGCCGGATGTTCTGGAAGGTCCGCGCCACCCCCGCCCGGGCGATGCGGTGCCCCGCCAGCCGGTGCAGCGCCTCCGTCCCCGCGTCCCGGTGCAGGCGGATGGTGCCGGAACTCGGCCGGTAGAAGCCGGTGATGCAGTTGAAGCAGGTGGTCTTGCCGGCGCCGTTCGGGCCGATCAGCGCCGTGATCTGCCCGCGCCGCGCCTGGAAGGAGACGCCTCCCACGGCGGTCAGCCCGCCGAAGCGCATGGTCAGCCCCTCGACCTCCAGGATCGGGGGCGGCTCCACGATCCCGCTCATCCGCGGCCCTCCCCGACCAGGTCGCCCGAGATGGCGCGCGCCTTGCCGAGCGAGACGGTGGGCCGGCGGGTGGAGATCAGGCCGCGCGGGCGCCAGACCATGATGGTCACCATGGCGACGCCGAAGACCAGCATCCGCCACTCCTGCAGGTCGCGGAACACCTCGAAGCCGCCGATCATCACCAGCGCCGCGATGGCCACGCCGAGCTGCGAGCCCAGCCCGCCCAGCACCACGATGGCGAGGATGATGGCGCTCTCGATGAAGGTGAAGCTTTCCGGGCTGATGAAGGCCTGCCGCGTGGCGAAGAAGGCGCCGGCGAAGCCGCCGAACATGGCGCCGAGCGCGAAGGCCGTCAGCTTGGTCGTGGTGATGTTGATGCCGAGCGCACGGGCCGCGATCTCGTCCTCGCGCAGTGCCTCCCAGGCCCGGCCCAGCGGCTGCCGCCGCAGCCGCAGCGTCACCCAGTTGGTCAGCAGCGCCAGCGCCAGGATCAGGTAATAGAGGAAGATCACCCGGTGCAGCGGCGAGGGCGTGAGGCCGAAATAGCCCGCGAAGGTGTCGGGCCCGCCGCCCATGCCGAATTCCAGGCCGAAGAAGGTGGGGCGCGGAATGCCGGACAGCCCGTTCGGCCCGCCGGTCAGCGAAACCCAGTTGATCAGCACGATCCGGATGATCTCGCCGAAGGCCAGCGTCACGATGGCGAGGTAGTCGCCGCGAAGGCGCAGCACGGGAAAACCCAGGATCACGCCCCAGAAGGCGGCGAGGATGCCGGCGAGCGGCAGGCAGATCCAGAAGCTCAGGCCGAGGTTCAGCGCCAGCAGCGCATAGGCATAGGCGCCGACCGCGTAGAAGGCGACATAGCCGAGATCCAGCAGCCCGGCGAGGCCGACCACGATGTTCAGCCCCCAGCCCAGCATCACATAGGTCGCCACCAGCACGGCGAGGTCGAGCTCGTAGCGCCCCACGCCCGGCAGGAAGGGCAGGGCGAGGCCCAGCAGCAGCAGCAGCGGCGCCACCACCCGCCCGATCCAGGAGGGCAGGCGTGGCGACCAGGCGCGTTGCGCGGCGGAACGGTGCCGCCGGTGCCAGAGCGCCAGCAGGAAGCGCCCGGCGAAGGCAAGGGCGACGAGGATCGCCACATCCGCCCAGCGCGTGCGCAGCACGAGGCCGCCCTCGCCCGGTTCCGTGCGCAGCCCGACCAGCGGCAGGAAAAGGCCGAGCGCCACCAGCGCGGCCAGCACGGCCTCCCGCAGCGCGGCGCCCAGGGCCGGGGGCCGGCCGGGCGCCCCGGCCGGCGCGGGCACCGGCAGCGGGCGCGGGATGCCGCCCGCCTCGCCCGGCGCGGGCACGCCGTCGTCCAGATGGCCCGCGCCGCCGGGACGCGGGGCGCCCATGGCCGCGCCGCCCAGCGCGGCCGCGCCGCCCGGGATGTCGTCTTCCGGGTCGTTGCCGCTCATACCTTCTCGACCTCATGGCGGCCGAGCAGGCCGGTGGGCAGGAAGAGCAGCGTCAGCGCCAGGATCGAGAAGGCGGCGACATCCTTGTACTGCACGGAGAAATAGGCGCTCCAGAAGGTCTCGATCAGCCCGATCAGCAACCCGCCCAGCACCGCGCCGGGCAGGGAGCCGATGCCCCCCAGCACGGCGGCGGTGAAGGCTTTCACCCCGGCCAGGAAGCCGATGTAGAAGTCGATCACGCCATAGCGCACGAGGTAGAGCGTGCCCGCCACGGCGGCGAGCGCGGCGCCGATGACGAAGGCCAGCGAGATGGTGCGGTCCACGTTGACGCCGAGCAGCGCGGCCATCTTGCGGTCCTGCTCCACCGCCCGCATGGCGCGGCCGAGCGAGGTGCGCGTCACCAGGATGGTGAAGATGGTGAGCACCACCAGCGTCACCACCAGGATGGCGATCTGCACCCAGGAGATCTGCACCACGAAGCCGTTCTGCTCGAACAGGTTCAGCCCGCCCGGCACCAGCGGCTCCATCGGCTTGACCCGCGCGCCCTGGCTCACCTGCACGAAGTTCTGCAGCAGGATGGACATGCCGATGGCGCTGATCAGCGGCGCCAGTCGGAAGGAGCCGCGCAGGGGGCGGTAGGCCACGCGTTCCACCGTCCAGCCATAAAGGCCGGTGATAGCCATGGAGAAGACCAGCGCCAGCAGGATCGCCGCGCCGCCCGTCATCCAGCCGCCGCCCGAGAGCAGCAGCAGGCCGATCAGGGCCGAGAAGGCGCCGATCATGAAAATGTCGCCATGGGCGAAGTTGATCATGCCCACGATGCCGTAGACCATCGTGTATCCCACGGCGATCAGCCCGTAGATCATGCCGAGCGAGACGCCGTTCACCAATTGCTGCAGCGCATAGGCCAAGCCCGTATCCCCCTCCGACTTTTGGAGAGGCTAGGCGAGGTTTGCCGGTGCTGTCATCGCCGGGACAAGCGGAAGCGGAGAGCCAACGTGGAATTCATCCGGGCATCCGCCGGGCGGATGCCTCGATAACGTTCGCGGCTGCCGCACATCCGGGCAGGGCGCGTCATTCCCGCAACGTCAGGACGAGGGCGCCCTCGGCATGCGCCATGCCGCAGCGCCCGTCGAGAAGCAGGTCCCCCGTCCGGCGCATCCCGGCCCGCCAGACCGGGCGCGGGCCCAGCCGGCGGGCCAGGCGGTCCCCCGGCGTCAGCAGCCAGCTCCGGCCGGGGCCCAGCCGCGCCACCCCGGCGGCGGCACCGGGCGGCAGGCGAGTGATCCGGATCTCGCGCGCCGGCGGCGGCACCAGGCAGGTGAGCCAGTCCTCCCCGCCATCCCCGCCGGCACCGATCCAGCGGCCATGCGGCAGGTTGCGCAGGAGGCAGGCGGCGCCCGTGAGCAGGAGCGGCCTGCCGCTCCCGATCAGCCGGCTGGCCTCCTGGGGCGTGACGATCATGCGGCGGGTTCCGGGGCGTCCATCCGCCGTTTCTGCGGCCCGGGCGGTTAAGGATGCCTTGCCGCGACGTTTCGCTTTCCCGGGAGCGTCAGCCCTGGCGCGGCGCCGCCGCCCGGCGCAGGCGGTCGTTGATGGCCTCGCCCAAGCCGGCGGCCGGGACAGGCATGGCGGCGATGCCGGCAAGGCCGAGGCGCGATCCCTCCTCGTCCAGGAAGCGCAGCCCGGCGAAGAGGCGCGAGGCGGCCTCGGCCAGGTCGCCGCGTTCCGACAGGTTCCAGGCCAGGCGGGCGCCGGGCAGGGGCCGGCCGAAGGCCAGCAGCGCCTCGTGCGGGTCCAGGTGCCGCGCCTCCAGCCGCACCGGCAGGCCGGGCGCGTAGTGCGAGCGCAGCATCCCCGGCGAGGGCAGGCCCTGCTGCCGCGCCAGCAGCGCGAGCATCTCCTCGACCTCCTCCTCCAGCTGCGGGTCGTGGAAGGCCCCGATCACGTCCTCGATCGCCTCCACCGTGACGCCGCCGGGGCGCAGCAGGCTGGGCTGGCCGCCGGCGAGGTTCAGCACCGTGCTTTCCAGCCCGACGGCGCAGGGTCCGCCATCCAGCACCGCCGCGATGCGCCCGCCGAGCCCTTGCAGGACATGCTCCGCCGTGGTCGGCGAAACGCGGCCGGAGGGATTGGCCGAGGGCGCCGCGACCGGCGTGCCGGCCCGCCGCAGCAGCTCCCGCGCCAGGGGATGGGCGGGCACGCGCACCGCCATGGTCTCGGTGCCGGCGGTGGTCAGCAGATCGACCTTCGAGCCACGCCGGCGCGGCAGCACCAGCGTCAGCGGTCCCGGCCAGAAGCGTTCCGCGAGGCTGCGGGCGCGCTCGTCGGCCACCACCTCGGCGAAGGCGGCCTCGGCATCGGGGAAGTGGCAGATCAGCGGGTTGAAGCGCGGCCGGCCCTTGGCGGCGAAGATCCCGGCCACCGCCCGCCCGTTCCGGGCATCGGCGCCCAGCCCGTAGACGGTCTCGGTGGGGAAGGCCACCAGATCGCCCGCCCGCAGCAGCGCGGCAGCCCGCTCCAGCGCCTCCGGCGGCAGGCGTCCGGTCATGACGCCGCCTGCCCCTGCGCCCCGTCGCCGCGGCCCCAGGCGATGAAGGGGCCGTTCTCGAAGCCCGGCTTGCCGTAGCGGAACGGCGCGCCCGCCATGTCCAGCACCCGGCCGCCGGCGGCTTCCAGCAGGGCCTGGGCGGCGGCGGTGTCCCATTCCATGGTGCGGCCGAAGCGCGGATAGAGGTCCGCCTCGCCCTCGGCCAGCCGGCAGAACTTCAGCGCCGAGCCGCAGTTCACCACCTTCGCCACCCGGCGCTCCGCCAGGAAGGGCTCCAGGCGCGGGTCGTCGCGGTAGTGGTTGCTGAACATCACGGTGATGCCCTCCTCCGGCGGGGTGCGGGCGGCGATGGCGCGGCGGCCGGCGGCATCCTCCTTCCAGGCCAGGGCGGGCCGGCCTTCCGCCGCGACGAGGCCGCCGAAGACCTCCCCCGTGGCCGGCAGCGCCACGGCGCCGAGCAGCGCCCGGTCGCCCTCCACCAGCCCGACGCAGACGGCGAAGCTGTCGCTGCCCTGGGCGAATTCCCGCGTCCCGTCCAGCGGGTCCACCAGCCAGTAGCGATGCGCCAGCGCGGGAATCCGTCCGGCGCAGACCTCCTCCTCGGCGATCACCGGGATCTCCGGCACCGCCGCGCGCAGCCCCTCCAGGATGATCGCCTCGGCCACGCGGTCGGCCTCCGTCACCGGCGAATGGTCGCTCTTGCTCTCCACGGCGAAGCCGGCGGCCCGTACCGCCAGGATGGCGCCGGCGGCGGAACGCGCCAGCCGCGCGGCCAGCTCCAGAAGCTCGTGATCGGTCATCCACCGTGGATAGACCCGGCGCCGGTGCGGCGCCATACGGCAAACCGCCTGCCTCCCCCGCCATTCCCCGGCACCGGCCTCCCTCATTGGCTCGCCGCACCGGCTCTCGCCGATACGCACGCTGAACGGTCCGCGCGCTAAAACCGGCTGGCCCCCTCCACGCCGGGCCGCCGCCATGGCACGTTGCGGCGGAACCGGGGCGGCCCCGCGCCCTTTCCGGGAATCCCCGAAGGCTGTCCCGTGCAGGGATCTTCCGGGCAGGGTTCCCGTCCGCGGGCCGTCCGACGCGTCGCAGGGAGTGCTCTCCGGTCATGCTCGATATCGCCTTCGCCAAGCCGTCCCTTCCCACAGGCGGCGCCGTCGCCATCCTGCTGGCGGAGGAAGACCTGGGCGGCGGTGCCTGGCACGACTGGGACCAGGCGCTGAACGGCATCCTGTCGCGCGGCATCGCGGCGGCGGAGTTCAAGGCGCGGCGCAGCCAGGCCACCACGCTCTTCGCGCCCGGGAACGGGCTGAACCGGATCGTGCTGGTCGGCCTCGGCAAGCGGGCGGAGCTGGACGCCCCGGCGATCGAGGCGGCGGGCGGCACCGCCGTCGCCGCCCTGGCCGCCGAGGGCACGGCGGCGCTGGACGCCCGCGCGGTCGGCGGCTGGGCCGGGCTCGCCGGCAGCAACGGCGCGGCCGGCGCCACGCCGGGTGGCAATGGCGCGGCGAGCGCCGCGCTGGGCGCCACGCTGCGGATGTACCGCTTCGACCGCTACCGCACGACGGAGAAGGCGGAGGACAAGCCGCGCCTGACCGCGCTGAAGGTGCTCTGCGACGATCCCGCCGCCGCCAAGGCGGCCTGGGCCACCGGCCGGGCCGTCGCCCAGGGCGTCTTCACCACCCGCGACCTGGTGAGCGAGCCGCCGAACGTCCTCTACCCCGAGGAATTCGCCGACCGGCTGTCGAAGCTGGAGAAGCTCGGCCTCGATGTCGAGGTGCTCGGCCCCAAGGACATGCGCAAGCTGGGCTTCGGCGCGCTGCTCGGCGTGGCCCAGGGCTCGGCGCGCGAACCGCGCGCGGTGATCCTGCGCTGGAACGGCACGGGCGCGAAGAAGCCGGCGAAGCCGCTCTGCTTCGTCGGCAAGGGCGTGACCTTCGACACCGGCGGCATCTCCATCAAGCCGGCCGGCGGCATGGAGGACATGAAGTGGGACATGGCCGGCGCCGGCACGGTGGCGGGCCTCATGGCCACGCTGGCCGGGCGCAAGGCCAGGGTGGACGCGATCGGCATCGTCGGGCTGGTGGAGAACATGCCCTCCGGCACGGCGCAGCGCCCGGGCGACGTGGTGACCACCGCCTCCGGCCAGACGGTGGAGGTGATCAACACCGACGCCGAGGGCCGCCTCGTGCTGGCGGACATCATGTGGTACGCCAAGAAGCGCTTCGACCCCGCCTTCATGATCGACCTCGCCACCCTGACCGGCGCGATCATCGTGGCGCTGGGCAACGAGCACGCGGGGCTCTTCTCCAACGACAACGGCCTGGCGGAACGCATCCTGGCCGCCGGCAAGGCGACCGGCGAGCTCGCCTGGCGGATGCCGCTGGGCGAGGCCTACGACAAGCAGATCCGCTCCGACATCGCCGACATGAAGAATGTCGGCGGGCGGCCCGGCGGCTCGATCACCGCGGCGCAGTTCATCCAGCGCTTCGTCGATGGCTGCCCCTGGGCGCATCTCGACATCGCCGGCACGGCCTGGAGCGGCAAGGACCAGCCGACCACGCCGAAGGGCGCCACCGCCTGGGGCGTGCGGCTGCTCGACCGCCTCGTGGCGGAGCATTACGAGGACATGCCGCTTCCGGCCGCCGAGCCGGCGGAGGACACCCAGGCGGCGGTGGCCGGCGGCGCTGCCTCGGCCGCCCTGCTGTCGGAGGGCGAGCCCGCGCCGGTCCCGGCCACGCCGGAGCCCGCCGCCACCACGCCCGATGCCCTGTCCGCCGCGCCGGAACCCGCCCCGGAGGCGCCGTCCGATGCCGCGCCGGCCAGATCCTCGCGCGGCCGCGGAGGCAGCCGCCGCCCGCGCAAGGGCTGATGCTGCGCATCGCGTTCCACCGGGAGGCCGCGCCGGGACTGCCTTGCCTGCTGCCGCTGCATCCCGGCGCGCCGCATGCCCATGAGGCGCGGGCCCGGGCGGCCGGCTTCACCGGGGCGGTGGGGGAGACGGCTTCGCTGCTCCCGGACGGGCCGGTGCTGGCCGGCCTCGGCCCCGCCGCCGGGAGCGGTTCGGAGCGCCAGTGGATGGAGGCGGGCGGTCATGCCGTCCTGGCGCTGCAACGCGCTCTTCCGGGTGCGCGCCACGCGGTGCTGGACGCGCGCGGGCTGGAGCCGGGCCTCGCCGCCGCCCTGGCCGCCGGTGCCGCGCTGCGGAGCTGGCGCTTCGACGCACTGCGCCATGCCCCGCCGGAAGAAGCGGCCGGGGAGGCCGTGAGGCTGGAGGCGCTGGACATCCTGGCCGACGACCCCGCCCTGGCGCTGCTGGCCTGGGAAGCGCAGGAGCCTTCGGTGCGCGGCGCGCTCTTCGCCCGCGACCTGGTGGCGGAGCCGGGAAACCGGCTGAACCCGCGTGAATTCACCCGGCGGCTGGAGGCGCTCTCCGCCGAGGGGCTGCGGGTCGAGGTCTGGCGCCGCAAGGATCTGGCGAAGGCCGGCTTCGGCGCGCTGCTGGCGGTGGGGCAGGGGGCGGACACCCCGCCCCGCCTCGTGGTGCTGCGCTGGCCGGGGGATGGCGGGGCGGGGGACGGCGAGGCCGCGCCGGTCGTCTTCGTCGGCAAGGGCATCACCTTCGACACCGGCGGCATCTCCATCAAGCCCGCCGCCGGGATGGAGGAGATGCGCGCCGACATGGCCGGGGCCGCCGCCTGCGCCGGGGCCATGCTGGCACTCGCCGCGCGTGGCAGCCGCACCCCGGCGGCCGCCGTGCTGGCCATCGCCGAGAATGCGGTCGGCGCCGCCTCCTTCCGCCCCGGCGACGTGGTGCGCACCCTGTCGGGCCGCACGGTGGAGGTGGTGGACACGGATGCCGAGGGCCGCCTGGTGCTGGCCGATGCGCTGACGCACGCGGTCTCCGCGCTGCGGCCGCGTGCCGTCATCGACCTCGCCACGCTGACCGGCAGCATCGTCACCGCGCTGGGCCATCACCGCGCCGGGCTGTTCGGCAATGACGACACGCTGCGCGACGCGGTGATGGCGGCGGGCGAGGCGGTGGGTGAGCCGCTCTGGCCCATGCCGATCGGCACGTCGCATCGCGAGGACCTGCACAGCGACATCGCCGACCTGCGCCAGTGCTGGCCCGGCGGCACCGGGCGCCGCGGCATCCCCGATGCCTGCCATGCCGCCGCCTTCCTGCGCGAATTCATCGGCCCGGGCAGCGGCGCGCCATCCGGGTCCATCCCCGGATTCACCCCTTGGGCGCATCTCGACATCGCCGGAATGGAAAGCCGGGAGGAAGATGGCCCCCTGGGTCCCAAGGGGCCGAGCGGCTATGGCGTGCGCCTGCTCGACCGCCTGGTGCGGGACCATTTCGAGACCCGGCGGAGGCGGCGTGGCTGAGATCGGCTTCTACCACCTGACGCGTACACCGCTGGCCCAGGCCCTGCCGCGCCTGCTGGGCCGCGTGCTGGAAAGCGGCGGCCGTGCCGTGGTGCTATGCGGCGGCCCGGAGCGGCTGGCCGCGCTGGATGCCTCGCTCTGGCTCAGCACCGATCCCGACTGGCTGCCGCACGGCACGCCCGCCGTGGGCCATGCGGAGTTGCAGCCGATCTGGCTCACCACGGAGGACGAGGCGCCCAACGGGGCACGCTTCCTCTTCCTGGTGGATGGCGCCGAGAGCGCCCGGCTGGACCGCTTCGACCGGGTGCTCGACCTCTTCGACGGAAACGACGCGGAGGCCACCGAGGCCGCCCGCGACCGCTGGCGCCGCGCCAAGGCAGCCGGCCATGCGCTGACCTACTGGCAGCAGGGTGCCCGCGGCTGGGAGAAGAAGGCGGGCTGAACGCCGGTCCCTCAGCGTTGCAGGACGAAGTCCAGGCCGAGGCGGATGGCCGGGTCCACGACTGACTGGTGGGTTTCGCCGGGAAAGAGGTGGAAGGCGACCCGGGGTCCGGCCGGGCCGAGCTGCGAGAGCCGTTCCGCCAGATCGCGCGCCCGGTCCACCTGCCGGGCGATGCGGGCGCGTTCCGAGATCGGGGCGGGCGGGCGCGGCTGCTCCAACTCGCCGACCGTGACCAGGAGGCGCAGGCGGGGGGCGACTTCGGGCGGGGCGGCCTCGAAGCCGGCCTCCAGCGGCAGGATCGTGCCCTGGCCGTAGCCGATCGAGGGACTGGCCGCGACATGGGCGCGGAACAGGCCAGGCTGGCGGAACAGCGTATAGAGCACGAAGAGGCCGCCATAGGAGTGGCCGAAGAGGCTCCGGTCCGCCGGGTCCAGCCTTGCTTCCTGTGCCAGCCGGGGCAGCAGCTCGTCCCGGACGAAGGCCAGGAAGGCGGGGGCGCCGCCTTCCTCCGGGATCGGCGGCTCGGCCGGCACGGTATAGTCCAGCTCGCGCCGGTTCCGCCCCGGATAGCCGATGGCCGCGATCGCCGCGCTGCCGCCATGGGCCTCCAGCGCCGCCACCGCGGGCTCGAAATGCCCGTCGCCGTCCAGCAGCAGGAAGAGCGGAAAGCCGCCCGCCGGTGGGGGGGTGCCGGGCTCCGCGAAGTAGATCCGGTAGGGCCGTTCCGTTTCGCCGCCCGCCAGCATCTCCCATTCGCGGCGGCGCATGGGGGTGGGCGCCACTTGTGCGGCGCCACTGCCCGCCGCTGTCACCATGCCGGATGTCCCGGCTGCCAGGAGAGCGCGTCGCCGCATCGATGGCCTCCTTTGCCGGGACGGAAGGGGCGGGAGGCGGCCTCGCACCCGTCCCGGTCCGCCCGTGTCATGCCCGAGCCTTTCCGGCGGGAAAAGACACAAGCCCGGGGCCTGCCTTCCATGTCCTTGATGCGGCTGGATTTCCCGATCTCGTGTCGGGACGGTTCTCCTAAAACCATCTTTCCGCTCAAACCCGTTGCTTCCGCCAGCGTCTTAACACCGAGCTTTAACCGACATGGCGAGGGAGGCAGAGATGATGGCAATCCGGCGGATCGCAGGTATCGCCCTGCTGGGCCTCAACTTGCTGGGAGGGCCGCTTGCCGCCCCGGCGCTGGCGGACCGGCCGCAGATCGACCGCTCGGGCCGGGCGCTCGACATGCAGCTCATGGTGCGGGACCCATCCGGCAAGGGTGCGGGGCGGCTGGAACGCGGCAGCTTCGATCCCGATGGCGACATGGCCCTCAGCAACAGCCTGCCGGCCGGCAGCACGGCCCGGGTGACCAATCCCCGCAACGGCCGCTGGGCCATGGTGCGGATCGGCCGGCAGGGCGAGCCTCGCGATGCGGAACAGCCGGTCCTGGTGGCCGGCCCGCGTGTGGCGGCACTGCTTGGCATGTCCGGTGGGGATGAGGTGGTGCGCGTGGCGCCGTTGGCCGTGCCTCAGGCCGACGGCACGATCCGGCTGGGCGAGGGCACGGGAATGTCCGGCCAGCAGGCGGTGATCGTGCATCCGGAGCGCGGGTAAGGACCTTCCCGGAAAGTGCCGCGGAACCGTCAGGCCCGGGGCGTGGCGTCCGGCGGCGGCTCACGCCAGCCATAGGCGGTTTCCGGCACGGCATGGCCGGACAGGCTGGCCTGCCGTTCCAGCACCGGCTGCCCGCCGAGCCGTTCGTAGAAGCCGCGCGCCTGATGGTGGCTGCCCAGCACCCACAGCGCGAAGGGCGACAGCCCCATCCCGCGCAGGGCCAGGGCCATCCGCCGCAGCATGTCGCCGCCATGGCCACGGCCCTGCGCGGCGCGCAGCAGGTACAGGGCGGTGATCTCGCCGGGAAAGCCCGCCGCCCTCAGCGCCGCGTCCCGCTGCCGGCCGCAGGCGCCGAAGCCGAGGAGCGGGGCGCCGGGTGCCTCCTGCAGCACGAGGACCGGGCGCGCCGCGGTATCGGCCAGCACCGCGCGCCAGATCGCCTCGCCGTCCTCCACGGTCCGCGCGGCGATCGCCGCCCCGGGCAGCAGGCCGGGATAGGTCTCGCGCCAGGCGGCGACATGGATCTCGGCGATCCGCCGTGCCTCGGCGGGATGGGCGGGGCGGATGGCGCTCATGCCGCTTCCAGCTTCTCCCCCAGCGCCAGCCACTCCTCCTCCAGCGCCTCCACCTCCCGCGCGATGGCGGCGCGGCGGGTATTGGCCCAGGCGATGTCGGCCGGCCTGCGCTTGGCATAGAACTCCGGGTCGGCGAGCTTGCGCTCGATCAGCCCGTCCTCCAGCCGCAGCTTCTCCAGCAGCTTCTCGATCTGCTTCACCCGTTCGCGCAGCGGCGCCAGGGCGGCGCGGGCCTCGGCGCGCTCGCGGCGGTCGTCGCGCTTCGCCGGGCCGGTGTCGCGCGCCACGGGGCGGGCGCGTTCGAGCAGGAAGTTGCGGTAGTCCTCCATGTCGCCATCGAAGGACGACACGGCGCCATCCGCCACCAGCCAGAGCCGGTCCGCCACCAGTTCCACCAGCCGCGGGTCGTGGGTGATCAGCACCACCGCGCCGCCGTAATCGGCCAGGGCGCGGATCAGTGCCTCGCGCGCATCCATGTCCAGGTGGTTGGTCGGCTCGTCGAGGATCAGCAGTTGCGGCGCATCGCGCGTGCAAAGCGCCAGCAGCAGCCGCGCCTTCTCCCCGCCCGAGCAGTCGCGCACCAGGGTCGTGGCACGGTCCTCGTCCAGGCCGAAGCGCGCGAGCTGGCCGCGGCACTGCGTTTCCGTCGCCTTGGGCAGCGCCGCCTGCATGTGTGTCAGCGGCGTGCCGTCCGGGTTCAGCTCCTCCGCCTGGTGCTGGGCGAAGAAGCCGACCTTGAGGCGCGGCGTGCGGCGGACCTCGCCGCCCATCGCCTCCATCCGCCCGGCGATCAGCTTGGCCAGGGTGGACTTGCCGTTGCCGTTGGCGCCCAGCAGCGCCACGCGGTCGTCGCTGTCCAGCCGCAGGTCCAGCCCCCGCAGGATCGGGCGCCCGTCATAGCCCACGCTGGCGCCCATCATGGTCAGGATCGGCGGCGCCACCTCGGCCGGCTCGGGAAAGGCGAAGGGGGTGACGCGGTCCTCGGTCACCGCCTCGATCGGCGGCAGCTTCTCCAGCGCCTTCAGCCGCGACTGCGCCTGCCGCGCCTTGCTGGCCTTGTAGCGGAAGCGGTCCACGAAGGCCTGCATATGCGCCCGCTCGGCCGCGATCTTCGTGTTCTGCGCCATCTGCTGCGCCCGGCGCTCGTTGCGGATGCGCAGGAACTCGCCATAGCCGCCGGGATAGGCGGTGATCTTCCCGCCCTCCAGATGCGCGATCCCGTCCACGCAGCGGTCCAGCAGGTCGCGGTCATGGCTGATGATGATCGCGGCGCCGGCGAAGCGGCGAAGCCAGCCCTCCAGCCAGATCGTCGCTTCCAGGTCCAGGTGGTTGGTCGGCTCGTCCAGCAGCAGCAGGTCCGGTTCCAGGAACAGCGCCCGGGCCAGCGCCACGCGCATCCGCCAGCCGCCGGAATACTCGCCCACCGGGCGCGCCTGCGCGGCCGCGTCGAAGCCCAGCCCGGCCAGCACCGTGGCGGCGCGCGCCGGGGCGGCGTCGGCGCCGATGGCGCGCAGGCGCTCGTGCAGCTCCGCCTCGCGCAGCGGCTCGACCCCGGCCTCCAGCTCCGCCAGCAGCGTGGCACGCTCGGTATCGGCCTCCAGCACCGTGTCCAGCAGCGAATCGGTGCCGCCCGGGGCCTCCTGCGCCAGATAGGCCATGCGGGCGCGCGCCGCGAAGCGGACCTCGCCGCCATCGGGCTGCAACTGCCCGGTCAGCACCCGGAACAGGGTGGACTTGCCGACCCCGTTGCGGCCGACGAGGCCGATCTTGTGCCCGGGGTCGAGTTGCAGCGAGGCGCCGTCCAGCAGCGTCCGGCCCGCGAGGCGCACGGTAAGGTCGTGGATGGCGAGGACGGTCATGCCGGAGTTCTAGAGCAGTTCCCGCCGGGCTGGAATTCATCCCTGTGGAAGAGTCGGAGGCCAGGCGACGGCTCTGGCCAGAAAGAGCACTACAATGTCTAAAAAATTCTAATAAAATCAAATTTATCCAAATTTTCTAGTGCGCAAACATTGATTCAATGCCTTTTTCACGATGGAGTGGTGGAAATTCCCGTAACACCTCCACAGAGAGAGCCACTTCTCGTTCGGCCCGTTCTGCAACCATTCGTGCAACATGAACCAACAAAGTGATACCTTTGCTCAGCACGCTGTGCTAAGCCTGCATTTGTAGATAAAATGATACCAACGAACGCGAATGAAACCTCTTCCAGCCGGCTCCGGAACGGCGATGGGATGGGTGTGCGGGCTGCATAGGTCTCTGTCGGGGTGCCTGTTCCGGGCGGGCAAGGGAGAGTGGGTATGGAGAAGGTGATCGCTGCGCCGGGACAGGACATGACGCTGGTCGCGGAGCGGCTTCCCCATGGTGACACTGTGGGGAACGGAGCCTACGCCGCGGATGCGGGCGCTCTGCTGCTCGTTCTCCTGCTCGTCGCCGCGCTGGGCCACTATTTCCATGATCGCCGGCGCCTGCCGCCCCGGAAGCGGGGCACGGCGGCCCTGACCCAGGATGGGACGCCCCGGTTGCGCCGCTGATCCCCCCGGATCGCACCGGCGCCTGCCGGCACCCCCGCGATGGAGGCGGAATCCGGCTCCACCCCTGCCTGTCGCCGGGCCGCCGCCCGCCTCAGAAACGCTTGCCCAGCAAGGTGATGGCGGGCGCGGTGGCGAGGCGGGCCGCCACGGCATTCACCTGCCGCAGATAAAGCGTGTTCGGATCGCCTGGCGCATCGCGCAGCGTGAGGGCGCGGCGACGCGGGTCGTAGTCGAAGGGGGCGAAGCCCTGCGCGCGCAGGAGATCGTCGATCCGCCGGGTGCTGTCGCCATAGCGTTCCGCGTGCGCCATGGTCTCGACCAGCACTGCCCGCAGCCCCGGACGGGCCAGGAGCTTCCCGGCCCCGGCCAGGATCCGCGCCTCGTAGCCCTCGACATCCAGCTTCAGCAGAAGCGGCGTGCGGTGGGGCAGGATCTCGTCCAGCGTGGAGACGGAGATGTGGACGGCGTCCTCCGCCTCGCGCTCCAGCAGCACCCGGTTGGCGGCGCCGCGCCGGGCGCTGAGCCGCAGCGTGCCGGGGCGCTCGCCCAGGGCCAGCGGCAACACCGTCACGCGCGTCTCCAGGTCGTTGAGACGCAGGTTGTCGCGCAGATGCGGCAACGTGGCGGGCGCGGGCTCGAAGGCCAGCACCTCCGCCCCCGCCACGCCGGCGGCCAGGACGGTATAGGCGCCGATATTGGCCCCGATATCGGCGAAGAGGTCGCCCGGGCGCAGCAGATGCAGCAGGAAGCCCATCTCCGCGAAATCGCTCAGCCCGGCATAGAGGTTGGCGCTGGCGGAGGAATGCCCCCTTTGCAGCAGCAGCCGCGTCGGCCCGACAAAGGGCATCACCGCCGGCATGCCGGTGAGCCGCCCGCCGATCTGCCAACGCAGCAGGCGCAGGAGGGCGGCGGCGGGGCGCCGACCAGCCAACGGGTGGTGCAGGATGAAGCGCAGCAGGCGGACGGGAACGCGAAGGCGCCGCAGCCCCGGCCAGGGTGGCGGCTTTCCCCCGTGTGACATCGCCCCCGGCGGTTCCGGAGTCGGACGCCGCGGGTGAACCGTTGCGGGGGAAGGGGGCGTGGGGGCGGGGTTCACAACCCCAGATTGCGATATCCCGCTACGGATTGGCAACATTGCCGGGCGGCGCCCTCAGCCTGTCTCAGCGGGTGCAATCGAGCAGCGGCCCCAGCTCGCCGATCCGTGCCCGGATCGTGGCGGCGCGCTGGCGCAGCCAGGTGCTGGGACGATTGGCGACCCAGTGCAGCGGGCTGGGCAGCACCACGGCGAGCTGGGTCGATTCCCGCAGCGTTAGCGCCGAGGCGGGCTTGTTGAAGAAGGCCCGGGCGGCGGCCTCCGCACCGTAGATGCCCGGCCCGAACTCGACGATGTTCAGATAGACCTCCAGCACCCGCTGTCTCGGCCAGAGCAGGGCGATCTGCGGCGTCAGCCAGGATTCCAGCAGCTTGCGCACAGGATCGCGCCCGGGCCAGAGCATCAGGTTCTTGGCCGTCTGCATGGTGATGGTGCTGGCGCCGCGCGGCCGCTCGCCTTCCAGCAGGGTCTCGACCTGGCCGCGCAGGGCGGGAAAGTCGAAGCCCAGGGCCTGGGTGCAGAAGGTGTTGTCCTCCGAGGCGATCACCGCCTGCGCGAGGCTGGGGGCGATCGCGTCATAGGGCACCCAGTCGTGGTGCAGCTCGTAGCCCTGGATGCCGCGGATCAGCATCAGCGGCGTCACGGGCACGGGCAGCACGCGGAAGGCCAGGATGGTCGCCAGGGGAAGGGCGAGGAAGAGCAGCAGCAGCAAGCGGACCCAGCCCCCGGCCCAGCCACGGGCCTGTCCCAGAAGGCGTCCCGGCAGGCGTCCCGGCAGGCGTCCGGCGGGCGCGCGGCTTCCGGTGGGCACGGCGCCGCGGCCGGCCTCGCGCCGGCCCGGCCTCACGCCACCCGGCCCGGACATGCACGGAAAGGACCGGCCGGGAAAGCCGTTCCCGCCGGAAAGGATGGGGCGGGGTTCAGGAGGCCTCCGAACCGGTGCGATAGGGTTCCAGCTCTAGCCCGAGCAGCAGGCCGGGGCCGTGCCGCGGTCCCCCTTCCGCCAGGGGCACGAACTCCGCCCGCAGCTCCACCATGGGGGCGTCGTGCGGTGCCTCCGGGTCGCGGCCGATCCAGAGAACCTCGCCCTCGGCATCCGCGAGCGAGGGGCCGAAGCGCCGCTCCAGCGCCCGCCGCAGCGCCGTCCCGGATTCGCCGGGCAGGAAGCGCAGCGCGGTGATGCCGCCGAGGCGCGGCTCCCGCGTCCCGGCCTGTGCCTCCGCCCCCATCCCGGCGTCCTCCCCGGCTTCCGGCCCGGGGTCCGGGGCGCGGTGCAGGGCGATGCAGGCGGTGAAATCGGCCTTCAGGTTCAGCGCCTCGCCAAAGGCGCGTCGGTCCGCCACCAAGCCCATATGGCAGCCGGGGCGGCCCGCGGCGGAGGCCACGGCGCCATCCGCGAAGAAGGCGCCCCCCACCGTCCGGAAGCCACGCCGCCGCAGCGCGGCCCGCGCCTCCTCCAGTGGCATGCCCAGGCGCAGCCCCTCCAGCAGCGCGCTCCGCAGCACCGGCCCGCCCGGCCGGGCGGAGGGCAGGGGGCCGGGCAGGCGGCCGAAGTCATGGATCGGCGTTCCGTCCTCCCGCACCAGTCGGGCGGTGAGGAGATGCGCCGCGATCGGCACGCTCTTCATGCCCGCCGGCTGCGGCAGCGCGCCGCCCAGGACGAGGCTGACCTCCAGGATGCCGCGCCAGCCATCCTCCGTGCGCGGGTCCAGCCCCACCGATTCGAGCAGCTTCTCCGCCGCCGCCTCGTTCGCTACGGGCAGGGTGCCGACCGCCAGGGCATTGTCGAAGCGCAGGCCGAAGCCCGGCGACCGCCAGGTCGGGTCGCGCACCCAGAAGGTGCCGTTCAGCGCCACCGGCAATCCCCCCTGGCGGGGATCGTAGGGGCCGATGGCGGTGCGGATCCGCAGCAGGTAAGGGCGGTCCGGATCGAAGCTCTCATATTCCGCCCGCAGCTTCCGGCGCAGCTCGGCGAAGGCCGCGTCGTGCCGCTGCCGCCGTGCGGAGGGCACCGGGGAGGCCAGTTCCGGCGGCGGCATCAGCGCCTCGGCCAGCGCGTCGAAATCCGGGCTTTCCCCCGCCCGCCGGGCATGGGCGAAAAGCACGTCCCGCGCCGCCAGCGGCAAGGGGGCCCGGATCATCGCCTGCATCCGCATGCCGCTCTCCGCCGCCGGCGATTCTGGCGACTCGGCCCGGGCCGGCAGGCCGGGAAAGATCAGCGGGAGCAGGGCGGCGAGGATCAGCGGGTTTCTGGGCATCGGCACTTCTTGGGCTGAGGCGCGCAGGGTAGCCAGCCCCGGCGCCGGCGCAAACCGCGTTCCGCGCGCCGGCGGATGCCCCACGGGGCGCCCCCGCGCCGCCCATCGTGCCACCCATCGTGCCACCCATCGTGCCACCCATCGTGCCACCCCTGGGCGCCGCCCTTTGGCGCGGTGCCCTTTTTCGGCCGGTTTTCTCTGCTGTTCCGCCTTCGCCGCGGCTTCCGGCCCTGGCGGTCCGCCGCGCCGGCGGCCAGGATTCGCCTTCGTCATCCATGCCCCGTGGCGTATGTCGCGGCGCCGTCTTCTGCCAGGGGCCCCGGGCCGGATCATGATCGCTCTCCGACTGCATGTGCGCCCCATCCGCGACGTGGCTTCCTTCCGCGCCTGGCTGCGGGCCAGCGAGTTCGGCCTGGTCGGCCTGGCGGTGCTGACCGGGGTGCTGAGCGGCCTCATCGCCGTGGTGATGGGCGGCCTCGCGCGCGGGCTGCACGTGCAGCTCTTCGGCCCGGAAAGCGCGCATGGGCTGAGCGTCCTGCGGGGCGCGACGCCGCTGGTGCTGCTGACCATGCCGCTGCTGGGCGGCATCCTGCTCGGGGCCTTCAACCTCGCCCTGTCGCGCTGGTGGCCCCGCCAGCCGGTGGACCCGATCGAGGCCAATGCCCTCTATGGCGGCAAGCTCTCCTTCCGCGACGGGCTGGTGGTGGCGGTGCAGAACATCGTCTCCAACGGCTTCGGCGCCTCGGTGGGGCTGGAGGCGGGCTATACCCAGGCGGCCAGCGGCGTGTCCTCCTGGCTCGGGCAGCGCCTCGGCCTGCGGCGCGGCGACCTGCGGCTGCTGGTGGGCTGCGGCGCGGCGGGGGCCATCGCCGCCGCCTTCGACGCGCCGCTCACGGGGGCCTTCTATGCCTTCGAGCTGGTGATCGGCACCTATGCCATCGCCAGCCTCGCCCCGGTGGTGGCCAGTGCCGTCACCGCCACGCTGGTGGCCCGGGCGCTGAGCGGAGGGACCTATGTGGTGGTGCCGGGCGGGGTCGCGCCGCCCGGGCTGGAGGGCTACGTGCTGTCCCTGCTGCTCGGCCTCGCCTGCGCCCTGGCCGGGATCGCGCTGATGCGCGGCGTGACCTTCACCGAGGCCACCATGCGCCGCTTCCTGCGCCGGGCGCCGCTGCGCCCGGTCCTGGGCGGGCTGGTGGTGGGCCTGCTGGCCCTGGTCTCGCCCATCGCGCTCTCGGCCGGGCACGGGGCGCTGCACCTCACCTTCGCCACCGAATCCACCGGCTTCGACATCATCTGGCTGGCGCTGCTGAAGAGCCTGGCGGTGGTGATCTCGCTCGGCGCGGGCTTCCGCGGCGGCCTGTTCTTCGCCTCGCTGCTGCTGGGGGCGCTGGTCGGCAAGGTCTTCGCCGCCGGGGTGGACCTCGTGCTGCCGGGCATGGACCCGCTGCTGCTGTCGCTGGTGGGGATGAGCGCCTTCGGCTCGGCGGTGGTGGGGGCACCGCTGGCCATGACCTTCCTGGCGCTGGAGACCACCGGCAACTTCGTGGTGGCCGGCAGCGTGTTGGCGGCGGTGACCGTGGCCGGCCTCGTGACGCGGCGGCTCTTCGGCTATTCCTTCGCCACCTGGCGCTTTCACCTGCGGGGCGAGACCATCCGTTCCGCCCATGACATCGGCTGGCTGCGCGAACTGAGCGTGGGCAAGCTGATGCGCCGCGACCTGCGGACCGTGCGCAGCGACACCCGGCTTGCTTCCTTCAAGCGCGACTTCCCGCTGGGCTCCACGGCGCGCGTCGTCGCGGTGGATGAGAAGGACCAGTATGCCGGGCTCATCTCGGTGCCCGAGGCCTATGCCGCCGCGCCGGAGGTGGAGACGGTGGAGCCGCTGCTGCAGTTCCGCGACCGGGCGCTGCTGCCGGCCATGAATGCCAAGGAGGCCATGGCCGTCTTCGACACGGTGGAGACCGAGGCGCTGGCGGTGGTGGATGGGGTGGGGAGCCGCAAGGTGCTGGGCCTGCTCACCGCCAGCCACCTGCTGCGCCGCTATGGCGAGGAGGTCGAGCGCCGACGGCGCGAGGAAACCGGACTGATGGCCTGATCCGGCGCAAAGAGACTCGGGCGGGAGGGCTTGTAACTGTCCCCTGCGTCATGTTTCGCCGTGTTTCAGGGTTTTGCGATCCGGTAAAAATTCCTTGCGCGACTGTGGCTTACGGGTCGCGGCGGGGCGGGAAAAACCCGCTTCCGGATGAAGCGTCGGTTATTCGCGGTTGCCAGCCCACCGCGCTGGCGCCCAGACCTTGGCGGAGCGGGCGACGCTTCGTGGGGGAGCGCCGTCCGGAGGGGGAAGTACACCGCATGACCGAGACCGGCGCCGTCTTGCGACGCGGCCTGCGCCTGCTGGCGCTGGCGGCCGTCGTCACCCTTTGGCTTCCGCCAGGGCAGGCGCGGGCGCAGATCGGCAGCGAGCGCTATGCCTCGATCGTGGTGGATGCGGGCACGGGGCAGGTCCTTACCGCCTCCAGCGCCGACGAGCCGCGCTACCCGGCCTCGCTCACCAAGATGATGACGCTCTACATGCTCTTCACGGTGCTGGAATCGGGCGACGTCTCGCCTTCCACCCGCATTCCCGTATCGCGGCACGCGGCCTCGCGGCCGCCCTCCAAGCTCTGGCTGAAGCCCGGTTCCACCATCACGGTCCGCGACGCGATCCTGGCCCTGGTGACCAAGTCCGCCAACGACGCGGCCTCCGCCGTGGGCGAGTTCCTGGGCGAGGGCAGCGAGGCGCGCTTCGCCCGGCTGATGACGCTGCGGGCCCGCCAGATGGGAATGACCAGCACGGTCTTCCGCAACGCCTCCGGCCTCCCGGACCCGCGCCAGGTGACCACCGCCCGCGACATGGCCATCCTGGCGCAGCGGCTGATCCGGGACTTCCCGAACCGCTACGCCTATTTCAGCACGCCGGAGTTCCGCTGGCGCGGCCAGACCATCGCCAGCCACAACTACGTCAACGAGAACTACGACGGCGCGGATGGGCTGAAGACGGGCTTCATCAACGCCAGCGGCTTCAACATCGTCACCAGCGCCCGGCGCGACGGGCGGCGGCTGATCGCCGTGGTCTTCGGCGGCGCCACGGGGCGGGAGCGCGACCGCCATGTGATGGCGCTGCTCGACCGGAGCTTCGAGCTTCCCGGCACGCCGCCGGGGCGGGGCGACACGCTGCTGGCGGGCCGCTCGGTGGGCCATGGCGGCGTGCTGGCCGGGCTGGTGCCCAGCGCCAATGCCGCGCCGGCGATGGGCGCCGCGGAGCCGCTGCTGCGCCGGGCCGCCACCAGCGCCCGGCCTGCCGTGGCGCCCTCCCGCCCCGCCCCGGCGCGTTCCAGCGCCGGCAAGGGCGAGTGGGCGGTGCAGGTCGGCGCGCTGCCAAGCAACGTCTCCGCGCGCAAGGTGGCCAGTGCCGCGCGCCGGAGCGCCGCGCGCAACGCGGGGACGGTGCGGGTGGAAAAGGTGCGGCTGAAGGGGCAGACCCTTTACCGCGCCCAGGTGGCAGGGCTGAGCGAGACGAGCGCCCGGCAGGCCTGCGCCCGGATGAAGCGCGGGGCCTGCATGGTGATCGCGCCCTAGAGCGGATCGCGTCCGGATGGAATCATCCGGACGCGTGAAGATGCTCCCGAAACAACAGGCTGGAGTGGTTGAAGTGAGCCAAGGCAAACGGACACCGCTCCAGGCCGACGAGCGGCATGCGCTCGCCCGTCAGGACCCGGCGTCACGCTTCCTGGCCGGCCCTCAGACGCGCCTTGCTTTCCGGACCGCGCTCAGCTTATAGGAATATAATCAACGTCATTAAAGCATCAAATACCTAGACTGAACAATTAATCAGGACGCGTTCTGGCAGTTAAAGGACTAAAAACCTAAAACCCCTAAAGTGCCAAAACGGCCCGCACGGTGGGAAACCAAGGCCGTTCAGGCACAGCAGCGTCTCCACCGGCCCCCATGCGCGAGACCGGGGCGCGAGCGTCAGGGCTTCCGCGGCCCGGTCTCAGCCTTCCGCCATGCCCGCCTCCCGGAGTGGGGGCGCCCCGGCGACGCGGCGCTTCGCCGCCGGAACCAGGGGCGGGAAATCCTCGGCCGTGATGGTTTCCCGCTCCAGCAGCAGCCGGCTGCCCGCTTCCACCTGGTCGCGCTGCGCCTCCAGGATCTGGGTGGCGCGGCGGTTGGCCTCTTCCACCAGTTCGCGCACGGCGAGGTCGATCTCGCGCTCCGTGGCCTCGCTCACCTCGGCGCGCGACGGCGGCAGGGCGAGGTCGCCCAGGAAACTCTGGCGAGGCGGCGCATAGGTGCGGTTGCCCAGGGCATCCGCCATGCCGTAGCGCGTCACCATCTCCTGCGCCGTTTCCGTCGCGCGCTGGAGGTCGTCGGCGGCGCCGGTGGAGATGTCGCCGTCGAAGAACAGCGTTTCCGCCGCGCGGCCGCCAAGCAGCACGGCAATCCGGTTCCGCAACTCGCTCCGCGCCAGCAGGAAGCGTTCCTCCGCCGGGCTCTGCATGGTGTAGCCCAGGGCGCCGATGCCACGCGGGATGATCGAGACCTTCAGCACCGGATCGACACCGCTCAGGTTGGCCGCCACCAGCGCATGGCCCATCTCGTGCACCGCCACGCGGCGGCGCTCCGGCGGGCTGAGGATGCGGCTGCGGCGCTCGACCCCCGCCAGCACCCGCTCCACGGCGGCGATGAGGTCGCTCTGCTCCACCGCCTCCGCCTGGCGCCGGGTCGCGGCCAGCGCGGCCTCGTTCAGCATGTTGGCGAGGTCGGCGCCGGTCGCGCCCGGGGTCAGGGCGGCGACGGCATCGAGATCGGCATCGGGGGCGAGGCGGATCCTGCGCGCATGCACCCGCAGGATCTGCAGCCGCCCCCGGCGGTCGGGGCGGTCCACCAGCACCTGCCGGTCGAAGCG
This sequence comes from Roseomonas mucosa ATCC BAA-692, assembly GCF_000622225.1. Lineage (GTDB taxonomy): Bacteria > Pseudomonadota > Alphaproteobacteria > Acetobacterales > Acetobacteraceae > Roseomonas > Roseomonas mucosa. The sequence goes on along the minus strand of NZ_JHWD01000004.1, from coordinate 182,438 downwards.
CCCCGGGCGCAGCAGGGCGGGGTCCAGCACCTCCGGCCGGTTGGTGGCGCCGAGCAGGATCACGCCGCTGCGCGGGTCGAAGCCGTCCAGCTCGGCCAGGAGCTGGTTCAGCGTCTGTTCCTTCTCGTCCGCGCCGCCGGACAGGCCGGAGGTGCGGCTGCGGCCCAGCGAGTCCAGCTCGTCGATAAAGATGATGCAGGGCGCCGCCTTGCGCGCCTCGGCAAAGAGGTCGCGCACCCGCGCGGCGCCGACGCCCACGAACATCTCGACGAATTCGGAACCGGAGATGGAGAAGAAGGGCACCCCGGCCTCGCCCGCCACGGCGCGGGCCAGCAGGGTCTTGCCGGTGCCGGGCGGGCCGACCAGCAGGATGCCCTTGGGCGCATGGCCGCCGAGCCGGCCATAGGAGGCCGGGTCCCGGAGGAAGGAGACGACCTCCTGCAGCTCGGCCTTGGCCTCGTCCACCCCGGCCACGTCGTCGAAGGTCACGCTGGTGTCCTTCTCGACATAGATCTTGGCGCGCGACTTGCCGATCGACATCACCCCGCCGAAGCCCTGTTTCGCGGCGAAGCGACGGAAGGCGAAGATCCAGACGAGGTAGAGCAGCGCCATCGGCACCAGCCAGGTCAGCATCTGCGCCAGGAAGCCCGGCGGCGGCGTGCCGCGCACCACCGTGACCCCCTGCTGCTTCAGCCGCTCCGCCAGGGCAGGATCGACGCGCACGGCGCTGACCTCGCGCCGCCCGTTCGCCTCCGCCTCCTTGAGCTGGCCCCTGATGGTGTCCTGGGAGACGGTGACCTCGGAGATCCTGCCCTCGCCGAGCAGGGTCTCGAACTGCGAGTAGGGCACCGTCTCCACCTGCGAATAGTTCGCCCAGATGGACTGGAGGAAGGTCAGCAGGAAGAAAGCGCCCAGAATGTACCAGATGGTGAACTGCCGCTTCCAGAGATCGGAATCCGGCGGGTCCTTCTGCGGGCCCGTGGGTCGCTTGGCGGGGGCTGGGGGCATGTCCGGCTCTGTTCCTCGCTTGGCATCCAGGCTGGCCTGAGGCCGGCCCGCGCGGGCCTCATGGCCCCGGCCGCCTGCGCCACAGGCTGGCCGGACCTCACGGGGCGGTCGCCAGGCCGTCCAGCGGCCCGGAAAGGCACGGCGCGCTATCGGAAGGGTGGCTCGTCGAAGGCGCGCAGCTTGCGCGAATGCAGCCCGTCGAGCTGCCCGCGCAGGATCTCGAAGGTGGCGAGGCCGATGGCGAGATGCTCGCTCACGGCGCGCTGGTAGAAGGCGGTGGCGGCGCCGGGCAGCTTGATCTCGCCATGCAGCGGCTTGTCGGAGACGCAGAGCAGCGTGCCGTAGGGCACCCGCAGCCGGTAGCCCTGGGCGGCCAGCGTGCCGCTTTCCATGTCCACAGCGATGGCGCGCGACAGGTTGATCCGCAGCCGCTCCTGCGACCAGCGCAACTCCCAGTTGCGGTCGTCATAGGTGACGACCGTGCCGGTCCGCAGGCGCCGCTTCAGCGCGTCGCCCTGCTCGCCCGTGACCTGCACGGCGGCCTCCTGCAAGGCGACCTGCACCTCCGCCAGGGCGGGGACGGGGATTTCCGGTGGCAGCAGTTCGTCCAGGATCTTGTCCCGCCGCAGATAGCCGTGCGCCAGCACGTAGTCGCCGATCTGCTGGCTCTGCCGCAGCCCGCCGCAATGGCCGATCATCACCCAGCAATGCGGGCGCAGCACCGCGAGGTGGTCGGTGATCGTCTTGGCGTTGGACGGGCCGACGCCGATGTTGACGATGGTCACGCCATCCCGCCCGTCGCCGCGCAGCAGGTGGTAGGCGGGCATCTGGAAACGCTGCCAGGGCGCGGCGGCGACCAGCTCGGCCCCCGCCTCGGGCGAATCCTCCCGTCCCACCGAGGCGCCGCCGGGCAGGACCAGGCGGCTATAGGGACTGCCGGGCCTGGCGAGCTCGTTCAGCGCCCAGCCGGTGAACTGCTCCACATAGCGCTGATAGTTGGTGAGCAGGATCCAGGGGCGGACATGGCGCCAGTCGCTGCCTGTGTAGTGGACGAGGCGGCGCAGCGAATAGTCCACCCGCACCGCGTCGAAGAGCGCCAGCGGCCGTGGCTCGCCCTCCCGGTACTTCCACAACGCGTCGGCGGTCTCGTCCCCCACCGCCGAGAGCATGGGCACCGGGAAGTGGCGCGCCAGCGCCGCTGCCGAGACGCCGCCGCGCGCCAGCTCGTCGCCGCCTTCCAGCACATAGGGGTAGGGGATCTCCTGCTCGCTGCGCCCCACGGAGATGCGCACGCCGTACTCCCCGGCCAACGGGCGGAGCTGTTCGAGCAGATAGGCCCGGAAGGCGGCGGGCTGCGTCACCGTGGTGGCATAATCGCCCGGCAGTTGCAGCTTGGCCCAGGCCCGCCGGGTCGCCGGGGGCAGGTTCTCGGCATTCCAGTGCAGGTGCAGGGCCGGATAGCGGAAGGCGGCGCGCTCCGCCTCGGTCGGCACGGCACCGCCGGACACGAAACGGTCCAGGGCCGCCCGCTCGGCCTCCACGGCCGCCTCGTAGATTGCCTCCAGGCGGTCCACGGCCTCCTCGGGGGAGGCCACCGTTTCATGCCGCATCGGCTGGCATCCGTTCCTGTCTGTGCCGGCCCAGCCTGCCACAACCCGCGATGGCCGTAACCATTCCCGCGATGGTGGCGCCCTGGGATCAGGCCGGCCGGACGCCGGCCCCGCTCGGGACGGCCAGAGCCTCCTGCTCCCGGTCTTCCGGGTAGCCAAGCAGGTAGTGCGCGCTCGCCAGGCGCTCGATGGCCTTCGCGACATGGTGGCGCCGCGCGGCGTGGCGGGAGGCCCGCAAGGCGCTATCGAGAAAGTCCAGCGCCGTGCGCAGCTCGTCTTCAGCGGATGGGCGCAGGAAAGGAAAATGCGACATCGGTACGGAAAACCATCAATCTCACGGCTTCGTGAGAATAGACGATCGCATCCAGGATGTCAGATGAATTCTTGGATGGGTCCGGCAGATGCCGTGCCGGAACCCCGCCCCATCCCCTTGTCCCACCGGCTGGAGCAGCGGCGGGCTTGCGCCTGGGCGCCGGGCGGCCTATCGGGCGCGCGCCTTACCTTTTTCGCAGGGAACCAGCCCGATGGCCATCGAGCGTACCTTCAGCATCATCAAGCCCGACGCCACCCGGCGTAACCTGACCGGCAAGATCAACGCCGTGTTCGAGGAGAAGGGCCTGCGCATCGTCGCGCAGAAGCGCATCCTGATGTCGCAGCAGCAGGCCGAGACCTTCTACGGCGTGCACAAGGAGCGTCCCTTCTTCAAGGACCTCGTCTCCTTCATGACCTCCGGCCCGGTGGTGGTGCAGGTCCTCGAGGGCGAGGGCGCCGTGGCCAAGAACCGCGAGATCATGGGCGCCACCAACCCGGTCAATGCCGCCGAGGGCACCATCCGCAAGCTCTTCGCCGAGAGCATCGAGGCGAACAGCGTGCACGGGTCCGACAGCCCGGAGAACGCGGCGATCGAGATCGCGTATTTCTTCGCCGGTTCCGAGATCACCGGCTGATTCCGGCCCGGGCGAGGGGCGGCATCCCGCCCCTCGCCCATCCCGGCCTTGCGGACGGGAAACCCTGCTCCCCGGCTCAGCCGAGGAAGGCGTAGAGCAGCAGCAGGATCACCACGATCGCGCCGATTCCCCAGGCGGCGGCCCGGGTGAAGGCGTGCCAGCCGGCCTCGCGCTCGGACAGGATGTCCTCCGCCCGCACCGGTACCATGTCGATATGCTGCCGTGCCTCGGCCATGCTCCGCCCCGATCCCTGCTTCACGCCTCCGCCTTGTGCCGGAGGATTCAGGCTTTTTCTGTAGGCAGGGCAGCGAAGGCGGGCAAGGGATTCGCCATGGCGCCCGTTGCAGAGGGCAGAGCGGCCGTCGCCTCTTCGGCGATCCGGCGCATGGCGGGCAGCGGCCCGGCGCCGTGGCGCGCCAGCCAGACGGCCATCCAGGCCAGGGCGGCCGGGTAGAGCCGGTGCTCCTGCGCCAGCACGCGGGCGGCGAGGGTCGCCTCGTCGTCGCCCGGCAGCACGGGCACGGCGGCCTGGGCCAGGATCGGCCCCTCGTCCACCCCCGCCGAGACCAGGTGCACCGTGCAGCCATGCAGCCGCACCCCGGCCTCCAGGGCGCGGGCATGCGTGTCCAGCCCCGGGAAGGCGGGCAGGAGGGACGGGTGGATGTTCAGCATCCGGCCTTCCCAGCGGCGGGTGAAGCCTTCCGTCAGCACGCGCATGAAGCCGGCCAGGGCGATCATCCCGATGCGGTGCGACTCCAGCACAGCCTGCATCGCCGCCTCGAAGCCTTCCCGGTCGCCCTTGTGGGCGCGGCTCTCGACCACGGCCACCGGAATGCCCGCGGCCTCCGCCCGCGCCAGCCCGGCGGCGCCGGCGCGGTTGGACAGGACCAGCGCGATCCGCGCCGGATAGGACGGATCGGTGGCGGCCTCCAGCAGCGCGGCCATGTTGCTGCCGCGGCCGGAGATCAGCACCGCCACGCGCGGGCGGCGGTCCTCCCCGCCAGCCGGACCTGTCACGGCTGCGGCCACTGGGCCGTCAGGTTGTCCACCCGCACGCTGGCCTCGTCGCCCTCCGGCGCCGTCTCGATGCGTCCGATGCGGGCCACCGTCTCGCCAGCCTCCTGCAACAGCCGCGTGGCTTCCCCGACGGAATTCTCGGCCACCACCAGCACCATGCCGAGGCCGCAGTTGAAGACGCGCAGCATCTCCTCCGGCACCACGCCGCCCATCCTGGCCAGCCAGGCGAAGACCGGCGGCGGCGTCCAGGCGGCGGCATCCACCACCGCCACGGTGCCGGCCGGCAGCACGCGCGGCAGGTTGCCCGGCAGCCCGCCGCCGGTGATATGCGCGGCGGCCTTCAGCAGCCCGGCGCGGTGCACGGCGAGGACGGATTTCACATAGATCCGGGTCGGCTCCAGCAGCGCCTCGCCCAGCGTCCTGCCGCTGGCGAAGGGGGCCGGGTCCTTCAGCCCGGCATTGCCGCCCTCCACGATCCGCCGCACCAGCGAGTAGCCATTGGAATGCACGCCGGAGGACAGCAGGCCCAGCAGCACGTCGCCCGCGCCGACATCAGGCTTCGGCAGCAGGTCCGTGCGCTCCGCCGCGCCGACCGAGAAGCCGGCGAGGTCGTAGTCGCCCTTGCCGTACATGCCGGGCATCTCGGCGGTCTCGCCGCCCACCAGGGCGCAGCCCGCCTGGCGGCAGCCCTCGGCGATGCCGGCGACCACGGCGCTGGCCTGCGCCACCTCCAGCTTGCCGGTGGCGAAGTAGTCCAGAAAGAAGAGCGGCTCGGCGCCCTGCACCACGAGGTCGTTCACGCACATGGCCACGAGGTCGATGCCGACGCCGTCATGGTGGCCCGAATCGATGGCCAGCCGCAGCTTGGTGCCCACGCCGTCGGTGGAGGAGACCAGGACCGGATCCTTGAAGCCCGCGGCCTTCAGGTCGAACAGCGCGCCGAACCCGCCGAGTCCGCCCATGGTCCCGCTTCGGTCCGTGGACCTGGCGAGGGGCTTGATGGCGTCCACCAGCGCGTCACCCGCCTCGATGTCCACCCCGGCGTCACGATAGGTCAGGCTGGCCATGGTCGCTCCCGATCGGCTATGCCCCAGGGCTTCGGAAGGTTTTGAAGGGCGGACGATGCCGGACCAACTGCCGAGCCTGGGCGCGAGCGGAAGGCAACACCACGTCTGGCGGGGCGGTGCAACATCCCTGCGCCTCGTGGCTGCCCTTCTTCCCGCGCTCTGCGCCTTGCCCGGGCTGGCTGCGGCACAGGGATTCCCCACGATTCCGCCCCCCGTGCCCCCGGCGGCGAGCGCCCCGGCCGCGAGCACGCCGGAGGCCAGTGCGGCCGCCCCGACAGCCGGGACCGGTGCCGCCGCCGCGCCCGCCACGGGCGGCGGCTATACCCAGCGCGGCGTCCCGGCCGAGGCCACGGCCAAGAACGCCGTGGAGGCGCGGGAGCAGGCCTATGCCTCCGCGCAGCGCATCGCCTATGAGCGCATGGCGGGCGAACTGGGCCTGCCGACCGGCCTTTCGGCCAGCCAGATCGACCGGCTGGTCTCCTCCGTGGTGGTGGAGCAGGAACGCTCGACCCTGACCGGCTTCTCCGGCCGCGTGACGGTGAACTTCAACCCCGGCCGCGTGGCCGCCCTGGGCGGGCGCGGCGGCGCGACGGCGCAGGCCGGGGGCGGTGGCGCCTCGCCCACGGCACCCTCGCCCTCGCCGGGCGTGCCCGCCTCGGCCTGGGTGGAGGCGCAGGCGGGCTACGGCTCGCTGGCGCAGTATCTCGACCTGCGCCGCCGCCTCCTGGCCAATCCGCAGGTGGCGAGCCTCGACCTGCGCGCCATCGCGACGGACCGTGCCGTGCTGCGCCTCGGCCTGCGCGCGCCGGCGAATCTCGTGGTGCCCGAGCTCGCGCGTTCCGGCGTGACGGCGGTGCCCGCGCCCGACGGCACCTGGCGGATCGGCCTTGCCGGAGGGGCCTGACCGGAAGCCCGCCCCGACGCCCGGCCCGCCGGACCGTGCCCCGGCCGCCGCGTCGGCGCTGACCACGCTGCCCAACGCCATCACCTTCGTGCGGCTCTGCGCCGTGCCGGCGACGGTCTGGCTGATCATCCAGGGGCGCTTCGACCTCGCCTTCCTGCTGTTCCTGGGGGCGGGGCTGTCCGATGCGCTGGACGGCTGGCTGGCCCGGGTGCTGGATGCCCGTTCGAGCCTGGGCGCGGTGCTCGACCCGGTGGCGGACAAGGCGCTGCTGGTGAGCAGCTATGTCGCCCTGGCGGCGACCGGCGTGCTGCCCGACTGGCTGGCCATCCTCGTGGTGTTTCGCGACGTGCTGATCGTGGGGGGCGTGGTGATGTTGCGCATGATGGGCATGCCGCCCCGGATCAGCCCCTCGCGCCTGTCCAAGGCGAACACGGCGCTGCAGATCCTGCTGGTCGCGGTGGCGCTCCTCCTGCGCGGCTGGCCCGGGCTCCTGCCCGGGGCCTTCCCCCTGGCGGTGCTGGTGCCGCTGGTGGCCGCCAGCACCCTGCTCTCCGGCGGTGCCTATGTGCTCGCGGCGGCGCGCGGGGAGGGGCGGGCATGAGGACGCTGCCGCCGCCGGTCCCGCCCGCCCCGCCGGCCGAGCGGCGCGTCACGCCGGCCCCCGCGGCGGCGGCGGCGCCATCCCTGCCTCGCGGGCCGCAGACGGCCACGCGCGCGCAGCGGATCGGCCTGGCGCTCGGCCTGCTCGCCGCCCTGCTCGGGACGATCTGGCTCTTCTCGCCGATCCTGACGCCCTTCGTGCTGGCGGGCTGCATCGCCTATTTCCTCGATCCGCCCGTCACCGTCATGGCCCGGGTCGGGGTGCCGCGGGGCGTTGCCTCTGCGCTGCTGATCGCCTGCCTCTGCGCCCTGGTGCTGCTGGCCCTGCTGCTGCTCTACCCGCTGTTGATCTCTCAGGTGGGGGTGTTGCTGGCGCGGTTGCCGGCCTATGCGGCGCGGATCGGGGCGGGGGTGCGGGACCTGATCGCGGCCGCCGCCGAGCGCCTGGGGCCGGACACGATCAACGGCCGGCTGCAGGACCTGGCGGTGAACCAGACCGGCGCCATCCTGGGCTATGTCGCCACCACGGCGGCGCAGTTCATCGGCGGTGCCAGCGGGCTGCTCAGCGTCGGCTACGCGCTCTTCACCTATGCGGTCGTGACCCCGGTGGTGGGCTTCTACCTGCTGCGGGACTGGCCGCGGATCATCCTGCGGATCGAGTCCTGGCTGCCCCGGCGCTATGCCAGCACCACGCGCGCCCTGGGGCGGGACATGGACAGGGTGCTTTCCGCATGGCTGCGCGGCCAGCTGATCTGCTGCGGCCTGCTCGCGGTGTATTATGCTGTGGCGCTCTCGGCGGTGGGACTCGAACTGGGCCTCCTGGTCGGGCTTCTGTCCGGGATGCTGTCCTTCATCCCCTATGTGGGCTCGCTCACCGGGCTGGTGACGTCGCTGCTCCTGGCCGCGGGCCAGTTCGGTTCCTGGGAAGGTGTTTTGCTGGTGGCGGCCGTTTACGTGTTCGGGCAGACGATCGAGGGCTACGTGATCTACCCGCGCCTGCTGGGCGACCGGGTGGAGCTGCACGCGGTCTGGGTCATCTTCGCCCTGTTCGCGGGCGGCGTGGCCTTCGGCTTCCTGGGCGTGCTGCTGGCCGTGCCCATGGCGGCGATGATCGGGGTGATCGCGCGGCACTGGCTGCGCCGCTACCTCGCCAGCCCGCTCTACCTCGATCCGCCGCGGACCGGGCTGTGAGGCGGGGCCCGACCCACCCGCATGGCGGGGCGCCGGGGAGGGGGGCATGAGCGGCCGCCAGCTCCCGCTGCCGCTTGCCCTGCCGCCCGAGCGCGGCGCGCCGGTGATCTCGGACCGTTCCAACGCCGTGGCCCGCACCTGGCTGGCGGCGCCGGACGACTGGCCGAACGGCCGTCTGGCGCTGTTCGGGCCGGAGGGTGTGGGCAAGTCCCTGCTGCTGCGCCAGGGCGCGGCGCGGCTGGGCCTGCGGGTGCTGGAGGGGCCGTCGCTGCGCGGCGTGCCGGACGGGCTGCCCTCCGCCGTGGACGACGCCGACTGCGCGGCGGAGGAGGAGGCGCTCTTCCACCTCATCAACGCCTGCGCCAGCACCGGGGCGCTGCTCCTGCTGGCGGGGCGGGAGCCGCCGGCGCGCTGGCGTGTGCGCCTGCCCGACCTTGCTTCCCGCCTCCGCGCCACCCATGCGGTGGAGATCGAGGAACCCTCGGAGCAGCTCCTCCGCGCCCTGCTGGCGCATCACTTCGCCGAGCGCCAGGTCAGGGTGGACGCCGCGACGCAGGACTGGCTGCTGCTGCGCCTGCCGCGGGAGGCCGCGGCCGTCTCGCGCGCCGCTGCGCGGCTGGACCGGGCGGCACTGGCCACCGGGGGGGCGGTGACGCGCGCCCTGGCGCGGCATGTCCTGGCCGACCTTCCCGGCTTCGGCAGCGACGAGCCGGCGGGCGAGGAACATGACGTTTCCGTGGCATCGCCGGGGGACGGCTCGAACCCCATGCCCAAGCTGCTGTAGTCTGGAGCGCCTGGTCCGGGCCTCTTGCTCCCGGGCCTGACCGAACACGGCGCCCATGAGGGAACCCACCAGATGGACGCGATCTTTACCGGCGAGATGCCGACTGTCCCGGCGGAGCTGCCGCCCGACATGCCCTCGGGCGACCTGCATACCCTTTCCTGGCGCTTCATCAACCGTGAGTTGTCCTGGCTGGCCTTCAACGAGCGTGTGCTGGAGCAGGCCTCCCATCCCGACCATCCGCTGCTGGAGCGGCTGCGCTTCATCGCCATCTCTGCCAGCAACCTGGACGAGTTCTATTCCGTGCGCGTCGCCGGGCTGGTCGGGCAGGTGCGGGCGGGCATCACCAAGCTCTCGCCCGACGGGCTGACCACGGCGCAGCAGCTCGCCGCCATCCACGAGCGCGCCGGTTCGCTGATCGAGGCGCAGCGCATGGCCTGGCGCGAGGTCCGGGTCCTGCTGCGCGAGGTGGGGATCGCCGTGCTGGAGCCGGCGGAGCTGGAGGAAAGCGAGCGTGCCTGGCTGGAGAGCTGGTTCATGGAGCGGGTCTTCCCCGTCCTGACCCCGCTGGCCGTCGATCCGGCGCATCCCTTCCCCTTCATCGCCAACCTCGCCCTCTGCCTCGTGCTGAAGCTGATCCGCGAGGAGGACGGGGGCACCATGCGCGCCCTGGTGCCGCTGCCCTCGCAGGTGGAGCGCTTCGTGCGCCTGCCGCCGCGCGGGGAGGGCAAGGGCGACGGGGTGATCCGCTTCGTGACCATGGAGGATCTGGTCACGCTGAACCTGCCGCATCTCTTTCCCGGCTACATCCCGGCCGAGCGCGGTCTGTTCCGCCTGATCCGCGACACCGACGTGGAGTTCGAGGAGGAGGCCGAGGACCTCGTCAGCTCCTACGAGACGGCGCTGAAGCGCCGCCGCCGGGGACAGGCGATCCGCGTCACCGTCACCACCGACACGCCCTCCGACATGGTGGACCTGGTGGCGGAGGAGACCGAGGCGGACCGCACCGGCGTCTTCGCCGTGGAGGGGCTGCTGGGGCTCAGCGACCTCAGCCAGCTCATCGTGGACGACCGGCCGGACCTGCTCTTCACGCCCTACACGCCGCGCTTCCCGGAACGCATCCTCGATTTCGGCGGGGACTGCTTCGCCGCGATCCGGTCCAAGGACATCGTGGTCCACCACCCCTACGAATCCTTCGACGTGGTGGTGCAGTTCGTGCGGCAGGCGGCGCGCGATCCGAACGTGGTCGCCATCAAGCAGACGCTCTACCGCACCTCCCGCGACAGCTCGATCGCCCGGGCGCTGATCGAGGCGGCGGAGGCGGGCAAGTCCGTCACCGCCATGGTGGAGCTGAAGGCGCGCTTCGACGAGGAGCGCAACATCGCCATCGCGCGGCAGCTCGAAGCCGCCGGGGTGCAGGTGGTCTATGGCTTCGTGGACCTGAAGATCCACGCCAAGGTCAGCCTCGTGGTGCGGCGGGAGGGCGGGACGCTGCGCTCCTATGCCCATTTCGGCACCGGCAACTACCATCCGGTGACGGCGCGCATCTACACGGACATCTCCTTCTTCACCGCCGATCCGGGACTGACCGGCGACGCGGCGCGGCTGTTCAACTACCTGACCGGCTATGCCCGGCCGGAGAAGATGCAGTCGCTCGCCTTTTCGCCGCTCACCATCCGTCCGACCCTGATGGGGCTGATCGAGCAGGAGATCGCCTTTGCCCGGAGTGGCCGGCCCGCCGGCATCTGGCTGAAGATGAATTCCCTGGTGGACGAGCAGCTGATCGACGCGCTCTACCGCGCCAGCGAGGCCGGGGTGCGGGTGGACTGCGTGGTGCGCGGCATCTGCTGCCTGCGCCCCGGCGTGCCGGGCCTGTCCTCCAACATCCGGGTGAAGTCCATCGTCGGGCGCTTCCTGGAACATTCCCGCATCTATGTCTTCGGCAACGGGCACCGGCTGCCCTCGCGCCGGGCACGGGTCTTCATCTCCTCGGCCGACTGGATGGCACGCAACATGGACTGGCGGGTGGAAACCATGGTGCCGGTGGAGAACCCCACCGTCCATGCCCAGATCCTGGACCAGATCATGGTCGTGAACATGAAGGACACCGCCCAGTCCTGGACGCTGGGGCCGGATGCGACCTATCGTCGCCTCGATCCGGGGCCGAAGCCGCTTTCCTCCCACGACTGGTTCATGACGAACCCGTCCCTGTCCGGGCGGGGCAGCGCCCTGAAGCGGGTCCGCACCGCGGCGCCGCGGCGGCGGCCCGACCGCGTGGCCCAGGATTGACAAGGCGCTGACCGGTCCGGAACCGTCCCGGCGGGGCCGGGCGCAGGCCCGCTCCGCCAGCACGCGCCTGGACCGGCGGTTGCGGCGGCCAGGTGGTCGCGGCATGACGCCAGGGCAGGAAGTGAGAGAATTACCGATGGACGCAGCCGCTCAAGCCCTTCCAGCCGAAGCCGTCCCGCATCCGCCCCGCTGTGGCGTGGTGGATCTGGGCTCGAACTCCGTGCGACTGGTGGTCTTCGAGGGGCGGGGCCGCAACCCGGTGCCGATCTTCAACGAGAAGGCGGTGCTGGGACTGGGGCGGGGCCTGGAGACCACGCGGCGCCTGAACGAGGCGGCGGTGGAACAGGCGCTGACCGTGCTGGAGCGCTACCATGCCGTGGCCCGGGCCATGGCGGCCGATCCGCTGGAGATCCTGGCCACCGCGGCGATGCGCGATGCCGAGAACGGCCCAGCCTTCGCCGCCGCGCTGCGCGAGCGCATGCCGGGCGTGCCGATCACCGTGTTGAGCGGGGAGGGCGAGGCGACCCTTTCCGCCGAGGGCGTGCTGCTGGGCTTCCCCGAGGCCGACGGCATCCTGGGCGATATCGGCGGCGGCTCGCTGGAGGTGGTGGACCTCAGGCACGGACGGGTCGGCGATTCCGCCAGCCTGCCGCTCGGGGTCATCCGCCTCGCGGAACGGGCCGGGGGGGACATGACCCAGGCGCGGGCCATCGCCGAGGCCGAACTGGCCCGGGTGCCCTGGCTGGTGAACGGCAAGGGGCGGGACCTGTATCTCGTGGGTGGCGCGTGGCGGGCGATCGCCAAGGTGCACATGGTCGAGGCCAACTATCCCCTGTCCATCGTGCACCATTATGTCCTGACGCGGGAGGAGGCGCGGAACCTCTGCGGCATGCTGATCGGCGCCAAGAAATCGGCGATCGAGAAGGTGCCCGGCGTTCCGGCCAAGCGCGCCGGGGACCTGCCCTTCGCCGCCGTGGCGCTGCGCCGCCTGCTGCGCGCGACCGGGGCCGACCGCGTGGTCTTCAGCGCCAACGGGCTGCGGGAGGGCTGGTATGCCCGCCACATCGCCCCTGCGGTGCGGGCCGAGGACCCGCTGCTGGCCGCGAGCTATGAGATGGCGGCCCGGTTCGGGCGCGACGAGAGCCTGCCGCCGGCGCTGTTCGACTGGACCTCGCCGCTCTTCCCGGAGGAGACCGCCTATGACCGTGCCCTGCGGCTGGCGGCCTGCTGGCTCTCCGATACGGGCAGCCACGACCACCCGGACTACCGCGCGGAACAGTCCTTCCTGCGCGTCCTGCGCCAGCCCGGCGTGGGGCTGGACCATCACGCCCGGGCCTTCCTCGCCCTGGCCGTGGCGCTGCGCTACGAGGCGAGCCCCCCCGCCGCGACCCTGGCGCCGGCGCGGGTGCTGATGGGGGCGGCCGAGATGCGCCGGGCGGAGCTGCTCGGCGCCGCCCTGCGGCTGGCCTATACGCTGTCCGGCGGGACGCTGGCGCTGCTGAACGCCGCGGCGCTGTCCGTGGCGGACGGAACCCTGCGCCTGACGCTGCGGGAGCACAGCGGGCTCTTCGCCGGCGAAGGGGCGCAGCGGCGGCTGGAGCTGCTGGCCGGGATGCTGAACCTGAAGGCCGAGATCAGGCTCGGCTGAGTCGGGCGGCGCACCAGGTTCAGCCGCGCGGGCGGCGCTCCTGCATGATCTCCAGCTGGAGCTGCTGGATCTCCGCGAGCCTCTCCCATTGCCGCATCAGCAGGTGGTCGAGCTTCTCGTGCAGGTTGCGCACCTCGAGCTCGACCTTCAGGTTCACGGCATAGTCGTTGAGCGCCCGGGCACGGTCCTTCGCCTCCTGCCGGCGCTGGCTCATCATGATGACCGGCGCCTGGATCGCGGCCAGGCAGGACAGGACCAGGTTGAGCAGGATGAAGGGATAGGGATCGAAGGAGCCCTCGCCTCTCCAGAGGTTGTAGGCCATCCAGACCATGAGCACGATCGCGAAGCTCAGCAGGAAGGACCAGGAGCCGCCGAAAGTGGCCATGATGTCCGCCAGCCGCTCGCCCAGGCTGCGGTGCTCGTCGTAGTCGTCGTCGGTGTTGGCGGCGAGGGTGGAGGAGGTGGCGAGGCTCTGCGCCACCTTGTGCTCCAGCTCCCCCAGCTCGCCGCGCTCCTGTTCCAGCATCTCCTCGACGCGGGCGGCGCGCAGCCGGGCCACCTCGCCGCGCGAGATCAGCGATTCCTCGGTCAGCCCCGGGTACTTCTGCATGAAGCGTTCCGCCAGGGAGGGGCGGAGCAGGGTCAGCGGCACCAGATCCTTGCGCGAGAGCACGCGGCCGGTGATGGCGCAGACCCCTTTCCTGGGCGGCGGGCCCGCCGATGCGCCGTCACGTGGCGGATGGGCGAGAGCGGGATCTTCGGCGGTGTCGTCGGACATGGGGCCGTTCCAGAGGATGGTTCTTCCGCAATGCGGCAAGTCCCGATTCTCAGGGAACGGTCCCGGTGGGCAATGGAGGAAGCGGCCGGTGGCCTCGTCCTGCCCGCAAGGCAGGCATGCGGAGCCTTGACCGTGACATAGGGCCGCCTCCAGAAGGAAACCTGGCCGGCGCGGGGCGGATGCCAGGACTGGCGCCTCATCCCCCCGACCGAATTGCGGCATCTGCGATGGCGCTCGCGCCCCGGCGCCCGGAGGCATTCCCGTTCCGCCCCGCCTGGCTCCTCATGGGAGCCAGCCTCGGGGGAGGGTGTCACGGGAGCGTGCCCTGGACGAAGCGGCGGCCGCGCACCCTGTCCTCGTGGCCGCGGCCCGGGGGACGGCGGGGGCCGGGTGGATGGGAAGGGAACAGGAAGCGTTCATGTCGCCGAACAACACGCCGGAAGCGCCGATGGCGGCCCCCCTGGTTTCCTCGAACCGCCATCTGCGCCTGACCATCGCCGGCGCCATGCTGACCATGATCCTGGCGGCGCTGGACCAGAACATCGTCAACACCGCACTGCCGCGCATCGTGGCCGACCTCGGCGGCGCCTCGCACCTGTCCTGGGTGGTGACGGCCTTCCTGCTCACCTCCACGGCCACCACGCCGCTCTACGGCAAGCTCAGCGACATGTATGGGCGGAAGCGGCTCTTCTACCTCGCCATCACCATCTTCCTGGCCGGCTCCGTGCTTTGCGGTCTGGCGCAGGACATGCTGCAGCTGATCCTCTTCCGCGCCTTGCAGGGGCTCGGGGCGGGCGGGCTGATGACCCTGGCGCAGACTGTCGTCGGCGATGTGGTGGCGCCGCGCGACCGCGGCCGCTACCAGGGGCTCTTCACCGGCGTCTTCGCCGTCAGCTCCGTCGCCGGGCCGCTGGTGGGCGGCGTGCTGACCGAGGCGCTGTCCTGGCGCTGGGTCTTCTACGTCAACCTGCCCGTGGGCGCGGCGGCGCTGGCGATGATCGCGATCGGCCTGCGCCACCCTTCCGCGCTGAAGCGCCGGCAGATCGACTATCCCGGCGCTGCGTTGCTCGCCGCCGGCACCACGGCGCTGCTCCTCCTGCTGAGCTGGGCGGGCACCCTTTTCGCCTGGGCTTCCATGCCCATCCTCTGGCTGGGCATCGCCGCCCTCGGCTTCTTCGTGGCCTTCGTCCTGTGGGAGCGGCGGGCGCCGGAGCCGATCATCGGGCTGCACCTCTTCCGCGAGCGCGTCTATGTCTCCGGCGTGGTGGCCTCTGCCATGCTGGTCTTCGCCATGATGGGCACGACCGTCTTCCTGCCGCTCTACTTCCAGCTCGTGCTCGGCATGACGCCGACCCAGGCCGGGTTGATGATGCTGCCGCAGGTGGCGGGCATGATCTTCTCCTCGATCCTCGGCGGCCGGCTGGTTTCCGCCACCGGGCGCTACAAGCCCTTCCTGATCGCGGGCGTCGGCGCTGAGGCCCTCGGGCTTTGCGGCCTCGCCATCCTGGCGCGCCTCGCCGCGCCCTTCTGGGCCTTCGAGCTTTGCATGCTGGTCCTCGGCCTCGGCATGGGCGTGGCCATGCCGAACATCACCACCTCGGTGCAGAATGCGGTCAACCCGCGCGAGCTGGGCGTCGCCACCTCCTCCATGTCCTTCCTGCGTTCCCTGGGCGGGGCGCTGGGCGTGGCGCTGTCCGGCGCGCTGATGATGGCCTGGCTGAACAGCATCCTGGCCGAGACCGTGCGGGGCCTCGACGTACAGGCCTTGCTGGAACACGGCGTGCGCGCGCTGGAAGGGCTGGGTGCCGACGAACAGAACCTCGTCGCCTCGGCCTATCGCGGCGCCATCGCCATGAGCTTCACCATGAGCGGCGTGGTGATGTGCTGCGCCTTCCTCCTCGTGCTGACCCTGCCCGCCCTGGCGCTGCGCAAGGCGCACGAAGGCCCGGCCCCCGGTGCCCCGGGGGCGCCGGCGCGGCAGGCGGCGGAGTAGGCCCGGCAGCGCGGCTCCCGCCCCCGCCAGGGAAGGAGCGGCGCCGGCAGCGGCACGCTGGCGGCGGAATCCCCTGGCTTACGGGCCGCCGCCCTGTCCGATGCGGCGGGACACCGCCGCGCCGATGATCAGCAGGGCGGGGCCGCCCTGGCTCCAGCCCGGGCCTTGCGCCGCCAGTTCCGGCAGGGTGCCGGTCAGGACGCGCTGGCCGTCCCGCCCGCCATTCTCGATCAGCGCCGCCGGGGTGGCGGGGTCCAGCCCCGCGCCCAGCAGCCCGTCGCGGATGCGGGGCAGGGTGACGACGCCCATGTAGATCGCCAGCGTATGGCCGGGCCGGGCCAGGGCGGCGAAGTCCAGCCCGACATCGCCGTTGCGGGTATGGCCGGTGGCGAGCACCAGGGCCTGGGCGCAGTCGCGATGGGTGAGGGGAATGCCCGCTCCGGCGGCGCAGGCCAGGGCGGCGGTGATGCCGGGCACGGTGGCATGGGGGATGCCGGCGGCGTCCAGCGCCTCCGCCTCCTCCCCGCCACGGCCGAAGACGAAGGGGTCGCCGCCCTTCAGCCGCACCACGCGCTTGCCCTCGCGGGCGAGGGAGACCAGCAGCTCGTTGATCCGGTCCTGCGGCACGCAGTGGTTGGAGCGGGCCTTGCCGACGAAGATGCGCCGCGCGTCCCGCCGGGCGAGGTCCAGCACCTCCTCCGGCACCAGCCGGTCATGCACGATGACATCGGCCTCGCCCAGCACGCGCAGGGCGCGCAGGGTCAGCAGATCGGCGGCCCCCGGGCCGGCGCCGACGAGGTGCACGAAGCCGCGGGGGGCGGTATCCGCCCGGTCCAGCGTGGCGGCGATGGCGGTCTCGGCCTCCGCCGTGTGGCCGGCCAGGGCGAGGTCGGCCTCCGGCCCGGCCAGCACGCGTTCCCAGAAACGGCGGCGGGCGCCGGTCTCGGGCAGGGCGCGGCGGGCGCGTTCCTTGAAGCGTTCGGCCAAGGCGCCGAGCCGGGCGAGGCCGGGCGGCAGCACCGTCTCGATCCGCTGCCGCAGCAGGCGCGCCAGCACGGGCGCCGCGCCGCCGGTGGAGATGCCGATCGTCACCGGGTCGCGGTCCACGATGGCGCCGGTGATGAAGGAGCAGAGTTCCGGCCGGTCCACCACGTTGACCGGCAGGCCCCGGGCGCGGGCGGCCTCGGACAGGGCGCGCAGATCCTCCTCCGGCGCCCCGGCGGCGAAGGCGGCGGCGCAGCCTTCGAGCAGGCCGGGGTGGAAGCGCGCCGCCCTGCGGAACTCGGCCCCGGCGGCATGGGCAAGGGCCGCCTTGGCCTCCAGCGCCTCGCCTTCCCCGAGCAGCAGGACCAGCCGGCCGCGAAGATCGAGAAAGGCAGGGAAGTGACGCATCAGGCGGGTTCCGGAACAGGACTCTCCGCGGCCGGGGCTTCCGCCTGGACACGGGCGAGCAGCGCGGCGATCTCGGGGCGGCAGGCGCCGCAATTGGTGCCGGCGCGCGTGGCCTCGCCGATCGCCGCGACACTGCAGGCCCCGGCGCGGATCGCCCCGCATATAGCGTCCTCCCGCACGCCATGACAGACGCAGATGGTGGGGGAGGGCGGCGGCCCGCCCACCGGGCGCCCGGCGAGCAGGGCGGCGCGGCGGCTTTCCGGCACGCCGCCGGTGAGCAGCGAGGCCAGCCAGTCGCGCGGCGGCAGCGTCGGTTCCGGCGCCACGGCGATGGCGGCGGCGAGGCGGTCGCCATCCAGCAGCACGGCGCGGTGCAGCCCGGCGGCGGTGTCCTCCAGCAGCATCCATTCCCCCTCCGGCAGCAGGGCGCGGAGCCGGGCGAAGGCCTCGGCGGGTGTTTCCCGTCCGGCCAGCTCGTGCCGCCAGCCGCCCTCGACGGGCGACACGGCGCACCAGGGGGCGAGATCGGTGCCGTGGTTTTGCTGCGCGATCAGGAAGCCGTGCCAGCCTGCCGCGAAGGGGCGGGCGCGGAAGGGGACGTGCTTCAGCTCGGGCTGGCCGCTCACCGGGTCCGGCGTGCCGCCCATGCTGGCATTGACCCGCGCCGCCGGGGCGAAGCGCGCCGTCCAGTGCATCGGCACGAAGCCGCAGCCGGGCTGCATCCCCGGGTCCAGCTTCAGCCGCAGCACTGCCTTGCCGTGCGGGCTTTCCACCTGCACCAGGCTGCCCTCCGGAGCGGGTGCGTCACCGGGGTTCAGGGTCAGCAGCGGCTCCGGCGCCTGGGCCATCAGGCGCGGCACGGCGCCGGTGCGGGTCATGGTGTGCCACTGGTCGCGCAGCCGCCCGGTCATCAGGCGCAGCGGGAATTCCCCGGTGACGCTCTCGGCGGGCGCACGGAAGGGGGTGGCCACGAAGCGCAGCCGGTGGGCCTGCTGGTCCTCCGTGCCGAGCAGCCGCGCGGGGGCGGGGCCGTCCGCCGGGCAGGGCCAGCGGGTCGGAGGCATGGCGTCGTAGCCGGCGTCGTCCAGTGCGGCGAGGGCGGAGATGTCGAAGCGGCGTGTGCCCTTGTTGCCCAGGCCGGACAGGGTGGCGTGCTCGCGGAAGATGTCGGCCGGGCCGTTCCAGGCGAAGCCGCCATGGCCCAGGCGCTTCGCCACCTCGGCCAGGATCCACCAGTCCTGCCGCGCCTCGCCGGGCGGGGGCAGGAAGCGGCGCTGGCGGCTGATGACGCGCTCGCTGTTGGTGACGGTGCCATCCTTCTCGCCCCAGGACAGGGCCGGCAGGCGCACATGCGCCATGTCCAGCGTCTCGGCGCGCCAGGAATTCTCCGACACGACCAGGAAGGGCGCCTTGCGCAGCGCGGCGCGCACCGCGTCGCCGCGCGGCAGGGAGACGGCGGGATTGGTGCCCATGACCCAGAGCGCGCCGATGCGCCCGGCCGCCAGCGCGCCGAAGAGGTCCACCGCCTTGAGGCCCGGCTTTTCCGGCAGGGCGGGCGCGCGCCAGTAGTCGCGCAACAGGGCGACATCTTCCGGCCGGTCCTGGCGCAGATGCGCGGCGAGCATGGTGGCCAGCGCCCCGACCTCCCGCCCGCCCATGGCGTTGGGCTGGCCGGTGATGCTGAAGGGCCCCATGCCCGGCGCGCCGATACGGCCGGTGAGGAGATGGCAGTTGATCAGCGCGTTGGCCTTGTCGGTGCCGGCGCTGGACTGGTTCACGCCCTGGCTCCAGAGCGTCACCACCTTCGGATGCCGCGCGAAGAGGCTGCAGAAGGCCTGGATCAGCGACGGGGCGAGGCCGGTCAGGGCCGGCGCCTCCGCCGCCACCGCGCGCGCCGCTTGCAGGGTCGGTTCCAGCCCCTCGGTGCGGCTGGCGAGGAAAGCCGCATCGGCGAAGCCGTTGTCGTGGAGATGGACCAGCAGCGCGGCGAAGAGCGCGACATCGCTGCCGGGGCGCAGAGGCAGGTGCAGCGTGGCGCCCTCGCAGCTCGCGGTGCGGCGCGGGTCGAGCACGATCAGCTTCATCTCCGGCCGCGCGGCGCGGGCGGCGGCCAGGCGCTGGTAGAGCACCGGGTGGCACCAGGCGAGGTTGCTGCCGACCAGCACGACAAGATCGGCCAGCTCCAGGTCCTCGTAGATGCCGGGGACGAGGTCCTCGCCGAAGGCGCGCGTATGGGCGGCCACGGCGCTGGCCATGCAGAGGCGCGAGTTGCTGTCTATGTTCGCCGTGCCCAGCGCCGCCTTCGCGAGCTTGTTGGCGGCGTAATAGTCCTCGGTCAGCAACTGCCCGGAGACATAGAGCGCCGTACCCTCCGGCCCGTGGCTGGCCAGGGCGCGGCGGAAGCCTTCCGCCACCGTGTCCAGCGCGGCGTCCCAGGAGGCGCGCCGGCCGTTGACCTCGGGGTGCAGAAGCCGGTCCGCGAGGCCGGTCGTCTCGGCCAGGGCGGAGCCCTTGGAGCAGAGCCGCCCGCCGCTCGCCGGATGCGCCGCGTCGCCCGCGACCGGGCCGCCATCCGGCCTTGCCAGCACGCCGCAGCCGACGCCGCAATAGGGGCAGGTGGTACGGACGGTCTCCATCTCAGTACACGTCCCGCAGGTAGCGACCCTGGCGCGCCAGGGCGACGATCCAGTCGCGCGCCGCATCGGCATCCATGCCGCCCTGCGACATGGCGATCCCGCGCAGCGCGGTGTCCACGTCCTTGGCCATGCGCGCGGCATCGCCGCAGATGTAGAAGCGGCCGCCATCCTGCAGCCAGCGCCAGAGATCGGCGGCTTCCTCCTTCATGCGGTCCTGGACATAGACCTTCCGCTTCTGGTCGCGCGACCAGGCGAGGGAGAGCCGTTCCAGCGTGCCGTCCCGCTGCCAGGCCTCGATCTCCTCGCGGAAAAGGAAGTCGCTCGCCTCGTGCTGGTCGCCGAAGAAGAGCCAGGTGCGGCCCCTGATGCCCTGCGCGGCGCGGTGCTGCAGGAAGGCGCGGAAGGGCGCGATGCCGGTGCCGGGGCCGCACATGATCACGGGCACGGCGGGGTCTTCCGGCAGACGGAAATGGCTTTCCTGCATATGCGCCGGCAGCGGCACGCATTCGGGCAGGACGCGTTCGATGTCGTGTGGCTCGGCATGGGCGCCGCCTTCGGCAAGCGGCAGGGCGCGGAAGCCCAGATGCGCCGAGGCCACGCCGTCGCGCACCCGCCCGCGACGCGGCGCGCGCACCACGCTGACGCAGAGCTCGACACGCCCCGGCACGGCGAGCGGCGAGGAGGCGATGGAATAGAGCCGCGGCTTGAGCCCCGGCAGCGAGGCGGCGAGGTCGGCCAGCGGCGGGCGGGCGGAGGGGAAGTGTTCCAGCAGGTCCAGCAGGTCGGCATCGGCGGGCTCGACGCCGTCCTCGCCCTCCGCCAGCCGGCGCAGCGCGGCGGCCTCGCCCGGTTCCTTCGCCGCGCCGGCCAGAAGGTCCAGCGTGCGGTCCAGCGGGCGGGCGATGGCGAGGTGCAGCGAGAAGGCCTCGCGCAGCGGGCGGCTCTCGCCATCCGGGCAGGGCACGGCTTCCTCGCCCGTGGCGCCGAGCGCGGCGATGCTGGCTTCGACAACCGCCGGATCGTTGGGCGCCAGCAGGCCGAGGCTGTCGCCGGGCAGGTAGTGCAGCCCGCTGCCCTCCAGCTCCAGCACGACGTTGCGCACGTCTTTGGCCGAGCTCGCGCCGGTGAGGCGGCGGGCACCGCGCAGGCGAACCGGCACCAGCGCCGGCCCCTTCGCCTTCGGCGTGGCTTTCGGCGCGGCGGCGGGGGCCTCGGCCAGCAGCGCCTTCAGCATCTTCTGCGTCGCCTTGCCGCCGGGCACGCAAAGGCCGAGCGAGGCTTCCTCCCCCTTGGCCAGCGCCTCGGCATAGGTCTGGCATACATAGCCGCACTGGCCGCAATCGAGCTGCGCCATGGCCGCCATCAGGCGGCGCGGCTGCGGCCTGCCCTCGGCGAGCTTCAGCCGCTCATCCATCCCCAGCGCCGGGTCGTGCCAGGGGAAGTCCTCCTCCTCCTGCGGCGCGGGCTGGGACATGTTCTCCGCCGCTCCGCCATAGAGGCCGGCGAGGAAGCCGTTCAGCCAGGCGCGCTGGACGGGGCTGAAGGGGGCGCTGTCGGGGATCAGCGGCACCGGGGCGGGCTGGCCGAAGCTTTGGGGAGCCGAGGCCTGGGGGACCAGCGCGTTCATGCGACGCTCTCCGGATGGGGGGCCTCGGCGATGGCGCGCAGCGCGCCCTCGTCATGCCTGGCGGCGAAGTCGTGGAAGGAGGCCTCGGGGTCTTCCTCGGCCCAGGCGCGCAGCAGGTTCAGCACCATCGGGCCGAGCTCGTCATGCGCGACCTTGGGGCGGATCAGCCGGCCGATGCGCTGCTGCGACCCGGCGCCGCCGCCGACATGCAGGTCATAGCCCTCGACCTCCTCCTCGCCGCGCTCCACCTTGGCGCCGATCAGGCCGATATCGCCGATATAGTGCTGGGCGCAGGAATTGTGGCAGCCGGTGAGATGGATGTTCACCGGCTGCGGCACGGCGATGCGCGCATCGAGATAGTCGGTCAGCGCCGCGCCGTGCTGCTTGGTGTGCGCGGCCGCGAACTTGCACCCCGCCGCGCCGGTGCAGGCGACGAGGCCGCCGCGGATATGGCTCGCCTCCCAGCCCAGGCCCAGCGCCACGATCTCCGCCTGCACCTGCGGCATGGCCTCGCGCGGGATGTCGATGATCAGGATGTTCTGCCAGGGCGTCAGGCGCAGGTTGCCGGAACCGTGCCGGTCGGCGATCGCGGCGATGCCGCGCATGCGCTCCGCCGTCACGCGCGCCATGGGCAGGGTCAGGCCGATATACTGCAGCCCTTCCTGCTTCTGGTCATGCACGCCGAGATGGCCGTGCTTCTCCTGCGCGGAAAAGTCCACGATGTTCTCCGCCCGGCGCAGCGGCGCGCCGAGCTGCTTCTCGACCTCCGCGATGAACCTGTCGAAGCCCCAGGCGTCGAGCACGTATTTCAGCCGCGCCTTCCTGCGGTCCGTGCGGTCGCCGTTGGCGATGAAGACGCGCAGGATGGCGTCGGACACCTTCACCGCATCGCCCGGCGGCAGCACCACGCCCGTATCCCGGGCGAAGTCCTTGTGCCCCGTGATGCCGCCCAGCGCGAGGCGGAACAGCGCCTCCCCCTCCACCCGGACGGCGGTGAAGGCGACGTCGGCCGTGTCCTCCAGTACCGGGATGCGGCCGCCGCCGTCGAAGGAGATGTTGAACTTGCGCGGCAGGCCGAACAGGTCGCGCGTGTGCAGGATGTGGAAGTGCAGCGCCCGCACCACCGGCCGCACGTCGATGATCTCGTGCGGGTCGATCCCCGCCGTCGGCGTGGCGGAGATGTTGCGGATGTTGTCCGCCCCCGTGCCCTTGGGCAGGATGCCGATCTCGCCCAGCCGCTCGATCACCTCCGGCCCCTTGTCCGCCGGGATCATGCGGATCTGCAGGTTGCAGCGGTTGGTGACGTCGGTGTAGCCGCCGCCGCATTCCTCAGCGATGGCGGCGATGCCGCGGAACTGGTGCGTGGTGATGATGCCGCCGGGGATGCGCAGCCGGCACATGAAGGCATCCTGCGTCGGCCCGACAAAGAACAGCCCGTGCCAGCGGGTCAGCAGGTTGTCCACGCCATGTGGGAACCTGCCCTGTTCCGCGCGGGCCACGACCTCGTCCCAGCGGTCCAGCGGATGCTTCTCGCGCTTGGCCTTCTCCTCGGCCGTCAGCTTGCCGCCCCGGGCGATGGTGGCGTCCTGCGCCGCGCGCATCGCATCGGCGGGCGCGCCGCCGGCAGCGCCACCGGCGGGGGCGAGGCTGCCGCGCCGGGCCTCGACGCCCGCCATGAAGCCCTTGAGGTAGTTCTGCTGCTCGTCGGTGAAGGCCTGGTTCATGCGGCGCGCTCCAGATGGTCCGGCCCCAGGGCGAGCCCGGCGCGGTCAGGGCCCACCGGACGGCCGCTGACGATGAGGTCGAGATAGAAGGAGGAATCCCCGGCATCGCCGTAGAGCACGGCGCCGACGAGGCGGCCGTCGCGCAGCCAGAGGCGGCGGAAATGGCCGGAGGCGGGGTCGTGGAAGGTGACCGCCTCGGCATCCGGCGGAGCGACCTGCCCGCCCGACCAGACCGCGACGCCGGAGATCTTCAGCGCCGCCGCGTCGGGGCGGGGCGCATAGGCGCCGGCCTCCCCGGCGATGGCGGCGGCGGCGGTCTCGGCCATGGCCAGCGCCGGGGCGACGAGGCCGACCACGGCGCCGTTGTGCTCGGCGCATTCGCCGACGGCGTAGATCTCAGGGTCCGCCGTCCGCATCGCGTCATCCACCAGGATGGCGCGGTTGACCGGCAGGCCTGCGGCGGCGGCGAGCGAGGAGTCGGGCCGCACGCCGACCGCCAGCACCACGATCTCGGCGGGGACCACGCCGCCATCGGCGAGGCGCACGCCACTGGCATGGTCCTCGCCCTCGATCGCGGCGGTGGAGGCGGGCATGGCGAAGCCGATGCCGCCCCGGCGCAGCCAGCCGGTCAGCAGCCCGCCCGCCGTGGCGTCGAGCTGCCGCTCCATCGGCCAGCCCAGCGGATGCACCACCGTGACCTTCAGCCCCTGCTTCGCCAGGCAGTCGGCGGCCTCCAGCCCCAGCAACCCGCCGCCGATCACCGCGGCTTGGCGGGCGCCGCCACGGGCGAGGCGCAGCAGGGCCTGCACGTCGTCCATGGTGCGGTAGAGGAAGACGCCGGGCAGGTTGGCGCCGGGAAGTGGCAGGCGCACGGCGCGCGAGCCGGTGGCCAGGATCAGCCGGTCATAGCCGATGCGCTCGCCCTTCTCCGTCACCACCTCCCGCGTCGCGCGGTCGATAGCGGCGATGCGCGTGCCGGGGCGGAAGCGGATGCCGAGCTCGCGCAGCCGCGCCGGCGGGTGGGTGATCAGCGCCGCCGGCCCGTCCTTGCCCGACAGCACCCGGCCCAGCGCCACGCGGTCATAGGGCAGGGCGCGTTCCTCGCCGATCAGCGTCACCCCGGCGCCGGGCAGGCGCTGCGCCACCCGTTCCGCCACCCGTGCCCCCGCCGGTCCGGCCCCGATCACGACGATCCGCATCGCCCCGGCTTCCCTCAATGCGCGGCCGGGAGGGAGTGGCGCTCGTGCAGGAAGCGCAGCACCGCCTCGCGGGCATGGAGGAACTTCGGATCGGAGGCGAGCGCCAGCCGGTCGCGCGGGCGCGGCAGGCCCACCTCCAGGATCTCGCCCACCTGGGCATTCGGCCCGTTGGTCAGCATCACGATGCGGTCGGACAGCAGCACGGCCTCGTCCACGTCATGGGTGATCATCATCACCGTGGTGCCGAGCCGGGCATGGATGTCCATCACCTGGTCCTGCAGATGCGCGCGGGTCAGCGCGTCCAGCGCGCCGAAGGGCTCGTCCAGCAGCAGCACGGAGGGCTTCATCGACAGCGCCCGGGCGATGCCGATGCGCTGCTTCATGCCGCCGGAGATCTCGGCCGGGCGCCGGTCCTTCGCATGGGTCATGCGGACCAGCTCGATATTCTCCATGGTCCATTCGTGCCGCGCGGCGCGCGACATCTTCCGGCCCACGGTGCGGTCCACGGCGAGGCGGACATTCTCGTAGCAGGTGAGCCAGGGCAGCAGGCTGTGGTTCTGGAACACCACGGCGCGGTCAGGCCCGGGCTGGTTGACCTCGCGGCCCTCCAGCACCACGCCGCCCAGCGATGCGGGCAGCAGCCCCGCCACCACGTTCAGCAGCGTGGACTTGCCGCAGCCGGAATGGCCGATCACCGAGATGTACTCGCCCTTCGCGATGCGCAGGTCCACGTTGCTCAGCACCGGGATGTTGGTGCCGAAACGGATCGAGAGGCGGGTGATCTCGAGGAAGGCGGGGCCCTGCGTGGCCGGAGGCGCCGCCTGCGCCGGGGCCGCTGTCTGGCCCTGGTTCTGCCCTTGGGTCTGCCCCTGGGCCTGGATGCTGGTCATGTCGGTCGCTTCCTTCAGGCCGAGGCGGTGCCGCGGGTGACGAGGCGGCCGATCAGGGCGACGAGGCGGTCGAGCAGGAAGCCGACCACGCCGACATAGACCAGCGCCACGATGATGTCGGAGAGGTTGGAGGAGTTCCAGGCATCCCAGATGAAGAAGCCGATGCCGACGCCGCCGATCAGCATCTCCGCCGCGATGATGGCGAGCCAGGAAAGGCCGACGCCGATGCGCAGGCCGGTGAAGATGTAGGGCGCGGCGGAGGGGATCACGATGCGCAGGAACCAGTCGGGCAGGCTCATCCGCAGCACCTTGGCGACGTTGCGGTAGTCCTGCGGCACGTTGCGCACGCCGACGGCGGTGTTGATGATGATCGGCCAGACCGAGGTGATGAAGATCACGAAGATCGCCGAGGGCTGCGCCTCGCGGAAGGCGGCGAGGGAGAGCGGCAGCCAGGCCAGCGGCGGCACGGTGCGCAGCACCTGGAAGAGCGGGTCGAGGCCGCGCATGGCGAAGTCCGAGGTGCCGATCAGCATCCCCGTGGCGATGCCTACCACCACCGCGATGGAGAAGCCCATGGCGACGCGGGAGAGCGAGGCGGCGAGGTGCCAGAACAGGCCCTTGTCCAGCCCGCCACGGTCGAAGAAGGGATCGACGATCAGGTCGTAGCTGTCCGTCCAGACCTTGCTGGGCGCGGGGAGCGTGGCATCCGGGCGGGAGCAGAGCACCTGCCAGACCAGGCCCAGCACCAGCAGCACGAGCAGCGGCGGCAGGACGTTCTGCGCGACATGGCGGACCTTCAGCGCCAGGGCGGAGGGCTGGCGGAACTCGGGCGGCGCGGTGGTGGAGCCACCGGCGGGCACGCCCTTGACGGGGGTGACGGCGTTCATCGGGCTCAGGCTCCGGCCAGCTTCTTGATGGAAAGGGAGTCGAGATAGGCGCGCGGATTGGCGGGATCGAAGCGCTTGCCGTCGAAGAAGGTCTCGACGCCACGGCTGTCGCCCTGCGGCACCTCGGCATCCGGCACGCCCGCGCGGGCGGCGGCGGCGCGCCAGACATCGGCGCGGTTCACCTGCGCCACCAGCGCCCGGGTGTCGGTGTTCTCCGGCAGCACGCCCCAGCGGATGTCCTCGGTGAGGAACCACAGGTCGTGGCTGGCGAAGGGGAAGGAGGCGTTGTCGCGCCAGAACTTCATCAGCAGCGGCGAGCTCTCGACCTTCCGCCCGTCGCCATAGTCGATGTTGCCGCGCGAACGCTCCAGGATGTCGGCGACCGGCACGTTGAACCAGGCGCGCTTGCCGATGATGGCGCACATCTCCGCCTTGTTGGCGTCGGCGTCGCACCAGCGCTGCGCCTCGATGACGGCGGCGGTCAGCGCCTCGGCGGCCTTCGGGTTCGCCTTCACCCAGTCCGCGCGCAGGGCAAAGGCCTTCTCCGGGTGGTCCTTCCACAGCTCGCCGGTGACGGCGGCGGTGTAGCCGAGCTTCTGGTTCACCGTCTGCGCCGGCCAGGGCTCGCCGACGCAGAAGGCATCCATGGTGCCGACCTTCATGTTCGCCACCATCTGCGGCGGCGGCACGACGATGGTCTGCGCGTCCTTCTCCGGATCGATGCCGGCGGCGGCGAGCCAGTAGCGGAGCCACAGGTCGTGCGTGCCGCCGCGGAAGGTCATGGCCACCTTGCTGTCCGGCGTCAGCACGGATTTCAGCGGGGCGGCGTCGATGGTGGCGCCCTTGTGCTTCGCGGCGACGGAGAGGCCCTGGCCGTTCACGTTCAGCCGCGCCAGGATGTTCATCGCCAGCGGCTGGCTGTTCTGCGTGATCCTGCCAGCCTGCAGCAGATAGGCCATCGGCGTCAGCAGATGCGCGCCGTCGATGCCGCCGGCCCCGCCGCCGAGCACGAGGTTGTCGCGCGTGGCGCCCCAGGAGGCCTGCTTCACCACCTCGACATCCGCCATGCCGTATTTGGTGAAGAGGCCCTTCTCCTTCGCCACGATCAGCGGCGCGGAGTCCGTGAGAGCGATGTAGCCGAGCGTGGCCTTGGTCACCTCGGGCGTGGTCGAGCCCTGGGCGAAGGCACCGCGCGGCGTGGCGGCGCGGGCGGCGGCGAGAAGGGCGGCAGTGGCCGAAAGGGCGGCGCGGCGGGAGATCGTCATGCCTGGGGCTCCGGGCGAGAAAGGGCAGGTTCGGGTTCGGAGAGACGGGCGGCGGCCTCGCGCCACAGGCCGTCGTCATAGGGGGCGAGGGCCCCGGCCTCCCCGGCACCGGCGGGCAGGTGCCCCCAGCGCCGCATCTGGCGCAGCCACCAGCGCGCGCTGTCGGCGCGCGGCAGGGTGGCGGGGCGGAAGCGCAGCCGTGCTTCCTCGGGGAGCAGGCGGCCATCCGGGAGCGCGCCCTCCAGGGCGAGGCCGATCGTTTCCTTCGCGAGGCCGGGGAAGGCCCGGGCGCGCAGGATGGCGATGGCCTCGCCGCGGTTCGCGGGATCGTCCAGCCAGCGCGCGGCGGCGATCACGGCGGCGGTGCAGGCCACGGATTCCTCGCGCCGCATGGCGACGAATTCCTCGGAGAAGGCCAGCATCTTCTCCGGATGGCCGGCCCAGATCTCGCCGCTGCTCAGCACGATGCGGCCGGCACCGCGTGCCGCCGCCTCGCTGCCCCAGGGCTCGCCGGCGCAGAAGCCGTCGATCTCCCCGGTCGCCAGCGCATCGCCGGCCCGGGAGGGCGGCAGCACGCAGAGGTGCAGGTCCCGGTCCGGGTTGAGCCCGCCCAGCGCCACCCAGTGGCGCAGCAGGTAGTTGTGCGAGGAGAAGGGGAAGACCACGGCGAGGCGCGGCGGCGCGGGCAGCGCGCGCACCAGCGCGGCGAAGCCCTGCGGCGTCAGCGGCAGCGACGGGTCGAGCCGCGCGGCAAGGGCGCCGGACAGGACCAGCCGGTTGCCGTTCAGGCCGAGTCCGGCGCCGATCGCCAGCCGGTGCCGCACGCCGCCCAGACCGCAGGCCAGGGCGATGGGCATCGGGCCGAGCAGGTGGGCCGCGTCCAGCCCGCCGAAGGCGATCTTGTCGCGCACCGCGGCCCAGGCTGTCTCGGCGGAAAGCACGACCCGCAGCCCGGCGGCGGCGAACATGCCCAGTTCCTGAGCCACCAGCAGCGGCGCGGCGTCGGTCAGCGGCACGAAGCCCAGCCGGAGCAGGCCGGAGCCCAGTTCGCTCAGCAGCACGGGACGGGGAGGGGCGAGGGTTGCGGCAGACACGCGGATCGGGTCCGGACCCCTGGCGGGGATGGCTGGCGATCCGCCCTTGGACCGCTGTCTCGATCCGGGTTCGCTTGCCGCGCGCATCCTTGAGCGCGGCCCCGGTGGGGATGCTTAAATCATAGCCCTGGAGCGAAGGTCAAAACGAAAAGGATTTTAACAAGGGCATTTTTTTACAAACTCGGGCATATATGCATATCAAAAGGGCATTTGACTATGAAAGAGTCAGAATTTCTGCTGCAAGATCGATCAGCCTGATCCGCCGCTCCATTGCCATCCGCCGCAGGCGCTTGTAGGCCTCCGGCTCGCTCAGCTTTGCCTGTTGCATCAGGCGCAGCTTGGCGGCGTCGATCAGCTTGCGTTCTGCGAGGCTGGCCCGCGCCTCCTCCAACTCCCGCCGCAGGGCCTGGTGCGCGCGGAAACGCAGGATGGCGACCTCGATGACCGGGCGGACGCGCTCCGGCGACAGGCCCTCCACCACATAGGCAGCCACCCCGGCCTCCAGCGCCGCCTGGATCTGGTCGGTGTCGCCACGTGCGGCGAAGACCACCACCGGGCGCGGCTCGTCCCGGTGCAGCGCGCCCATGCTTTCCAGCGCATCGCGCGAGGGGTCGTCGAGCGCACAGACGATGACATCGGCGCCGCTCTCCCGCACGCGGCGGGTGAGCTGCGTCGCATCCGGCGCCACCGCGACCACCGTGCAGCCGGCGGCGGTCAGCCCGGCGCTGACCGTGGCCGCGCGGTCCTCTTCGTCATCCACCAGCAGCACGCGCAAGCGGGGCTCCTGCTTATCCCGGCTGTGCCGTTCCAGTTATTGTGCGCTGCAACGACAAGCAAGGAAGGTGCCGCGCCCCGACACAGGCAGGCGGCGCAGCCCGTGCCGCGAAGCGAGGCGGGGTTGGGTCAGGAACCCAGGAAACTGGCGCCGAAAGCGGCACCCTGCTCCACCAACGCGGCGGCTTCCCGCGCCAGTGCCACGCCCAGCACACCGGCCGGGATGGAAAGGGCGAGCTGCCGCGTCCGCCATTGCACCAGCACCGCCAGCGCCGCGCCACCCAGGCCGGCGGGGCCCTGCAGCCAGAGCGCGGGCGCGACATAGGCGACGAAGAGCGGGCCGGGCAGTTCCCGCAGCATGGTTTCCACGAAGGGCGGCAGGCGGAAGGCCTGGCGCAGGATATGGCCACCGATCCGGCACAGGAAGGTGACCAGGCCCATGCCCAGCACGGCGATCAGCACGTCGCCGCGCAGCAGCCAGGGGGAGTGGGTCATGGCGCGGCCCCGGGCTGGAT
Source organism: Roseomonas mucosa ATCC BAA-692 (assembly GCF_000622225.1). GTDB lineage: Bacteria > Pseudomonadota > Alphaproteobacteria > Acetobacterales > Acetobacteraceae > Roseomonas > Roseomonas mucosa. Next base: position 152,602 of record NZ_JHWD01000004.1, on the reverse strand, counting down.
GTTCCGGCGGCGCGTGGCCAGCCAAGCGGCCAGGAACGCCCCGCCCAGGGCGCCGGACAGCAGCGGCAAGGGCGTCGGCATGCCGAGCAGGAAGAGGCCCAGCGACAGGATGGCGGCCAGCAGCCAGGGCAGCAGATCTCGCCCGAAGCCGCGCCAGAGCGGCACCAGCAGCGAGATGAAGGCGGAAACGGAGGCGAAGTAGAGCGCATGGCCGGGCGGCAGCACCACGGCGCTGCCCAGCATGTGCCCGCCCACGCAGAAGACGATCCAGCCGGCCCAGGTGACGAGGCCGAGGCCGAGCAGAAAGCCCGCATCGACCCGCCCCGCCCGCTCCTCGGTGACGGAGAAGGCCAGGGCATGGTCGGTGACGGTCGCCAGCGTGCCCCAGACGCGCCAGCCGCGCAGCCGCACGAACCAGTGCGACAGGGAGGCCGTGATCGGCAGGAAGCGCAGGTTCACCACCAGCGCCGCCACGATGGTCGCCACCACCGGCACCGGATCGGCCCAGAGCTCCAGCGCCAGGAGCTGCGAGGCGCCGGCGAAGACCGTGGCGCCCATCAGCCCGGTTTCCAGCAGCGACAGGCCGTGCGCCTGGGAGATCACGCCGATCACCATGGCGAAGGGCAGGTAGCCGATCAGCAGCGGCAGGGCGGTGCGGGCCCCACGGCGGAGGCCCTCGCGGGTGAAGGGCTCGCGGGGCGATGCGGGGCCCGTCGGTTCCGTCATGCCCATCTCAGTCGCGGCGCGCGGCGAGGAGGCGTTCGGTGGCCTCCTCGGGGGAAAGGTCCAGGGCGCGCTCGGCGACGTCTCGGGGGAAGCCGGCCCGGGCCAGGGCGCCCAGAGCCTTCAGCCGCGCCGCCTCGTCCGCCGGCTCCTCCGCCGCGCCGGGGGCGAAGGGGCCCTGCCGGCGGCGGCGCAGATGCGCCAGGGCGGCGTCGAGCTCGTCGGTGGCGCTGTCCTCCAGCGCCGCGCCCGCGGTTTCCGCCGCCACGCCCTTGCCCGCCAGATGCGCCGCCACGGCGCGGCGGGAACGTCCTGCCCGGCTCAGCCGCCGGACCCGGGCCGCGGCAAAGGCGGCATCGTCCACCGCGCCGGCGGAGACCATGTCACGCGCCGCTTGCGCCGCCTTTTCCCGCGCCGCCGCGACATGTCGGGCGATCTCCTCCGACGGCTGGCCCTCGCGCTCCGCGCGCTGCGCCCAGCGGGCGATGCGCCGTTGCAGCACGCGGACGAGGTTGCTTTCCGTGCTGGCGAAACGGGCCAGGTGGTTCAGCGCGGCCTCCCGCAGCGAGGCCGCGTCCGGCGCCGGGCCCGCCGGAATCTCGCGCGGGCGCCGCGGGGCCTGCGGCGGCCCAACCGCGCTTCCTCCCATGTCCCGTGCCTTCCGGCCGGGCCTTTGCCGATCACCTTGCGCCACGGCGGCATAGTGGCACGGAAGCCGGGTGCGGCCTATCGCACCCGTTCCGCGCCCGGCGCGGCGGCGGCGTGTTTTCGCGCATGGCGCGCATGAACGATTCGCAACCGTGGCCGGGCAGGGCGCGTTCCAGCGGGCATCGGAGAACCCCAGTCCCGGAGAGAAGAACGATGCGTAAGAACCTCCTCGGCATGACCGCCGTGGCCGTGATGCTGGCCCTGCCGGTGATGGCGCAGAACACCTCCACGCCGCGCGATGGCACGCCGGGCAATCCTTCCTCCACCGCCACGCAGCGGGCAGCGGATTCCGCGACCGGCAGCCACACCCCCGCCGACGGCACGCCCGGCAATCCGCCCGGCACGGCCCTGGGCCGCGCGACGGACCGCGCGCTGGGCACGAACATGACCGGTGCCTATCCGCAGAACAGCGATGGCACGGCCAACAACCCGTCCGGCACCGCGGCCGGCCGCGCCGCTGACCGCGCGACCAGCGACACGGGCAACAATGCCGCCCGCAGCGGCACCATGGGCATGACCCATGCCGCCCAGTCCGACCGGGCGAGCAAGGTGATCGGTGCCAATGTCTACAACGACCGCAACGAGACCATCGGGTCGGTGGATGACCTGCTGATCGGCAACGGGGGGGCGCCGACGGCGATCCTGTCCGTGGGTGGCTTCCTGGGCATCGGTGCCAAGCTGGTCAGCGTTCCCTTCGACCAGCTGCGCTGGAGCGGCGAGAACGATCGCTGGGTGCTGAACGGCGTGACCAAGGAGAGCCTGACCGCCCTGCCGTCCTTCAGCTACGACGCCACCCGCAATCGCGGCTGAGCCGTGATCCTGGCCGGGGCCGCTCCTCGCGGGCGGTGCCGGCGACGGATGCTTCGAACGGCCCGGATGCCCCCGCATCCGGGCCGTTTCCCTGTTCGCCGGTCCGGCCTTCTTTCCTCATGCCGCCCTGGCATCTCCGCGTGGAACCCTCTTCCGTGAGCAACGTTGCGGTCATGTCCCCCGTTCGGGGGCAAGAACAGATCAGGAGTTCCTCAGGGATGATCCATCGCCCGATGCTACGCGGCCTCATCGCCTTCACCGCACTGGCTGGACTGGCGGCCTGCGATCATGGGCCCGGCAACCGGGGCAACCCGCCCGGGACCGCGGCCGAACGGGCTCTGGACCGTGCCGCGGGAACGAACACCTCGGGTGCCTATCCGGCGCAGTCCGACGGCACGCGCGTGAACCCGCCGGGCACGGCGGCGGAACGGACGCTGGACCGCGCCGCGGGGACCGATGTCTCAGGCGCCTATCCGCGCCAGCGTGACTGCACGGCCAACAACCCGCCGGGCACCGCGGTCAGCCGCGCGCTCAACACCACCGATCCGAACGACTGCCGCCGCTGAGAAGCTGCGGGTCCCGGGGCCATGCCTTCGGGACAGCGAAGGGGAGCTGGCATGCCGGCACCCCCTTTTCATGCCCTGTAGGGGTGAGGAGCGAATTTTTCGCGGCCACCGGCCGGTCCACGCTTTGACCGTCTTTTGCCTTTGCGGCATGGTCTTGACTCCCCGTCCGGCTGCGGCCGTCGCACCGGGCCGGGAGTCGATTTCTGGATGAACCGACACGTGATCCCCGCCTTGATGCCGACCTACAACCGCGCCGACCTCGCTTTCGAGCGGGGCGAGGGCGCTTGGCTGTGGACGGCGGACGGGCGACGATTCCTCGATTTCGGCGCCGGCATCGCCACCACCAGCCTCGGTCACGCGCATCCGCACCTCACGGCCGCCATCGCCGAGCAGGTCGGCAAGGTGATGCACGTCTCCAACCTCTACCGCGTGCCGCAGGCCGAGCGCCTGGCACAGCGGCTGGTGGAGAGTTCCTTCGCCGACAGCGTCTTCTTCTGCAATTCGGGCGCCGAGGCGAACGAGGGCATGATCAAGGCGGTGCGCAAGCACTATGCCGAGACCGGGCGCCCCGAGCGTTTCCGCATGATCTGCTTCGAGGGCGCCTTCCACGGCCGCACCCTGGCCACGCTCTCGGCCACGGGCAACCCGAAATACCTGGCAGGCTTCGGCCCGCCGGTGGAGGGCTTCGACCACGTCCCCTTCGGCAACATGAACGCCGTGCGCGACGCCATCGGGCCGAACACCGCCGGCATCATGATCGAGCCGATCCAGGGCGAGGGCGGCGTTCGCCCCGCCGACCTGCGCTTCCTGCGCGAGCTGCGCGCCGTTTGCGACGAATACGGCCTGCTGCTGGCGCTGGACGAGGTGCAGACGGGCATGGGCCGCTCCGGCAAGCTCTGGGCGCACCAGTGGGCCGGGATCGAGCCGGACGTGATGTCCTCGGCCAAGGGCATCGGCGGCGGCTTTCCGCTCGGCGCCGTGCTGGCGCGGGAGCATGTGGCCAAGTACCTCGTGCCCGGCACTCATGGCACGACCTATGGCGGCAACCCGCTGGCCTGCACCGCCGGCAATGCCGTGCTGGACGTGATTCTCGAACCGGGCTTCCTGGACGGGGTGGACCGCGTGGCGCGCCATCTCTGGCGCGGGCTGCAGGACCTCGCCGCGCGGCACCCGCGCGTGGCGATGGGCGTGCAGGGCGCCGGGCTGCTGATGGGCCTGCGGCTGCGCGAGGACATCTCCAACACCGCCATGCAGGCCATGGCGGTGGAGGAAGGCCTCCTCACCGTCGCGGCCGGGATGAACGTGCTGCGCCTGGCGCCGCCGCTGATCATCACCGAGGCCGAGGCCGACGAGGCGCTGCGCCGCCTCGACCGCGCCGCGGCCCGCATGGAGCCGGCCCGGGACAGGGCAGCAGCCCAATGAGTGCCGCGCTCAGGTCCGTGCCGGGATCGGCAATGTCATCGGCATCCGGGCTGGTGTCGGGGGAGGGGAAACCCTCCCTCCGGCATTTCCTGGATCTCTCGGATCATGATTCTCCGACGCTGCGGCACATGCTGGATCTCGGCATGCGCTGCAAGCGCGGCGAGATGGCGGACAGGCCGCTGGCCGGCAAGACCGTTGCGCTGATCTTCGAGAAGCCTTCCACCCGCACCCGCGTCTCCTTCGAGGTCGGCATCCGCCAGCTCGGCGGCGACGTGGTGGTGCTGAGCGGAAAGGACAGCCAGCTCGGACGCGGCGAAAGCCCGGCCGACACGGCCCGCGTCCTGTCCCGATACGTGGATGCCATCATGCTCCGCACGGATTCCGCCGGGAAGCTGTGCGAACTGGTGGAGCACGCCACGGTGCCGGTGATCAACGGCCTCACCGACCTGTCGCATCCCTGCCAGATCATGGCGGATGTGATGACCTTCGAGGAGCATCGCGGCCCCATCGCGGGTCAGGTCGTGGCCTGGACCGGCGACGGCAACAACGTCGCCCGTTCCTTCATCCAGGCCGCGGCGCGCTTCGACTTCACGCTGCGCGTCGCCACGCCGCCGGAGCTCTCGCCCCCGGCGCAACTGGTGGACTGGGCCCGGGCCGAGGGTGCGCGGATCGAGGTGACGGACGATGCCGTGGCTGCCGTGCGCGGCGCGCGTTGCGTGGTGACGGATACCTGGGTCAGCATGTCGGACGAGGAGGACGGCACCGCCGCCCGCCGCCAGAACCTGCTGGCGCCCTACCAGCTCAACACCCAGTTGCTGCGCCACGCGGCGCCGGATGCGATCGTCATGCACTGCCTGCCGGCCCATCGTGGCGAGGAGATCACCGACGAGGTGATCGACGGCCCGCAATCCGTGGTCTTCGATGAGGCCGAGAACCGGTTGCATGCCCAGAAGGGCGTGCTGCTCTGGGCCCTGGGCGCCGGCTGAGAAGCGGGGAGGGCGCCGTCTGGCGCCCCCCCCCCCGCGAATGCTCTACCGTCCCACCGTGGGCATCCGCGCCACCGCATCCGGATCGATCACCGGGGCCGGGGGCGCCGTCTCGACGGGTGTCGGCGGCGCGGGCGGCTGCGAGAAGGCGGAGGCATTGGTCTGCTGGCTAACCGGCAGCATGCTCGATTGCGGCCGCCGCATGCAGCCCCGGATAATGGGCTCGCAGATGCCGTCCTCGCCGATCCCGCGGTCGGTGTCGCCGCTGTAGAAAAGGGCGGCGACCTTGTTGTCCACCAGCCGGAAATTGGCCGTGCAGTTCCAGCCGCTGCCGTTGATCGTATAGCCGCCGCCGATGATCGGCAGCGTCACCTCGATGCCACCCGAGGATGGGTTCCTGAGGATGTAGCTGAAGATCTGCGTGCGCGCGTCGATCTTGCTGGTCTTGTCAGGCACCCCCGCGCAGGACTGCAGATCGGCCGAGGTCATGCCCACCATGTTGATCTGCGCCTGATGCGCCGTGTCGGCGGCCTCATAGCCGCAGCTCGCGAGGGCCAGCAGGCTGGAGAGGATGAGGGGATGCCGCATGGATGCTCCTGTCCGGGTCGCATCATTGAACGCGTGCTGCGTTGCGGCGAAAGGCCGGGGGCGGCCCCCTCACGGCTTTCTGAGGCTGCCGGCAGCGTAACGGTCCTGCCGGATCCGCTGGGAACGGTCACCACTGATGCCGGGAAGGGGATGGAGCGGGCGATGGGAATCGAACCCACGACATTCAGCTTGGGAAGCTGACGTTCTACCTCTGAACTACGCCCGCAGCCGAGGTGCGGGCTCTTCTACCCCGGCCACGCGAGACCGGCAAGAGACCCCGCACATGCCCCACGAAGGTCACATCTCCGCCCAGCGCCGCAGGAGGTTGTGGTAGCTCGCCGTCATCGCCAGCACGCCGGGGTGGTCGTCGGGCAGGGAGCGGCGGAGCTCGATGATCCCCATGTCCAGGTCATAGAGATGGGCACGCTGGCCATCGTCCTTGACCATGGACTGGCTCCAGAAGAAGCAGCCCCAGCGCGAGCCCCGGGTGATCTCCGTCACGCTGTGCAGGCTGGTGGCCGGATAGACCACCATGTCGCCCGCCGGCAGCTTCACGCGCTGTTCGCCATAGGTGTCCCGCACCACCAGCTCGCCCCCGTCATATTCCTCCGGCGGGGTCAGGAAGATGGTGGAGGAGACGTCGGTGCGGATGCGCATCCCCGCCCCGGGCACGAGGCGCACGGAATTGTCCACATGCGCGCCGAAGGTCATGCCGACATCGTACCGGTTGAACATCGGCGGATAGACCCGCAGCGGCAGGGCGGCGGTGGAGAAGATCTGGTTCCGGCCCAGCGCCCGCAGGACCAGGTCGCCCAGTTCCCGCGCCACCGGGGAACCTTCCGGGATCTGCAGGTTCTTCTTCACCAGGGCCGACTGCGCCCCGGCGGTGGTCCGCCCATCCTCCCAGGCCGCGTCTTCCAGCCTCTGGCGGGCATAGGCGACCTCCTCGGGCGTCAGGACATGGGGAATGCGCACGAGCATCGGAGATCCACTCCATCCTTGGCGAAGGGGCCGCCGGGAAGGCAGTCCCCGTGAAGGCAGTCCCCGGAAAGGGCGCCGAAACGGGCAGGGAGGCGTCCGCGATACGGCCCCGGCATCTCGCGGGCGCCTCCTCTCTCCCGGCATTCCGGGACCGCCGGCAGGGCCTGCCGGCGGGCCGCGTCAGAAATTCGCCGCCAGCGACACCAGCACGGTGCGGCCCGCGGACGGGATCACGCGCCCCGAGAACAGGGAGTCGTAGTTCAGCGCATTGCCGAGGTTATAGCCATTCACGGACAGCGTGAGCTGTTCGGCCAGCTTGTGCGACACCATGGCATCGAAGCTCAGGTTCGACGGCACCTTCGCCGAGTTGGCGGCATTCAGATAGACCGAGCTGCGATAGAACATGCCGCCGCCGAGGGTGATGTTGTAGGGCGTCTGCGGTGCGATCTCATAGGTCGTCCACAGCGAGGCCGCGTGCTTAGGCACGTACTGGACGCGGTTGCCCACATTGGCGGCCGTCGTGGACCGCGTGGTCTCGCTGTCGAGATAGGTGTAGTTGGCGTTGACGTTCCATGCCGGGGTGATGCGGCCGGTGACGCCCGCCTCGGCACCCTGCACCCGCTGCCGGTCGCTGGTGGAGTACACGGTGCCGTCTTCCAGCGGCGTGGTGGCGTTCTTCTTGTTGATCCGGAACAGCGAGGCATAGAGGCCGAGCCGGTTGTCGAACACGCCGACCTTGGCGCCGACCTCGAAGTTCTGGTTGCGCTCGGGCTCGACGTTCGGGTTCACCGTGAAAGGAACGGTGGTGAAGTTGGCGCCCGGTGGCGTGGTCGAGGTCGAATAGGAGAAGTAGTAGGTCTGCGCCGGCGTCGGTTCGAAGACCAGGCTGGCGGTGGGATCGACGAAGTCCTCGGTGGTGCTGATATCGGTGGTCGGCGCCGCGCCGCGGTTACCCGCCGTGTAGTCCAGGTTGTAGTGCGTGTAGCGGAAGCCGCCGATCACCGAGAGTTCCGGGATCAGCCAGACCCGGTCGCGCATGAACAGGCCGAGATTGGTCGTGTCCGTGTTGCGCAGGGCGCTGCCGGTGGTGAAGCCGAGGCTGTAGTCGTTGTCCGGGTTCCGGATGCCGGGGAGCAGCCTTGTGCCCACCGTCGTGAGCCCGGTGCGGTCCGTGCTCTCGTGGGCGATGTCCACGCCCGCCGTCAACTCGTGGCGCAGCATCCATGTGTCGAACCTGGCATTCGCGGTGGCGATGTTCTGGATGCCCCAGGTGTCCTGCGTATAGGCGCCGATGCCGCCGCCATAGCCGACATTCGGGTTCCTGCCGGCCAGGAACTGTCCCGAGCAGCTGTTGTTGAAGGCCGTGAGCGTGGCGCCGGTGCCGCATGTGACGGGGCTGTAGGCGAAGTCGCGCTTGACCCAGGAGGTGCGGAAGCTGTCGTTCAGGGTCAGCCAGTCGTTCACGCGGTGCTGCAGGGTGGCGGTGAGACGGTTCACCTCGACCTTGTCGCGGTCGCCCTGGTTGCCGTACCAGTTGCGGCGGCGGAGGCCGTACTCCGTGGCCGGGCGGCCGATGCCGCCAAAGGGCGTGACAACCGGAACGCCACTCTCGGTGGCCTGATCGTATTCGTAGTGCAGGTACTCCAACGTGGCGGTGGTATCCGTGCCCAGACCGAAGGCGACGGAGGGCGCGATGCCCCAGCGCTGCTGATCCTGCCCGTCCCGATCCACGGTATGGCTGCTCTGGCCCATCATGTTGAGGCGGACGGCGCTGCTCTCGCCCACCTGCACGTTCACGTCGGCCGTGGCGCGCGCGAAGGGACCCATGCCGCCCGTCGCCACGCCGCCGTAGCTGTTGCCCAGGTGTGGCATGCGGCTCACCTGGTTCACGCCGCCGCCCACCGTGCCGGCGCCGCCCAGGGCGAAGCCGGAGGGGCCCTTCAGCACCTGCACCTCCTCGGTGGTGAAGGCATCGCGCACATAGGTGCCGAAGTCGCGCAGGCCATCCGAGAACAGGTCGTTCTGGGCGTTGAAGCCACGGATGCGGAACTGGTCGCCCGCCACGCCGCCATTGCCTTCACCCGCCGAGGCGGTGATCCCGGGAACGTTGCGCAGCGCCTGCTCCAGCGTGGTGACGTTCTGCTGGCGCAGGACCTCCTGCGGCACGACATTGATGGTCTGCGGCGTATCCTGGATCGTGTCCGGCAGGCGATCGATGCCGGTGCGGCCGCGAAGCGTGTTGGGCGGCGCCGCCCCTTCCACGTTCACCTGCGGGATGACCAGCGGCGAAGGGCTGAAGGCCGGGGCCTGGCTCTGGGCCGGCGCGCCTTCCGCCGTCGGGCTGGCGGTTTGCGCCTGGGCCACGGCCGAGACGGAAACGGCAAGCCCGGCCACCAGCGCGCCCTGCGTCATCAGGTCGCGCACTCCACTGCGAGTTACCACGTAGCAAATTCCCCGGATGATATTGCGAGTAGTTATCAGTATCGGATTCGTGAAAGGTTACAAGCGGGCAACTCAGCGAAACGGGGCGGACCATTCCCGCTCCGCGAGCCCGGGATGCATTTCCTGGCCGGTGTGGCTTCCCTGCGGCTCCCCGCCGCAGCGCGGAGGGTTCCCATGCGGCGGGGATCTGCTCTAGAAGCGCCCTGTACCCGGAAGGGTGCCCTCGCGATTTGTCCGGCCAGCTTGCGGCGAGGTAAAAGAAGCGCGCTAAACGGCCGTGGCGCCGTTTCCGCGGCGCCCGACCGGGCCGGCTTCGTCCGCAGGGAACCCGGTTGATGGCCAAGCCCCTTTCCGACAAGCCGCTCCGCCCCGCCACGCTGCTCGTGCGCGGCGGCCAGGCCCGCAGCAATTTCGACGAGACCTCGGAGGCGCTCTTCCTCACCTCCGGCTTCGTCTACGACAGCGCCGAGCATGCCGAGGCCGCCTTCACCGGCGCCGCGCCGCACTACCAGTATTCCCGCTTTGGCAACCCGACCGTGACGGCGCTGGAAGCCCGGCTGGCGGCGCTGGAAGGGGCGGAGGCCTGTCGCGTCGTGGCCACCGGCATGGCCGCCGTCTCCTCGGCGATGCTCAGCCACCTCAAGACCGGCGACCGCGTGGTGGCCTCCCGCGCCCTGTTCGGCTCCTGCCACTGGATCGTGTCCACCCTGCTGCCGCGCTACGGCATCCGCACGGAATTCGTGGAGGGCAGCGATCTCGCCGCTTGGCGCGAGGCCCTGGCGACGCCGGCCGACCTGGTGCTGCTGGAGACCCCCTCCAACCCGATGCTGGACGTGGTGGACCTGCGCGCCGTGGCCGATCTCGCCCATGCCGCGGGGGCGCTGGTGGTGGTGGACAACGTCTTCGCCACGCCGCTGCTGCAGCGCCCGCTGGAATTCGGCGCCGACGTGGTCGTCTATTCCACCACGAAGCACTTCGACGGCCAGGGCCGCACGCTGGGCGGCGCCGTGCTCGGACGGCAGAAGTGGATCGAGGAAGTGCTGCAGCCTTTCACCCGCAACACCGGCCCGGCGCTGTCCCCCTTCAACGCCTGGGTGATCCTGAAGGGGCTGGAAACGCTGCACCTCCGCATGCCGGCGATGTGCCAGTCCGCCGAGGCCGTGGCGCGGTTCCTGGAGGGGCGGACGGAGGTCTCCCACACCCGCTATCCGACCCTGGAATCGCATCCGCAGCGGGAACTCGCGATGCGCCAGATGTCGGCGGGCGGCACGATGGTCACCTTCGACCTGGCCGGCGGGCGCGAGGCCGCCTTCGCCTTCATGAACGCCCTGGGGGTCGTGGACATCTCCAACAACCTGGGCGACTCGAAGAGCCTGATCACCCATCCCGCGACGACCACCCATATGCGGATCGGCGCCGAGGAGCGGGCCAAGCTCGGCATCGGCGACGGCACGGTGCGCCTGTCGATCGGGCTGGAGGACCGGCAGGACCTGATCGAGGACCTGGAAACCGCCCTGGCCGCCACCCGCCGCTGAGGCCGCCGCCCCGCCATCCGCCAGGAGGCGGGCAGCCATCCCGTGGCCGCAGCGCCGCCCTTCGCAAAGAGGGGCGGGGCCGCACCTCGCAGGCGGAACGGGCAGCGCCTATCTAGGCGCGGTGAAAGACGTCACCGAACCCTCCGCCACGCCCGACTTCCTCAACCATGACCGGCCGCCCGTGCCGGACCTGGTCGTGCCGCGCGGCGTGCAGCCCTTCCACCTCGCCAACCGGCCCGTGCGCGGCCGGCTGGTGCGGCTCGGCCCGCTGGCCGAGGCCCTGATCTCCCGCCATGCCTATGCGCCGGACGTGGCCCGGCTGCTCGGCCAGTCCCTGGCGCTTACCGCCGGCCTCGCCGCGGCGCTGAAGTTCCGGGGTTCCTTTTCCCTCCAGGCCAAGGGTGACGGGCCGGTCGGCATGCTGCTGGCCGACTGCACCGACACCGGCAGCCTGCGCGGCTATGCCCGGATCAGCGAGGGGGCGGAGGGCATGCCCAGGGATATACCCAGGGATATACCCAGGGATATACCCACGGGCGAGGCCGCGGCGCTGCTGGGCAAGGGCTACCTGGCCTTCACCTGCGACCAGGGCCAGGACATGGACCGCTACCAGGGCATCGTCGCCATCGAGGGCGACACGCTCTCGGCGATGACCGACCGCTATTTCGAGACCTCCGAGCAGCTCCGCGCCTGGGTGCGCCTCGCCGCCGCGAGGACCGCTTCCGGCTGGCGCGCCTCCGCCCTGATCATGGAGCGCGTGGCGGGGGAGGGCGGCATCGGCGCACTGGACGAGGAGGAGCAGGAGGAGGCCTGGCGCACGGCGACCATCCTGGCCGGGACGCTGAAGGACGAGGAGCTCCTGGACGATTCCCTGCCGCCCGAGCGCCTGCTGCACCGCCTCTTCCACGAGGAGGACCTGGTGACCGACCGCGCCCGCTCGCTGTCCTATGGCTGCCGCTGCTCGCGGGCGCGACTCGCCTCGGTGCTGCAGTCCTTTCCGGGCGACGACCTCGACCACATGGCCGAGGACGGGCAGATCGCCATGACCTGCGAGTTCTGCAACGTCGAGTTCCGCTTCGATCGCGCGGATGTACGCTCTGGTGCGGGGCGGGCCTGATCGGCTACCCCTCTCGCCCCATCGCCTCTTCTGCCCCTCCACGGAGCTGCGAATCCGCATGATCCGCCGACGCCAAGCCCTCCTGCTGCCGCTGCCGCTCCTGGCGGCCGCCTGTTCCGGGGGGGAGGCGCCGGTGACGCGCCTGCGCCGGCCCGAAGGCTATGCCTGGCTGACCCCGCTGCGCCTGAACGTCGCCGGGCTCGACTTCCCGCCGCCGCAGCCGGGCGCGGTGATCCGCGCCGACCCGCCGGCGCCGCTGGTGCCGGCCACGGAGGTCGAGCGCATGGGGCGTGACCGCCTGTCCGCCGCCGGCACCACGGGACGGGCCGCCTTCACCGTGGAGACCGCGACCCTGACGCGCAGCCGCCAGTCGGGCGGGATGTTCACCGATGCCAGCGAGCGACTCGACTGCGTGCTGCGCTGCCGGCTCACCATCCTCGGCGCGGACGGGCAGCAGCTCGCCTTCGCGGAGGCCGAGGCGCGACGGGGCGCGGTGATGAACCTGGGTGGCGGCAACACCGCCGCCGGCAATGCGGAGGATGTGGTCGGCAAGGCGATGGACGACCTGAACGTGGAGTTCGAGGTCCAGGTCCGCCGGAACCTGCGGGACTGGGTGCAGGAGACCACGCCGGTCGTTCCCACCCCCGCGCCGGGAAGTATCGAGCGCGAAGAGCTTCCGCCAAGCTGAGAACAACCGCAGGATGGTGCTCCTGGAAGGCCCGGGACCGGAGCCTGGGCAGGCGTGACGCCGCCGCAGGCCAACCGGCGGCCGAACCATCAGCCGGAGGAGTACCAGCATGGGAATCATCACCACATCCAACCCCGAGGGCGTGCACGAGCCCCACGCGGCCTATTCCCACGCGGTCCTCGTCCAGGGCGCCAGCAGGCGGCTCGTGGTCAGCGGCCAGGCGGGCGTGACCCCCGACGGCCGGATCGCCGCCCATGCGGACGAGCAGATCGGGCAGGTCTTCCGCAACCTCGACACCATCCTGAAGGCGCATGGCATGACCCCGGCGAATGTCGTGCGGCTGACCGCCTATCTGGTGCAGCGCATCCATATCGGCCCCTGGCGCCGGCGGCGGGACCAATGGCTGAACGGCCACCAGCCCGCCGCGACGCTGCTGCTGGTGGACGGCTTCGCCGACCCGCGCTTCGTGGCAGAGGTGGAGCTGGAGGCGGTAGCGTGAGAATCGGCCCGCAACCCTTGCGGCGCCTCTTCCGGCACCGCGCGGCCTGCGGCGCCGGGCTGATCCTGCTCGCCCTGGCCGGCTGCGGTGCCACCCCGGCGCCGGAGCTTCCCAGCTCCGTGCCCCGGCCTCCGCCGATCAGCGATCGCCCGAACGCCCCCGCCGCCTCTGGTGGCCCGCGCGCGGAAGTGACGGCGCCGGCCGCCGTCGCATGGAGCCGCCCATGAGCCGCCGGATCCTGGGGGCGGCCCTGGCCGCCGCCGCGCTGCTGGCGGGTTGCGCGCCGCCCGCGGTGCAGCCCGCGCCGCAGGGCTACCAGGCCCCCTACCAGCCGCCGGGCTCCCCGGAGCGGGGTGGCTGGGAGCGGCCCTACGCGCCGCCGCCGGCCGTGCCGCAGCCGGCCTACTACGGCAATCCCGGCGCGCCGGCGGTTTCCACCGAGCCGCACTGAAGGCGCCTCGGGGGTAGCCGCGGGGCAGCGCCAAGGGCCGGGCGCCGCCGTTCGCGTTCAGATGATCGGCGTGGCTCTCGGGGCACCGATCATGGCGAGGAATTCCTGCCGCGTGCTGCGCTGGTCCCGGAAGGCGCCCAGCATGCGGCTGGTCACCATGGTCACGCCCGGCTTGTGGGCGCCGCGCGTGGTCATGCACTGGTGCGCCGCCTCCACCACCACGGCGACGCCGTAGGGGTTCAGCACCTCCTGGATGGAGTTGGCGATCTGCGCCGTCAGCTTCTCCTGGATCTGCAGGCGCTTGCCATAGGCGTCCACGACGCGCGCCAGCTTGGAGATGCCGATGACCCGACCGCGCGGCAGGTAGCCGACATGGGCGCGGCCGATGATCGGCGCCATGTGGTGCTCGCAGGTGCTTTCCAGCCGGATGTCGCGCAGGATGACCATCTCGTCATAGCCTTCCACCTCCTCGAAGGAGCGCTGGAGCAGCTCGACCGGATCCTCCTCATAGCCGGCGAACCATTCGCGGTAGGCCTTGGCCACGCGCTTGGGCGTGTCCAGGAGCCCTTCGCGGCCGGGATTGTCGCCTGCCCAGCGCAGCAGCGTCCGGATCGCATCCTCCGCATCCTGCTGCGTCGGCCGGGGTTCGTCCGGCTCCTGGTACGGAGGGAAAGGTGTGCTGGTCAAATTCCGTTCCTCTGATTCCATCCCTGGCCGGGGATGGGGTGGGGCCTGCGCGCGGATCTCGCCGGCCGGTGCCAGCCGGCATCCGGGAAGGCGGGGCTCGCGGGCTCCCGGCAGTGAGTTGTGGCAGGGCTGCGGGAGGCTGCGCAACCTTTGCGTGTATCAGTTCAGGGTGACGCGCCCATCCGGGCTGTCGAGGCTGAAGGCCGGTATCTCGACATCGAAATTCTCGCCGGTGCCGGTGGCCACCATGTGGTAGGCGCCCCGCATGAAGCCCGAGGGTGTGGGCAGCGGCGTGCCGGAGGTGTATTCGAAGCTCTCCCCCGGCTCCAGGATCGGCTGCTCGCCCACCACCCCGTCGCCATGCACGCGCTGGGTGCGGGCCATCGCGTCGGTGATCAGCCAGCTCCGCTTCAGCAACTGCACGGTTTCCCGGCCGCCATTCTCGATCTCGACGCGATAGGCCCAGACATGGCGCCCTTCCTCCTCCGAGGACTGGTCGGCCAGGTAGTAGGTCCGCACGCTGACACGGATTCCCCGCGTGACGGCGACGTAGGCATCTCGGCCAACCATGCTGCTCAGCCTCCCGGAAACAGGTTCGGCAACTGCCAGATAGGCGGAAACGGGCGCGGAATCGAGCTTCACGCAGAAGTTTCCGCGGATCGGGTGGCGCGGCCGGGTGTGGGGCTTGGCCCGGGAGCGGGGAGCGGGGAGGCTGCGGCGCCCCGGCACCGGTGCCCTCCGGGAACCAGCCGGGGCGGTGCCAAGGACCCCCTCGGGAGTTGCCATTCTTGCCCCTGCTGACCCGCCGTGCCGGCCTGTCGCTCCTGCCGCTGCTTGCCTTGTCCGGCCGGGCCGTAGCGCAGCAGGCGGCACTGCCGCCCAGCCTCCAGGTCGCCGGGCGCAGACTGGTGCTGAACGGCACCGGCCTGCGCCGGGTCTTCCTGTTCGAGGCCTTCCGCGCCGCGCTGTACCTGGAAACCGCCAGCCACGACGCGGAGGCGATCCTCGCCTCGACCCAGGTGAAGCTGCTGATCCTGCGCTATTCCCGCGACATCCCGCGCGACCGGCTGGTGTCGGGCTGGGAGGACGGGTTCCGCGAGCGCTGCGCCTGCGCCATGCCGGACAACTTCCGCGCCCGGCTGCGCGACCTGCGGGAAGGCGAGGAGGAGACCTGGCTCTTCCTGCCAGACCATGTCGATATCGCCTATGCGGGCGAACGCCCGGTGCGGATGGACAATCCCCTGGGCGCGCGCATGCTGTCCGCCTTTATCGGCCCCAAGGCCCAGAGCAGCGCCCTCAGCCGGGGGCTGCTGGGGCTGTCCTGAACCTTCCGGGGCGCCCGGGGCTCAGCTCCCCGCGCGCGGAACGGCCTCGTGGTGGCGGATCACCTCCTTCACCACGAAGGCCAGGAACTTCTCGGCGAATTCCGGGTCCAGCTTCGCGTCGGTGGCCAGGCGGCGCAGCCGCGCGACCTGTTCCGCCTCCCGCGACGGATCGGCCGGCGGGAGGTGGTGCTCGGCCTTCAGCTGGCCGACCCGCTGGGTGCAGCGGAAGCGTTCCGCCAGCATGTGGATGATCGCCGCATCGATGTTGTCGATGCTGTCGCGCAGGGTCTTGAGTTCCGGCAGGATGGCCGGTGCCGCTCGTGTCATCGGCGAAGCCTTCTCATGGTCCATCGGCATCCCCTCACAGGGGCGCTTGCGCTATCGCTTAGAGCAGATCGCCGCGGGGCGGCATCGCCCGGACGCCTGAATCCGCTCCGCGAACGAATGGGCAGGGCCTTCGCGGCGAAGGGCCGCGAACCGGGAATGCTCCCGCCGGAAGGCCGGGGATGGTGGCCGGGCCTTCCGGCGGGCCGCGCGGCTCAGGGCGCGAGCAGCGCCCGCACGGCTTCCATCCCGACATCCTCGATCCGGGCGGGCCGCCAGCGCGGCGACTGGTCCTTGTCCACCACCACGGCCCGCACGCCCTCCGCGAAGTCCGGTTGCCGGATCACCCGCCGCGCCAGGGCCAGCTCCGTCGCGAGGCAGGTGGCGAGGTCGTGCCCGCCGCCGATGCGGAACAGCTCCCGCGTGATGCAGAGGCTCATCGGCGACATCCGGCGCAGCGTGGCGATCTGCTCCCCCGCCCAGTCGCTGCCCTCGGCCTCCAGCGCCTCCAGGATATGCGGCACGGTGCCGGCGCCGAAGCAGCGGTAGATGGCTTCCGCCTGTGCCGTCACCGCGCCATGTGGCGCCGGGCGCGTATGGGCGGCGATGGCGGCCTCGGCATCGCCTTGCAGCAGGGCCTGGCGCAGCGCCGGCAGCTCCCCGGAGGGGCAGTAATGCGTGGCCATCCCGGCCTCCACCGCCTCCGCGCCCCGCAGCCGGGCGCCGGTCAGGCCCAGCCAGTTCCCGATCGCCCCTTCCAGGCGCGGCAGGCAATGGGAGGTGCCGACATCGGGAAAGAAGCCGATCGCGGTTTCCGGCATGGCGAGCAGCGCCTTCTCCGTCACCACACGGTGGGAGCCATGCAGCGAGACGCCGATGCCGCCGCCCATGCAGATCCCGTCGATCAGGCTGACCCAGGGCTTGGGGAAGGCGGCGATGGCCCCGTTCAGCGCGTATTCGGTGGCAAAGAAGTGGTCGGCCGCCTCGCCGCGCCCTTCCAGCACCGATTGGCGGATGAAGCGGATGTCGCCGCCCGCGCAGAAGGCACGGCCGCCGAGCCCTTCCAGGAGCACCAGCCGCACCGCCGGGTCCTCGCCGAAGCGGCGCAGGGCCTCGGCCAGCGCATCGATCATCGGCTGGTCCAACGCGTTCAGCGCCTTCGGCCGGTCGAGCTGGATCACCCCCGCGGCCCCCTCGACCCGCGTGGCGATTCCCGGGCCGTTCCCCGGGCCGTTCCCCGGGTCGTTCCCCGTCTGGGCTTGGCTCATTGGCATTCCCTCCTGTCCATTGCGCATCATGGCACCGTAGGGGCGGTTGACGGCAACCGGGGGGACCCGCAGTTTCCGCCACCATGACGACCCACCTGGTGTGCTTCGAGGATGTGGAGAAGCGCTACGACGCCGGCGCGCTGGCGGTGCATGGCCTCAACCTCGCCATCCGCCGGGGGGAGCTGCTGACGCTGCTGGGCCCCTCGGGCTCGGGCAAGACCACCACGCTGATGATGCTGGCCGGCTTCGAGGAGCCGAGCAGCGGGCGCATCCTGCTGGACGGCAAGGACATCGCCCATACCCCGCCGCACCGGCGCGGCATCGGCGTGGTGTTCCAGTCCTATGCGCTGTTCCCGCACATGACGGTGGCGGAGAACATCGCCTTTCCGCTGGAGGCGCGCGGCGTGGCGCGGGCGGAGCGCGAGAGCCGCGCGCGTCGGGCTTTGGAAACGGTGCGCCTGCCCGGCCTGGGCGACCGGCGGCCGGCGCAGCTTTCCGGCGGGCAGCAGCAGCGCGTCGCCCTGGCCCGTGCCCTGGTCTTCGAGCCGCCGATCGTGCTGCTGGACGAACCGCTCGGCGCGCTGGACAAGTCGCTGCGGGAGGAGATGCAGTTCGAGATCCGCCGCCTGCACCGCGAGCTCGGCGTGACCATGATGTACGTCACCCATGACCAGGCGGAGGCGCTGGTGCTGTCCGACCGCGTGGCGGTGTTCCGCGGCGGCCGCATCCGGCAGCTCGCCCCGCCGCGCGACATCTACGACCGCCCGGCCGATGCCTTCGTGGCCGGCTTCGTCGGCGAGAACAACAGCCTGCCCGGCCATGTCCTGGCCATGGAGATGGAGGAGGCGCGCATCCGCCTGGACTGCGGCGTGGTGGTGCGGGCCACCGCCGCGGTGGGGGTCGGCCCCGGCAGCCGCTGCATCGTCGCCATCCGGCCGGAGCGCTTGGCCGTCGCGGCCATGCGGGCGGAGGAGATGGGTGAGGATGCGGTGCCTGCCCGGCTGGAGGAGATCGTCTTCGGCGGCGACCACCTGCGCCTGCGCCTCTCGATCGGTGACGAGGATGGGTCGCGCGCCGAGGTGATCGCCAAGCGCCCCGCCACCGGCGTGCTGCCCCAGCCCGGCGGCGCCGCGGCCCTGGCCTGGGACCTGTCGCAGGCCATCGCCTTTCCGGTGGAATGACGGGGCCCCTGAAGGGAGGGCGTTCCGCCGGGACCCTGCCCGGCGGATTCGGCACCCGCCCCTTTCCTCAGCCCTGGAGCAGGTTCGGCGGCAGCAGCATCGCGCGTGGCCCGATGGGCTGCGTTTCCATGCGGCGCGGGTTCCGCCGCAGGAGGCCATGGCCCAGCCTGGCCTCGACCGTGCGCCGCAGGCCCGCATCCAGGGTGACGCGCGGCACCCAGTTCAGCAGGTTCCAGGCGGGCCGGGTGTCCACCGCCGTTTCCAGCTCGTGGGGGCGCGGCGGCAGGGCGCCATAGACCGGCTCGACCGAGGGGTCGATCAGGTCCACCAGCTTCTGCACCACGTCCCGCACCGAATGGGTGACGCCGGTGCCGACCTCGATGCTCCGGCCGAGCGCCGCCTTGCTCACCCCGGCATGCACCAGCGCGCTCACGATGTCATCCACATAGGTCCAGTCGGCGAGGCGGCCGCCGTCGCCCAGATGCGGCGCCCGGCCGTGGCGCAGCTCCTCGATCACGTAGGGCACCAGCTTGCTGCCGTCACGCTGGCCGGGGCCGTAGGTCATGGCAATCCGGATATCGACGCAGCGCGTGTCATAAAGGCTGTCGAACAGCCGGGCATAGGCGGTGGCGGCGGCCTTGGAGGCGGCGTAGGGTGAGCGCGGCGCCTCGTTCGGCGCCGAATGCGCCTCGACCGAGCCCGCCAGCACCACGCGCTCCACCCCGCGCCCGGCGGCGGCCAGCAGGATGTTGATGGTGCTCACGAGGTTGTCGCGCAGCGTGGGCAGGACGGCCTCGATGCTGCGCGACCCCGTCACCGCGGCGCTCATGTGGAAGATGATCTCGGGCTGCGTCAGGCGAAGGAGCGACTCGATCTCGCCCGGCGCCGCCGGATCGCAGCGCCACCACAGGGGCGCCGCCTCGCCATCGTCATCCTGCGGGATCTCGCCGCGCGTGGTGCCATGCACCTCGGCGCCGGCCTCCAGCAAGGCGCTGCACAGGGCACCGCCGATGAAGCCCCGCGCACCTGTCACGAGGACGGAACGGCCTCGCAAGGCTGCCAGAATCGGGTCGTCGCTGCCGGGTCGGATCATCTCATATCCACGCTTGGTCACTCAGCATGGATCAAAATTGATATGAATTGAAGCATATCGCAAGAATTTTGTTTCTTTTTCTGGATCATACCGGAAAAATATGCTGCGGTGCAGAAGTTATCTCACCGAGCCATGTCAAACCAAGCACCGAAGTTCCTTGCGGCCCGTTCCGCCGCCGTTTCCGCTGGCGGATCTTTGTTCTAGCCTCCGGCGGCAGGGCAGGGAGGCAGATCATGATGCCGCGAAGCATGTTTCCGGTCGGGCATGGGGCCGGGAGGACAGGCATCGCCCGAAGGCGCCTTTTCCGGGCCGCGTGGCTGGCGGCCTGCCTTCCCGTCCTGGTGCCCATCCTGGCGACATTTCCGGCGCGGGCGCAGCAACGCGACCTGACCGTGGTATCCTGGGGCGGCGCCTATCAGGACGCGCAGCGGGAGGTCTATTTCCGCCCCTTCCAAACGAAGACGAACACGCGCCTGCTGGAGGAGAGCTGGGATGGCGGCGTCGGCGTGCTGCGCGCCAAGATCCAGTCCGGCGCCAACAACTGGGACGTCGTGCAGGTCGAGAGCGAGGAGCTGCTGCTCGGCTGCGACGAAGGCCTGTTCGAGAAGATGGACTGGGCGGCCATCGGCGGGAAGGACCACTACATCCCGCAGGCGGTGGGCGAATGCGGCGTCGGCACGATCCTCTATTCCTTCGTGCTGGCCTATGACCGCAACCGGACGCCGAACGGTCCGGCCAACTGGGCCGAGTTCTTCGACACGAAGAAGTTCCCGGGCAAGCGCGGCCTGCGCCGCGGGCCGAAGACGACGCTGGAGATCGCCCTGCTCGCCGACGGGGCGAAGCCGGAGGAGGTGTACAGGCTGCTGGGCACGGAGGCCGGGGTGGACCGCGCCTTCCGCAAGCTCGACAGCATCCGCGACAGCCTGGTCTGGTGGGAACGCGGCGCGCAGCCGCCGCAGCTCCTGGCCTCGGGGGAGCTGGCCATGGCCGTGGCCTATAACGGCCGCATCGACGCCGCCAACAGGCAGGACGGGCAGAACTTCGCCATCTCCTGGCCCGGCAACCTCTACACGCTGGATTCCTGGGTGATCATGAAGGGCACGCCGAACCGTGACCGGGCCCTGCAATTCCTGAACTTCGCCGGCCAGCCCGGGATCCAGGCCGAGCTGCCGCCGAAGATTCCCTATGGCGTCACCGCCAAGGGCGCCAACGATCACATCGCGCCCGCCGTGCTGGCCAACCTGCCCACCACGCCGGAACACATGGAAGGCGCGCTGCGGATCGACGACCAGTTCTGGCTCGACAACCTCGACCGGCTGAGCCAGCGCTTCAACAACTGGCTGTCGCGCTGAATCGGACCGCCGCCGGCGCCGCCCGCTTCCCGGGCCGGGCCTGGGCCTGGACACGACCCCGGCGGCTTTCCGCCGGGGACAGGGGATGGTAGCGGGGGCGCCCCGCCTCCACGCGCCTTCCCTCCGGAGTTCCACCGGGAGATCCATGCCGAACCGCCGCGAACGCCTCGCCGCCGCCCTGCTGGTGGCACCGCTGCTGCTCTTCCTGCTGGGCGTCTTCCTGCTGCCGATCGGCGCCTTCCTCTGGCGTGCCGTGGCGGAGACGGACGTGGCGCCGGCCCTGCCGCGCACCCTGGCCGCGCTGCGGGACTGGAGCGGGCGGGACCTGCCGGGCGAGGCCGCCTTCGAGGCGCTGGCGGCGGATCTGCGCGCCGCGCGCGCCGCCGACCAGGCGGCGGGCGGCGGCCTGATCCCTCGCGCCGCGGCCCGACTGAATGCCGAGATCCCCGGCTTCCGCTCCACCCTGCCGGCCACGGCGCGGCGGCTTTCCAGCCCGGAGGCGCCGGCGCGCGAAACCATCCTGGCCGCCAGCCCGGACTGGTCGAAGCCTGAAAGCTGGGCCGCCATCCGCCGCACCGGCGGCCCGGTCTCCGACCTGAACCTGCTCGCCGCGCTCGATCTCCGGCGCGACGCGGCGGGGGGCATCGCCGCGGTGCCGCCGGACCAGGCGGTGTTCCGGGGCGTGCTGCTGCGGACGCTCTGGATCGCCCTGCTGGCGACGGCGCTCAGCCTGCTCCTCGGCTATCCGCTGGCCTATCTGATCGCCACCGCGCCGCCGCGCCTCGCCCTGTGGATGCTGGGCGCGGTGACGCTGCCGCTCTGGATCAGCGACGTGCCGCGCATCGCCGCCTGGATCGTGCTGCTGCAGCGCGACGGCGTGGCGAACACGCTGCTCACCGCCACGGGCCTGCTGCGGGAACCCGCCTCCTTCCTCTTCACGCGCGGCACGGTGCTGCTGGCCACGGTGAACCTGCTGCTGCCCTACGCGGTGCTGCCGATCTATGCCTCGCTGCGGGCGCTGGACTGGCGGCTGCCGCGCGCGGGGCTGTCGCTGGGGGCCTCGCCCTGGCGGGTCTTCCGGCGTGTGACCCTGCCGCTCTCCATGCCCGGGGTCGGCGCCGGGGCGCTGCTGGTCTTCATCCAGGCGCTGGGCTTCTACGTGACGCCGGCCCTGCTGGGCGGGCCGAACGACCAGATGCTGTCTTACTTCATCGGCTTCTACGCCAACCGCACGGTGAACTGGGGGCTGGCGGCGGCGCTCTCGGTGGTCCTGCTGCTGGCGGTGGCGATCGTGGTCGCGCTCTATGCGCGGCTGGTCGGCTTCAACAAGGTGCGCCCGGCATGACGCGGCTGCCCGCCTCCCGCCTGGTCCTCTGGGCCTTCGGCCTGCTGGTGATGCTGTTCCTGCTGGGGCCGCTGCTGGCGATCGTGCCGCTCTCCTTCTCGGCCGGCTCCTTCCTTACCTATCCATTGCCCGGACTCTCGCTGCGCTGGTACGCGGACTTCCTCACCTCCGACTTCTGGATGCCGGCGCTGCGCAACAGCCTGGTGATCGGCCTGGGCGCCTCCGCCATCGTCACGGTGCTGGGCACGGCGGCGGCCTTCGGCCTGTGGCGCGCGCGCTTCCCGGGGCAGACGCTGGTGCTGGGCGTGCTGATGACGCCGCTGGTGATGCCCTCGATCATCGTCGCAGTGGCGCTGCTCCTGGCCTTCGGGCCGCTGGGGCTGACCAACAGCTTCGCCGGCATGATCCTGGCCCATGCGGCACTGGGCGCGCCCTTCGTGGTCACCACCGTTTCCACCGCCCTGGCGCAGTTCGACCCGGTGCTGCTGCGCGCCGCCTCGGCCTGCGGCGCCGGGCCGGGGCTGGCCTTCCGCCGCGTGGTGCTGCCGCGCATTGCGCCGGGCGTGGCGGCGGGGGCGCTCTTCGCCTTCGCCACCTCGCTGGACGAGGTGGTGGTGGCGCTGTTCATCTCCGGCCCGGCACAGCGCACCCTGCCGCGCCAGATGTTCTCCGGTCTGAACGACCAGATCAGCCTGACCATCACCGCCGCCGCCACGATCATGGTGGCGCTGGCCCTGCTCCTTCTCCTGGCGCTCGGCTGGCTGCGCCGGGGGCGCTGATACGGGTGGTGGCCCTCCGGAAGCCGGATCGCGTCTCACGCGGCCGGCATTGCGCTTCCCGGGGGACAAGGCGCTGCCTTTCCCAGGACCCCGCTCCGCCAGGACACTGCGTGCCCTGGAACCGATGATCTGGTTCTCGCTGCGGCCGGATCAGGGGCCGGCCAGCAGGTCCCGGATGCGGGCCGTCAGGGCCGCGATGTCGAAGGGCTTGGTCATGATGTGCATGCCCGGGGCCAGGTTGCCCTCGCCCACCACGGCTGCCTCGGCATAGCCGGTGATGAACAGCACCTTCAGGTCCGGCCGCGCGATCCGCGCGGCATCAGCCATCTGCCGGCCGTTCATGCCGCCGGGCAGGCCGACATCCGTAACCAGCAGGTCGATCCGCCGGGTGGACTGCAGGATGTCCAGGCCCGTGGTGCCCTCCGCCGCCTGGAGCACCTCGTAGCCCTGCTCCTCCAGCAGCTCCGCCACCAGCATCCGCACGCTGGGCTCGTCGTCCACCACCAGCACCACCTCGCCAGCGCCGCCCCGTGGCATGGCCAGGGGCGGCCGCGGCTCTGGCGCTTCCGCCGAGCTCGCATGGCGCGGCAGGAAGAGGCGGACGGAGGTGCCGCGGCCCGGCTCGGACCGGATGCTCACCTGCCCGCCGGACTGCCGGGCGAAGCCGTAGATCATGGACAGCCCCAGCCCCGTGCCCATGCCCAGCGGCTTGGTGGTGAAGAACGGATCGAAGGCCTTCGCCACCACCTCGGGCGGCATGGCCGTGCCGTCGTCGGAAACGTTCAGGCGGATGTAGCGGCCGGGCGGCAGGCTGAGCTCCCGCGCCGCCTCGTCGCCGAGTGTGGCGTTCTCTGTCGCGATGCGCAGGGTCCCGCCCTCCGGCATCGCGTCGCGCGCGTTGATGCAGAGGTTGAGCAACGCGTTCTCCAGCTGCGGCAGGTCCACCAGCGTGGTCCAGAGCGCCGGTGCCGGCACGACCACGATGGTGATGTCGGGGCCCATGGTGCGGCGGATCAGCTCCTCCATCCCGGTCACCAGGCGGTTCACGTCGGTGGGCCGGGGATCGAGGGTCTGACGGCGGGAGAAGGCCAGCAGCCGGTGGGTCAGCGCCGCCGCGCGCCGGGCCGCGTCCAGGGCCGCCCCGGTGTAGCGGCCGACCTCCCCGGCGCGCCCCTTGGCGACGCGGCTGTTCATCAGCTCCAGGCTGCCGATGATGCCGGTGAGCAGGTTGTTGAAGTCGTGCGCCAACCCGCCGGTGAGCTGGCCCACCGCCTCCATCTTCTGTGCCTGCCGCAGCTGCTCCTCGGCCAGTTTCAGCGCTTCCGCCTGTTCCCGCTCGGCGGTCACGTCGCGGCCGACGAAGACCACGACGTCGTCCCGCGCGGTGGCCGACCAGGAGATCCAGCGGTGGCCGCCGTCCCGGTGCCGGCAGCGGCTGTTGCCAGGCAGCAGCCGTCCCGAGGCCTGGATGCGGGCGAAGTCGCCCACCATGGCGCCGGCATCCTCCGGCTGCAGCAGGTCGGGCAGCCGCCGTCCGATCAGCTCCGCCTCGGACCAGCCCAGGCAGGCCGTCCAGGCGGGGTTCACCGCCTCGATGACCGTGTCGGGGCGCATCACCGCCATGATGTCGCTGGAAAGCTGCCAGAGGCGGTTCCGTTCGCGCGTCCGCTGCTCCACGCGCTGCCCCAGCGTGGCGTTGAGCTCCTTCAGGCGCGCCTCGCTCTCGCGGAGCGCCAGGTCGGCGCGGGCACGGGCAGTGACGTCCGCACCTTCCACGAAGATGCCGTTCACCTGGCCGGAGGCATCCCGGATCGGCTGGTAGACGAAATCGACATAGCGTTCGTCGACGGGGCCGCCGGGCACCGGTTCGACCGCAAAGCGGGAGCCCGTCGCCACGAAGGGCTCGCCGCTGCGGTACACCTGATCCAGCAGCACCAGGTAGCCCTGGGCGACCGCGTCCGGCAGGGCCTCGGCCACTGTCTTGCCCAGGATCTCCCGCTGCCCGACGATGGCCCGGTAGCTGGGGTTGGCGAGCGCGAAGCGGTGCTCCGGC
This sequence comes from Roseomonas mucosa ATCC BAA-692, assembly GCF_000622225.1. Taxonomy (GTDB): domain Bacteria; phylum Pseudomonadota; class Alphaproteobacteria; order Acetobacterales; family Acetobacteraceae; genus Roseomonas; species Roseomonas mucosa. Next base: position 127,679 of record NZ_JHWD01000004.1, on the reverse strand, counting down.
CCTTGCAGCAGGGCCATGAAGGTCGGCGCCTGCTCGAAGAGCCGCGACAGCCGCTCCTGCTCCTCCATGACGCGGCGCTCGGTGAGGACCCGCTCGGTGATCTCGATCCCCTGGTTCAGCAACCCGGCGATGCGCCCGTCCTCGCCGCGGATCGGGGTGGCGGTGAAGAACCAGTGGGTGGTCTCGGCCCGGCCCCGCCGGATCATGGGGAGCTCGACATTCTCCTGCGAGAAGCCGCGCCCGGTCGCCATCGCCTCGTGGAAGGGCGGGGAGACCCGTTCCCAGACGGCGCCCCAGACCTCCGCCACGGGGCGCCCCAGGGCGGCGGGATGCCGGTCCGCCAAAGAGGGGATGTAGCTGTCGTTGTAGAGCATCCGCAGATCCGGCCCCCAGAGGATGGTGCCGAGCAGCGGGGAGTTCAGGCAGGCCGAGAGGGTGGAGCGGAGCGACTGCGGCCAGGTGTCCGGCGGGCCGAGGGGCGTGGCTGCCCAGTCATGGTCCCGCATCCGGGCCCCCATCTCGCCCCCACCCGCCAGGAAAGGCCAGCAGCCCACCCGATCCTCAGTCACGCAACGCTTCCCGTCTCCATCGCATGTCCCGTCGGCGCCCTCCGGCCCGGGGGTTGAGGTCCATCAGGGCCGGTGATCCAGGGCATATAGGTGGAATGCCGGGCGGGGGACAGGCACGACAGCGCGCATTGCCCGCCGCTGCCGGGATCGGTCATCCGCCTCGATGCTCCCGGGGAACCCGGCCGGCGCCTCGGCTGGCGAAGCCCTCTTCCGTGGCTCTCGCTCTCCCCGCAGGATGGCGCAGGCCGGGCATCCTTCGGCCGGGCGGCGCGAAGGAGAGCAGGATGGCCTGGGCCATGGTGGTCGCGGCGGGGTTGCTGGAGATGGTCTGGTCCTACGCGGCCAAGCAGTCGCAGGGTTTCACCGAGTGGGGCTGGGGGGGCCTGACGGTCGTGGCCTCGCTGGCCAGCTTCCTGCTGCTGACCTTCGGCATGCGCGGCCTGCCGCTCGGCACGGCCTATGCGGTCTGGACCGGAATCGGGGCGATCGGCACCTTCATCGTCGGCATCCTGCTGCTGGGCGAGTCCACCAGTGTCTGGCGGATCGCCAGCGGGCTGCTGATCGTGGCGGGGGTCATCGGCCTGCGCCTGACGAGTTCCGAGTAGCGGCTTCCGGCGCCCCCGGCATTGCTTTCTGGTTTCCTCTCCGGCCTGTGTTTCAGTTTCGCTGAAACCCGCATCCGGGTGCCGCGAGGCGCGTTCAGCCCGTGCGGGTCCGGTTCTGCCTCCGAAGAAACCTGCCGGCGGCATGGCGAGCCGGGCCCGGCGCAACGGGAAGGAAGGAGAGCGTCATGAATCCAGCACTCGGCCGCCGTGGCTTCGCCCTGGGGGCAGCGGCCCTCGCCGCCGCTCTGCCCATGGGAATTCCCGGCCTGCGCTCCGGCGCCGCCCGGGCCCAGGCGCTGTCCCCCGGCCCCTATACGCTGCCGCCGCTGCCCTACGCCTTCACGGCCAACGAGCCGCATATCGATGCCCAGACCATGGAGCTGCACCACGACAAGCACCATGCGGCCTATGTGAACAACCTCAACGCGGCGCTGAAGGATCATGGCCAGCTCGCGGCCCTGCCGCTGCAGCAGCTCCTGGCCCGGATCGACAGCGCGCCGGAGAGCATCCGCACCGCGCTGCGCAACAATGGTGGCGGCCATGCCAACCATTCGATGTTCTGGGAGATCATGGGTGGCAAGGGAGGCGCCCCGTCCGGGGAACTCGGCGCGGCGATCGAGCGCGACTTCGGCGGCTTCGACAAGTTCAAGTCGGAGTTCAACCGGCGTGGCGGGGCGCGCTTCGGCTCCGGCTGGGTCTTCGTCACCGTGGCCCGGGACGGGAAGCTGGGGCTGACCGACATGCCGAACCAGGACAGCCCCCTGATGTCCGGCCAGATGGTGCTGATGGGCAACGATGTGTGGGAGCACGCCTACTACCTGAAGTACCAGAACCGCCGCCCCGAATACCTCCAGGCCTGGTGGAACGTGGTGGACTGGGACAAGGTGGCGCAGCGCCATGCCGCCGCGAAATCGGGTAGCCTGACGATCTGATGGGGGCGCCGGGCATTCTGCGGGAGCGACCGGGAGTTTGCTCCTGCCAGCGCCTCGCCATTCCGGTGTGATATCTTATATGATTATCGCACCGGAGGTCCCGCCATGCTCGCCCAGCTCCCGCCCAAGCCCGAGATCCTTGCCCGGCAGGAAGAGATCGTGGCGGCCCTGCGCGCCATCATCCCCGCCGGCCCGCGTGGTGAGGGGGTGATCGGCGAGCCGCTCCGCCTGCGCGCCTATGAGACGGACGGGCTTTCCGCCTATCGCCAACCGCCGCTGGCCGTGGTGCTGCCGGAAAGCACGGAGCAGGTGGCGGCGGTGCTGCGCTACTGCCACGAGAACGGCATCCGCGTGGTGCCACGCGGCGCCGGCACCAGCCTGTCCGGCGGTGCCCTGCCGATGGCGGATTCCGTGGTCATCGGCATGATGCGGATGAACCGCGTGCTGGAGGTGGATTTCGAGGATCGGCTGGCCGTGGTCGAGGCCGGGGTGACCAATATCGGCATCACCAAGGCGGTGGAGGGGGAGGGGTTCTTCTATGCCCCGGACCCGTCCTCGCAGCTCGCCTGCATGATCGGCGGCAACGTGATGATGAATTCCGGCGGGGCGCACTGCCTGAAATACGGCGTCACCGCCAACAACCTGCTGGGCGTCACCTTCGTCACCATCGAGGGCGAGGTGATCCGCATCGGCGGCGGGCACCTGGACGCGGCGGGCTATGACTGGCTCGGGCTGATCACCGGCTCCGAGGGGCAGCTCGGCCTCGTCACCGAGGTCACGGTCCGCATCCTGCGCGGGCCGGAGGGGGCGCGGGCCATGCTGGCCGCCTTCCGCGGCGTCGAGGTCGCGGGCCAGGCGGTGGATGCCATCATCGCCAGCGGCGTGATCCCCGTGGCGTTGGAGTTCATGGACAAGCCCTGCATCCATGCCTGCGAGGCCTTCGCCCATGCGGGCTATCCGCTGGAGGCCGAGGCGATGCTGATCATCGAGGTCGAGGGCAGCCCGGAGGAGCAGGACATGCTGCTCGGCCGCATCAAGGACATTTGCGCCCGCTTCGACCCGATCAGCATGAAGGTTTCTCAATCGGCCGAGGAGAGCATGGCGATCTGGAAGGGCCGCAAGGGCGCCTTCGGCGCGGTCGGCCGCATCTCGCCGGATTATCTCTGCATGGACGGCACCATCCCGACCGGGGAGCTGCCCCATGTGCTGCGCCGGATGGAGGAGATGTCGCAGGCCTGCGGGCTGAAGGTCGCCAATGTCTTCCATGCGGGCGACGGCAACCTGCACCCGCTGATCATGTTCGACGCCAACGACCCGGAGAGCTTCCGCAAGGCCGAAGCCTTCGGCGCCGATATCCTGAAGCTCTGCGTCGAGGTCGGCGGCTGCCTGACCGGCGAGCACGGCGTCGGCGTCGAGAAGCGGGACCTGATGAGCGTCCAGTTCACGCCACGGGAGCTGGCGCAGCAGCGCCGCATCAAGTCGGCCTTCGATCCGGACTGGCTGCTGAACCCCTCCAAGGTCTTCCCGCTGGAGGTGGAGCAGGCACCGGGGCGCGTCGCGGCGTGACAATGGACGATCTTTCGGCGCCGCTGGAGGAAGCCGGCGTGGCGCGCGCCGTGGCCGAGGCCCATGCGGCGGGCGAGCCGCTGCTGGTCGAGGGCGGCGGCAGCAAGCGCGCCGCGCTGCGCCCGGTGCAGGCGGCGCGCAGCCTGTCGCTGCGGAACCTGTCGGGCATCACCTTCTACCGGCCGCAGGAGATGGTGATCTCCGCCCGCGCCGGCACGCCGATCCCGGAGATCGAGGCCGCCCTGGCCGAGAAGGGGCAGTTGCTCATCGCCGAGCCGCCCGATCCGCGCCCGCTCTTCGGTGGCAGGGCCGCGGCGACGCTGGGCGGCACGGTGGCGGCCAACCTGTCCGGCCCGCGCCGCATCAATGGCGGCGCGATGCGCGACCATGTGCTGGGGGTGCGCTTCGTGAACGGGGAGGGGGAGGTGCTGCGCTCCGGCGGGCGGGTGTTGAAGAACGTCACCGGCCTCGACCTCTGCAAGCTGCTCTCCGGCTCCCACGGCACGCTGGGGGTGATGACCGAGATCACGCTGAAGGTCCTGCCCGCCTCCGAGGCCACGGCGACGCTGGCCGTGAGGGTGCCGGACCTGCGCCAGGGCGTGGGCGCGCTTTCGGCGGCGCTTGGCAGCCCCTTCGGCGTTTCCGCCGCGGCGATCCTGCCCGATGGCCATGCCACGCTGGGGCTGGATGGAGTGCTGGCGGTGGTGCGTCTGGAGGATTTCTCCGAATCCGTCCGCTACCGCGCCGAAAGGCTGCGCGAGGCGCTGGGCCTCTATGGCGCGCTGGCGCTGATCGAGGGCGAGGATTCCCGTGCCCTCTGGCGCGCGGTCCGCGATGCCGCGCCGCTCGGCGCCGTGCCGGAGGAGGCGGTCTGGCGCGTTTCCGTCCGTCCCTCCGCCGCGCCGGGCCTGGCCGGGGCGCTGCGCCGCGACTTCGGCGCGAAGCTGCTGCTCGACTGGGGCGGCGGGCTGGTCTGGGTGGCCGGGCCGGCGACGGAGGCGGCCCATGCGGCGGTGATGCGCGCCGCGCTGGCGGCGGGGGGCACCTTCCTGCTCTTCCGGGGGCCGGAGCCGCTGCGTGCCGCGGTGCCCGTCATCCCGGAGGAGGTGCCGGCGCTCGCCGCCCTCTCGCAACGCGTCAAGGCCGCGCTCGATCCGCGCGGCATCCTCAATCCGGGCCGCCTGCGGGCGGCCTGAGCACGAGACACAGATGCAGACCAGCTTCACCGCCGAGCAGCTCGAAGACCCCGACACGCAGGAATCGAACAGGATCCTGCGCACCTGCGTGCATTGCGGCTTCTGCACCGCGACCTGCCCGACCTTCGTGCTGCTGGGCGACGAGCTCGACAGCCCACGCGGCCGAATCTACCTGATCAAGGACATGCTGGAGAGCGGCAAGCCCGCCACCGAGGAGGTGGTGCGGCATGTGGATCGCTGCCTGTCCTGCCTGTCCTGCATGACCACCTGCCCCTCGGGTGTCCACTACATGCATCTGGTGGACCATGCCCGGCACTATATCGAGGAGACCTATACCCGCCCGCTGCCCGAGCGCCTGCTGCGCCGCGTGCTGGGCTGGGTGCTGCCAAGCCCGGCGCGCTTCCGGCTGGCGCTGACGGGCGCGCGTCTCGCCCGGCCCCTGCGCGGGCTGATCCCCGGCAAGGGTGCCACGAGCCAGCGGCTGCGTGCCATGCTCGACCTGGCGCCGGCCAGCCTGCCTGCCGCCAGCCCGATGCAGGCGCCGCAGGTCCACCGGGCGGAGGGTATGCGGCGCGGGCGGGTGGCGCTGCTCACCGGCTGCGCGCAGCAGGTGATCGGACCCTCGATCAACGAGGCGACGATCCGCCTGCTGACCCGCATGGGGCTCGATGTGGTGGTGACGAAGGAGCAGGGCTGCTGCGGCGCGCTGAACCATCATATGGGCCACCACGATCCCGCCATGGCCCAGGCCCGCGCCAATATCCTGGCCTGGAGCCGCGAGATCGAGGGGGAGGGGCTGGACGCCATCGTCATCAACACCTCCGGCTGCGGCACCACGGTCAAGGATTATGGCCACATGTTCCGCGAGGAGCGGGAAAGCGAGCGCGCCGGCAAGGTGGCCGCGCTGGCGATGGATGTCTCGGAGGTGCTGACGCGCTTCGGCTACGCGCCCTCCCGCCCCGCGCCGGGGCTGAGTGTCGCCTATCACGCCGCCTGCTCCCTGCAGCACGGGCAGAAGATCACCGCCCTGCCCAAGGACCTTCTGAAGCGCGCCGGCTTCACCGTGAAGGAAGCCGCGGAGAGCCACCTCTGCTGCGGCTCCGCCGGCACCTACAACCTGTTGCAACCGGAAATCGCGGGGCAGTTGCGGGAGCGCAAGCTGGGCAACATCGACCGCACCGGGGCGGACCTGATCGCGGCGGGCAATATCGGCTGCCTGACGCAGCTCGCGGGCGGTGCGCGCCCGACGGTGCATACGGTGGAGCTGCTGGACTGGATGGCGGGCGGGCCGGAGCCTGCGGCTGTCACGGGGCTCGCCGCGCGCCGGGCCGCCTAGGGGCAGGCTTCGGGAACATCCGGAAAGGCATCTTTCCAGTATGGAAACGGCGAGCTAAAGATTCCGCAAGACCGGCGCCATGAAGTGCCGGCAAAGGAAACGGAACGAGAATGGATCGTCGCAAGTTCCTCGCGGGTGCCGGGCCCGCGCTGGCCCTGCCCGCCGTCACGGCCACCGGCCTGCCGGCCCCCGCCCTCGCACAGAGCGCCCCGGAGATCCGCTGGCGCTGCGCTTCCTCCTTCCCGAAATCGCTCGACACGATCTATGGCGCCGCGGATTTCATGTCGAAGCGGGTGGCGGCGCTGACCGATGGGCGGTTCCGCATCACCGTCTTCGCCGCGGGCGAGATCGTGCCGGGCCTGGCAGTCGCGGATGCGGTGCAGAACAACACCGTCGAATGCGCCCACACCGCCTCCTACTACTTCGTCGGCAAGGACCCGACCTTCGCCCTCGACGCCACCATCCCCTTCGGCATGAACACGCGTCAGACCAATGCCTGGCTGCATGCCGGGGGCGGGCGCGAGGTGCTGCGCGAGTTCTTCGACGGCTACAACATGGTCTCCATCCCCACCGGCTCCACCGGGGCGCAGATGGGCGGCTGGTTCCGCAAGGAGATCAAGACCGTCGCCGACCTGAACGGGCTCAAGATGCGCATCGCGGGCATCGCCGGGAACATGCTGCAGAAGCTGGGCGTGGTGCCGCAGCAGATCGCGGGCGGCGACATCTACCCGGCGCTGGAGCGCGGCACGATCGACGCGGCCGAATGGATCGGCCCCTATGACGACGAAAAGCTCGGCTTCAACCGGGTGGCGCCCTTCTACTACTACCCAGGGTTCTGGGAGGGCGGGCTGAACCTCTCCCTCTATGTCAGCAAGCCGAAATACGAGGAACTGCCGCCACTCTACAGGGACGCGCTGGAATCCGCCTGCCGCGACGCGACCATGGAGACCATGGCGAAGTACGACGTGCAGAACCCCCAGGCGCTGCGCCGGCTGGTGGCGGGCGGCGCGCAGCTCCGGCCCTTCCCGCGCGAAGTGATGCAGGCAGCCTACAAGTCGGCCTTCGAGCTCTATGACGAGACGGCGGCGGAGAACCCCCGCTTCAAGAAGGTCTACGACCACTTCAGGACCTTCCGCGACACGCAGCTCCAGTGGTTCCGCGTCGCCGAGAATACTTACGACAACTTCGTCTATTCCATGCAGGCCCAGGAACAGCGCCGCCCATGACGCCTGGCACCACCCGGAGGACCGGATGAAACCCCTTCTCGCCTTTTCCCAGGTGGTGGACGACATCAATACCCGGGTCGGCCGGATCGCGGACTGGCTGACCCTGATCGCCGTGGTGGTGAGCGCCGGCAATGCCTTCGTGCGCTACGGCGTCTCCTGGTCCTCCAACGCGCTGCTGGAGGTCCAGTGGTACTTCTTCGCCGGCATGGTGATGCTCGGCGCGCCCTATACGCTGCTGCGCAACGAGCATGTGCGGGTGGACATCCTCTACGGCTCGATGGGGGAAAGGGCACGGCTCTGGGTGGATATCCTGGGCATCATCGTCTTCCTGCTGCCCGCCATGGCGCTGCTGACCTGGATGACCTGGCCCTTCTTCTGGGATTCCTTTGTCCGGGGGGAAGGCAGCCAGAACGCCGGCGGCCTGCTGCGCTGGCCGGTGAAGATCCTGATGCCGGTGGGCTTCCTGCTGATCACGCTTCAGGGGCTGAGCGAGCTGATCAAGCGCATCGCCCTGTTGCGCGGCCTCAAGCCGGATGGCGAGGCGGTGATCACCTATGAACGACCGCTGCAGTAGGAAGACGCCCCGCAGATGAGCCTCGAATGGATGCCGCCACTGATGTTCGGCGGCCTAATCGTCTTCCTCGTCATCGGGTTCCCGGTGGCCTTCTCCCTGGCCGCGGTGGGGCTGTTCTTCGGCTTCCTGTCGATCGAGCTGGGCTTCTTCACCGCCGACTACCTCGGCAACCTGCCGCTGCGCGTCTTCGGCATCCTGAGCAACGACCTGCTGCTCTCCATCCCCTTCTTCACCCTGATGGGGGCGGTACTGGAACGCTGCGGCCTGGCGGAGGACCTGCTGGAAGGCACGGGGCAGCTCTTCGGCAAGGTCCCGGGCGGCCTCGCCTATGCGGTGATCATCGTGGGCGCGGTGCTGGGCGCCATCACCGGCACGGTGGCGGCCTCGGTGATCGCCATGGGCATGATCTCGCTGCCGATCATGATGCGCTACGGCTACGACATGCGCATCGCCACGGGGGTGATCGCGGCGTCCGGCACCATCACCCAGCTCATCCCGCCCTCCCTGGTGCTGATCATCCTGGGCGACCAGCTCGGCCGCTCGGTGGGTGACATGTATGCGGGGGCGATCGGCCCCTCGATCCTGCAGATCCTGCTCTTCGTCGGCTTCATCGCCGTGGTCTCCATCGTGGCGCCGCACAAGGTGCCGCCGCTGCCGGAGGAGGCGCGCACGCAGCGCGGCTGGCCGCTGATCTGGCGCGTGGCCAAGGGCATGGTGCCCTCGCTGGTGCTGATCTTCCTGGTGCTGGGCACGATCGGCCTGGGCCTTGCCACCCCCACCGAGGCCGGGGCCATGGGCGCGGTGGGCGCCATCGCGCTCGCCATGGCCAATGGGCGCTATTCCTGGCGGCTGCTGCGGGAGGCCATGGCCAATACCATGCGCATCACCGCCATGGTCATCTTCATCCTGGTCGGCGCCACGGTCTTCTCGCTGGTCTTCCAGGGCGTGGATGGCGGGCTGTGGCTGGAACACCTGCTGTCGCACCTGCCGGGCGGTCAGCTCGGCTTCCTGCTCTTCGTCAATATCTTTGTCTTCTTCCTGGCCTTCTTCCTCGATTTCTTCGAGATCGCCTTCATCATCGTGCCGCTGCTGGCACCGGTGGCGGCAAAGCTGGGCATCGACCTCGTCTGGTTCGGCGTGCTGCTCTGCATCAACCTGCAGACCAGCTTCATGCACCCGCCCTTCGGCTTCGCGCTCTTCTACCTGCGCGGCATCGCGCCGAAATCGGTGAAGACCGCGGACATCTACTGGGGCGCCATCCCCTGGCTGCTGCTGCAGATCGCCCTGGTCGCGGTGGTGATTCTCTGGCCGGAAAGCGTCACCTACTGGATCGATGCCGGCAGCAATGTGGACCCGGCCTCCGTCACCATCGACGTGCCCACACCCGGCATGGGCGAGGACGAACCACCGCCGGTGATCTTCAAGTAGCTCCCACGCACCGGGGGGTGACGGTTTCCCCCCCGGGGGGGGCGCCGGCCTCACCCCGGGGGTGGCAGCAGCAGCACGGAGAGCGACCGCACGCCCTGGGCGCCGTGGATCAGCACGCCCTCGATATCCGCGGTGGCGGAGGGGCCGGTGTGGAAGACGGTGTAGCGCGACCGCGCGAATTCCGGACGCCGGTAGGCATGGTGCAGGTTGGGCAGGATCGCGGCGGGGTCGAGCAGCACCAGCAGGTGCTGCGCCAGATAGGCGACGGAGTTCACCCCCAGCGCTTCCTCGGTGAAGCAGACCGAGCCGGTCTCCGCCACGCCGAAGCAGGCCCGCAGCACCGCCACGTCCACATCCGCCAGGCTGGCCGGCGCGGTGTCCGGTGTCAGCGGCCGGTTGCCCTGGACCTCCGGCACCATGGAGCAGATCACCACGGCCTCACGCAGGAGCGGGGCGGCGGGGGCCAGCGGGTCGCCGTCCGGACCGGGCTCCAGCAGCTTGCCGCCCATCTGCGCCAGGCGCCGCCCGAATTCCGCGATGGGGCCGCCCTCCAGCTCCCGGTCGAAGAGCCCGACCTGCGGCAGCGGCACGCGCTCCGGCCGGTGCTTGCGGCGGAGCGAGGCCAGGATCGCCTCCCGGCTGCTCATGATGGCCTCCCCCCGGATTTCGCCTGCCCCCGGTTGCGGGCGTACCAGTCGTGGAAGGTCTCCCTCGGCGCCGCCGGCACCTCGCGCCCGGCGCCCCAGCGGTTCAGCGGGTTGTAGAGGGCGAAGCGCGGCAGGTGGCGCAGCGCGGAATCCGCCGCGCCGATGGCGGCCCGGAACAGCCGGGGCCGCGAAAGCACATGCCCCGCCGCCGCCATCATCGCCCGCTTGGCCATGGGCAGCTCGTGCTCCTCGGCCAGCACCTTGCGCCAGGCGAAGATCTGCTCGTGGATGTTGATCTTCACCGGGCAGACATTGGTGCAGCTGCCGTTCAGGGTCGAGGCGAAGGGCAGGCTACTGTATTTCCGCCGGTTGAAGGTGGGGTCGAGGATCAGCCCGATCGGCCCGGCATAGGTGGCGCCATAGGACAGGCCGCCGCTGCGGCGATAGACCGGGCAGGTGTTCATGCAGGCGCCGCAGCGGATGCATTTCAGCGAGGTCCAGAACTCCTCCATCCCCAGCCGGGCGGAGCGGCCATTGTCCACCAGCACGAAATGCATCTCCCCGCCCCGGCGCGGCGCCCGGAAGTGCGAGGTGTACTGCGTGATCGGCGACCCCAGGGCGGAGCGCGACAGCAGGCGGATGAAGACGCCGAGATCGGCCACGCGCGGGATCAGCTTCTCGATGCCGATGCTGGCGATGTGCAGCGGCGGCACGTTGGCCGACAGATCGGCATTGCCCTCGTTGGTGCAGACCACCACGCCGCCCGTTTCCGCCACCGCGAAGTTGCAGCCGGTCATGCCGGCATCGGCTTCCAGGATCAGCGGTCGCGTCGCCTCGCGCTGCCGCCGCGCCAGATAGGCGGCGTCGTGGTTGTCCGGGTCGCTGCCCAGCGTCCTGGCGAAGACGGCGGCGACGTCGGAGCGCAGCTTGTGCACCGCCGGCACCACCACATGGCTCGGGTCCTCGTTGTCGAGCTGCTGGATGCGCTCGCCGAGATCGGTCTCCACCACCTCGATGCCGGCCTCGGCCATGGCGTCGCGGAAGCCGCATTCCTCGGTCAGCATCGACTTGCTCTTGATCAGCCGCCGTGCGCCGTGGTCGCGCAGCAGGCCGAGGACGATCCCGTTGTGCTCGGCGGCGTCCTTCGCCCAGTGGACATGCGCGCCGTTCGCCTTCGCGGCGGCCTCGAACTGCTCCAGATAGGTGTCGAGATGGGTGAGGGTGTGCTCCTTGATGGCCGAGGCCAGGGCGCGCAGCTCCTCCCATTCCGGGATGCCGTGCGCCTCGCGGTCGCGCTTCTCCCGCAGGTCCCAGAGCCGGCGGTCGTGGAAGCTCTCGTGCTCCGGCGCCTTCAGGAAGCGCGCGGCGGCCTCGGCATGGTCCACCGGCCGGTTGCCCCGCACCACGGCGCCGCGCGGCTGCGGCTCGCGCTGCGGTGCAGGGATCGGCTTCGAGCGGCCCTCGGCATGGTCAAGACCGGGCTTCGCGGTGCTGCTCACGCCATGTCTCCATTGAGGATCTGGGCGATGTGGATGAACTTCACCGGCAGCCCCATGCGCTCGGCGCAGCCCTGCTGGTGCAGCAGGCAGGAGCTGTCGGCGGATACGATGTACTCGGCGCCCGCCTGGCTGTGGTTGCGTACCTTGTCCTGGCCCATCCGGACGGAAACATCCGGCTCCGTCACCGCGAAGGTGCCGCCGAAGCCGCAGCACTCGTCATGCCGGGCAGGCGTCACCACCTCGATGCCGCGCACCCCGCGCAGCAGGTCGAGCGGCTTGGAGAAATCCGGCAGGTTTAGCTCGGAGGGCCTGGCATGGCCGAGGTTGCGCAGGGTGTTGCAGGAATAGTGGTAGCCGACCTTGTGGGGAAACTCGGCCCAGGGGAATTCCCGCACCTCCAGCACGTCGTGCAGGAACTCCACCAGCTCGAAGGTGCGGGAGCGGAGGTCGCGCAGGGCCTCCGTCTGCGGGATGGCCGTCATATGCTCCCGGACCTGCTGGACGCAGCTCCCGGAGGGCGCCACCACATAGTCGAAGCCGGTGAAGTTCCGCAGGAACAGTGATTCCGCCGCGGCGGATTCCCGGTGGAAGCCGCTGTTGGTCATCGGCTGGCCGCAGCAGGTCTGGTCGGGCGGATAGGTGACGTCGAGGCCGAGCCGTTCCAGCAACTCCAGCGTGGCAATGCCGATCTCCGGGTGGAAGGCATCGATGTAGCAGGGAATGAAAAGCCCGATCCGCATCCGGTGTCTCCGTCCTGTTCCCAGGCTCCGTTCTCTCGCCTGATACCCAGCCATGGGGGCCATGCCCCCGGATGGGCGGGCGGGTTCCGGCGTCCGCCTTTTCGACGCCGGCCCCGATCCTCCGCCCAGCCATCCCGCGCGGGAAGGGCGGATGCGCGGAAATCCGGCCTCAACCTCTCGCGAGGCGCGGCGTTCACCGGGGGAGATACCCAGACAAGGGAGTAACCCCGACCATGGCCAAGCCCCATCGCAAGCCGTTGCGCCAGCAGGTGATCGTGCTCACCGGCGCCACCTCCGGCATCGGCCTCGCCACCGCGCGGCTGGCGGCTGAGCGGGGCGCCTCGCTGGTCCTGGCCGCCCGCAACGAGGACGCCCTGCGCTCCCTGCGCGACGAGTTGCGCGCCCGGGGCGGCCGCACGGAATACGTGGTGGCCGATGTCGCCGATGCGGGGGCAATGGAGAAGGTCGCGCAGAAGGCCATCGACAGCTTCGGCGGCTTCGACAGCTGGGTGAACAATGCCGGCGCCGCGATCTATGGCCGGATCGAGGACACGCCGCTGGAGGACCAGAGGCGTCTCTTCGACGTCAACTACTGGGGCGTCGTGAACGGCACCCAGGTGGCGGTGAGGCACCTGAAGCAGCGCGGTGGCACCATCGTCAATGTCGGCTCCGTCCTGTCCGACCGGGCGATGGAGCTGCAGGGCGTCTATTCCGCCTCCAAGCACGCGGTGAAGGGCATCACCGATGCCTTCCGCATGGAGTTCGAGGAAGCGGGGTATCCGGTCTCCGTCACGCTGGTAAAGCCCAGTTCGGTGGACACGCTCTTTCCGGAGCATTCCCGCAACGTGACGGAGAGCGCGGGGCTGAAGCTGCCCGCGCCAGTCTATCATCCGCGCCTCGTGGCCAAGGCGATCCTGTACGCCTGCGAATACGCGCCCCGGACCCTGGTGGTGGGCATGGGGGGCTACGCCATCGCGCTGCTGGGCAACCACGCCCCGCGCCTGACCGACCGGGTGATGGAGGCCTTCGGGCGCCGCAGCCAGACGCGCCGGAGCCCGGGGCGGAAGGACCGCCACGACAACCTTTACGAGCCGCGCGCCGACCTGGCCGAGACGGGCGCCATCAAGGACCAGCCGGCCCCGCGCCGCACCTCCGTCCTGCTGGAAGCGCAGATGAACCCGCTCGGCACCGCCGGGGTGCTGATCGGCCTGGGCGCGCTGGCGGCTGGCGTGGCGGTGGGCGTGCACTACAGCCGCAAGTCCCGCGACCGCGCCCTGCTCCGGGAGGCCGAGGAAGCGATGCGCCGGGGCCGCTGGAGCCTCTCTCGCCTGGGCCGGCAGGGCAGCGAAGAATGGGCCGGCCTGTCCCGCAAAGGCCGCCGCCGCGCCGAGCGGCTGGCGCGCGAGGCGGAGCGCAGGGCCTCGCGCGGCGGCGGCCTGCTGGGCGGACTGTTCGGGCATGCCAGGCACGATGCCCGCGAGCTGGCGGAGGACACTTCCTCCCGCGCCCACTCCCTCTGGGGACGCTGGCGGGGGCAGGCCGACGATTTCGCAGAGGAGGCGCAGGACCGGGCGCAATCCTGGCGTGGCAGCGCCCGCGGGCTGGTCGGCCAGGCGCGGTACCGGGCCGGGGATCTGGCGGAAACGGTCCAGGACCGGACCGACAGCTATCGCGATGGCGCCCGCTCCTTCCTGGGGCGGGTCCGGGGCCGCGCGGAGGACGTGGCGGAATCCGCCCATGACGCGGCGGAAGACTACCGCGACGGCGCCCGTTCCTTTCTGGGCCGTACGCGTGGCCGGGTGGAGAACGTGGCCGAGACCGCGCAGGACCGTGCCAGCGTCCTGCGGGGCGGAGCCATGTCCCTGCTGGGGCGCGGCCAGGACCGGGTGGAAGGCTTCGCCGGGGATGTCCGGGACCGGGTGGAGCACATGCGGAACGAAGCCCACGGCCTGCTGCACGGCGGGCGCCGCCGGGCCCGGCGCGACGAGAGCGTCCTGGCCTCCCTCTTCTGCTCGCTGCGGCAGGGGGTGGACAATGTGGTGGACCGGCTCTCGGGCCGCCCTTCGCGGCGCCGGACGGGCTGGCTGGGGCGGGCCTCGGAGTTGCGGGAAACCCTCCGCGACACCGCCTCCCATGCCGGGCACGACGCGGCCGAGCTTGCAGGCCGTGCCCGCAAGCGCGGTGACGCCCTGGTGCGCGACCTGCGCCGCGAGATCCGGCGCTGGGCCTGAAACCCTCCGGCCCGGCCCCGGAGGCCTGCCAAGCGCCAGTCCGGGGCTTTGGCTGGAAGCGGATCCGCGGGGCCGGAGGAGGACTCCGGCCCCACGGCGTGTGAGAGAAACCGGCGGGGCAGGGCCGCTGGTTTTCGCCTTGTGTTTGCGCCATGGGGCGCTCAGCTTGGCGGGATGCTTCCTGACCTGCCTTTCTGGAAGGCGAAATCCCCCTCCGAGATGACGCGGAGCGAATGGGAGAGCCTTTGCGACGGCTGCGGCCGCTGCTGCCTGCACAAGCTGCGCGACGACGACACGGATGAGATCCACTGGACCGAGGTGGCCTGCCGCCTGCTCGACACCTCGACCGCCCTCTGCTCCGACTATGCCAACCGCCGGGCCAAGGTGCCCGACTGCGTGAAGCTGACCCCGGCCCGGCTGAAGCGCATCGACTGGCTGCCGCCGAGCTGCGGCTACCGCCTCGTCGCTGAGGGCAGGGACCTGCCCGAATGGCATCCGCTGGTTTCCGGCGACCCGGCCACCGTCCAGGGCGCCGGCGTTTCCGTGGCCGGGCGGGTGGTGAGTGAGCGCCGCGCAGGGGCGCTGGAGGATCATGTGGTGGACTGGCCGGGGCGCTGGCCGCGTCCGGCTCCGGCCACCCGGGGCGGAAGCGAGGCCGCCCGCGTCCACTGGCGTCGGCGCCCCTTGCCAGCCTGAACCATCCGGGGAGAGGCTGGACCAGGCGCTCCGCGCCCTTTCCACCCTCGCCGTGGTGCCACGGCCCATGCCGTCGCGCCGCCAGCCCAGGAGTCCAGGCATGAGCCAGTTCGCCCGCGAAGCCCTCCGCTGCCGCGTTCCCGCCGTCGCCACCCTCCAGTCGGACAATGAGCGCGTGCGCGTCACCCGCTGGGACTTCGCCCCGGGTGCCGAGACGGGCGCCCATCGCCACGGATGGGCCTATGTCGTGGTGCCGGTGACGGACGGGACCCTGCTGGTGGAGATGGCGGACGGCACCAGCGTCACCAGCCAGCTCCAGGCCGGGCTGGCCTATGATCGCCTGGCGGGGGCGGAGCACAACGTGATCAATGCCGGCGAGGCGCCGCTTTCCTTTGTCGAGATCGAGATGAAGGGCCTGCCCGGCTGAGGCGGTCCGTGCCCGTCGCCCGGATGGGAAGCCGGGCGTTGTCCCGGGGCCTCCGTCCGGGCATTCTGTCCGGCATGGAGCCGAGCACCACCGAGAGCGTCCCCCTGCGGACGGGGCCGCTCAACCGGCCGATCCCCTGTCCGGTGCGCTGGCAGCGTTCGAGCCGGGCCCGCCGCGTCTCGCTGCGCATCGACCCCTGTGCCGCCGAGGTGATCGTCACCCTGCCGCCGCGTGCCAGCCGCCAGCAGGGCATGGCGTTGCTCACCGCCCATGCCGCCTGGGTGATGGAGCGCCTGTCCTCCCTGGCGCCGCCGCAGCCTTTCCAGGACGGGGCGGAGATCCCGCTCGGCGGGGTGCCGCACCCGATCCGCCACGAGCCCCAGGCACGGGGGGGCGCCTTCCTGCAGGACGGCCGCATCGTCGTTGCCGGCGCCCCGGAATTCGTCGCGCGCCGGGTCGGCGACTTCCTGCGGGCCGAGGCGCGCCGGCGCATCGCCCCCCTGGTGGCGGAACATGCCCGGGCGCTGGCGGTGCACCCGCGCGCGGTCCGGCTGAAGGACACCCGCTCGCGCTGGGGTTCCTGCGCGCCGGACGGCACCCTGGCCTTTTCCTGGCGCCTCGTGATGGCGCCCGGCTGGGTGCTGGACTACGTGGCGGCGCACGAGGTTGCGCATCTGCGCGAGCTCAACCATTCCGCCCGCTTCTGGGCGCTGGTGGAAACGCGCACCCCGCATCGCGAGGCGGCCCAGGACTGGTTGCGGCTCAACGGTTCGACACTGCTGCGGATCGGCTGAGGCTGCGCCCCGCGGCAGGGGGCTGGCGACCCGGCTACGAAAGCCGCTATGCTGCAATGCAGCAATCGTGAATCGCCGCGTGGCGGAGGTGATCCCAGGATGACGCATCCCACGATGCCGGGGATCGTGCCGCCCCGGAAGGTCTCCCGCCCGGCGGGATGTCGGGCGTCGCCGCACCGGGCGGCAGGCACCGCGTCCCATCATGATGGACAGCATGGGCCATGACCCCGGCCCGTCCCCGGCCGATCGCCCGGCGCCGCGCCGGCCCCGCCTGGCCGGAGCGCCTTTCGGCCCGGCTGGGGCGCTGGTCGATCTCGCTCTCCCCCCGCGCCGTCAGCCTGGGCGAAGGCCTCCGTGCCGCCGCCGCCTGCGCCCTGGTGGTGCTGGTGATGGAGCTCCTCCACTGGCCTGCCCTGTCCTGGGCCGCGATCGCGGCGCTCTGGACCTGCCTCGCCGACCCGGGCGGGCCAGGGCGGGAGCGGGCGCGGCTCATGGCGGGCTACGCGGCCGTCTCCACCCTCTGCGCCCTGGCAGGGGCTGTCAGCGGCGGGCTGGGCTGGCCCTTCGCGGCAGCGCTGCTGTGCCTCTGCACCTTCCTGGGCGGGCTGGGCCGCCTCTACGGCGCCGCCATCACCCAGGCCGGCGCCCTGGCGGTGGTGGCCTTCGCGGTGGCGGCAGACCAGCCGGTTCATTCCGCCGGGGCGGCGCTGGAATTCGGGCTGATCTTCGCGGGGGGCTGCCTTTGGGCGCTGCTGCTCAGCCTGACCCTCTGGCGCATCCATCCCTTCCGCCCCTCGCGCCTGGCCCTGGCCGCGGCCTTCCGCGACCTGGCTGCCCTGTGCGCCGACCTGGACCGGCTTCTCGCGGAGGGTTCGACGGAGAATGCCTGGGGCGAGCATGCCGGGCGCCACCGCCGCGCCGTGCGCCTGTCCATCGAGAATGCCCGCGCTGCCCTGGAGCAGCTCCTCCGCGCCCGTGGCCTGCGCGACGCGGTGGGGCGGCTGCTGATCGGGCTGGAAACGGCGGAACGGCTTTTCGCCCTGCTGATCGCGCTGGAGGACCGGCTGGAGGAGCAGGGCCAGCGGCCCACGCCACCGGACCGCCGGGCCGCCCGGCGCCAGTTGCGGCAACTGGCCGTGGTGCTGCTGCGCCAGTCCCGGCTGATGGAGGCGGGGCAGCCGCCCGATGCCCGGCTGCGCGCCGCCCTGGCCCGGCTGGAGGCCATGCCCGCCGCGCCGGAAAGCGAGGCGGGGGAGGGCCTGCACGCCATGGCCGCCGCCCTGCGCGGAATGATCGACAACGCGCCGGCTGGCCCGCCCGCGCCGCAGCCACGGCAGGCCCACAGGTTCTGGGTGCTGCTGCTGGCCAACCTGCGCTGGGAGTCGCTGGTCTTCCGCCATGCCCTGCGTTCGGCCGTGCTGGTGACCGGGGTGATGGTGCTGGCCCATCTCCTGGAATTGCCGCAGGCCTACTGGGCCACGATGGCGGTGATCCTGGTGCAGCAGCCGGAGATCGCCACGACCTGGCCCCGGGCGCTGGAACGCGCGGTCGGCAGCGTGCTGGGCGGGCTGGCGGCCGCTTTCCTAGGCTGGGTGCTGGAGGGTCCCCTGGCGCTGACCCTGGCGATCTTTCCCCTGGCCATGGCGACCCTGGCGGTCCGGGGCGTGAGCTATGCGCTCTTCGTCTTCTTCCTCACGCCGCTCTTCGTGCTGCTGGTGGACCTGACCGTGCCGGGCGCGAGCCATGCCGGGCTGGCCGGGCTGCGCGCCTTCAACAACGTGCTGGGCAGCGTCATCGCCCTGGCGGGGGCCATGCTGCTCTGGCCGGAGCGGGCGCCGCAGCGGCTGCGCCTCGCCCTTGCCGGGGCATTGGAAGCGCATGCGCGCTATGCCGCGCTGGCTTTTGGACCCGACGCCGACCGGGCGGCGACCGAGGCGGCGCGGCGAGCGGCCGGGCTTGCCAGCGTCAATGCCGAAGCCTTGCGCGAGCGTGCCGCCCGTGAGCCCTGGGGGCAGGTGGGCGAGCATGGGGGCGAGGGCGAGCGACGCCAGGAGGCCGCCGGGACCGCCCTCCTGCTCCTGCGCCGCCTGGCTGGTGCCAGCACCGCCGTTTGGTTGCAGTCTGCCCGCCATTCCCGAAGCGGCGACCCGGCATTCGGCCGGCAACTGGCCGCCGGGCTGGAAGCCGTGGCGGCGGCCCTGCGCGCGGGCCGAGCTTCGCCGGAGCCCGCATGGCCGCCGGAGGAAGGACTGTCGCCGGAACAGCGCCGCGCCCTGCGCCAGGCCCGGCTGCTGCAACAGGCCGGAGCGCGCTACCTCGGCTGATCGGAACGGTGGCTTTCCCTGGGCGAGCCTGTCATGAGTTTGCGCCGTCCTTTGAGGGTGAGGCGCTGCCTCGCCCCCAAACTCCCACTCTGCCAGGACACTGCGGGCCCTGGACCCGATGAGTTGGCCTCCGCTGATGCCGGACGCATCGGAGAGCCATGCTCTCCGGCGGACTGCCGGTGCCACCAGCGCGGACAGGGTGTTTTCCTTCTTGAGCTCCTTTGCCCCGCCTGCCCCCTGGGTTCGGGAAGGCAGGCCTTGCCACCCGCACCCACGCAAGGTGGGGTCCGGGGAGATACGATCTCCCCGGCGGTGGGGGTTCCGGGGGTAGGCGGAGCCTCCCCCGGGGCTGGCCACGAAGCGCAACGCCAGGACCAGGCGACGCCACCCTGCATTCGGGGCGCCGCGCCGGTTGCGCCTCAGGGCCGGAAGGCGCGCAGGGCCGCGAGGGGGAAGACCTTTTCCGCGGCGGCGATGGTGTCGAGCTGGTCCGGCGCCAGCGCGGCGGAGAGGCCGTTCAGCACCCAGACGCAGTCGAGCCCGGCGGCCTTGGCCCCGGCGAGATCGGTGCGCGGCCCGTCGCCCACGGCCAGGACCTTCTCCTTCGGCACGGCGAGGCGGCGCAGCACCGGGCCATAGACGGTCGGGTCCGGCTTGCCGACCTCGAAGATGTCGGTGACGCCCAGCAGGCGGTAGCGGTCGGCGAAGGCCCCGGCGCAGAGCAGGATGCGGCCGCCCACCACCACCTCTCGGTCCGGGTTCACGCAGACCATCGGCAGGCCCTTCTCGGCGCAGGCCCGGAGCACCGCGTCATAGGGCTCCAGCGCATGCGGGCCGAGCTGCGGGTCGGGGCCGGTGTTGAGCAGAAAGTCCGCGCCATCCGGCCGCTCCGCCAGGGTCAGGTCCAGCGTCTCGATCACGCTGAGATCGGTGGCCGGGCCGAGGTGGTAGGCGCGGCGGCCGAGCTTCGCGAACCAGGGGTCGGTGCGGTCGCGCAGCATCTCCCAGGCGACCTCGCCCGAGGTCACGGCGTCCACGTAGAGCGAACGCGGCACGCCGAGCCGGGCCAGCAGCTCCTCCACCACCCAGGAGCGGCGCGGAGCGTTGCTCAGGAAGACCACGCGCTTGCCGGCGGCCTGGAGCTGCGCCAGCGCGTCGGTGACGCCGGGATAGGCCTGCACCCCGTCATGCACCACGCCCCAGAGATCCACCACGAAGCCGTCATAGCGCTCCGCCAGCGGGGTAATGCCTTCGAAGATCTTCATGCCGCGTCAACTCCCACCGCGTCCGAGATATGCGCGAAGCCGTCGCGCCGCAGCAACGCGGCGAGGCCGCGCCTGATGTCCGGGATCAGCGCCGGTCCCTCATAGGCCAGCGCCGCGTAGATCTGCACCAGCGAGGCCCCGGCCCGGATCTTGGCATAGGCCTGTTCCGCGCTGCCGACGCCGCCCGCCCCCACCAGCACGAGCCGCCCGCGCGCCAGCCGGTGGACCGCCGCCAGCATGGCGGTGGAGGGGGCGAAGAGCGGCGGGCCGGAAAGGCCGCCCGCCTCGGCCCGGCGCGGCGAGCGCAGCGTCGCGGGGCGGGCGATGGTGGTGTTGGACACGATGATCCCGGCCACGCCCTGGGCGATGCAGGCTTCCACGATGGCCGGCAGGGCATCCTCGGCGAGGTCGGGGGCGATCTTCACCAGCAGCGGCGGCTGCTTCGCCAGCCCGGCGCGGCGCTCCGCCACGGCCGAGAGGATGGCGGCCAGACGCGCCTCGCCTTGCAGGTCCCGCAGCCCCGGCGTGTTGGGGGAGGAGACGTTGAGCGTCACGTAATCCGCGTGCGGCGCCACGGCGGCATAGAGCGCAGGGTAGTCGCGCTCCGGATCGGCGCCTTCCTTGTTGATGCCGATATTGGCGCCCAGCACGGCGGGCAGGGGGCGGGGCAGGGCCGCCAGCCGCGCCACATAGGCGTCGAGGCCGCCATTGTTGAAGCCCATGCGGTTGACCACCGCGCGGTCCTCCTCCAGCCGGAAGAGGCGCGGCCTCGGATTGCCCGCCTGGGGGCGCGGCGTGACGGTTCCGGCCTCGACGAGTCCGAAACCCAGGCGCATCAGCGGCAGCACCGCCACCGCATCCTTGTCGAAGCCGGCGGCGAGGCCGACCGGGTTGCGGAAGCGCAGGCCCAGCGCCCCGGTGGCCAGGATGGGATCGTCCGGCATGCGGTCGCGGCCGGCGAGGCCGAGGCGCAGGGCCCGCAGCGCCGCGCCGTGCGCGCGCTCGGGGTCCATGCCGCGCATCAGCGGCATGAGTGCGGAGGCGAGGGCAGGAGTCATCGGCGCCCCCTATGGACCGAAGCCGGGCATGGGGGAAGCGCGGGTTGCGCGGGTTGACCACGCGCCCGGCGCCAGGGAGAAGCCGCGACAAGGGATACGCGGCCCGCGGGACGGTCGGCCTGTCGGCCCGCGGGGGGATGGGGGAGACGAACCGGGTGCGCGGACCTCTGCTGCTGCTGGCGGCGCTGGGCCTCTTTGCCCTGCTGGACACGAATTCCAAGCTGCTGTCGGGGCACTACCCGCCGCAGCAGGTGGTGGGCATCCGCTATGCCACCATGCTGACCCTGCTGCTGCTCGCGCGCCTCGCGCGCCCCGGCCTGGGCGGCGATCTGGGCACGCGGCATCCGTGGCTGCACCTGCTGCGCGCCGCCGGGATGCTGGGCTCGGCCTTCGGCTTCTTCCTGGCGCTGCGCGGCCTTGCCCTGGCCGAGGGCTACCTCGTCTATTTCACCGCGCCTTTCTTCACCCTGGCCCTGGCCGCGCTCTTCCTGCGGGAGCCGGTTCCCGCCTCCGCCTGGGGCTGGTGCGCGCTGGGCTTCGGCGGCGTGCTGATGTCGCTGCTGCCCGGTCTGACCGGCGGCGCGCCGGTGGCCTCCTATCTCTGGGCCCTGATGGGCACCGTCTGCTACTCCATCGTCATGACGATCAACCGCTGGCTGCGGCACGAGGCCGGGATGGCGCGGCTGATCCTCTGGACCTCGGCCCCCGGGCTGCTGGTGCTGCTGCCCTTCCTGATGGAAAGCTGGGTGCCGCCCGGGACGCGGGATCTCGCGGCGCTGATGGCCAACGGCGTCTTCTCCGGCGTGGCGTCGCTCTGCCTGGCCGGGGCCTTCCGCCATGCCTCGGCCTCCCGCCTCGCGCCGCTGGAATTCAGCGCGCTCGCCTATGCGGTGGTCTTCGACCTCGCGATCTGGGGCGTGGTGCCGGGGCCCTGGGCCATGGCGGGCGCGGCGGTGGTGATGCTGTCGGGGGTGATGAGCCAGCGCTCGGCCCGCGCGGCCTGAACGGCGGTCGACCCGTGCCGCCACGGCACGGGAGGGGCGCCGTCAAAGGGGGCTCTCACCGGCCCGTGCCTCGGCCATAAGCGGGGCCATGATCCTGACGCGCCTCTTCCTGATCCGGCACGCCATCGTCGAGCCCTCGGCCCGGCTGACCATGTACGGGGACATGGACGTGCCGCTCTGCACCGTGGCCCTGGCGGCGGAGCAGGTGGCCCATGCCTGGCTGGCCGAGCGGCTGCCGCGTCCGGCCCGCTGGTTCTGCACGCCGCTGGCGCGGACCCGCTCCACCGCGGCGGCCGTCTTCGCCGGAGGCTATCCCGAGCAGAGGCTGACCGTGCTGCCGGACATGCGCGAGCAGAACCTGGGCCGCTGGCAGGGGCTGACGCATGAGGAGTTCACCGCCCTGTTGCGCGACCCGCCGCACCCGTTCTGGCCGCATTCGGCCGAGGAGCGGCCGCCCGGCGGGGAAAGCGTCGGCGACGTGGTGAAGCGCGTCGGCCCGGTGCTGGACGATCTGGTGGACAAGTATCCGGGCGAATCGCTGGTGATCGTGGCGCATGGCGGCTCGATCCGCGCCGCGCTGGCCCATGCCTGCGGCTTCAGCCCCTATCAGGCGTTGCAGTTCTCCGTCCGCAACCTGTCCCTGACCCGGCTGGAGAATCTCAGCGGCCAGTGGCGCGTCGGCGCGGTGAACGAGGAGCCGCCCGGCCTCAGCGCACTGCACTGAGGCGGCCGGAAATCCGTCCTCCCGAGGCGCCGACGCTTGGTCACAGCCATTCTTTGCGTTTAGAACAGGGATCGGGACCAAGGGGTTAGGGGGAGAATTTGATGCGCCGTGCGATGTGCCTTGTGCTTCTCATGGCGCTGGCGGCCTGCGGCGGGGGCTCGATCCCACCGGCCGCCGAGCAGCAGACGCTGGTGGACCGCGCGACGCTGACAGCGCAGGAGATGCTGGGCCAGGGCGATCCGGGTGTGCGGCAGGACACCCAGGGCTCGCTCCGCCGTTCCCGCGCGGTGATGATCTGCCCGCGCGTGCTGAAGGCGGGCTTCATCCTGGGGGCGCAGGGCGGCAGTTGCGTGCTGACGGCGCGTGACGGGGCGGGATCCTGGTCTTCGCCGGCCTTCTACAGCTTCGGCTCCGGCTCGCTCGGCCTGCAGATCGGCCTGCAGGACGCACAGCTCATGTTCTTCATCCTGACGGACAAGGGGCTGAACGCCGTGCTGGACAACCAGGTCAAGCTCGGCGGCGACATCTCCATCGCCCTGGTGACGGTGGGCGGCGGCATGGGCGGCGCGACCACCACGGCGGCCGGAGCGGACGTGGTGGCCTATGCCAAGACCCGCGGCCTCTATGCCGGCATCACCCTCGATGGCGCGGTGATGAGCCCTTATCACGAAGGCAACCAGGCCTATTACGGGCGGGCGGTCGCGGTGCGCGACATCGTGCTCAGCATGACCGCCTACAACCAGGGCGCCGACCCGCTGCGCGCGGTGCTGATGCAGTACGGCGCCAGCCAAGCCGTCGTGCCGCCCTCCGCGCAGCCCTATGCGGCGCCGGCCCAAGGGAGTGTCCCGGGCGCCGCCCCCTATGGTCAGGCCGCGCCCCCCGCCTACAGCGCCCCGGTGACCGGCGGCGGGATCACGCGCGAGACGCTGCACTGACCGTCCCGGCGCGGGAGCGGACCGCGCCGGATGCCGTGGCGCCGCTGCCCCCGTGCCGGAAACGAGGTGCCGCCGCCGGCATCCCCGGCGCGAAAGCCGGGGATGCAACCCTGGGTGGTGCGGGTCCGTCGGCATGGTGCTATCCAGCGGGCCATCCTGCGGCTGGCCAACCGGCCTCCGGGCTTCTGCCTCCGGGCGGGCGTGATCCACGGCCGTCCCCCTTCCTCCACAGACCTGGCGCGAAGCCCGGTCCTGTTCCGGATCACCGCCCGATGCGCCTGTCCGCGCCCTCCGCTTCCGCCGGGAGGCGGGTCCACGCCCTGTTGCTGGCACTGTGGCCCACCGCCCTGCTCGCCGCCTGCGCCACGCCGCCGCAGGCCACGGCCCGGTTCCGCGAGCCGCCGCTCTCCTATCCGCCCTCCACCCGGGAGCGGATCGTCCGCTTCGCGCTGACGGAATGGCAGGACTGGGGCGGCTACGTCACCACGCCCGGCGAGAAGCACCCGCCCAGCAAGGCACCGGGACCGGAATCGGCCATCGCCAACTTCCCCCGCGTCCTCGCCTACTGGCGCGCGGTGGAGGAGGACCGGCCGGTGATCGACCGGAACCGGGACCGCTATGCCGCCGCCCTGCAAGGCGCGGCGACGGCCCCCTGGCGCGAGCCCGCCTGGTCGGCGGCCTTCATCTCCTGGGTGATGCGCTCCGCCGGGGTGGACCAGCGCGAGTTCGCGGGGAACGCCGCGCATTCCTTCTACCTGGACGCCATCCTGGCCGACGCGCGGGATTTCCCGGCCCAGGCGCCCTTCGTCCCGCACAGCATCGGCGACTATGCCCCTGCACCGGGCGATCTGGTCTGCGGCGACCGCTCGCGCCGCCCGCTCACCGACTGGCGGGAGAGGCTGGCGGAGATCGGGCAGTTCCGCGCCATGCATTGCGACATCGTGGTGCGGGTCGGGCCTTTCGTGGCGGAAGCGGTCGGCGGCAATGTGGAGGATGCGGTCACCATGACGCGCTTCCCCACCGATGCCTCGGGGCGCCTGCTGCCGCGCCCGGCGGGGGAGCCCGTCCTGTTCGGCGTGATCGAGGACCGGATCGGCAGGCTGCCGCCCTTCGGCGCGGCCATACCCATCCCCGCCAATCCCCCGGCCAGCATCGGAGCGCCCGTCTCGTGACCGACCAGCCCAGCACCTCGCTCTTCACGCCGCTGACCCTGCGGGGCGTGACCCTGCCGAACCGGATCGGCGTCTCGCCCATGTGCCAGTACTGCTGCGCGCCGGATGGCAGGCCCACGGAATGGCACCTGCAGCACCTCCTTTCCCGCGCCCTGGGCGGGGCGGGGCTGGTGATGACCGAGGCCGCCGCCGTGCTGCCGGAAGGGCGCATCACCCCCTGGGACCTCGGAATCTGGGAGGAGGCGCAGGTGCCGGGCCATGCCCGCCTCGCCGCCGCCATCGCCCGCGCCGGAGCGGTGCCGGCGATCCAGCTCGCCCATGCCGGGCGCAAGGGCAGCCGCAACCCGCCCTGGAGGCATGGACCGGCCTCGGAGCATGGCTGGGAGCCGGTCGGGCCGAGTGCCGTGCCCTTCGAGGGCTATGCCACGCCGCACGCCATGAGCGAGGCGGAGATCGGCGCCACGATCGCCGGTTTCGTCGAGGCCGCGCGGCGGGCGGTGCAGGCGGGCTACCGGGTGGTCGAGCTCCACGCGGCGCATGGCTACCTGCTGCACCAGTTCCTCTCGCCCCTCGCGAATCGCCGCGACGACGGCTGGGGCGGCGGTTTCGCCGGGCGGACGCGGCTGGCGCGCGAAACGGCGGCCGCGCTCCGTGCCGCCTTGCCGGGCGACGTGCCGCTCTGGGTGCGGATCAGCCACACCGACTGGGTGGAAGGTGGCTGGACCACGGAGGAAAGCGTGGAACTGGCGCGCCGGCTGCGGGAGGCCGGCGTGGATCTGGTGGATGTCTCCTCCGGCGGCAACGCGGCCCATGCGGAGATCCCGGTCGGTTCCGGCTATCAGGTGCCGGGTGCTGCGGCGGTGCGGCGGGGCGCCGGCATCCCGGTGGCCGCCGTGGGCATGATCACCGAGCCGCAGCAGGCCCAGGCGATCCTGGCCGAGGGCAAGGCGGATCTGGTGCTGCTGGCACGGGCGATCCTGAAGGACCCCTACTGGCCTGTCCGGGCCGCCGAGGCGCTGGGCCGGACGAGCGACCTCTCCATCCCGCCGCAATACGAGCGCGGCTGGGGCAAGTATCCGCTGCGGGACGGGGTGGCGGCACCAATGCCGCCCCTCTGATACGGCCCCTGTAGCGGGGAGGCCGTGGCGGAACCGGGGCCGGCGCTTTGGCGCCGACCCGGAACCCTGGCCTCAGCCGAGGCCGAGCAGCTCCACGTCGAAGATCAGCGTGGCGTTGGGCGGGATCACGCCGCCGGCGCCGCGCGCGCCATAGCCGTGCTCCGGTGGCAGGACGAGGATGCGGCGCCCGCCCACCTTCATGGTGGAGACGCCGATATCCCAGCCGGAGATGACTTGCCCCATGCCGATCATGAACTGGAAAGGGTCGCCGCGGTCGCGGGAGCTGTCGAACTTGCGGCCCGGCTTGCCCTGGTCGTCGAGCCAGCCGGTGTAGTGGACGGTGACCCACTGGCCGGGACGGGGGGATTCCCCCTCGCCGACCACCTCGTCACGGTAGCGGATGCCCGAAGGCAGGGTGCTGTACTGGTCGGCGCTGTCGGTCATACCCGGAATCCCTGAACTGGGTCCGCCCGCTTGTAGGGCAGGGGCGGGCCGAGGCCAAACCCGGGCGGTTTCCCCGGCCGGTCAACTGTTTGGGGGCGATTCACGAGTCCGGCGGTTCCGCCGGCGGCGGCCACGGGCTAGGGAGCCGCGATGGAATCCTTCGATGCGGTGATCCTGGGCGCCGGGGCGGCGGGGCTGATGTGTGCCATGGCGGCGGGACAGCGCGGGCGGCGCGTGCTGCTGCTCGACCATGCGGACCAGGCGGGGGCCAAGATCCTGATCTCCGGCGGCGGGCGCTGCAACTTCACCAACCTGGGCGTGGTGCCGGAGCGCTTCTTCTCCGCCAACCCACATTTCGCGAAATCCGCCCTGCGCCGCTACACGCAGCACGACTTCCTGGCACTGGTGGAGAAGCACCGCATCGCCTGGCACGAGAAGACGCTGGGCCAGCTCTTCTGCGACGGTTCGGCGCGGGCCGTCCTCGCCATGCTGCTGGCGGAATGCCAGGCGGCGCGGGTGGAGCTGCGGCTGCGACACCGGATCACCGCAGTCGCCCATGACGGCGGCGGCTTCCGCGTGGAGACCGACCGGGGCGCCTTCGCCGCGCCCGCTTTGGTGCTGGCAACGGGCGGTCCCTCCATCCCGAAGATGGGTGCCACCGGCTTCGCCTATGACGTCGCGCGGCAGTTCGGCCTGCCGCTGGTGGAGCCGCGCCCGGCCCTGGTGCCGCTGACCTTCGCCGGGGAGACGCTGGAGATGATGCGCCCGCTGAGCGGCGTGTCGTTGGAGGCGGTGGCCCGCTGCGGCCGCCATGCCTTCCGGGAGGCGGTGCTCTTCACCCATCGTGGCCTGTCCGGCCCGGCCATCCTGCAGATCTCCTCGCCCTGGCGGGAGGGGGAGGCGGTCATCCTGGACCTGCTGCCGGACCGCGATGCCACCGCCTTCCTGATCGAGCGCAAGAACAGCCGTCCGCGCGCCGAATTGCGGACCGTGCTGGGGGAGGTGCTGCCGCAGCGCCTGGCGGTCGCCCTGGCGGACGGCGTGGCACGGCCCATGGGGGAGTTGCCGGACCGGGAACTGCGCCGGGTGGCGGAGGGGCTGAAGAACCGCCGCCTGGTCCCCAGCGGCACGGAGGGTTATGCCAAGGCCGAGGTCACGCTGGGCGGCATCGACACGCGGGCGCTTTCCTCCCAGACCATGGAGGCGCGCGACGTGCCCGGCCTCTATGCGATCGGGGAGGCGGTGGACGTCACCGGCTGGCTCGGCGGCTACAACTTCCAGTGGGCCTGGTCGAGCGGCTGGTGCGCCGGACAGGCGCTCTGACTTCGCCTGGAGGGCACCGCCCGGAAGGTTCTTTTTCCGTTCCCGGATGGCCCTGGATGTAAATCAGCGTTTTCAAGGGTTTGTATTCGCGGGGCGCTTGCGTTCTATGGGGCCATGCCCAAGCTCCGCGCTTTTCTCCGGAACCTTGCCGTCGTTGCCGTGACCGTGCTGATCGGGACTGGCGTCGTTGCCCTGACCGGCTTTCCCTGGTGGGTCAGCGGCCCGCTCTATGTGGCCGTGGTGGCCGGGCTGCTGACCTGGGCCGAGAGCCTGCCGTCGCCGAAGCCGGCGAGGAAGCGGGTCCGGAAGGCACCGTCCGCCCGCCGCCCCGGCAGCGCGGCGAAACCCCGCCGCAGCAAGGCCGAGGCGGCGCCCCAGGCCCTGCTGCCGGCGCCGGACAAGAAGGGCTAGGCGCGGAGCGGTCCGCCCTCCCGGCAAAGGGCGGCCCGCTCAGGTGCGGATCGAGTTGCCTCCGTCTACCGTCAGCGTGGCGCCGGTGACGTAGCTGGCCTTGCCGGAGCAGAGGTAGAGCACCGCCGCGGCGGCATCGTCGGGGCCGCTGGTGCGGCCCAGCGGGATGCGGGCCAGCATGTTGGAGACGTATTCGTCGCTCAGCGGACTGACCTCGCTGCCCGGGGCGAAGCCGGGCTCGACCGCGTTCACGCGGATACCGCGCGGCGCGAAATCCAGGGCGAGCCCCTTGGTGAGCCGGTCCAGCGTGGTCTTGGAGGTGCAATAGGCGACGCGGGCCGGGTTCATCTTCCGCGAGGCGCCGGAGGAGATGTTGACGATGCAGCCCTGCACGCCCTCCGCCACCATCAGATGCGCCACCTCCCGCGACAGGATGAAGACGGCGCGGACGTTGACGCCGAAGACCCGGTCCCATTCGCTGGTCGGCAGGTCGAAAAGGTCGCCGCCGGGATAGATGCCGGCATTGTTCACCAGGATGTCCACCCCGCCCCAGCCCGCCTTCACATGTGCGGCGAGGTCGCGGATCGAGGCTTCCTCCATCAGCTCCGTCCGGTGGAGCATGACACGCTCCTCCGGCAGGGCCAGTTCCTCGGCCAGGGATTCCAGTGCCTCCGCCCGGTTGTCGGACAGGCAGAGGCGCGCGCCCTCGCGGGCGAAGGCCCGGGCGATCCAGCGTCCGTAAATGCCCCCGGCCCCGGTGACGATGACGCGCTTGTCCTGGAATTCCATCATGCCGAGTCCGGTTGGGAAAAGGGCGCGCAGCATGGTCCCGTGCAAAGGGTCCTGCCAGGGGGATGGGAGCGGGGAGGGCAGGGGCATCCCTGCAAAGGCAGCGGGGCAGGCGCGCAAGCAATTAGATTGCTACCTATTAGCTTTGCCCCTAGCTAACGTCCCATGTGCAGCGAGCGATCCCGCCTGGCCGCCGAGTTCGGGCGAGACCTCTTCCGCGCCGGCCAGCTCTGGCGGCGGGAGATGGATCTCGGCATGCGCCGTCTCGGCCTTTCGGACGGGACATGGCGGCCCCTGCTCTATCTCGGCCGCATGGGCGGCGGCATACGGCAGACGGACCTGGCCGCTGCCCTGGGGATCGAGGGGGCATCTCTGGTGCGGCTGCTGGATGCGCTGGAGCGCGGCGGGCTCCTGCGCCGGCATCCCGATCCGGAGGACCGGCGTTCCAAGGTGCTGCAACTGACCGAGTCCGGGCAGGAGACCGTGGAGCAGATCGAGAGCGCCTATGAGGGCGTGAGCCAGCGCCTGCTCGTCCAGATCGACGAGCAGGAGCTGGAGCTGTGCCTCCGCGTGTTCCGCAAGGTCGAGCTGACCCTGCGTGGCCCCGGCACGGCCATGGAGAGCGGCCCGGATGATGGCCTCTCCGGGGAGGTAGGGGCATGAGCGCCGCGGAAGGCAGCGCCGGCCCGGCCCGCAGCAACGCCATCGGTGCGGACAGCACGGCGGGCGGCATCCTGGCCGCCATGGGGCGCCGCTTCCGGCCGCGCCTGCCCGCATGGCTCATGGGCTGGAGCCATATCCTCCGTACCCTGCTGGCCTTCAGTATCGCGCTCTATGCCGCCTATGCGCTGGAGCTCGACAGCCCCTCCTCGGCCGGCCTGACGGTGCTGATCGTGGCCAGCGCCTCGCGCGGCGCGGTGCTGTCCAAGAGCCTCTACCGCGCCGGCGGCACGGTGGTCGGCGCGCTCGCCTCGATCACGCTCGTCGCCTGGTTCGCCCAGGCCCCATGGCTCTTCATCCTGGGCTTCTCCCTCTGGCTCGGCCTCTGCACCTTTGCCGCCTCGCTGCTGCGCTACTTCCGCAGCTATGGCGCGGTGCTGGCCGGCTACACCATCGCCCTGATCGCCCTTTCCGCGGTGCAGGACCCGGACAACGTCTTCCACCTCGCCACCGCGCGCATCGCCGTGGTCAGCCTCGGCATCCTTGTCACGGCGGTGGTCTTCCTGGTGACGGATCTTGGGCCGCGGCGCGGCGAGGTCCGGGCCGGGATCACCCGGCTGGTGGCGGCGGTGGCGGCGGTGACGCGCCAGGCCCTGATGCGGGAGGATGCGGCCACCGTGCGGGCCGCGCGCAGCAAGGTCGTCGGCGAGCTGAGCGCCCTGGACCAGACGGTGGAATTCGCCTCGGTCGAGGATACCGGCTTCGGCCGCCATGCCGATGGCGTGCGCCTTGCCGTGGCGGAGCTCTTCGCGGTGCTGACGGCCAGCCAGCGCACCGCCCGCCTGCTCGCCGATCCCGCGCTGGCGTGGGAGCCGCAGGTCCCGGCCACGCGGCAGCGGCTGACCGGCCTGATGGACCGCCTGGCCGCGCTGGCGCCCGATACCCCCCTCGACGCGCTGCGCAGCGACATCCACGCCGCCCAGGCGGAAACGGCTCGGGCCACGGCCACCTGCCGCGACCTGCCGGTGCTGGTGGCGCTGGAGCGTGCCGATGCGATGCTGCGGCAGCTCGTGCGGATCATGGACACCCTGACCGACCTGCGCGACGACACGCCTCGCACCCCGGCCCTGCAGCTGCGGATCTATGCCAACCCGGTGACGGCGGCGCGGAACGGGGTGCGCGCGGCGCTGGCCGTTTTCCTCGGCGGTGCCTTCTGGCTGGTGAGCGGCTGGTCCTCGGGCGCCAGCACCCTGGTCATGCTGGGCCCGATGTGCGCCCTGCTGAGCACGACGGACAGCGCGGCGGCGGCCAGCATCGGCTTCTTCAAAGGGCTGATCATCGCCATCCCCGTGGGGCTGATCGTCGCCTATGCGATCCTGCCGATGATGAACAGCTTTCCGCTGCTGCTGCTGAGCACGTTGCCTTTCGTCGCGCTTGGCGTGTGGCTCAGCCAGCGGCCGAAGACGATGGGTCTCGGCACCGCCTTCCAGATCTTCTTCATGGTGACGGTGTCACCGGGCAACCCGATGAACTACCAGCTTTCCAGCGCCCTCGATGGCGCCTTCGCCAACCTGATCGGCGGCTTCTGCGGCGTGCTGGCCTTCCGCGTGCTGCTGCCGCCCGACCCGGTGGCCGAGGCACAGGTGCTGCAGCGCTCGCTCGTGCGGGCGGTGCGGCGGCTGGCGAGGGGCCGCCTGATGCCCTGGCTGGTCTGGGAGCACCTGCAGCACCAGAAGCTGGTCCGCCTGTCGCGGCGTCTGGCGGCGGTGGCACCGGCGCGGCGCGGCGATGCCATCAGCGACGGCGGCAGCGCCGTGCTGATCGGGCGGGCGCTGATCCGTGCCCGGCTGATCGCCAGCCGCCCGGACATGCCACCCGCCGGGGCCACCATCGTGGCGCGGGCGGTGGGAGCCTTCGGGCGTGTCGATACCGCGCCGGCCGAGGTCGCCGCCGAGGCGCGGCGCGCCACCGCCGAGCTCACGGCCCTGGACGGCGCGAACGCCGTGGTCTTCCACGCCGCCGCCATGCTCAGCGAGGCCGCCGCGATCCTGACGGAACGCGCGCACTTCTTCCTGATCGGCCAGGACTGGCTGGCGGAGCCGCCGGGCAAGGGCCTGCCTCCAGGAAGCCAGGGCGGAAGCGGAGGCGGTGCGCCCGCCGTGGCGCGGGGGGCGGCCTGATGCTGGCGGAAATCAGTATCGGCGGCGTCTACCTGGCGCCAATCGTGGTCGAGGGGCTGCTCGCCCTGGCGATCTTCGCCCTCTGCCGCTCCGTCCTCGGCCGCCTGGGCGTGCTGGGCCGGATCTGGCACCCGGCGCTTTTCGAGGTCTGCCTTTTCCTTTCCATCGTCTCCCTGCTCGTGCTGCTCCGGTAGAGAAAATGAGATTCCTGCAATCCGCCCTCCGAGTCCTGATCACCCTGGCGGCGGTCGTCATTGCCGGCGTCCTCGTGGTGATGCTGTGGCAGTCCTACATGCTCTCGCCCTGGACCCGTGACGGACGCGTCCAGGCCCAGGTCGTGAACGTCGCCTCTGAGGTGGCCGGCACCGTCGTGGACGTTCCGGTGCAGGACAACCAGTTCGTCCACAAGAACGACGTGCTGTTCCAGGTCGATCCCACCCGCTTCCGCCTTGCCCTGGCGCAGGCCCAGGCCGCGCTGGAGAGCGCGCAGAACCAGTTGAGCTTCGCCCGGTCCGAATCCCGGCGGCAGCAGCGGCTGACGGTCTATGCCTCGGAGGAGGCCAGGGAGAAGGCGGAGAACACCATGCGGGTGGCCGAGGCCACGCTCGACCAGGCCAAGGCGTCGCTGGACGTGGCCAAGCTGAACCTCGCGCGTTCGACCGTGGTGTCGCCGGTGAACGGCTATGTCACGCATCTGCGGCTGCGGGCCGGCGCCTATGTCAGCACGGGCGTCGCGCAGATAGCCGTGGTGGATGCGGATTCCTTCTGGATCGAGGGGTATTTCGAGGAAACCAAGCTGCACGCGATCCGCCCTGGCGACCCGGCCCGGATCCGGTTGATGGGCTACAACACGCCCTTCGAGGGGCGGGTGGAGAGCATCGGGCGCGGCATCGCGGATTCCAACGACGCCACCAACAACCGCGGGCTGCCGGCGGTGAACCCGGTCTTCACCTGGGTCCGGCTGGCGCAGCGTATCCCGGTCCGGGTTTCCATCAGGGATCTGCCGCCGGAGGTGACCCTGGTGGTGGGCATGACGGCCTCGATCGATGTCGGGCCGGAAAGCGAGCAGCGTTCGGGCCTCGGCGGCCGATTGCTGGAATGGATGCGCGACAATATGTGACGCCGATCCCGCCGGGGGCGGGGGCATGGAAAAAAGGGCTGCCCGCCATTGGCGGACAGCCCTTTTCCTGGTCTTGCCGGTGCGGAGCGCTCAGCGGCCGGTGAGGATCCGCTCCACCAGCTGCCGCACCGTCGGGATGAAGCCGTTGGAATAGAAGGGGTCCTGCCCGAAGCGGTAGGCGTTGTGTCCCGAGAACATGAGGTTCTGCTCCGGGTCGCCGCCATGGGCGATGTCCTGCAGCGTCTTCTGGATGCAGAAGCTGCGCGGATCGGCCTTCTTGCCGTTGCTGAAATCCGGCTCGTGCTGCGACCAGTTGGAGAAGCGGCACTGCGACAGGCAGCCCATGCAGGCCACCTGATCGGCCAGGATCTGGCGGGATTCCTCGGGCGTCACGAAGACCAGCGTGTCGTCCGGGGTGCGCAGGGCCTCGGTGAAGCCCTCGCTCTCCCATTGCTGCACCCGCACGAGGTCGCCGGGCACGAGATAGACCGGCCGCTTGCGCGGGCCGACGCCGTAGCGGGCGGAATGCTCCCCGATCGCCTCGGAGGTATAGGCCACCTGGCGGTGCGAGCGCCCCTCCAGGCCGTGCAGGAAGTCGTTGCGCACGGCGGAGGAGTAGAAGCCGGTCGGCGAGAAATTCTGCAGCGACACGTCGCCGGGCTTCAGTGTCAGCAGGCGCTGCTTCCAGGCATCGGGGATCGGGCTTTCCTGCGTCACCAGCGGACGGGTGCCGAACTGGAAGGCGATGGGGCCGAGCTCCGGGTTGTTGATCCAGTCCTCCCACTCCTCCAGCCACCAGACGCCGCCGGCCATGATGATCGGCACGTCGCCCAGGCCGAACTGGCGCATCTGCTCGCGCAGCTTCAGCACGCGGGGGAAGGGGTCCTCCGGCTTGCGCGGGTCCTCGCTGTTGGACAGGCCGTTATGGCCACCCGCCAGCCAGGGGTCCTCGTAGACCACGCCGCCCAGCCAGTCCTGCGCCTTGTGATAGGCACGCTTCCAGAGGGCGCTGAAGGCCCGGGCGGAGGAGACGATCGGATAGTAGTGGACGCGGTATTCCCGCGCGATCTCGCTGAGCTTGTAGGGCATGCCCGCGCCGCAGGTGACACCATGGACGAGGCCCCTGGCCCCCTCCAGCACACCGCGCAGCACGCGCTCCGCCCCGCCCATCTCCCACAGCACGTTGATGTGGACGCGGCCCCGGCCGTTGGAGCGCTCATGCGCCTCCCGCGCCTGGGCGATGCCGCCGGCGATACCGTACTGCACCAGTTCCTCGTGCCGCTCGCGGCGGGTGGAGCCGTGGTAGACCTGCGGGACGACATGCCCGTCGGCGTCATAGCTGTCGGCATTGACACCGGAGAAGGTGCCCACGCCACCGGCCTCGGCCCAGCCACCGCAGGACGCACCATTGGTGGCGGAAACACCCTTTCCACCCTCGACGAGAGGGAGGACGTCTACGCCCCCCATGCGTATTGCGTTGATCGCCTTCACGGCACGCTATCCTGAAATTCCTGGAACGGGTCCCGATATGGACCGGCCACCCTCCCGAATCGAGGGGAAATGCGGCCTGTCTTCACCGATTTGTAAGATTGCCGGAAAAGCCGCCGGCACCGGGAGCAACCTGGGAGGGTATTTTCCTCTCTAGGCAAGTCCGGAGCGGCGATGTCCGGGCCGGGGCCCGTGCCGGCCGGTGGCCGGGCACAGGCCCCCTGGGCCTCAGTCGCGGAAGTCGCGCCGCGGGCCACGGCCCCGGTCGCCCCGGTCCCCACGGTCGCGGCGGCCCTCTCCACCTTCCTCGCCCTCGGGGCGGGGGCGGCGGGCGCCGACCTGCTCGGTGATGTCCGCGCCGGTCGCCTGATCGACCACCCGCATGGACAGCTTCACCTTGCCGCGGTCGTCGAAACCGATGACCTTGACCTTCACCTTGTCGCCCACGTTGACGATGTCGGTGGTCTTGTTGACCCGGTCCTGCGACAGCTCGGAGATGTGGACAAGGCCGTCCTTGGCGCCGAGGAAGTTCACGAAGGCGCCGAAATCGGCGGTCTTCACCACGGTGCCGTTGTAGATCGTGCCGATCTCGGCCTCGGCGGTGATGCCCTTGATGCGGTCGATCGCGGCCTGGGTCGCCTCCGGGCTGGACGAGGCGATCTTGATCGTCCCGTCGTCCTCGATGTCGATCTTGGTGCCGGTCTGCTCGACGATCTCGCGGATCACCTTGCCGCCCGTGCCGATCACTTCGCGGATCTTGTCCTTGGGCACGTTGATGATCGTGACCTTGGGGGCATTCGCCGAGACGTCGGTGCGGGCGCCGGACAGGCCCTTCGCCATCTCGCCCAGGATGTGGATGCGGCCGTCACGGGCCTGCTCCAGGGCGGTCTTCATGATGTCGAAGGTGATGGACGTGATCTTGATGTCCATCTGCAACGCGGTCACGCCCTGCTCGGTGCCGGCCACCTTGAAGTCCATGTCGCCGAGGTGGTCCTCGTCGCCCAGGATGTCGGAGAGCACGGCGAAGCCGCGATCCTCCTTGATCAGGCCCATGGCGATGCCGGCACAGGGGCGCTTCAGCGGCACGCCCGCATCCATCAGCGACAGGGAGGTGCCGCAGACGGTGGCCATGGAGGAGGAGCCGTTCGACTCCGTGATCTCGGAGACCACGCGCATCGTGTACGGGAACTTCTCCTTCTCCGGCAGGAGCGGGTGGATGGCGCGCCAGGCGAGCTTGCCATGGCCGACCTCACGCCGCCCCGGCGAGCCCATGCGGCCCGTCTCGTTCACCGAGTAGGGGGGGAAGTTGTAGTGCAGCAGGAAGTTCTCGCGGTACTCGCCGGCGAGCTGGTCGATGATCTGCTCGTCCTGCCCGGTGCCCAGCGTCGCCACGGCGAGCGCCTGGGTCTCACCACGGGTGAAAAGGGCGGAGCCATGGGCGCGCGGCAGCACGCCGACCTCGGCCATGATCGGGCGGACGGTGCGGGTGTCGCGGCCGTCGATGCGGATGCCCGTGTCGAGGATCGCGTTGCGGACCACGTCCGCCTCCAGGTCCTTGAGCAGACCCTTGGCGGCGGCCACGTCGAGGCCCTCGGCCTCCAGCGCCGCCAGGACCTCCTTCTTGACCTCGCCGACCTTGCCCTGGCGGAGAAGCTTCTGCGTCTCCTTGTAGGCCTCGGCCATCTTGTCGCGGCCCAGCCCGGCGATGCGGGCCTTGAGCGCCGTCAGGCCCTCATCGGCCTCGGCCAGCGGCCAGGGCTCCTTGGCGGCATGCTCGGCCAGCTCGATGATGCCCTGGATCACGGGCTGGAAGCCCCGGTGGCCGAATTCCACGGCGCCGAGCATCACCTCCTCGGAGAGCTCCTGTGCCTCGGACTCCACCATCAGCACGCCCTCGGCGGTGCCGGCGACCACGAGGTCGAGCTGCGAGCGCTTGCGCTCCTCCAGCGTCGGGTTCAGCACGTACTGGCCGTCGATATAGCCGACGCGCGCCGAGGCCACCGGGCCGAAGAAGGGAATGCCGGACAGCGTCAGGGCGGCGGAGCAACCGACCATCGCCACCATGTCCGGGTCGTTCTCCATGTCATGCGACAGCACCGTCGCGATGACCTGGACCTCGTTGCGGAAGCCTTCGGGGAAGAGCGGGCGGATCGGCCGGTCGATGAGGCGCGAGATCAGCGTCTCGCTCTCGGAGGGACGACCCTCGCGCTTGAAGAAGCCGCCGGGGATCTTGCCCGCGGCGAAAGCCTTCTCCTGGTAGTTGACGGTCAGCGGGAAGAAGTCCTGCCCGGGCTTGACCGAACGGCTACCGACCGCTGTGCAGAGCACGATGGTATCGCCCAGGCGGGCCATCACGGCGCCATCGGCCTGGCGGGCCACCTTGCCCGTCTCCAGCGTCAGGGTCTTGCCGCCCCAGGCGATGTCCTTGCGGTAGTAGTGGTCGAACATGCGGTCGTCCTAATGCGTCCCGCCCCGTGGCCATGGGCCGCCGGGCAAGACTGTGGATGCGACGCGGGACGGTGCGGTTGGGACGGTCGGCAACCCGAGGATTCGGGTGCCCGGCGTCTCGGGCGGCATGGAGGGCCGCGATAGTGGGGCGGCAGGAAACCATGTGGCCGGAAACGCCGCGGCGCGGCTCGTCCATGTGCACCACCGCGTGCGCGGAAGTGGAGAGCGGCCGGTGGCCGCACCCTTGAGCCGGGCTATATGCCTTCGTCCGGCGCGGATTGCCAGTCCCAATGTCCGTTGAGGGAGGGGACTGTGGCTGGGGCCGTTCCCGGCATGGCCGCCGATACGGCCACGGCCTGCCGCCATTGTCGCGCTGCCCCCGGGGGCGGCGACGGGCTGCGGTCGAGCTTACGGCTTGGCGCGGTCGGCGCC
Source organism: Roseomonas mucosa ATCC BAA-692 (assembly GCF_000622225.1). Classification (GTDB taxonomy): domain Bacteria; phylum Pseudomonadota; class Alphaproteobacteria; order Acetobacterales; family Acetobacteraceae; genus Roseomonas; species Roseomonas mucosa. The sequence goes on along the minus strand of NZ_JHWD01000004.1, from coordinate 90,318 downwards.
ACGGGTGACCGCGTTGCCGACCGCCGAGACATCCTCGCCGGCGCCCGACACGGTATTGCAGGCGCTGAGCAGGGTGGCGGACCCCAGCAGCAGGCAGGCGGTCACGACGGCCGCTATGGTTCTGGACATGGTGCGAAACTCCTCTGAACGACAGGATCGGGACAAGGAGCCGCGGGGATGAAGCCCCCTGGCGCGATCTGCAACATCCAGGGTGACGCCGGGTTTCACCCCGTTCGCTGGGACGGGGGCGCCGGTCAGTCCGCCAAGTCGGCGGGGGTCACGAATCGCACGAGACGGCCACCGCCGGCCGAGAGCCGGTCCCAGGCTCCCTCCACCGTGAATTCGGCCAGGGCAGCGGTGGGATAGCCTTCGCCGAGCCGGTGCGCATCTCCCTGCGGATCCTCCAGGGCCGGGCGGCCGAGGAGCTTCATTGCGAGCTCGTGCATCCCGGGGTTGTGCCCGATCATCAGGACGCAATGCGTCTCCTCCGGCACGAGCCGGATGGCCTCCAGCATCGTGTCGGGCGTGGCGAGATAGAGGCTGTCCGTGGCCTCGATCCTGGGCTGGCCGGGGAGGGGGGAGAGCGCCTCCAGCGTTTGCAGCGTGCGGCGGGCGGAGGAGACCAGCACCAGGTCGGGAGCCAGGTTCAGCCGGTGGAAAAGCTGCGCGACGGCGGCCGCCGCCTTCCGGCCGCGGCTGTTCAGCGGGCGGGCATGGTCGGAAAGCGCCGGGTCGTCCCAGGAGGATTTCGCATGGCGGAGCAGCAGAAGCCGTCGCATGGATGTGAGGATGCCATGTCCCGGATGCGATGTCGCCCCCCTGCCGGCGCTTCTCTCGCCACCGCCTCGCCGGGGTTCCCGCCCCGCCTGACGGCCCTTTCCGGACCATCCCCGGAACAGCCGTCCGGGAGCTTTCGCGGCCATCACGGGGAGGCGGCGAAGCGGCGCCGACACAGGCGCCCGGTCCGTGAATGCCGCGCCAAAGGGGCTACGCGCATGGGTTATGCCAAAACTTGACGGGAAATGGCGGAGGTGGGACGACTTCCGCCGCGCCAGGGCACCGTTCTTGGACGTCCACGAACAGCACAAGAAGATGTGAGGATGAGACCGATGGCCTCCATGCGTCCACGCGGCAGGATCACGGTGCTGGCCGCCAGTTTCTCGCTGGCCTCACTCGCGGGCCTGTCCCTCGGCAGCGGCGACGCCCTGGCCCAGACCACGCTCACCATCGCCACCGTCAACAACGGCGACATGGTGGTGATGCAGCGGCTTTCCGCGAAGTTCGAGCAGCAGCACCCCGACATCAAGCTGCGCTGGGTGGTGCTGGAGGAGAACGTGCTGCGCCAGCGCGTCACCACCGACATCGCGACGAAGGCCGGCCAGTTCGACATCATGACCATTGGCAACTACGAGGTGCCGATCTGGGCCAAGCAGGGCTGGCTGGAGCCGATGGAGAACCTGCCCGCCAGCTATGACGTCGATGACCTGCTGAAGCCGGTCCGCGAGGGGCTCACCTACGAGAACAAGCTCTACGCCCTGCCGTTCTATGGCGAGAGCGCCATGACCTACTACCGCAAGGACCTGTTCCAGAAGGCCGGCATCACCATGCCGGAGCAGCCGACCTATGACCAGGTGAAGGACGCGGCCGCCAAGATCACCGACAAGCCCGGCCAGGTCTTCGGCATCTGCCTGCGCGGCAAGCCGGGCTGGGGCGAGAACATGGCCTATGTCACCTCGCTGGTAACGACCTTCGGCGGACAGTGGTTCGACAAGAGCTGGAAGGCCACGATCGACACGCCGGAATGGCACAAGGCGCTCACCTACTACAACGACGTGCTGAAGAACTACGGCCCGCCGGGAGCCACCTCGAACGGCTTCAACGAGAACCTCGCCCTGACGGCGGGCGGGCGCTGCGGCATGTGGATCGATTCCACGGTCGCGGCCGGGCTGCTCTACGACACCAGGCAGTCGCAGGTGGCGGACAAGATCGCCTTCGCGCCGATCCCGGTGGGCGACTTCAAGGGCGGCCCGACCTGGCTCTGGAGCTGGAACCTGGGCATCCCCGCTTCCTCGAAGCAGAAGGAGGCGGCGAAGACCTTCACCACCTGGGCGACGTCGAAGGAGTACATCCAGCTCGTGGCGCAGGAGAATGGCTGGGTCGCCGTGCCGCCGGGCACGCGCCGCTCGACCTATGAGAACGCGGACTACCAGAAGGCCGCGCCCTTCGCCTCCTTTGTGCTGAAGGCGATCGAGACCGCCAACCCGAACGGCGACACGAAGAACCCGCGCCCCTATACCGGCGCGCAGTTCGTGGCGATCCCGGAATTCCAGGGCATCGGCACGCAGGTGGGGCAGACCGTCGCGGGCACGCTGACCGGGCAGACCAGCATCGACGCGGCGCTCAAGGCGGCGCAGTCCGCCACCGAGCGCACCATGCGCCAGGCCGGCTACGGCCGCTGATGCCCCCGTCCTCGCTGCCCTGACCTCGCCGCCGCGCCGGGCCCCCGGCGCGGCACCTCATTGCCGGGAGGCCGCATGTCCGCCATCTCCGCCCAGCAGGGTGTGGCCAGGGAGCCGGCGAAGCGCCGGCGCTCCGGTACGCTGCCCCTGATCGCCCCCTCGGTCGGTGTCCTGCTGCTCTGGATGATCGTCCCGCTGGCGATGACGATCTGGTTCTCCTTCCAGCGCTACAACCTGCTGAACCCGATGGTGACGGGCTTCGCCGGGCTGGAGAACTACGAGTTCCTGGTCACCGATCCGGATTTCTGGGCCTCGCTGGTCAACACCCTGGTGCTGGTGGGCTCGGTGCTGGCGATCACCGTGGTGCTGGGCACGCTGCTGGCGGTGCTGTTCGACCAGAACTTCCCCGGGCGCGGCGTGGCGCGGCTACTGGCCATCGCGCCCTTCTTCGTCATGCCGACGGTGAGCGCGCTGATCTGGAAGAACCTGATGATGCACCCGATCTACGGCGTGCTGGCCGCACTCTGGCGCGGCGTCGGGCTGACGCCGGTGGACTGGTTCGCCCAGTTCCCCATGCTCTCGATCATCGTCATCGTCTCCTGGCAGTGGCTGCCCTTCGCGCTGCTGATCCTGCTCACCGCCATCCAGTCGCTGGACCACGAGCAGAAGGAGGCGGCGCGCATGGACGGGGCGGGGCCGGTCGCGCAGTTCCTCTACATCACCCTGCCGCATCTCGGCCGCGCCATCAGCGTGGTGATCATGATCGAGACGATCTTCCTGCTGACCGTCTTCGCCGAGATCTTCGTCACCACCTCCGGCGGCCCCGGCAACGCCACCACCAACCTGGCCTTCCTGATCTATGCCCGCGCGCTGCTGCAGTTCGATGTCGGCGGCGGCTCGGCGGGTGGCATGGTGGCGATCCTGCTGGCCAATGTCGTGGCCTTCTTCCTGGTGCGCAGCATCGCGCGCCGGCTGGAGATCTGACGCCATGCGCGAAAGCACGATGCAGCGGGTCCTGATCGCCATCCTGGGCTGGGGCGTGGCGCTGGCCATGTTCTTCCCCATCCTCTGGATGGTGCTGACCGGCTTCAAGACCGAGGTCGCGGCCATCGCCACCCCACCGCAGCTCTTCTTCCAGCCGAGCCTGGAAAGCTATGCCGAGGTGCGGGACCGGGCGGACTACATCCACTTCGCCCTGAACAGCGTCATCATCTCCTTCGGCGGCACGATCCTGGCGCTGGCCTTCGCCATCCCGGCGGCCTATGCCATGGCCTTCCACCCGACGAAGCGCACGCGCGGCACGCTGCTCTGGATGCTGTCCACCAAGATGCTGCCGCCGGTGGGCGTGCTGGTGCCGATCTACCTGCTCTTCCGCACCTTCGGCCTGCTGGACAGCCGCACCGGGCTCATCATCATCTACGCGCTGATGAACCTGCCCATCGTGGTCTGGATGCTCTTCACCTTCTTCAAGGAGGTGCCGCACGAGATCCTGGAGGCCGGGCGGATGGACGGGGCCAAGACCTGGGCGGAGTTTCGCCACCTGCTGCTGCCGCTCAGCCTCCCGGGCATCGCCTCCACCGGGCTGCTCTCGCTGATCCTCTGCTGGAACGAGGCCTTCTGGAGCCTGAACCTCACCACCTCCGAGGCGGCGCCGCTCACCACCTTCATCGCCTCCTTCTCCTCGCCGCAGGGGCTGTTCTTCGCCAAGCTCTCGGCCGCCTCCACCATCGCGGTGGCGCCGATCCTCATCTTCGGCTGGCTCAGCCAGCGACAGCTCGTCCGCGGCCTGACCTTCGGCGCGGTAAAGTAGGAGAACCCGCATGGCCACGCTGACCCTGCGCGACATCCGCAAGCGCTATGCCGAGGTCGAGGCGATCAAGGGGATAGACCTCGACGTGCAGGACCGCGAGTTCGTGGTCTTCGTCGGCCCTTCCGGCTGCGGCAAGTCCACCCTGCTGCGCATGATCGCGGGGCTGGAGGAGATCACCTCCGGCGACCTGATGATCGACGGGCGGCGGGTGAACGACCTGGGCCCGGCCGATCGCGGCCTGGCCATGGTGTTCCAGTCCTACGCGCTCTATCCGCACATGACGGTGCGGGACAACATGGGCTTCGCCCTGAAGATGGCCGGCACGCCGAAGGCCGAGCGTGACCGCAAGGTGGAGGAGGCCGCGCGCATCCTGCAGCTGGAGCCCTATCTCGACCGGCGCCCCAAGGCGCTCTCCGGCGGGCAGCGGCAGCGCGTGGCGATCGGCCGCGCCATCGTGCGCAACCCGAAGATCTTCCTCTTCGACGAGCCGCTCTCCAACCTCGACGCGGCGCTGCGCGGGCAGATGCGGATCGAGCTGGCCCGGCTGCACGAGGAGCTGAAGGCCACGATGATCTACGTCACTCACGACCAGATCGAGGCCATGACCATGGCCGACAAGATCGTGGTGCTGCAATCCGGGCGGGTGGAGCAGGTCGGCTCGCCGCTGGAGCTCTACCATCATCCGAGGAACCTCTTCGTGGCGGGCTTCATCGGCTCGCCGCGTATGAACATGCTGCCCGCCCGCATCACCGGGGCGGAGGGCGGCGGCGTCACCGTGCAGCTCGCCTTCGGCCCGAACCTCGCCGTGCCGGTGCAGGCCGGGTCGGTGCGTCCGGGCGAGGCCGTGACCGTCGGCATCCGCCCCGAAGGGCTGCGGCCCGATCCGGGCGGCCCGATCCAGGGCGAGGTGCTGCTGGCCGAGCGCCTCGGCGGGCTGACCCTGCTGCACCTGCGCCTGTCGCCGGACCAGGTGGTGATCGTGCAGCTCGACGGCAGCGACGCGACGCGGCCGCACGAGGTGCTGCGACTTTCCGTCGATCCGCGCCTCTGCCACGTCTTCGACGAGCGTGGCGAGGCCCTGCCGCACCTCGAAACGCACCACCTCGCGGCCTGAGGAGGCCCGGCATGTATCTCGGCCTGGATTTCGGCACCTCCTCGGTCAAGGCCCTGCTGGTGGATGGGGCGCAGCGCGTGCTGGCCAGCGCCAGCAGCCCGCTCGCCGTGTCCCGCCCCGCGCCCGGCCACAGCGAGCAGGACCCGCGGGACTGGTGGCAGGCCATGCTCGACGCCGTGGGTGCCCTGCGCGCGCGGGAACCCGCCGCTTTCGCCGCCCTTCGCGGCATCGGCCTGTCGGGACAGATGCACGGGGCGGTGCTGCTGGATGCGGCGGGGGAGGTGCTGCGGCCCTGCATCCTGTGGAACGACACCCGTTCCACCGCCGAATGCCGGGAACTGGAGGAAGCCTTCCCTGCGCTGCACGAGGTGGCGGGCAACCTCGCCATGCCGGGCTTCACCGCGCCGAAGCTGCTCTGGGTGCGAAAGCACGAGCCCGGGGTCTTCGCCCGCACGGCCAAGGTGCTGCTGCCCAAAGCCTGGGTGCGGTACCGCCTGACCGGCGAATTCATCGAGGACATGTCGGATGCCTCCGGCACGCTCTGGCTGGATGTCGGGCAGCGCGACTGGTCCGACGCCGCGCTCGCCGCCACGGGCCTGTCGCGCGACCACATGCCGCGCCTGGTGGAAGGCAGCGCACCGGGCGGGATGCTGCGGCCGGAGCTGCTGCGCGAATGGGGCCTGTCCGGCCCGGTCGTGGTGGCGGGCAGCGCCGGCGACAACGCGGCAGGCGCGGTCGGGCTGGGGGCGATCCATCCGGGCGAGGCCTTCGTCTCGCTTGGCACCTCCGGCGTGCTCTGGGCAACCACGGACCGCTACGCACCCTATCCGAAGGCAGCGGTGCATGCCTTCTGCCATGCCCTGCCGGGCCTCTGGCACCAGATGGGGGTGACGCTCTCGGCGGCCTCCTGCCTGGGCTGGTGGGCGCAGGTGGCGGGGCAGGGGGAGGCGGCGCTGCTGGCCGAACTGCCCGCGATCCGCAAACCCTCCGAGGCGGTCTTCCTGCCCTATCTTTCCGGCGAGCGCACGCCGCACAATGACGGCGCGGTCCGCGGTGCCTTCGCCGGCCTGTCGATGGACACGGAACGCGCGGCGCTGACCCAGGCAGTGCTGGAGGGCGTGGCCTTCTCCTTCCGCGATTGTCTCGACGCGCTCGCCGCCTCCGGCACGGTGATCCGCGAGGCCGACGTGATCGGCGGCGGCTCCCGCTCCCGCGCCTGGATCGGCATCATTGCCGCGGTGCTGGGCATCCCGCTGCATGTGCTGGCGGAAGGCGAGTATGGCGGCGCCTTCGGCGGCGCGCGCCTCGCGCGGCTGGCGGTGACGGGCGAGGACCCGGCCGCCGTCTGCACCCCGCCGAGGCGGCTGGAGACGGTGATGCCCGATGCGGAGCTCACCGGAGCCTATGCCGCCCCGCTGCGCCGCTACCGCGCCCTCTATCCGGCCATTGCCGGTTCCTTTTCCTGAGCCGAGGTCTTCCCATGAGCGCCATTCCGCTCAATCGCGCCAACCTGGCGAAGCTGCGCCCGCCCATCCAGGTCCCCGCCTACGATCCCGCGACGGTCGCGCCGGGCATCGTGCATCTCGGCCTGGGTGGCTTCCATCGCGCGCATATGGCCCGCTACACGCACGAACTGATGGGGCGCGACCCGGCCGCGCGGGAATGGGGCATCGCCGGGGCCGGTATCCAGCCCGCCGACAAGCGGATGCGCGAGAGCCTGGGGCCGCAGGACTGGCTCTATACGCTGGTGGAGCGCGAGGGGGATGAGGAGAAGGTCGCGGTCATCGGCGCGCTGACCGAGATGATCTATGCCGGCGAGGATTCCTCGGAGGTCCTGGCCCGCATCGCCGAGCCGCGCATCCGCATCGTCAGCCTGACGGTGACGGAGAACGGTTACTGCCTCAACCGCGCCACCAAGCGGCTGGACAAGGAGCACCGGCTGATCCGGCAGGACCTCGCCACGCCGGAACGGCCTGCCAGCGCCATCGGCATCATCGTGGAGGGTTTCCGCCGCCGGAAGGAGGCCGGGCTGCCCGCCTTCACCGCGCTGAGCTGCGACAACATCCAGCACAATGGCGAGGTGCTGCGCGACGCGGTGCTGACCCTGGCGGGGCTGCGCGACAAGGCGCTGGCAGCCTGGATCGAGGCCGAGGCGAGCTTCCCCAGCACCATGGTGGACCGCATCACCCCCGTGACCACCGAGGCGCAGGTGCGGGAGCTGGCGGAGAAGCATGGCCTCGCCGACAACTGGCCGGTCTTCGCCGAGCCCTTCTCGCAATGGGTGATCGAGGACCGCTTCCCGCTCGGCCGCCCGGCCTGGGAGGCGGTGGGCGCGCAGTTCGTGGGCGACGTCGCGCCCTATGAATTCATGAAGCTGCGGCTGCTGAACGCCAGCCATCTCGCCATGTCGGGGCCGGGGCGGCTCGCCGGCTATACCTATATCGACGAGACCATGGCGAACCCGCTCTTCCGCCGCTACATGGCCGCGCTGATGGACCGGGAAACGGAGCCCACCCTGGCGCCCGTGCCAGGGATCGACCTCGCGGATTACAAGGCCACGCTGATCCGCCGCTTCGCCAACACCGCGATCAAGGACACGGTGGAGCGGGTCAACACCGACGCGCCGCTGAACGTGCTGGTCGATCCGATCCGCGACCGGCTGAAGATGGGGGGCGGGGTGGACCTTCTGGCCATCGCGCTCGCCGCCTGGATGCGGCGCGTGCGCGGCGAGGACGAGCAGGGCGGGAAGATCGAGGTGAAGCATCCGCTGGCCGAGCTGCTGCGGGAGAAGGCCACCGAGGGCGGGCCGGACCCGGCGCCGCTGCTCTCGATCGGGCAGCTCTTCGGGGAGCTGGGGCAGGATGAACGCCTCGTCGCGTCGCTGCGGAAATGGCTGGGCTCCTTCTACAAGGTGGGGAGCCTGAAGACGCTGGAGCGGGCAGCGGACGAGCTGGGCTTCTGACCGGAGGGGCCACGGGGGATTCAGGGCGGCGTGTTATCTCCGCCGTCACGCTCTCAGAGGGCAGGGTTTGGTTTTCTCCCTGGCCTCCCTGATCCGCCGGAATCCCGCGCTCTGGACCTGAACAGGCACGCCGCCGGCCCTGCCTCACGGCCCGCCGCTACCAGGGCAGGTCCACCCAGGACAGGTGCCCGCCCTTGCCGGCCCCCGTATCCATGAAGACGGCGGCCCCGCCCTGGGCCCCGATATGGGTCAGCGGCCTTCCGTCCGAGGAGCGGACCTCGTGCCCGCAATAGATGGTGAAGCCCTGCGGGATGCGGTCCACCCAGTCGTGCAGCCGTTCCGGGAAGCCGTCCGGCCGCATGCGGCTGGTCACCTGGCCGAACAGGGCGCGCGGCACCAGCCCCTCGGGCCGGCTCGCCCCGGCTTCCGGCGGCGGCGGCAGGTGCAGCATGCGCGGGTGGAAGCCGCCATGCACGAAGACCCGCTGATCGATCCTCAGCCAGGCCGGGGCGCGCGCCACCTCCGCCATGACGCGCTGGCGCAGCGCCTCGCGGTCCGGCGCCTGCTCGATCTGCTGCAGCGTGTTGCCGAGCCCGTTGGCATCGATATGCAGCCGCGCTCCGCTGAGCGCCCGGCGCAGCTTGTGGTCGTGGTTGCCCAGCAGGAAGAGCCCCGCCCGCGCATCCAGCAGGGCGAAGGTGCGCCGAAGCACCTCGGGGGAATCCGATCCGCCATCGGTCAGGTCGCCCAGCTGGATGATGAAGAGCCGTTCCGCCCGGGCGCCCTCCACAGCCGCCGCATAGGCATCGGCGTCGCCATGCACGTCGCCGATCACGCGCAGCCCCTCGAATTGCGACCGGATATCCGTCATGCCGCCGGCTCCATGCCACGCCGGCCCGCTCCGCCGGTCCGGGCCGCCGCCCGGCATTCCCTTTCCGGGGCCCCCTGTTCCTGGTGCCGCTGGATTCTTCCCCGCGCGGTCCGCGACTTGGGCGGCGCGGGGGATCGAGGGTGGGGCGGGGGTGGCTGGCGCCCCGGCTTCGGCGTTGCTCTCGTCATGGTGCTGATATGAGGCGCTTTTCCGGCGGCGCCACCCGTTCCGCTGCGCCGTGCGGCGTGACCGGCATGCTGAACAGCCGGTCGCGCCCCAGCAGGAAGGCCCGGCCGCCGCGCCGGAACAGCCCGGCCAGGGCCGGGTCGCGCAGGTCCAGCCCCCCGGTATAGGCGCCGAAGGAGGGCAGGATGACGCGGCGCGGATCGGCCACGAAGCAGGGTCGCGTCACGCCGCCCGCCCGGGTGGGCATGGTGGCCTTGGGGTGGAAATGCCCGCTGATCTCCACGGGACCGCTGCGGGGCAGGGCAGGGAGGGCCTGATGGCGGAACAGGAAGGGCCCTTCCGCCCATTCCGCGCAGGCCGTGCCCGGCAGCCCCTCGGGAGGCACCGGATCGTGGTTGCCGAGGACCCAGACCACCTCCAGCCCCTCCAGCGCCCGTCGCAGCACCGCACGCTCCGAGGGCGGCAGGCGGGCCGAGCCTTCCGCATCGTGAAAGGAATCCCCGAGCAGCACGAGGCACCGGGGCGTGTGCCGCCGCAGGGCGGAAAGCAGCCGCATCACCGTCTCGCGCGTGTCGTAGGGCGGCACCAGGCAGCCGCGCCGGGCGAAATGGCTCCCTTTCTCCAGATGCAGGTCGGCCACGGCCAGCAACCGCCGCGCCGGCCAGGCCAGCACGCCCTGAGGGTCCAGCAACAGACGCTCGCCCGCCAGATGCAGCGGCGCCGGGATCACGCGGACACGCCCTGAGGCCGCCCAGGGAGCCCCCCGCATCCCGCCGCATCGCCGCTGTGCCGCCGGAAGGCATGTTCCGCGTCTGTCCCATGAGCCACCGGAGCGCAACGCCGCCGGGCGGCATTCGTCACAGCCCGGCGGGCGCCGCTCCGCACGATCCCGGCTGGCCATGGCGGCGTGGTCACGGCCGGGCCTGTCCAGGCCCGGCGCCCGGCAAATCTCATCCGTTCATCCTGTCGCAACGCGTCCCCGCCATCCCAGCCTGCCAATCCTCATCCGCCATCCCCTCATCCGCCATCCCCTCAGACACTATCCCCTCAGACACTATCCCCTCGGGCGCCTTGCCGCGGGCCGGGCAACCCGCGGCCGCGCCGCTCCCGCCCCTTCCGGTGGCGCGGGCGGTCCACCACCCCGGCGCGGATGCGGACGCCTTCCGTCACCTCGCTCAGCACCTCGGCGAAGTGCTCGGCGCCGTCGGTGGCTTCCTCCACCAGCGCGGCGGCCTCGGCCAGCAGGGCGTCCTCGGCGCCGCCCGGTACCCATTCGCGCCCCTCCTCGATCAGCGCCGGTACGGCGAGGGGTGAGACACGGTCGAGCACCCGCACGCGGATGCGGCCGCGCACCCGCGCCAGCAGGCCGGCGATGCGGCGCACATCGGTCAGGCCATAGGCGGCTTCCTGCCGGGTGGCGCGCAGCAGGATATGATCCGGGTCGTGCTTCCGCAGCACGTCGTAGATGAGGTCGGCGTTCATCGTCATCTGCCGCCCGCTCTTCTCGGCGCCGGGATGGTTCTTCTCCAGCAGCCCGGCGACGGTCGCGATGTTGCGGAAGGTGCGGCGGAGCATGGAGCTCTCGGCGATCCACTCCTCCAGTTCCTCGCCGAGGATGTCCTCCTCGAACAGCCGCTCCGGCTCGGTGGGCTCGAAGGCGCTCCATGTGGCGAGCACGTAGTCCGTGGCAAGGTAGCCCAGCGGGCCGTAGCCCATCCCTTCCATCCGCTTGGTCACCAACATGCCCAGCGTCTGGTGCGCCAGCCGGCCCTCGAAGCAGTAGGCGACCATGAACCAGCGACCGTGATGCGGGAAGCTCTCGATCAGCAGCCCGTCGCGGTCGGGCAGCTCGGATTGCCGCTGCTGCAGCCGCAGCCATTCCCGCACCGGCTCCGGCAGGGCGCCCCAGCGCCGGGGATCGGCCAGGATCGCCCGCACCCGGCGCGAGAGATAGGTGGAAAGCGGCAGGCGCGCCCCGGCATAGGTCGGCACGCGCGGCTCCTCGTCGCCGCCGCGCGAGACGATGACGGAGAGCGCGTCCATCCCCTCGTAGCGCAGGGTCTGCCCGGCGAAGAGGAAGCAGTGCCCCAGCTCCAGCGTGGAGACGAACCATTCCTCGACGTCGCCCAGCACCGGCCCGCCGCGCAGCCGCACCTTCACCATCGGGCTGTCGGTGATGGTGCCGAGATTCATCCGCACCTGCCGCGCCACGCGCTCGTCGCGGATATGGATGAAGTCCACGCTGTCGCGGAACAGCTTGCGGAAGCGCTCATAGGCGTGCAGCGCGTAGCCGCCATCCTCCGCGAAGCGCAGCACGTCGTCGAAGTCGCGCCGCGTCAGCGCGGCATAGGGCGCGGCCTGCGTGACCTCGGCGTAGAGGTCGTCCGCCCGGAAGGGTGCGTGGCAGGCCAGGGCCAGGACATGCTGCGCCAGCACGTCCAGCCCCCCGGCGCGTGGCGCCTCGCCGTCCAGCTCATGCGCCGCCACGGCCTCGATGGCGGCAGTGCACTCGATCACCTCGAAGCGGTTGGCCGGCACCAGCACGGCGCGGGAGGGCTCGTCCATCCGGTGGTTGGCGCGGCCGATGCGCTGCATCAGGCGCGAGACGCCCTTCGGCGCGCCGACCTGGATCACCTGGTCCACCGCGCCCCAGTCGATGCCCATGTCGAGCGAGGCCGTCGCCACCACGGCGCGCAGCCTCCCCGCCGCCATGGCGGCCTCCACCTTGCGCCGCTGCTCGATCTGCAGGGAGCCGTGGTGCAGGGCGATGGGCAGGTTGTCGTCGTTGAGGCGCCACAGCGCCTGGAAGATCAGTTCGGATTGGGCACGGGTGTTGACGAAGACGATGGTGACCCCGGCCCCGCCGATGCGGCGATAGATCTCCGGTGCGCTGGCCAAGCCCATATGCCCGCCCCAGGGCAGGTGCCCCTCGGGCAGCACGATCTCCAGGCTGGGATCTGCGCCGCCCTGCCCGGTGATCAGCGCCGCGCCTTCGGGCCGCGCATCGGGCGCGATCCAGGCGCGCAGCGCCTCCGGCTGCGCCACCGTGGCGGAAAGGCCGATGCGCCGCAGGCCGGGGGAGAGGCGCTGCAGCCGCGACAGGCAGAGGGCGAGCTGGTCGCCGCGCTTGGTGCCGGCCAGCGCATGCACCTCGTCCACCACCACGGCGCGCAGCCTTCCGAAGATCTCCGCCGCATCGGGCAGGGAAAGCAGCAGGACCAGACTTTCCGGCGTGGAAAGCAGGATCTCGGGCGGGTTCTCGCGTTGCCTCTGGCGGCGGTTGGCGGGCGTGTCGCCGGTACGCGTCTCCACCCGGATCGGCAGGCCCATCTCCTCGATCGGGGTGGTCAGGTTGCGCGCGATATCCACCGCCAGCGCCTTGAGCGGGGAGATGTAGAGCGTGTGCAGCCCACGGGTGGCCCCCTGGTCCGGCCGACCCTGCGCGAGATCGGTCAGGCTGGGCAGGAAACCCGCCAGGGTCTTGCCGCCGCCGGTCGGGGCGATCAGCAGGGCGCTCCGCCCGGCCTCGGCGGCCTCCAGCAGCGCCATCTGGTGGGGCCGGGGTGTCCAGCCACGCGCGGCGAACCAGCCCGCGAAGGGTTCCGGCAATGTTCTCATGGGCGGGCGGTATATGGCACCCCTCGGCGCCACCGGCGAGTCGGCATCCCGTCCTTTTCCGCTGCCCTGATCCGGTGAGCTACGGGGTAGGCGGGTACTTCCCGCGAAACCTCCCCAATCATGTTACAAATTGATCAATAAAAAGATGGTTATTGGAATGTTGTCCGGTTCGGGACTATTTGTGAAACGCGGGGTGGGTGGGCCAGGCTGTGGGCTTCGCGGCCGGACAACGCCCCCGCCACCGCCGATGGGGGAAGGACGGGCCGATGAATCAGCGCCTGTACTACATGGATTTCTGCCGGGCCTTCCTGATGCTGCTGGGCATCCCCTACAGGGCGGGACAGGTCTTCGGGCCGGACCCCTGGGTGGTGAACCCGGCCACGACCAGCGTGCTGCTGGGCCATGTGAACGACATCATCCACGCCTTCCGCATGCCCGCCTTCTTCCTGCTGGCCGGGTTCTTCTCGCTGCTGGTGATCCGCAAGTCGGGTCTGGTCGCCTGGCTGAAGGCGCGGCTGGCGCGGCTCGGCCTGCCGCTGCTGGTCTCCATTCTGCTGCTGAACATCCCCGCCATGTACGTGGCCTCGGTGGCGCTGCACCCGGCCGAGGGTGTCGCGCCCTCCTTCCTCGCCCAACTCACCTCGCCGGGCGGGCACTGGCTGGGGCATCTCTGGTTCCTGCTGGACCTGCTGCTGATGTGCGGCCTCCTCGCCGCCCTGCTGCCCCTCCGCCGCCTCGCCCCCGCGCCGCTGGAGCGGATGGCGGGCCGTGTGCTGTCCAGCGACCTGCTGCTGGTCGCCCTCATGGTCGTCTGGCGCCTGGGGCTGAAGACCCTGGACGAGCGGCTGCTGGGCGGTCATCTGGAACAGGCCTTCGGCGGTACCGTGAACCTGCGGGAACTCCTGCTCTACTTCCCCTTCTTCCTGATGGGCACCTGGCTGCTGGCACGGCCCGAGGCCTTTGACCGCTTCACTCATCCAGGCTGGAGCACGCTGCTGCTTTTCGCTGCGGGGCTGGGGCTGCTGCTGCTCCAGCGGCATGTGGAGCAGGGGGTGGTGACGCAGGTTTCCGGCGTGCTGCTCTTCGCCCTGATGGGACTGACGGGCACGCGGCTGCTGCTGGCGGTGGCGCGTCGCCTCGTCCATACGGGCCATCCCGCCGTCAACGAACTGGTGCGGAGCGCCTTCACCATCTACCTCTTCCATTACCTCGTGGTGATGCTGGTGGCCGAGGGCAGCATCCGCCTGGGTCTCGACATGCCGCTGCTGGGCTGGGTGATCGCCGTGGCCGCGGGGCTGGGTGTCAGCTATCTGATCCACCGCTTCGTGATCAGCCGCAGCCGCTGGCTGCTCTGGCTGTTCAACGGCATCCCGCTGTCGCGGACGCGCCCCGGCCTCGCCGGAAAGGTGGCACCCAGGACCGTCCCGCCGGGTTCCGTCCTGTCGCCCTCGCCCCGGATCGGCTGAGGCCGTCCCGATCCCTCCGCCCGGTTGCGGGGGAGGGGATCGCGGCGGCAGTGGCGGGTGCGGTGCCGGGCGCGCAAGGCCGGTCCCATTCTCGGAACATTCGTTTTCTGTCCCGCCATGCCTTGTCGCAGGGGCGCGGGGTGTCGCCTTCGCCTTGCCGGATGCGGTGAGGCGGGCTTCCGGCTGGATCTACAACTCCCGTTTAACCCATATAATGGGATTGCAATTCATATATTGACCGATTGCGCCGCCTGCCTATCCTGGAGCGCGGAGAGATCGCCATGCCGCTGGAGAGCACGCCCGGAACCCAGACGCTGTTTCGCGGCCTTGCCGTGCTGGAGGCGGTGGCCGGCGGTGCGCACGACCTGTCCGCGCTGGGCCGGGTGCTGGGGCTGAGCCGCAGCACCACGCAGCGACTCGCCAGCGCACTGGTGAAGGCGGGCTATCTCCGGGGCGAGGGCGAGGGCTACGCGCTGGGGGCGAAGCTGATCGAGCTGGGCTTCCAGGCGCGGGAGCAGGTGCCGCTGGCGCGCCTCGCCCGGCCGCATCTGGAAGCCCTGGCCCAGCGCACGCAGGACACGGTGCATCTCGGCCTGCCCGAAGGGGTGGAGGTGCTCTATCTCGACAAGATCCCCGGTCAGCGCGGGCTGGAGATGCGTTCGCGCATCGGCCACCGCATGCCCATGGCGCTGACTGGCGTGGGCAAGGCGCTGATGCTCGACCTGCCGGAGGATCGCTGGCGGGCGCTTTACGAGAGCGGCCTTGCCCATCCCGCCAGCCGCGGCTCGCCGCGCCCCTGGGAGGCCTATCGCGACGAGATGCGGCGCTATGCCGCGCAATCCGTGGCGCTGGACTTCGCCGAGAACGAGATCGGCATCCACTGCGTCGCGGCCCCGGTGCGCGACGCCGGGCGCGGCATCGTGGCGGCGGTCAGCCTCGCCTCCGCCGCGCAGCACATGCCGGAGGAACGGATGCTGTCGCTGGTGCCGGAGGTCGCCGCCACGGCGGAGGCCATCTCGCGCAGCCTCGGCTGGCGCGCCACCGCACCGCGTGCGGCGTGAGGCAGGAGAGGAACGCCATGAACAAGGATCGGACGGATCACCGTGCCATGGACGGCGCGGCAACAGCGCGAAGCCCCGCCCTGATCGCGCTGGACTGGGGCACCAGTTCCCTGCGCGCCTATCTGCTGGGGCCGGATGGTGCCGTGCTGGACAGCCGCAGCGCGCCGCAAGGCATCATGCAGGTTCCCGGCGGCGATTTTGCCGCGGTCTTCGAGGCCGTGACCGGCGAATGGCGCCACCGTTGGCCGGAGCTGAAATCCATCGCCGCTGGCATGATCGGCAGCGCCCAGGGCTGGGTGGAGGCGCCCTACCTCCCCTGTCCGGCCGGGCCGGAGGAACTGGCCGGCGGGCTGGTGCCGGTGCCGGGCGGGGCGTTGCTGGTGGTGCCGGGCGTCGCCCAGTACGGCGAGGCTCCGAACGTGATGCGCGGCGAGGAAACGCAGATCGCCGGCGCGCTGGCCCTGAACCCCGCGTTGCGCGAGGGATCGCTGCTGGTCATGCCCGGCACCCACTCGAAATGGGTGAGCATCGAGCAGGGCCGCATCGCGCGCTTCGACACCTACATGACCGGGGAGCTCTTCGCCGTGCTGCGCGGGCATTCCATCCTGGGCCGCTTCGCCCGGGACGTGCCGAAAGCGGCGGAGGATGCCGCTGCGGACGCCGCCTTTCTGCGCGGCGTGCAGGCGGTACGGGAGGGCGGCCAAGTCGCGCCGCTGCTCTTCTCGGCGCGCGCCCTGGTGCTGACGGGCGGGCTGCGCCCCGAACTGAGCCTCGACTACCTCTCCGGCCTGCTGATCGGCGAGGAACTGCTCTGCGGGTTGCGGGGCCGGAGGGAAGGCGTGGTGCTGATCGGCGATCCCGCCCTCTGCCGCCGCTACCGCGAGGCGCTGGCCCTGCTCGGCGTCTCCGAGGTCCGCGAGATCGAGAACGCCGCCACCGCCGGCCTCTGGCGCATCGCCATCCAGGCCGGGCTCGCCGCCGGAATATCCGAGGAAACCGTTTGATGCCGTTCCAGACCTATCTCGACCGCCTGCCGCTCATCGCCATCCTGCGCGGCGTCACGCCGGAGGAGGTGTTGCCCATCGGCGAGGCGCTGGTGGAGGCGGGCTTCGCCATCATCGAGGTGCCGCTGAACTCGCCGCAGCCGGTGGAAAGCATCCGCCGCCTCGCCACCCGCTTCGGCCGGGACGTCCTGGTCGGCGCCGGCACGGTGACGGCCCCGGCGCAGGTCGCCGACGTCGCCATGGCGGGCGGCCGCATCATCGTCATGCCGCATGCCGACGCCACGGTGATCCGCGCCGCCAAGACCACCGGCCTGTTCTGCACGCCGGGCATCGTCACGCCGACCGAGGGCTTCGCCGCGCTGGCCGCCGGGGCGGATGCGCTGAAGCTCTTTCCGGCCGAGCTGCTGACGCCGCCGGTGCTGAAGGCGATGCGCTCCGTCTTCCCGAAGGAGACGCATTTCCTGCCGGTGGGCGGCATCACGCCGCACAACATGGACGGCTTCCGCGCCGCCGGCGCCGCCGGCTTCGGCCTGGGCTCCGCCCTCTACAAGCCGGGCATGGATGCGGCGGAGGTCGGCCGGAACGCCCGGGCCTTCGCCGAGGCCTGGCGGGCCCTGAAAGGCTGAGCCGGAAGGCCTGAACCCGCTTCCCGCACGACGTTCCGAGGACCTGCCGCATGAAGATCACCAAGCTCACCACCTTCATCGTCCCGCCGCGCTGGTGCTTCGTGAAGGTCGAGACGGATGAAGGCATCACCGGCTGGGGCGAGCCGGTGGTGGAGGGGCGGGCACACACCGTCGCCGCCGCCGTGGACGAGCTGGCCGACTACCTGATCGGCAAGGACGCCTCGCTGATCGAGGACCACTGGACGGTCATGTACCGCGCCGGCTTCTACCGCGGCGGCGCGATCCACATGAGCGCCATCGCCGGCATCGACCAGGCACTCTGGGACATCAAGGGCAAGGCGCTGAACAAGCCGGTGCACCAGCTCCTCGGCGGGCAGTTGCGCGACCGTATCCGCGTCTATTCCTGGATCGGCGGCGACCGTCCCGGCGACACGGCGCGCATGGCGCGCGAATGCGCCGATCGCGGCTTCACCGCGGTGAAGATGAACGGCACCGAGGAGCTGCAGTTCATCGACACGCATGACAAGGTCGATGCCGTGCTGGAGCGCGTGCAGGCGATCCGCGACGAGATGGGGCCGAATTTCGGCATCGGCGTGGATTTCCACGGCCGCGTCCACCGGCCCATGGCGAAGGTCCTGGCCAGGGAGCTGGACCCCTTCAAGCTGATGTTCATCGAGGAGCCGGTGCTCTCCGAACATGCCGAGGCGCTGAAGGAGATCGCCAACCACACCGCCACGCCCATCGCGCTCGGCGAGCGGCTCTTCTCCCGCTGGGACTTCAAGAACATCCTGCATGCAGGCTATGTGGACATCATCCAGCCCGACCCCTCCCATGCCGGCGGCATCACCGAGACGCGCAAGATCGCGGCGATGGCCGAGGCCTATGACATCGCGCTGGCGCTGCACTGCCCGCTCGGCCCCATCGCCCTGGCGGCGAACCTGCAGCTCGACGCGGTCTGCTACAACGCCTTCATCCAGGAGCAGTCGCTGGGCATCCACTACAACACCACCAGCGACCTGCTCGACTACCTGAAGGACCCCTCGGTCTTCGAATACAGGGATGGCCACGTCGCCATCCCGCAGGGCCCGGGCCTGGGCATCGAGGTGGACGAGGATTTCGTGCGCAAGGCGGCGGAAACGGGCCATCGCTGGCGGAACCCGGTCTGGCGCCACAAGGACGGCAGCTTCGCCGAGTGGTGAGGCCGGCCGCTCCGAGAGGGCATAACCGCTAACAGGAAGTCCGGAATGAGTGTTTCCCATACGCCCGCGGCCATGGCGGCCGCGGCGAAGCCCACGCGCGTGCGCTTCGGCATCATGGTGCTGCTCTTCATTACCGTGGTGATCAACTATCTCGACCGCAGCAACCTTTCCATCGCCGCCCCGGCCATGGCCGGGGAGCTGGGGATCGATCCGGCGGAGATGGGCCTCGTCCTTTCCGCCTTCGGTTGGACCTATGCGATCTGCCAGATCCCCGGCGGCTGGTTCGTGGACAAGGTCTCGCCCCGCATCCTTTACCCGTCGCTGATCGTCCTCTGGTCCATCGCCACGGTGATGCTGGGCTTCGCCTACAGCGTCCCCGCCCTGATCGCGTTGCGGCTGGCGATCGGCGCCATGGAGGCGCCCTCCTATCCGATCAACAACCGCGTCGTGACGGCCTGGTTCCCGGAGGGCGAACGCGCCACCGCCATCGGCTTCTACACCTCCGGCCAGTTCGTCGGCCTCGCCTTCCTGACCCCGGTGCTGATCTGGATCCAGACGGAGATCGGCTGGCACATGGTCTTCGTCGCCACCGGCGGCGTCGGCATCGCCTGGGGCCTGGCCTGGTACGTCCTCTACCGCGAGCCGCGCGAGCACCGCTCGGCCAATCCGGCGGAGATCGAGCTGATCCGCCAGGGCGGCGGCCTCGTCGATCTCGACCGGAAGACGTCCCGGGCGCCCAGCCGCGTCAGCGGCGCTGATCTCCGCCGCGTGCTTTCTTCGCGCAAGCTCTGGGGTGTCTATCTCGGCCAGTTCTGCCTGACCTCGACACTCTGGTTCTTCCTCACCTGGTTCCCGACCTATCTGGTCCAGGCGCGCGGCATGGACTTCGTGAAGGCGGGCTTCCTCGCCTCGCTCCCCTTCCTGGCCGCCTTCGTCGGCGTGCTGTGCTCGGGCGTGCTCTCGGACGCGCTGGTGCGGCGCGGCGCCTCGCTGGGCTTCGCGCGCAAGGCGCCGATCGTGACCGGCCTGCTGCTCTCGATCGGCATCATCGGCGCCAATTTCGTGGACAGCCCGGCGGCGGTGATCGCCTTCCTGACGCTGGCCTTCTTCGGCAACGGTCTGGCTTCGATCACCTGGTCGCTGGTCTCCGCCATCGCACCGCAGCGCCTGCTGGGCCTGACCGGCGGCGTGTTCAACTTCGTCGGCAACCTGTCCGGCATCACCGTGCCGATCGTGGTGGGCTATCTTGCCCGCGACTACGGCTTCTCCGCCGGCCTCACCTATGTCGCGGCACTCGCCCTGATCGGCGCGCTCTCCTACATCTTCGTGGTCGGCAAGGTGGAACGCCTGCCGGACACCGAGAGCACGGCAAGCTGATACGGACAGCGGCTTTCCGGGACCGCGCGGCGCCTCTCCTCCAGGGCGGGCGGCCACGAGGCGCGGCGCCGGCCGGTCAGGCGCGGCCGGTGGATCGTCCGCCGAGATTCATCCAGACCGCGACAAGGCAGGCGACGAAGGCCATCGCCGCCCCCGCCGCCGCGATACCCTGGATGCCCAACGCCGTGATGGCGATGCCGGCGAGCAGGGCGCCCGTGGCCTGGCCCAGGAACATCGCCGAGGAATTTGCCGCCAGAACGACGTTGCGCGCCTCCGGCACCAGCGCCACCAGCCGCGCCTGAAGGAGGGGGGAGAGCGCGAAGGCGCAGGCCCCCGCCACCAGGATCACCGCGCCCTGGAACAGGATCGCGCTGGCCATGCCATCCGCCGCGCCGGAGAGCAGGGCGTAATGTGCGACTGCCGCCAGCACCATCACCGCCGGCAGCAGCCAGAGCTTCCGCACCGCCCCGTGGTCCGCCATCCAGGCCCCCAGAGGGATGCCGGCGAAGGAGGCGGCGCCGATCAGCGCCTGCATCAGCCCGACCTGCCCGCCGGTCAGCCCGCTGACCCGGTTCACCGCCGGGCCGATGAAGGCGCTGGTGCAGAAGCTGGCGCCGAAGGCCAGGAAGGTGATCGCCAGGGTCTTGCGCACGCCGGTCCGCATCAGGTTGCCGAGGCCGCGCAGCCCGCTGTGTTCGCCCGCCACTTCCGGCAGCAGCAGCCGGATCGCCAGTGCCGCGCCGAGCGCCAGCAGGGCGGCGAGGCCGAAGGCGCCGCGCCAGCCGAAGACCTCGCCCGCCAGGGAGCCGAGCGGCACGCCGAAGAGGAAGGCGCAGGTGGAGCCCGCCACCACCGTCGCCAGGGCGCGGCCGCGATGTTCCGGCGTGCTCAGGCCCGCCGCCGTGGCCGCCGCCGCCGGCACCACCATCCCGGCCGCCATGCCGCAGAGCAGGCGCAGCCCCATCAGCGCGGCGAAGGAATGGGTGATCGCGATCAGCCCGTTCAGCAGAGCAAGCAGGCACAGCATCCCCACCAGCAGCCGGCGCCGTGGCCAGCGGGCGGTGAGCGCCGCCAGGAAGGGGGCGGAAAGGCCGAAGGCCATGGCGAAGACCGTGGTCACCTGGCCGGCCTGCGCGACGGAGATGGAAAGATCCGAGGCCATCTCGTTCAGCAGGCCGGACACCACGAAGGTCTGGGTCGAGGTGGCGAAGGAGGCGGCGGCAAGGACGGGCACGCGGCTGGATCGTCCCGCCAGGGCCTTGGCGGGAGGGGGGGAGGCGGACATGCGCGGAAAGAGATCCCTGGCCTGTATGGACGCGGCGCCCGCATCAAACCAGATTGCATCCAACAGATCGAGGATGCCCTGGAATGACGATCGAGGATGTGCCGTCCGGCCTAGTCTGGGACAGGCTGCGCGACGATCCGGACGCGATGCTGGTGGATGTCCGGACCGACGCGGAGTGGAACTTCGTGGGCCTGCCGGATCTTTCGGAACTGGGGCGCCAGCCGGTGCTGATCCCTTGGCAGCTCTATCCATCCATGCAGGTCAATGGCGGCTTTGCCGACATGCTGCGGCGGGCCGGGGCGAAGCCGGAAACGGCGCTCTACTTCATCTGCCGCTCCGGCGCGCGTTCGCTTGCCGCGGCGCAGACGGCGCAGGCCGCTGGCTACAGGAAGTCCTTCAACGTCGCGGACGGGTTCGAGGGGCCGCCCGATGCCTCCGGCCACCGCGGCACGGTGGCGGGGTGGAAGGCCGAGGGGATGCCCTGGCGGCAGCGCTGAAGACGGAAAGTCCCGGAAACGGAGACGCCCGGATGCCGGGCGCCTCCGGGGGAGAAGGCGGCGGGCCCTACTCCACCTTCACGTTCGCGGCCCGGGCGACATCGCCCCAGCGCTTGGTCTCGGCGGCCACGAAATCCTTGAACTCGGCCGGGGTGAAGCTGCTGGACGAGATCCCGAGCTCCTCGTAGCGCGCCATCACCTCTGGCGACCGGACCGAGGCCAGGGCCTCCCTGTTCAGCTTCTCCACGATGGCGGGCGGCGTACCCGCCGGAGCGAAGAGCCCGTGCCAGGACAGGGATTCGAAGCCCGGCAGCGTTTCCGCCACCGCGGGCACGTCCGGCGCCACCTTCATGCGCTCCCTGGAGCCGACGCCGATCGCCTTCAGCCGCCCGTCGCGCACATGCGGCCAGGCGGAGGAGAAGTTGTCGAAGCTCATCGGCAGCGAGCCGCCCAGCATCTCGGTCATGATCTGGCCGCTGCTGCGATAAGGCACGTGTACCGCATCCGTGCCGGTCATCTGCAGGAACAGCACGCCCGCCAGGTGGATCGAGGTTCCGACGCCGGAGGAGCCGTAGTCGAAGGAGCCGGGCTTCGCCTTCATCAGCGCCACCAGCTCCGTCACGTTGGAGGCGGGCACGTTGTTGGCCACGACGAGGATGTTCGGCTGCGTCGCCAGCAGCGCCACCGGCGCGAAGTCCTTCTGGCTGTCGAACGGCATCTTCGGATAGATGCTGGCATTGATCGCATGGCTGCTGATCGTGCCGACGCAGAGCGTATAGCCATCCGGCGTGGACTTGGCGCAGACATCGCTGCCGATATTGCCGCCGGCCCCGGCGCGGTTCTCCACCACCACCGGCTGGCCCAGCCGCTTGCTCATGGTCTGCCCGACCAGCCGCGCCACGAGGTCGGTGGTGCCGCCGGCCCCGAAGGGCACGATCACGCGGATCGGGCGGTCGGGATAGTTCGCCGCGGCCTTGTCCTGGGCCTGGACCGGCTGGGCACCGGCCCAGGCGAGGCCCAGCAGGGTTCCGCAGGCGGCCAGCAGCGTGGCCCTTCGGGTGCGGCGGGCGGTCATGAAGGCATTCCTCCGGAAGAACGATCCTTTGAAAGGTCGTTCATCATTCATATGGATTAACTTTTGGAAAATATCACGCCATCCGGAGGCTGTCACGCTACCGAACCGGCCGGACGCGGGCGCGTTCTCCTGCTTCCCGGAGAACGACGCACCATGGGCCAGATGCCGCAGGACCGCAGGACTTCCACCGATGACCCGCGCGCCTTGCTGCGGCAGGTCCATGCCCGCCTCTGCGAGGCCTATCACTGTCCCATCGCCTATTTTCACGCGTTGGACCCGCTGGACGAACTCGTTTCCTCACTGCTTTCGCACCGTACGAAGAATGCCGACAGCGCCCGGGCCTTCCGCCAGTTGCGGGAGCGCTTCCCTGACTGGGAAAGCGTGCGGGACGCGCCGGTGGCCGAGGTCGAGGCAGCCATTGCCCCCTGCACATGGCCGGAGGCGAAGGCGCCGGCCCTGCAGCGCACGCTGCGCGCCCTGACCGAGCGGCGGGGAGGGCTGGAACTGGGCCATCTCGCCGATATGGAAGTGGCGGAGGCGCGTGACTGGCTCGAATCCCTGCCCGGCATCGGGCCGAAGACCAGCGCGGCCGTCCTGTCCTTCTCCTCGCTGCGCCGCCGTGCCCTGCCGGTGGACAGCCACCACCACCGCGTCGCCATCCGGTTGGGGCTGATCCCGCCGAAGCTGGCCGTCGGCCCGGCGCACCGCGTGCTGGAGGCCATGCTGCCGCCCGAATGGGACGCGCAGCAGGTCTATGACGACCACGAGGTGCTGATGCTGCATGGCCAGCGGTGCTGCTTCTTCCGCCAGCCGGCCTGTCATCGCTGCGTGCTGCTCGATCTCTGTCCGACCGGACAGGAACGGCGTGGCAAGGTGGGCGAGGCGGTGGGTGGAAGGGAGGGCTTCCAGGGCCTTCCGGGATAGGAACGAATCGGTTGTCACACGTTCAGGCTTATTGTTCCTTGCTGGAAACAACCTGGACGAGAGCTTCTGTATGCCATCCATTCTGGCAATCCTGGCCGCTTGCCTGACCCTGTCGCTTCCCGCCGCCGCGGCCACGCTGCGCCTCGAAAGCGGCGTGGAGAGCCTGAGCTTCGACAGCAGCGAACTCCTGCAACATCCCGAAGCGGCGGAGATCGAGATCGCGGCGGACCCCGCCTATCGTCAGCCTCGGCGCTACAGGGCGGTGCCGCTCGCCTCCCTCCTGTCTCGCCTGGCGCCGCCCGAGGACAGCGCGCTGGAAACCGTCGCCCTGGATGGCTATGCGGCGCAGATCCCGCTGCGTGCCGTTCTCGGCACCGGAGGCAAGGAGGGCAGCCGGGCCTGGATCGCCGTCGAGCCGGCCGATGCCCCGTGGCCCGCCATGCCCGGCAAACCCGCGGGGACGGGGCCCTTCTACATCGTGTGGGAAAGGCCGGAGGCTGGCGGCATCCCGACCAAGTACTGGACCTACCGTCTTTCCACCCTGCGCTATGTCGCCTCGCCGACGGCCCGCTGGCCGATGATGGAGCCGGACCCGGCCCTGCCCGGCAGCCACCCGGCCCGGCGTGGCCTCACGGTCTTCGTCACCCAGTGCCTGCCCTGCCACCGGATCAACGGCGGTGGCACGGCCATGCTGGGGCCGGACCTCAACCACCCGATGAACCCGGTGGAGTATTTCCAGCCCGCCTCCCTGCGCCGCTACCTGCGCGACCCGGCCAGCCTGCGCCACTGGCCGGACCAGAAGATGCCGGGCTTCACCGAGGAACAGCTTCCCGAGCGGGACATGGAAAGCCTCATCGCCTATCTGGCGCAGATGGCGGCGCAGCGTCCCTGACGGGGCCGCCGCTCGCCCCTCACCGTCCGCCGGCCACGGCACGGTTCTCCAGCCGCGACAGCAGCCGCACCACGGGCCAGAGCAGCAGGAAATAGGCGAGGGCCGCCGCCACGATGGGTGAGGCGTTGTAGGTCACGCTCTGCGCCTGCCGCGCCTGGAAGAGCAGTTCCGGCAGCGCCACCACCGAGGCAAGGGAGGTGAGCTTCACCACCTCCAGCGTGTTGCTCACCAGGTCCGGCAGCACGTTGCGCAGGGCCTGCGGCAGGATCACCAGCAGCATGGCCTGCCAGGAGCGCAGCCCCAGCGCCCGCGCCGCCTCCGTCTGGCCGCGCGGCACGCTGTCCAGCCCGGCGCGCAGGATCTCCCCGTAATAGGCACCGGTGTTCAGGAAGAAGCCCACGGCCACCGCGCCCCAGGCGCCGATGTCCAGCCCGAGGAAGGGCAGGCCCGCATAGAGGAAGACCAGCAGCACCAGCGGCGGCACGGCGCGGAAGAGATCCGTGAGCGCCACGGCGGGCCAGGCGATCCAGCGCGTGCCGGCGCGCGAGGCGAAGGCCAGGATCAGCCCGCCCAGCATGCCGAGCGGCACCGTCATCAGCGAAAGCAGCAGCGTCTGCTTCAGCCCGGACCAGAGGATCGGCAGCGCCTGCCCGATGATCTCGGTGTTCAGGAAGGCGGCGGTGAATTCCTCCATCTCAGGAGTTCCTCATCTCAGGCGCCCCGCGCCCGGCCGAGCGTGAAGCGCCGCTCGATCCAGCGCCCCAGCCCGACCACCGGCAGGAACAGGATCGCATAGGCGAGCGCGCCCAGGGTCAGCGGCGTCGGGTTGGCCGAGAAGGCCATCGAGGACTGCGCCGCGCCGAGGATCTCCGACACCCCCACCACCGAGGCCAGCGCCGTGCCCTTGGTGATGGCGATGGTGCGGTTGGTCAGCGGCGGGATCACCATCCGCACCGCCTGCGGCAGCACCACCAGGAACAGCACGGGCAGGAAGCGGAAGCCCAGCGCCCGCGCCGCATCCCATTGCCCGCGCGGCACGGCGGTGATGCCAGCCCAGTAGATCTCCTCGGCGAAGGCGGCGAGCACCAGCGTCAGCGCCAGCCAGGTGGCCCAGAAGCCGGAGAGCGACATTCCCGCCGAGGGCAGGCCGAAATACAGCAGCACGAGGATCACCAGCGGCGGCAGGGCACGGAACAGGTCCACGAGGAAGACGATCAGCCAGTTCAGCGGCCGGATGCCCAGCGCCCGGACCGCCGCCAGCACGAGCCCCGCCAGGAGCCCCGCGACGACGATCAGCGCGGCGAGCGCGAGGGTCAGCGCGAAGCCCTCGGCGATGCGGGGCCAGTACTCGGCGGCGACGCGGGCGTTGAGGAAGGAGAAGACGAAGCCCGAGTCCACGGGGAAGGGACCTGTCTTCAGCCGCAGCGCGGCTCATGCGGTGCCGGGTCGTAGCCGGGCAGGCCGGGCACGCCATAGCCGGGGAAGGGGGTGTTCTCCGCATCGTCGGCGGCCGGCCTCGCCCCGAACCACTTCTCGCTGAGCTTCGCTAGGCTGCCGTCGCGCTTCATGCATTCCAGCACGTCCTCGACCTGGTTGCGCAGCGCCACCTCGTCCTTGCGGAAGGGCGCGGCCCAGTGGGCGCGGGTCTCCTTGATGACGAAGTCCGGCACGAGCTGCGGCTGCCGGGATGCCGCGTACTTCACCACCGTATTGCCCGCGAGAACGGCATAGGCACGTCCGGCCACCACCGCCTGCACGGCATCCGGGTTGGTGTCATAGGTCTGGTAGGTGAAGCCCAGCTTCGGCGCGTTCGCCTGCGCCCAGGCGTCATAGGCGCTGCCCTTGTTCACCGCGATCGCCTTGCCCTTCAGGTCGTCGAGCGAAGTGATCGGGGCATTGCCCTTGCGGATACCGAACTGGAACTCGGTGTAGAGATAGCCCTCGGTGAAGAGCAGGTTCTCCGCCCGCTCCTTTGTCACGGTCACCGGCGCGGCGAGGAAGTCGTAGCGCCCGGCGTTCAGCGCCGGCACCAGACCGGAGAAGGAGGCGCTGTCGATGGTGATCGGCCGGCCCAGCCGTTTCGCGACTTCGGTGAAGAGATCGACGTTGAAGCCCTGCACGCCGCCATCCAGCTTCGGGAAGGCATGGGGGGCGAAGGTGCCGTCCACGGCGCTGCGCAGCAGGGCGGGACCGGACTGCGCCCGGGCAGCGGCGGAAAGGTTGACGGAGGCCGGGGCGAGAAGGGCGGCGAGCAGAAGCAGGCGGCGCATGGCGGGATGGAATCTCGTGACGGTCATGGTCGCCAGCCGACAGCAAGAAACATGCAAGCCGGGCCCTGCGGCCATCGAGGGGCAGCCATGAACCGGCCGGTCCATTTGCCCGATTCATGCCACAAAAGGGTCCTCACCGTGCCGCGAGCGGCTCCCAGATTCCGCCTCAGAGGCCGGAAACGGCCGGATCACTCAGGCCTGGGAGGCCCCAGCATCATGAAGTCCTTCGCCATCTCCCTCGTCTTCCTCGGCATCGCCACCATCCTGGCCGTGGTCGGCACGCTGCTCGGCAGCGCCGGCGCCAGCCAGCTCCTGGCCCTCCCGGTCGCGCTGGCCGCCATGACCGCCTGTCTGATGCTGGTGGGCGGGCTGCTGATCCTGGAATTCCGCCGCCCGAACGCGCCCCTGGCGCTGGCGGCCTGAACCGGACCGCTGCTGCCAGCCTGCCCGCGGGCGGGGCCGGAGCGGAAACGGACTGGAACGACAAGAAGGGCGCCCCGTCCAGGGCGCCCTTTTTTCATGCCCGGCACGACCCGGACCGTGGAAACGGCGGGCCTCCGCCACCCCCGGAACAGCGAACCGCCGGTTCCCAGCGAGGGAACCGGCGGTTCTGCGAAGACACGGAAGACCTTGTCCGGGCCGGAGGTCTCAGTCCGCCGCCATGGACATGCGGGCACGGTTCAGCACCGACATCACATGGTCCTCGGTGGCGTCGCAGACCTTCTCCGTCTGGTCGGGCGTGAAGACATGGCCCGCGCCTTCCATGACGCGATAGTCGATCTTCACGCCCTTCTGCGTGTTCAGCTTGTCCACCAGCTTCCGCACGCTGCTTTCCGGCACCAGCTCGTCCTGCGCGCCGTGCAGGATCAGGCCCGAGCAGGGGCAGGGGGCCAGGAAGCCGAAATCATAGTGGCTGGCCGGGGCGGAGATGGAGACGAAGCCGCCCATCTCGGGCCGCCGCATCAGCAGCTGCATGCCGACATAGGCACCAAAGGAGTACCCGGCCACCCAGAGCATGGGCGCAGAGGGATTCACCGCCTGCAGGAAGTCGAGCGCCGCCGCCGCGTCCGAGATCTCCCCGATGCCGCCGTCATAGCGGCCCTGGCTCTTCCCCACGCCCCGGAAGTTGAAGCGGAGGGTCGAGAAGCCCATCGCCTGGAAACGGCCATAAAGCCCGTGCACGACACGGTTGTTCATGGTCCCGCCATGCAGCGGATGGGGATGGAGGATCAGGGCAACGGGGGAATTCGGGCGCTTGGAATGGTGGTAGCGACCCTCCAGCCGGCCATCGGGGCCGGCGAACATCACTTCAGGCATTGTCCCCTGGTGTCCACTTCCTTTGGGAATGCGCAGTCACGCATTCCGAGCCAACAGCCCTGAAAGGGGAACGGAGGAAACGACGCACTGGCCACTCCATTCTCCCTGGTTTCATGGAGCGATGCCGACAGGGGCGTGCCGCGGACGCAGGTGGCATACCGCGAGACACCTTCCTTACCGGCAGGGTTCCGATCATCTGATGTCTGCCGGGGCGGGCTTACGATCCCCGGTGCGAGGCCAATATAGGGAGCGGTTCCTCTAAACCCTAACGAAATCATGGCATGGGGCCCATGTCTCAGGCTCCAACCGGGAATTTTCCCTTTTTGTTTCCGGCCTTGCGGAAACACCGACGGCATCGCGGAGGTGACCGAACGACATGCGCCTGTCGACGCGCGGCCGCTATGCGGTGATGGCGATGGTGGAGATGGCGGACCGCGCGCGCGGTGCGAGCTGCAGTCCGGAGCCTCCGGTCAGCCTGGGCGAGATCGCCGCGGCGCAGAATCTGTCGCTCGCCTATCTGGAGCAGTTGTTCGGGCGGCTGCGGCGCGCGGGGCTGGTGGAATCGGCACGCGGGCCGGGCGGCGGCTACCGGCTGGCCCGCCCGGATGGGGCCATTTCCGTGGCCGAGATCATCGAGGCGGTGGACGAGCCGCTCAGCGCCACCCGTTGCACGGGGGAGGATTCCGGCTGCCTTGCCGGCCGCAAATGCGCGACTCACGACCTCTGGGACGAGTTGGGCGAGCAGATCCGGCTCTTCCTGCTGGGCGTGTCGCTGGCGGATGTGGTCCGGGGCCAGGTGCGCGGGCGCGCCCTGCCGCCGCTCCTGCCCGGCATGGTCCCGGGGATCGCTCGTGGCCAGGGACCGGGTCGCGGGGAGGCGGAGGCATGACCCCGCCCGCCCTCTACCTTGACGCCAATGCCACCGAGCCGCTGCGCCCCGAGGCCCGGCTTGCGGTGCTGGAGGCGCTGGACCTGACCGGCAATCCTTCCTCCGTCCATGCCGAGGGCCGGGCCGCCCGGCGCCTGCTGGAAAAGGCGCGCACCCAGGTGGCGGCCCGCTTCGGCGCCAGGGCGCGGGACGTGGTCTTCACCTCCGGCGGGACCGAGGCGGACGTCCTGGCGATTCGCGGCCTGGGCCGGGGCCGCCGCCTCCTGGCCGGCGCCACCGAGCACCCGGCGGTACTGACCGCCGCGCCGGAGGCGGAACGGCTGCCGGTGGACGGGGAGGGGGTGCTGGACCTCGCGGCGCTGGAGCGCAGCCTGTCTTCCGGCCCCCCGGCCCTGGTCTGCCTGATGCTGGCCAACAACGAGACCGGCGTGATCCACCCCGTCGCCGAGGCGCTGGCCCTCTGCCGGCGCCACGACGCGCTGCTGCACGTTGACGCAGTGCAGGCGGCGGGGCGGATGCCGGTCTCGCTGGAAGGGCTGGGCGCCGACAGCCTCGCCCTCTCCGGCCACAAGCTCGGCGGGCCGAAGGGGGCGGGGGCGCTGCTGCTGCGCCCGGGCCTCGACCTGCCGGCGCATCTGCCGGGCGGCGGGCAGGAGCGGGGGCGCCGGGGCGGCACCGAGCCCCTGCCGGCCATTGCCGGCCTGGGCGCGGTCGCGGAGGCCGCCGATCCCCACGCGGCAGAGCGCCTCCTGCCGGTCCGCCAGGCCATCGAGGCGGGCAGCGGCGCCCGCATTCCCGGCGCCGGGGCGCCGCGCCTGCCCAAC
The DNA here is from genome assembly GCF_000622225.1 of Roseomonas mucosa ATCC BAA-692. GTDB lineage: Bacteria > Pseudomonadota > Alphaproteobacteria > Acetobacterales > Acetobacteraceae > Roseomonas > Roseomonas mucosa. Next base: position 60,592 of record NZ_JHWD01000004.1, on the reverse strand, counting down.
ACGGCGAGCCTGCTGCTGCCCGGCCTGCCGGCGGAGACCCAGGTCATCGCGCTGGACCTGGCCGGGGTCCGGGTCTCGGCGGGCTCGGCCTGCTCCTCCGGCAAGGTGGCGCGCAGCCATGTGCTGGAGGCGATGGGGCTGGGCGAGGCGGCAGGCTGCGCCATCCGCGTCTCCCTGCCCTGGAACGCGCCGGAGGATGCGGCGGAGCGTTTTCTCGCCGCCTATGCTGCCATGCGGGATCGCCTCTCGCAGCACGCCGCGGAGCGCCCCATCTTCGCGGCATGATTGCTCCGGCCGCGAACCGCCCGATCTATCTCGACAACCACGCCACCACCCCGGTCGATCCGCGGGTGCTGGCGGCCATGCGCCCCTGGTGGGAGGAAAACTTCGCCAACCCCGCCAGCGTGGAACACGCCATGGGCCGGGCCGCCGAGGCGGCGGTGGAGCAGGCGCGGGCGGAGGTCGGGGCACTGGTCGGCGCCGAGGCGCGGGAAATCGTGCTGACCTCCGGCGCCACGGAGAGCAACAACCTCGCCATCAAGGGCGCGGCGCGCTTCGCCGCCTCCCAGGGCAGCGGGCGGCGGCGCATCGTCACCACGGCCATCGAGCACAAATGCGTCCTGGAGAGCGTGCGCGACCTCGCGGCGGAGGGTTTCGAGCCGGTGGTCCTGCCGGTCGGGCCGGACGGACTGCTGGAGCCGGAGGTGCTGCGCGCGGCGGTGGACGAAGGCACCCTGCTGGTCAGCGTCATGGCGGTGAACAACGAGATCGGCGTGGTGCAGGACCTGCCCGCGCTGGTCGCCATCACCAAGGGGGCGGGCGCGCTGTTCCACACCGACGCGGCCCAGGCTGCCGGGCGCGTCCCGCTGGACGTGGACGCGATCGGGGCCGACCTGCTCTCGCTTTCCGGCCACAAGATCTACGGCCCCAAGGGGATCGGCGCGCTCTATGTTCGCCGCCGTCCCCGCGTTCGGCTGACGCCACTCCTGTCCGGCGGCGGGCAGGAGCGCGGCTTCCGCTCCGGCACCCTGGCCGCGCCGCTGGTGGTCGGGCTGGGCGAGGCGGCGCGCCTGGCGCGGCTGGAGGGCGCGGAGGATGCGGCGCGGGCGGCCGGGTTGCGCGACCGTTTCCTGGCGGTGCTGAACGCGCGCGTGCCAGGGGTGGTGGTGAACGGCAGCCGCGGCCACCGGGTGGCCGGCAACCTGAACCTCACCTTTCCCGGTGGCGTGGACGCGCAGCGGCTGATGGCGGCGATGCCGGAGGTCTGCGTCTCCACCGGCTCGGCCTGTTCCTCGGCCTCGGTGGAGCCATCCTACGTGCTGCGGGCCATCGGGCTGGACGAGGGATCCGCAAGAGCGAGCTTGCGCGTGGGGATCGGGCGCTTTACCTCGCCCGCCGAGGTGGACCTGGCGGCCGCGGCCCTCGCGCGCGCCTGGACATCCGTCATGTCCCCCGAGACGGTGGAGTAGGAGCGGCCCGTATGCCGAAGATGACGTTTATCGAGCGTGACGGCACGCGGCGCGAGGTGGATGCGCCGCTGGGCCTCAGCGTGCTGGAGATCGCCCATCGCCATGGCGTGGATATCGAGGGCGCCTGCGAGGGCAGCCTCGCCTGCGCGACCTGCCACGTGATCGTGGACGGTGCCTGGTTCCCCAGGCTGGCCGAGCCGACCGAGGACGAGGAGGACATGCTCGACCTCGCCTTCGACCTGCAGGAAACCTCCCGGCTCGGCTGCCAGATCGTGATGTCCGAGGCGCTGGACGGGCTGGTGGTGAAGCTGCCGGCGGCGGGCAAGTAGGCGCGCCATCGCGGGCGGAGGATGTCGCGGGATGCCGCAGCAGCAGATCGAACCCTACGGCGCGCCGGGCGGCCTGTTCCGGCGCCTGCGCCAGGGGGCGGCGCCGGAATGGGAGGCCTATTGCTGGCATCCCTTCGTGCGGGGGCTGGCCGAGGGCACGCTGCCGCTCCCGGCCTTCCGGCACTACCTGGTGCAGGACTATCTCTTCCTGGTGCAGTTCGCCCGCGCCCAGGCCCTGGCCGTGGTGAAGGCGGAAAGCCTCGCCGCGATGCGCGAGAAGAGCGCGGCGGTGGACGCCATCCTCGGCGAGACCCGGCTGCACCTGGAATACTGCGCCGGCTGGGACCTGTCCGAGGACGACATCCTGGCCCGGCCCGAGGCGGTCGAGACGGTCGCCTATACGCGCTGGGTGCTGGACCGGGGCTTCGCGGGCGACATCCTGGATCTGGAGGTGGCGCTCGCCCCTTGCACCGTGGGCTATGGCGAGATCGCGCTGCGCATCGAGGCGCACCCTGCCAGGCGCCGCGGCGGCAATCCGTATGAGAGCTGGATCGCCATGTATGCGGGCGAGGAGTACCAGGCCCTGGCGCGTTCCGCGGCCGCGCGGCTGGATGCGCTGGGCGCCAGCCATGGCGGTGAGGCGCGCCTGCCGCTGCTGACCCGGACCTTCGCCGAGGCCTCCCGGCTGGAGGCGGATTTCTGGGCCATGGGCCTGCGCGCCGCGCCCGCCACCGGAGGCATCGCCGCCGAGGGCGCGCTGTCGGAGATCGGCTGATGCGTATCCTGGTCGCCATGTCCGGCGGGGTGGACAGCAGCGTCGTGGCCGGGCTGTTGCAGGAAGCCGGGCATGAGGTCGTCGGCGCCACGCTGCAGCTCTACGACCACGGGGCCGCCGTATCCCGCAAAGGAGCCTGCTGCGCCGGGCAGGACATCCACGACGCCCGGGACGTGGCCGACCGGCTCGGCATCCCGCATTACGTGCTGGACCGGGAAAGCCGTTTCCGCGACGCGGTGATCGCGGACTTCGCGAACAGCTATGCGCGGGGCGAAACCCCCATCCCCTGCGTCCGCTGCAACCAGACGGTGAAGTTCCAGGACCTGTTCGGCCTCGCCCGGGACCTGGGCTGCGAGGCCCTGGCGACCGGACATTACGCGCAGCGCATCGAGGGGTCATCCGGGGCGGAGCTGCACCGCGCCGTCGATCCGGCGCGGGACCAGTCCTATTTCCTCTTCGCCACCACGCGCGAGCAGCTGGCCTTCACGCGCTTCCCGCTGGGCGCCATGCCCGACAAGGCCGCCGTGCGGGCCGAGGCGGCGCGGCTGGGCCTCGCCGTGGCGGAGAAGCCCGACAGCCAGGACATCTGCTTCGTGCCCGCCGGCCGCTACCACGAGACGGTCGCGAAGCTGCGCCCCGAGGCGGCGCAGCCCGGCGAGATCGTGCATCTCGACGGCCGCGTGCTGGGCCGCCACGAGGGGCTGGGGCGCTTCACCGTGGGGCAGGGGCGGGGTCTCGGCACGGCCGCGCGTGACGGCGAGGAGCCGATGTACGTGGCGGCCCTGGATGCCACCCGGCGGCGCGTCGTGGTGGGGCCCCGGGCCGCGATTCCACAGACGGTGGTGGAGGCGGGCGAGGTGAATTGGCTGGTCCCCCCGCCCGACGGCGAGTTCGTCGCGCAGGCGAAGTTCCGCGCCCGTGAGGTGCCGCAGCCTGTGCGGGCGCGCTGGGACACGGCGCGCGGCCTCCTTGCCGTCACGCCGGACCTGCCGGTGATTGCGGCGCCGGGGCAGGCGCTGGTGCTCTATGATGGGGAGCGCGTGCTCGGCGGTGGATTCATCCGCCGGGCAGCCGTTGACAGGAACGGCGCGGCGGCCTAATTCGCGGCCCACCGGTTGGCGGCGTAGCTCAGCGGTAGAGCAGGGGAATCATAATCCCTTGGTCGGCGGTTCAAATCCGTCCGCCGCTACCAACCAGTCTTCCTGAATATCCTCGAAAACACGTTGCCCCGGTGCCGGAAACGGCAACTGGCCCGCAACATGAAGATGCGGGCCTCCTGCTTCGGCTCTTGGCGCGTTCTGCCTCAGCCCGCCATAAGGGCCGGCTCGCTTTCCGGGGCCAGGATCGCGGGATGCAGCGAGGCCATCGTCATGGAAGGCGATGCCGTATCGAGCGCGCGCAGCAGGCTGGCCATGCGGCTCAGGATCAGGGTGGCGGCCGAATGGTCCGCCTCGAAGGCTTCGGCGGCCAGTTGATCGACCCGCTCCGCGAGATCGACCAACGTAAGATGACGCGGATTTTCCATGTCGGGAACGCCGGGCTCCTCTCCGCCATATCCCGAAGGGGAATGGGTGCGGTGCGGAAAAGATTAACATCCGGTGAAGCGATGACGAAGAAAAAACCGCTACCCAGGGTTCATGAACCTATGAGTTTCCAACAATCCACAATTGCGCGAAACGCCGGTCCCGCGTCGTCGCATTTGCTTGCGCGAGTCCGGCGCCCGGCATCCCTGCCGGGAGGCTTCCGCTAGGCCTCCGCAACCGCCAGCGCGGCGCGCCAGACCCGCAGGAAATTGCCGGACCAGAGCAGCTCCAGCGCCATCCGATCATAGCCGCGGCGCGCCAGTTCGGCGGTCAGGCCCAGGGTCTCGCCGGCATGGCGCCAGCCCTCTACCCCGCCACCGCCGTCGAAGTCGCTGGACAGCCCGACATGCCCGATGCCGATGCGGCGCACCGCATGGTCCACATGGTCCGCCATGTCGGCCACGGAGGCGCGGAACCGGCCATCCGCATCCGGCGCCCGCAGGAAGGCCGGGACGGCGGTGATCTGCGCGAGGCCGCCGACCTGCTTCAGCATGTCGAGCTGCTCGTCGTCCAGGTTGCGCGGGTGCGCGCGCAGGGCGGCGCAGCAGGTATGGGTGGCAAGCACCGGCGCCTTCGAGATTTCCGCCGCCTGGAAGAAGCTGCTGCGGGCGATGTGCGACATGTCCACCATCAGCCCGAGCCGGTTCATCTCCCGCACCGCCTGCCGGCCCAGCTCGCTCAGCCCGCCATGCAAGGCGGGGCCGTCCCCAAGGTCGGGCCGGGGCCGGGCGGCATCGGAAAGGTCGTTGTGCCCGTCATGCGTGACGGTGACGTAGCAGGCGCCGAGATCGCGCCACAGCTTCAGCCGCGACAGGTCGTGCCCCATAGCATTGCCGTTCTCCACGCCCAGCAGCACGGCGAAGGCGCCCTCGGCCTGCGCTTCCGCCAGCTCGTCCGGCGTGGTGACGAGGCGGTGCTCCGCATCCGCCGTGGCGCGGATGGCGCGCAGCATGGCCTCGGCACGCTCCCCGGCGGCGGCATGGCCTTCCGGTGTGCGCGGGCCCTGTGGCGTATAGGCGATGAAGACCACGCCCTTCAGCCCGCCGGCCCGCATCTTGGGGAAGTCCACCTGCCGCGGCGTCTCGCCATGCGGGTCGGGCATGTCCGGCCAGGGGATGTCCACATGCGTGTCCAGCGTTGGCAGCGACGCATGCAGGGCGGCGATTTCCGCTTCGGCGGGGCGGGTGATGGGGGCGTCCATGGCAGTCCCGTTCAGATGGTGCGGGCGCGGCTGATGCGCGCGATGATCCCGGGCAGGGCGGCGGGGTCGAGCCAGCGGAACACCGCGACGATGCGCGTCGCCGGCTCGACCCAGATGACGTTGCCGCCCGCGCCCTGGGCGAAGAGGCTTTCCCGATCGGCCTCCGGGAAGCGGCCGGAGCGGTTCAGCCACCACAGCAGGCCGTAATCCTCGTGCAGCGGGCAGGGGGTGCCACTGGCCGCCACCCAGCCGGGCGGCAAGATGCGCCGGCCCTCCCAGATCCCGCCTGCCAGCATCAGCAGCCCTAGTCGCGCCTGGTCCTCCGCATGGGTGCGGAGGCCGCCGCCCCAATGCGTACCGCCGGGGACGGAAAGCGCCGTGCGCCCATTGGGCAGGGTGACGGAGGCGGTGCGGTAACCGTCCCAGGACCACTCCCCGCTGCCGCCGGCCGGGCGCATGATCCGCTCCGCCCAGACCTCCGGCAGCGGCCGGCCGAAGCGCAGCATCAGGGCCAAGGACAGGGCGTTCACCCGGACGTCGTTGTATTCCCAGTGGGAGCCGGGCGGTTCCAGCGGCCGCTCCCAGCCCTTGGGCGCCTTGCCCTCGCGCTGCAGGTCGCGGCCACGGTCCAGCACGTCGGACTTGCCGTGCAGTGTGCCTTCCCACTCGCTGGTCTGGGTCAGCAGCATGCGCCAGGTGGCGGCGCCGTTGCGCGGGCCGGCGAAGGCAGGGTCGGAGACGCCGGCCGAGACCGGCTCGTCCAGGTCGCCGATCAGCCCGTCCAGCACGGCGATGCCCGCCAGCATGGAAAGGCAGGACTTGGCGACGCTGAAGGTCCGGTCCGCCTGCCGCGTGTCGCCCCAGCGGGCGGCGACGCGGCCATGGCGAAGGATCAGCCCATTCGGCGCGCCGCGCGGCTCGACCGGGCCCAGGATCTCGTTGCCCGGCGGCGGCTCGAAATGGCCGGAGGCGAGATAGGCCGGCAGGTCGCGGGGGAAGGGGCTTTCCTGCGTTCGCGCCCAGGCGGTCGCCTCGGCGAGTCGGGCGGGGTCGAAGCCCAGGGTCTCGGCCGCGCCCTCGGGCAGGGCGGCGGGGTGTGGCGGTGGGAAGATCATTGCCGGCAGCCTCCGCCCGATCGCCGCTTTGGGGAAGACCCCGGGCGCGGGAAAGGCCATGGACGGCGGGGGCGCCGGATTTTTCGCCCGTTCGCCCGCCGGGCTCAGGGTTTTTCAACCGTTTGGCGCTTTGCTGTCCGAGATGGACCCTTGCCGCAGACAGACCGCCGCGCAGACAAGTCAGGATCACCGAGACATGCGACGCTTTCTTCCGGAGGGCGGCCGCACGGCCCGGCCGGTGCCTCCACGCCACTTCTTCCTGGCTGCAAGGGCCCGGCGGGCGGGAGGCAACCCATGACCTTTCCAGGCAGCCAGCCCGGAGCCGGGACGGTGCCGGAGGTGGAGCATGACCAGGCCGATCGCCACGAGCGCTACGTGACCTTCGCCCTCGCCGCGGCGGAGCTGCTGGTGGAGATCCGCCCCGACGGCACCATCACCTATGCCGCCGGCAGCTTCGAGCAGCGCTTCGGGCAGCCGCCGGACACCTTTCTCGGCGCCCCCCTCCGCCGCCTCCTGGCGCCCGAGGAGCGGGAGCGGCTGGAGGACGCGCTCATGCTGCTGGGCGCGCAGAAGCGCGTTCCCCCCATGCTGTTCCGCCTGCGCACCCGCGACCGGCGGCCGATGCTGCTTTCCGGCCTGCCTTTCGCGCACCGCCAGGGTTTGCGGTTCTGCCTCTGCCTCTCGGCCGTGCCGGAAGGGATGCCGGACCTGTCCGGGGAGACCGAGCTGGGGCCGGATGCTTTGGCCCGGGCCGCGGAGCAGCGCCTGCGGGAAGGGGAGGCGGCCTCCTCCATGGGCTTTCTCGAACTCGACGAGAACGGGAGCGACATCCTGAAGCAGATCCGCGAGGCGATGCTGGCCGCCGACGATGGCGACGGCGTGGCGGGGAGGCTCGCCCCGGGGCGCTACGGGATCGTGTCCGGTGGCGGGATGCCCGCCCCCGCGAGGGAGGGCGGACCGGAACGCGACGAGACGGGCCGGGGCCGGGCCGGCGCCGCCGGCGATGAGGGACTGTCCGGGGAGCAGGCGGAGTTCGGCCTGAAGGGTGGCATGACGGATCTCGCGAGGCTGGCGGCCAGGGTGGAGGCCGCACTGGCCCGGGGCGGCCGCGAGGCACGGCTGCGCGCGCTCGACATGCCGCTGACGGCGCCCGGGCTCAACGCGGTCCAGGCCACGCGCGCGCTGCGCCACGCGCTGAGCGCCTTCGCGCAGGAGGGGCAGGAGGGGCTGAGCGACTGGGGCTTCGACCAGGGGCTGGAGGGCTTCCTCGCCTCCGCCACCCTGCGCAGCGAGGCGATGCGGCGTGCCCTGGCGGAGCGGCGCTTCCACATGGCCTACCAGCCCATCGTCGGCCTGCAGGATGGCCGCGTACACCACTACGAGGCCCTGCTCCGCCCCCGCCCCATCCAGGACCTGCCGCTGAAGGGTCCGCAGGAGTTCGTGACCTTCGCCGAGGCCATCGGCCTGGCCGAGGAGCTGGACTGGGCGGTGCTGCACAGCGTCGCCCAGGTGGCGCAGCGGCCGGCCGCGCCGCGCATCGCCGTCAACCTGTCCGGCCTGTCGCTGCAAAGCGCGGCCTTCCGGCGGAAGCTGGAGAGCCTGCTCGATGCCTGGCCGCACCTGGCGGAGCGGCTGCTGGTGGAGATTACCGAGACGGCGCAGATCGGCGACGAGGACGAGGCCATCCGCAGCGTGCAGTTCCTGCGCGACCGCTGGGTGGCGGTCTGCCTCGACGACTTCGGCGCGGGGGCCGCCGCCTTCCGCTACCTGCGCGCCTTGCAGGTCGATTTCGTGAAGCTGGACGGTGCCTATGTCCAGGGCGCGCTGCGCAGTGCGCGCGACCGCAGCTTCGTGACGGCGATCGTGGAACTGTCGCACTCCCTGGGTGCCTCGGTGGTGGCGGAGCGGATCGAGACCGAGGCCGAGGCCGGGTTGATGCGGGAACTGGGCGTGAGCTTCGGCCAGGGCTTCCACTTCGGCCGCCCGGGACAGCTTCCCAGTCCGCAGGGCGGAGAGCCGGGAGGCCGTCCCGACTAAGGCCCGCGGTGCCCGATGGCCGACCCCGATCGGCCGATCCCCGTTGGCTGATCCGCGTTGGCTGATCCCCGTTGGCTGATCCCGGGGGGCATCCCCCTGGCGGCTCCCGCACGGCATTGGCAGAGGCCCGGGCTCACCCCACATGGGCGGCATGACCGATCCCGTCTCCCGAACCCTTGAGACGGCCATCCTCGGCGGTGGCTGTTTCTGGTGCTTCGACGCCGTCTACCGCAACCTGGAGGGCGTCGCCTCCGTCGTTTCCGGCTATGCCGGCGGCGTGGTCCCGCATCCGACCTACGAGCAGGTCTGCGGCAAGCGGACCGGCCATGCCGAGGTCGTGAAAGTCGATTTCGACCCCGCCGTCATCTCCTACGCCGATATCCTGCGCGTCTTCTTCACCATCCACGATCCCACAACCAGGGATCGCCAGGGTGCCGATGTCGGGCCGCAGTACCGCAGCGTCATCTTCGCCACGTCGCCCGAGCAGGAGCGCGTGGCGCGGAAGGTGATGGCGGAGGTGGCCGAGGCCGGCCTCTACCCGGCGCCACTGGTCACGGAGCTCGCCCCCGCGCCGGAATTCTGGCCCGCCGAGGCGGAGCACCAGGACTATTTCGCCCGCACCCCCTGGTCGGGCTATTGCCGGGCGGTGATCGCCCCGAAGGTGGCGAAGTTCCGCAAGAGCTTCGCCCACCGGCTGAAGGAGCGCGCGGCATGAGTGGAAAGGATCAGGTGATGGACCAGGAGGCGGCCCGCCGTTCGGAGGAGGAGTGGCGCCACTGCCTCCTGCCCCAGGCCTATCGCGTGCTGCGCGAGCACGGCACGGAACGCCCCGGCTCCTCGCCCCTGAACGGCGAGAAGCGGGCGGGCACCTATCATTGCGCCGGCTGCGGCGCGCCGCTTTTCGACTCCGTGACGAAGTTCGAGAGCGGCACGGGCTGGCCCTCCTTCTTCCGGCCCGTCGAGGGCGCGGTGGCCACCACGACCGACCGCGCCCATGGCATGGTGCGGACCGAGGTGCATTGCGCGAGCTGCCACGGCCATCTCGGCCATGTCTTCCCGGACGGCCCGCCGCCGACCGGGATGCGCTTCTGCATGAACGGCGTGGCGCTGCGCTTCGAGCCGGCGCCGGATCAGCCGGCGGGCTGACCGCCCATCGCGGCGCGTGGCGGGGGCTGTCCTCCGCCTCGCAACCTCTCGCGCCGCGCCATCCTGTGCTAGTGTCGGCGCATCGGCCGGGGGGGAGCGCAGATCCCTCCCCGGCACCGGCAATCCCCCGGGGGAGGACAAGGTCCCATGCGCTTCAAGAGCCTGGCCGGCGGCCTGACCGGGCTTGCCCTGCTGTCCGCCCTGCTGCCGCAGGCGGCGCGGGCCTCCTCGGCGGACCTCGTCTTCGTGCTGAATTCCGGCGAGGCGAACATCCAGCTCCTGGACGGGCGCAGCCACGAGGAGATCCGCCGCATCCCGGTGTTGCGGGAGGTCCACCACCTGACCCTGACGCCGGACCGCAGCCAGATCCTGGTCGGGGATTCCGGCGGCAACGAGATGCTCTTCCTCGACCCCGCGACCGGGGCGGTGCTGCGGCGGGAACGGATCAGCAATCCCTACCACCTCGCCTTCACGCCGGACGGGAAGCGGCTGGTGGTGACCAGCCTGCGCCGCGACCAGGTGGACATCTATGGCTGGGACGGTCAGGCGCTGAGCCTGCAGGGGCGGCTGCGGGTGGGCGACATGCCCAGCCACCTGGCCTACAGCCCCGACAGCCGCTTCGCCTATGTCACCCTGCAGGGGGAGCGCAGCATCGCCGCCGTGGACCTGGATCGCCGCGAGGTCGCCTGGACCCAGGAGGTCGGGCGCGATCCCGCCGGCATCCACTGGCATGACGGCAAGCTCTTGGTGGGCGCCATGGGGCAGGACTTCATCTCGGTGGTGGACCCCGGGACCCATGCGGTGGAACGCCGCATCACGGTCGGGCGCGGCGCGCACCAGATCTTTCCGTCCCCCGACAACAGCGTGATCTATGTCACCAGCCGCGTGGACAGCCGCATCACCGCGCTGGACCCGAAGGACCTGTCGGTGAAGCGGGTCTACGAGACGCCGGGCGGGCCGGACGACATCACCTTCGACCCGCAGGGCCGACTCTGGGCCACCCTGCGCTGGGTGGCCAAGGTCGGCATCCTCGATCCGGCCACGGGGGAGATGCAGACGGTGCGCGTCGGCCGTTCGCCGCACGGCATCCTCTACCGCGCCGCCGATCCGGCCCTGGCGCAGGATGCCCGCGCCACCCCGCCGCAGCCGCGCTGAGGCCGGCACGATGCGCGGCATGGCGCGCCCGTTCCTGGCCGGTTGTCTGGCCCTCCTGGCCGCGTTTCCGGCCCTTGCCCAGCCGGCGGCGCAGCCTCCCGCCTGCCGCGGCACGGTCTATCTGACCATCGACACGGGCTGGTCGCGGGAGGCCGAGCAGATCGCGGCGGTGCTGCGGCGCCGCGGGGTGCGGGCCACGCTCTTCGTGGCGGACGAGCCGACCTTCCACGGCGACCGGACCCTGGGCCCGGAATGGGCGGGCTTCTGGCGCGCCCGGGCGGCGGAGGGGCATGTCTTCGCCAGCCACACCTGGCGGCACTGGTACTTCACCAGCGACCCCGCCCCGGGGAAGGTGCGCTACGCCTCCCGCCAGCGGGATGGCGGCAGTACGGTGCTGGACGGCGCCGAGCTCTGCGAGGAGCTGCGCCGCCCGGTCGAGCGGCTGCGCCAGATGGTGCCGGAGGCGGTGGTGCTGCCGCTCTGGCGCGCGCCCGGCGGGCGCACCACACCCAATGCCCTGGCCCTCGCGCGGCAATGCGGGCTGCGGCACCAGGGATGGAGCGCCAACGGCTTCCTGGGCGACGAGCTGGACAGCGACCGGACCCCGAACGCCGCGCTGCTGGCACGCGCCCTGGGTTCCGTGCGCGAGGGCGAGGTGATGCTGATGCACTGGGGCGTGCGGTCGCGGCGGGAGCCTTTCGCCGGGGTGCTGGAGCCGCTGATCGCCGGCCTCCAGGAAAAGGGGTTCTGCTTCGAGACCTTGCCAGTCACGGGAAAGAACTGACGGCGGCACGGCAAGATCCGGCATTTTCCTGACGCGAAGCTGACAAAAACGCTTCGTGAGCGGGATTGTCCAACAACCGGGCGATGAAGACCAATTCATGCCCTGGACATGTTCTCTTCTGCCGCTATGAGGGGCCGCCAAAGATAAGAGGGGGCGGTGCCGCGGCATGTTGAGCGTTACCTTGCTGGCCTATGCCATGATCGTCGTCTTCATGGTGCTGGTCATGAGCGGCCGGGTCTCGGCCCTGATCGCGCTGATCCTGGTGCCGCTGGCCTTCGGCGCCCTGGCGGGCTTCGGGGGCGACCTCGGCAAGATGTCGCTGGACGGCATCCGCACCTTGGCGCCGACCGGCGTGCTGCTGCTCTTCGCCATCCTGTATTTCGGGGTGATGATCGATGCCGGGCTGTTCGACCCGGTGGTGCGGCTGGTGCTGAGGGCGGTGAAGGGCGATCCGGTCCGCATCGTGGTGGGCACCGCCATCCTGGCCCTGGTGGTCTCGCTCGATGGCGACGGCTCCACGACCTACATCATCACCTGCTCCGCCATGCTGCCACTGCACCGGCGGCTGAAGCTGGACCCGCTGATTGCCCCCTGCGTGATCATCATGGCGGCGGGCGTGACCAATGTGGCGCCCTGGGGCGGGCCGACGGCGCGCGCCGCCTCGGCGCTGCATGTCGATCCGAATGCGCTCTTCGTGCCGCTGCTGCCCTCGCTGCTCGCCTGCGCGCTCTGGGTGGTCTTCACCGCCTGGTTCCTGGGGCGGCGGGAGCGGGCGCGGGTCGGCGTCCTGTCGCTGCGGGAGCTGGACCACGTCGAATCCCCGCTGGGCGGCTTCGTGGACACGGATGGCGGCGAGGATCACCGCCGGCCGAAGCTGCTGCCCTTCAACGCGGCGCTGACGGCGGTGCTCATGGCCTGCCTGATCGCCGGGCTGGCGCCGGCGCCGCTGCTCTTCATGGTGGCCTTCGCCATTGCCATGCTGGTGAACTACCCGACGCTGGAGCAGCAGAAGGCCCGCATCGCCTCCCATGCGCCGAACGTGCTGGCGGTGGTGTCGCTGATCTTCGCGGCCGGCGTCTTCACCGGCGTGCTGTCCGGCACCGGGATGGTGGAGGCGATGGCCAAGAACGTGGTGGCGCTGATCCCCGAAGGCGCCGGCCAGTTCCTGCCGCTGGTGACGGCGGTGGCGAGCCTGCCCTTCACCTTCTTCATCTCCAACGATGCCTTCTACTTCGGCGTGGTGCCCATCCTGGCGGAAGCGGGGCGGATCTACGGCCACACGGCGGAAGCCATCGGCCGCGCCTCGCTGGTGGGGCAGCAGGTGCACCTGCTGAGCCCGCTGGTGCCTTCCACCTACCTGCTGGTGTCCCTGGCCGGGGTGGAATTCGGCCGGCACCAGCGCTTCACCCTGGGCTGGGCCTCGGCCAGCGCCCTGGTGATGCTGCTGATCGGCGCCCTGACGGGGGCGATCCCGCTTCTCTGACCGGATGGGAGGGCCATCCCGCATGGCCTTCCCGATACGGTGGCGTTACGCTCGCGCCATGCTCGATATGCTGACCGATGCGCTGGATGGCGCCACCGGCTGGTTCTTTGCCATGATCCTGCAGCCCGGCCTCTATGCGGCGGGGCTGATGGGGTGGGAGGAGGAGGCCTATCGCTGGGCGGGCTTCCTGCTGCTGGGCCTGCTGCAGGTGGCCGTGGTCTATCTCGTCTGCCGGCCGCTGGAGGCCTGGCAGCCGGTGGAGCCGCGCCACGACCGCCGCGCCATCCGCACCGATGTCGTCTATACGCTGCTGGCGCGGCTGGGCATCCTGCCTCTCATCGCCTTCGCCCTGTTCACGGGCGTCGAATCCCGGATCAGCGGCTGGCTGGCGGAAGCGGGCTATGTCTCGCCCTCGCTGGAGGTGCTGTTCCCGCCGCTGCGCGACTGGCCGGTGCTGACCTTCCTGCTCTATGTCGTGGTGCTGGATTTCGGCGAGTACTGGCGCCACCGGCTGCAGCATGCCCTGCCCTGGTGGTGGGCGCTGCACGCGATCCATCACGCGCAGACGCAGATGACCTTCTGGACCGATGACCGCAACCACGTCATCGACGACCTGATCGGCGCGGCCTGGGTCGGCGGCATCGCGCTGCTGATCGGCATTCCGCCGGAACAGTTCCCGCTGGCCTTGCTGATCCTGCGGCTCGCCGAGGCCATGTCGCACGCCAATATCCGGATGTCCTTCGGGCCCCTCGGGGAGCGGCTGGTGGTCTCGCCACGCTTCCACCGGCTGCACCACGGGGTGCTCGCGGCAGGTGAGGCGGGGCGCAACTTCGCCGTGCTCTTTCCGGTCTGGGACTGGATCTTCGGCACGGCGGACTGGCGGCGCGATCATTTCCCCGTCACCGGGGACCCGGATGCGCCGCGCGGCTTCGCGCAGGGTGGCTGGTGGCGGCACCAGGTGGACGGCACCCGCCGTTTCTGGCGCGCCCTGCGTGGCTGAGGCGCGGGCCCGGCGGTCGCTGGAAACCTGTCCGCGCCACCCCTGGGGGCGTGCCGCGACGAAAGGGGGCTGCAACCATTCCGTCACGATGACGCTTGCTGCGTCATCGCACCGGCTCGCGGCGGCGCGACTCCTCCAAAGGCACGGCCGCCCGCGGCTCTCGCCATCCCGGCGGGGGCCGGGGCGATCCTGGCCCGGGGATTGCCTGTCTTGTTACGGACCCATCGAGATGCGGCCGCCACGCCGCGGGAGACGACACGCCCATGCTGATCCGTGCCGGCTACAACCTTGCCTTCGAATGCCCTTCCGCGACCCCGATGCTGCTGCTGATCAACGTGGTGCCGGACCGCGAGCCGGACCTGCGTTCCCCGGTCGCCGTGCAGTTCCATTCCACCAGCGGGCAGGCCGTGCCCTGGCGCATGTACCGGGACGGGTTCAACAACGTCGTCACCCGCATCGTCGCGCCACCGGGACGGCTGACCATCTCGGCGGATTTCCTGGTGCAGGACAGCGGCCTGCATGATCCGGTCGTGCCGGATGCCGTGCAGCACCCGGTGGACGAGCTGCCGGACGAGGTCCTCGTCTTCCTGCTCGGCAGCCGCTATTGCGAGACGGACAAGCTCTCCAACCTCGCCTGGTCGCTCTTCGGCCAGACCCGGCCAGGGTGGGAGCGCGTGCAGGCGATCGTGGACTACGCGCACCAGCGCATCCAGTTCGGCTACCAGTACGCCCGCGCCACCAAGACGGCCTGGGAGGCGCATGAAGAAAGGCAGGGCGTCTGCCGGGACTTCACGCATCTGGCGGTGACCCTGTGCCGCTGCATGAACATCCCCGCCCGCTACGTGACCGGCTATCTGGGCGATATCGGCGTGCCGCCGGTGCCGGACCCGATGGATTTCTCGGCCTGGTTCGAGGTCTATCTCAGCGGCCGCTGGCACACCTTCGACGCCCGCCATAACAAGCCGCGCATCGGGCGCATCCTGATGGCGCGGGGGAGGGATGCGACGGACGTGGCGATCTCCACCTCCTTCGGCACTGCCTGGCTGGCGCAGTTCGACGTGATCACGGAAGAGGTCCCGGGGGGGTAGCGCCATCCCGCCGGGGCGGTGTGACCCCCGGTGCCTGCGCCGGGCCGTCCGCCGGGTCGGTTCAGCGCGGCCCGCCCGGCTTGTCGGGCGAGCCGCAGCCGCAGTCCCGCGAGTCCGGCGGCGGCGGTGGCGAGGCAGTCTGCGCGCTGGCGAGGCAGGGCAGCAGCAGGATCAAGGCAAGCACGAGAGCACGCATCTGGAGTCCCCGGTCGCTGTGGGACGGACAGGCTAGAGCAGATAGCTACGGGATGGCACGGCCTGGAAGCGCGGGTTCATACCGCGAACGAACAGGTAGGCGATCGGAAACCGCGGATAGGCCGGAGATGCAAGCCGGGCCGGAAATCGGCGGGAGTGGAATTATGGGTGACGACGCTGAGTCCGAGAACCGTCCGGCCGGGGACACGGCAAGGCCGCATGTCCACCCCCGGTCCGCGCTCATCAGGACCCAGCGCCGTCCCCTGTGTTTCCTATCCCTAAACTCGGCCCGTTTCCGGTTACCGATGACGCTGATCATACAGTCTCTAATGTCTTATACAAGATGCCGTGATGATTTTTTCTGTGTCGTTACGAAACTTTTTTGGGCCGAGGGGCGTGTCCAATCGGACGCCGGGAGGGCTGTCCTGAGCCCGTCCCGGCTCATGCGGCGCATTGCGGCACGAAGCGTGCTACATACATAGGCTCCGAGCAACCGATGCGATGATTCGAGTTGGAGACGCAGTGAGCGACTTTCCGCCCTCTTCCGATGGCCGTCCCGACGCGCGGCCCCTCTACGCGCAGGTGGAGTCGATCCTGAACGCCCGCATCGCCGCCGGTGAGTGGCAGCCGGGCCATGCGCTTCCTTCGGAGCCCGAACTGGCACAGGAGCTCGGCGTCTCGCATGGGACGGTCCGCAAGGCGCTGGATGCGCTGGAGCGACGCCACCTGATCGAGCGGCGCCAGGGCAAGGGCACCTTCGTCGCCCGCCAGACCAGCGAGCGGGCGCGGTTCCATTTCTTTCCGGTCCGCGACCTGCAGGGCCGGCAGGTCGAGCCGACCTCCACCGCTCTGTCCCTGGTGACCACGCCCGCCACGGAAGAGGAACGCGCCGCCATGCACCTGCCCGCCGATGCGCTGCTGCACCGGGTCCGGCGGCTGCGCGCCAAGGACGGCGTTCCCTTCATGCTGGACGAGACCAGCATGCCCGCCGCCGTCTTCCCGGATTTTTCCGTCCCTGCGGGGCGGGAGCCGATGGATGAGCTCTATGTCGTCTACCAGAAGCGCTACGGCGTGACGGTGGTGCGGTCGGAGGAGCTGCTGAGCGCCGATGGGGCCTCGCCCGAGGTCGCCGCCGTGCTGGAGATGCCCGCCGGCGCGCCCGTGCTGATCATGGAGCGCCGGACCTTGGATGCGGGCGGCCGCATGGTGGAACGGCGGACCTCCTGGCTGAACACCGCCCGGCACCGCTATGTCTCGGTGATGGAATAGGGCCGCCGCGGCCGGTGGCGCCTCCGCCGGCGGTCCGGGGCGGGCAGCCGTTTCCGGAGCCGCCTGCGCCGTGCCGGGGCTGGCACCGCTGCACCCGCGTTCCATCTGTTAGTCTTCCAATGGCCACGAGTACCCCCGCCATGCGATCCAACTGCGTTGTGCTGCGGACCGAACCCCCGTCCCGTATCGCCCCCGGGCCGGATGCGCCGGCCCTGGATCTCTGGTCGCGCCTCTGCCGCGATGCGAGCGGCGCGGCGGCGAGCGACCCGATCCTGGCGCAGCCCATGGCTGTCGCGGTGCTGCGCCATTCCTCCTTTCCGCAGGCCCTGGGGCACCGGATCGCGCGCAAGCTCGCCGATGCCGAACTGGATGCGACCGCCCTGGCGGGACTGGCCTGCGAGGCCTTTGTCGCCGATGCCGCCATTGTCGCTGCGGCCTCCACCGACCTGCTGGCGGTGCGCGACCGCGACCCGGCCTGCCCGGACCTGCTGACGCCCTTCCTGCACTTCAAGGGCTATCTCGCCCTCCAGGCGCAGCGCGTGGCGCATTGGCTCTGGCTGGCCGGGCGGCAGCACCTGGCGCTCTACATGCAGAGCCGCAGCGCCGAGGTCTTCGCCGTGGACATCCATCCGGCGGCGCGCATGGGCAAGGGCATCCTGCTCGACCACGGGACAGGCGTGGTGATCGGGGAAACGGCGGTGGTGGAGGATGACGTATCGCTGTTGCAGGGCGTGACGTTGGGTGGCACCGGCAAGCACCATGGCGACCGTCATCCCAAGGTGCGCCGCGGCGTGCTGATCGGCGCCGGCGCCAAGATCCTCGGCAACATCGAGATCGGGGAGGGCGCCAAGGTCGGTGCCGGCTCCGTGGTGCTGCATCCGGTGGCGCCCTACACCACCGTGGCCGGGGCGCCGGCCAAGCCGGTTGGGCGGAACACCACCTTCCCCGGCCTGACCATGGACCAGACGCTGCAGCCGGACTACTCCATCTGAGCCGTCCGGCGCGCCGGAGCCGCCGTCAGTCGTGGTAGTCGATGGCTGGCAGGCTGGAGAGTTCCGCCTTGGTCATGTTCAGCGTCACGCGCCGTTCCCCGGCGGCGATGCTCAGCCTGTCCAGCGGTACGGCAACGTATTTCGTGTTCAGCCCCAGGTCGCGCTCCACTTCGATCACCACGGTGACGATGCGGCCGGTGGACGGGTCGATCACCAGATCCTCCACCTCGCCGACCTCGACCCGGTCAGTGGTATAGACGTCGCGATCAATAAGCCGGTTCGCCAGCAGGTGCGACGGTTCGATGCGCTGCATGGCGGGGCTGCCCTGGGCCAGGGCGGGTGAGGGGGCGGGGATGGCCAGAAAGGCCGCGGCGGCTGAAGCCAGCAGGAAGGTGCGCATCTTGTTCCGTCTCCCGGTGACATGAGGCGAGGAAACGCGCGCCGGTGAAGCCGGGTTGCCCGGCGGCCGCTTCACGGCCGCAGTACCAGGAAGACCAGCGCGCCCGCCGCCAGCAGCCAGAGCGGGCTCATCCGCGTCAGCACCAGCATCAGCGCCGAGAGACCCGCCACCGCCCAGGCCAGCACGCCCCCTTCGGCGGCGGAGAGCAGGGTATAGGAGGCGGCCAGCACCATGCCGGCAGCCACCGGCGCCAGGCCCCGCTCCACCGCGATCTGCCAGCGGGCGCCCCGGTTCCGCGCCCAGACCATCGCCAGGGCATAGACCAGCAGCGAGGAGGGCACGAAGATCGCGAAGGAGGCGACAAGCGCCCCCGCCCAGCCCGCGACCTCCCAGCCCACCAGCGTGACCAGGAGCGAGCCGGGACCGGGCGTCAGGCGCGACAGGGCGTAGAGGTCCAGGAAGCGGGCATCCGTCATCCAGCCATAGACATCGACCGACTGGCGGTGGATGTCCGCCACCACGCTCTGGCCGCCGCCAACCGACAGGAAGGAAAGCGGCACGAAGACCAGCAGCAGGCGGAGGAGCGGGTTCTCCGGCACCTCGTTCAGCTCCCGCGCCGCAAGCCGTGCGTGGCCCAGGCGATGCTGACAGGGGCCAGGGCCAGCACGACGTAGAGCAGCGGCAGGCGCAGCAGCGCGATCCCGGCGAAGCTCGCGGCCAGGATCAGCGCCGGGACCGGGGAGCGGGCGGCATTCCGCCCGGCGCGCAGCCCGGTCTGGAGCGAGAGGCCGATCGCCGCCGCGGCCACGCCGGGCATCATCGCGTGGATGGCCGGGTTCTGCGACAGGTGCCGGAACAGCGCGGCGGCCGCGATGGCCACCAGCATCGCCGGCACCACCATGCCGCCCGCCCCGGCCAGCGCGCCCCGGCCGCCCCGGAGGCGGTAGCCGATCCAGATCGAGAGATTGACCGTGTTGATGCCGGGAAAGGCCTGCGACAGCGCCAGCCCGCTGAGGAATTCGCGCTCGTCCAGCCAGCGGCGGTTCTGCACGAACTCCCGCATCATCCAGCCGCTGAGGCCGCCGCCGAAGCTGGTCAGGCCGATCTTGGCGAAGGCCAGGAAGATCTCGCGGAGGCCTGGCGGGGCCGGAGAAGCCGGCGCGCTTTCCGGAGGCGGGGAAGGCCGCTCGCCACCGGCCGGCGTGACCTCCGCGAAACCCGCCATGCGATCCGTTTCCTCACCCTTGTGGCGGCAAGCCTGCGTCCGGCACGGATGGGCGGCAAGATACCGGCGGATGAAGGAGAGGAAGGAAAATGGCCCCGTGGCGGGGCGGCTCCCTTTGGGAGAACCGCCCCGGTGCCGGGAACCGTCCGGCCTTAATGCAGCACCATCCCCGTGAAGGGCGGCACATAGGCCTGCAGCGTCACCAGCAGGCCGACCAGCACCGCCAGGGCGATGGAATGAAAGAAGACGTAGCGCAGGATGTCGCCCTCATGCCCGAACCAGTTCGTGGCGGTGGAGGCGACCACGATGCTCTGCGCGTCGATCATCTTGCCCATCACGCCGCCCGAGGAGTTGGCGGAGGCCATCAGCACTGGCGAAAGCCCGAGCTGCTCCGCGGTGATCCGCTGCAACCCGCCGAACAGCACGTTGGAGGCGGTGTCGGAGCCGGTCAGCGCCACGCCCAGCCAGCCCAGCAGCGTGCCGAAAAGGGGATAGAGCATCCCCGTATTGGCGAAGGCCAGGCCCATCGTGGCGTCCAGCCCCGAGTAGCGGGTGAGGTAGCCCAGCCCCAGCATGGCGGCGATGGTGATCAGCGAGTAGCGGACCCGCCAGATCGTGGCCCCGTATTCGCGGATCAGGGCGAGGGGCGAGAAGCCCATCAGCAGTCCGCCCAGCACCGCGGCCGCGAGGATTCCCGTGCCGGTCATGGACAGCACGCCGAAGGCGAAGACGGCGCCCTCCGGCACCGGCGCTGCCACCACCGGCGGCACCTTGACCACCATGCGGTGCAGCCCCTCGATCGGCAGGCTGGCCGACCAGATGCCGTTGAGCAGGCCCCGCGTGCCTTCCAGCCCCCAGAGGAAGACGAAGACCGTCAGGATCAGCCAGGGCATCCAGGCCCGCAGCAGCGCCCCCTGGTCCGCCACGGCCGCCCCGCCGCCCGACATGCGGGCCACGGGCGGCGCATCCACCATCTCGGCCCCATGACCGGTGCGGGCCATCGCGGCGCCGCGCAGCCCTTCCCCGGCGGCCACCGAATCGTCCCGGCCGCGCAGCGAGGGGTCCTTCCAGATCCGGCGCGGCCGCCAGACGCGCATGAAGCCGATCAGGCAGCCCATCGAGACCAGTGCCGCGATCACGTCCACCAGGTAGGGGCCGTGGTAGTTGGCGACCAGGAACTGCGGCACGGCGAAGGAGACGCCGGTCACCAGGATGGCGGGCCAGACCTCCAGCATCCCGCGCCAGCCGGCGAAGGCCCAGATCAGCCAGAAGGGCACCAGCAGCGAGAAGAAGGGCAGCTGCCGCCCGATCATCGCCGAGAGCGTATAGACATCGAGCCCGGTGACCCCGGCGAGCGCGATCACCGGCGTGCCCAGCGCGCCGAAGGCCACGGGGGCGGTGTTGGCGATCAGCGACAGGCCCGAGGCGGCGAGCGGCGAGAAGCCCAGGCCGATCAGCAGCGCCGCGGTCACGGCGACCGGCGTGCCGAAGCCGGCCGCGCCCTCGAAGAAGGCGCCGAAGGCAAAGGCGATCAGCAGCAGTTGGAGCCGCCGGTCCTCGGTGATGCCGCCGATGGAGCGCTGAAGGATCTCGAAGGAGCCGTTCGCCACCGTCAGCCGGTAGAGGAAGATGATGTTCAGCACGATCCAGCCGATCGGGAAGAGGCCGGACATGATCCCCAGCAGCGTGGCGCGCCCGGCGATGCCCACGGGCATGCCGAAGACGAAGACGGCGACGACGAAGGCCACCACCAGGGCCGAGATCGCCGCCCAGTGGGCCTGGATCTTCAGGAAGGCCAGGGCGATCAGCATGGTGGCGACGGGGATGGCCGCCACCAGGGCGGACAGGAGGATCGACCCGAAGGGGTCGTAGGACTGGTTCCACGGCATTCTTGTTGGTTTCCCTGGATGGTGCTTTCCGCGCTGTCGTTGGGACCCCGACGAATCGGTGTCCGGCACCGCATGATGCACCAGTTGGGCCGTGGGACAGCCAGATACGTTTCGAGACTTGAACCTTGGGGGGCGCGGGGCGACATCCATGCCATGAACGAGGAATCGCGTCGTCCGCCCCTGCTCGACATGACGCCCGAGGGGGATTTCCGCACCCCGAAGCCGCCCGGCATGCTCGAACGCGTGTTGCTGCGCGTGGGCGGGGCCGCCGCCCTGGTGGCGGTGGTCGCCATCGGCCTGACCATGGCCGCCCTGGCCTTCGTGGTGCTGGGCCTGCTGATCCCCGTGGTTGTGGTGGCGGGGCTGGTGGCCTTCGTCACGCTGTGGTGGAAGATGCGGCAAGCCCGCCGCTACGGTCGTCCGGCCTTCGTGGTGATGCGGCGCTGACGGCGCCACCCTCCTTCCGTCCCGATCCCGCGCGGCTCTACGAGGTCCGCTCCGACGGCATGCCCTTCACCCAGGGCAGGGCGGAGGACGCGGAACAGGCCGCGCGCCTCCGTCTCGCACGCTGGTGCTGGGCGGGCTCCGTGTTGCTGAACGCCCTGGTGGCCGGGGTGGTGGTGCTGGCCTACCTGCTGCTGCCGCGCCGATTCGGCACCTGGTTCGGCCTGCTGCCGATCCTCTCCGTCCCGACCCTGGCCTTCGCCTTCCTGGTGCTGCGCCCAAGGCGGCCCCGGCGCCTGCACCGGGTGCGCCCGGACGCCTTCCGCTAGCCTCCGCCTCACGAAGGCAGGGCTTCCGCGCCATCAGCCTTCCGCCAGCCCCGCCGCCCGCGCCAGGAGCTCGTAGGACCGGCGGCGCGTCATGGGATCGTGGCAGGCGGTGACGACCGCCACCTCGGCGCAGCGGAACTCCGCCGCCATGCGGCACAGCTTCCCCCAGACCTGCTCCCCCGTGCCGACGGCCGAATGCTCCCGCAGCCGCTCGATGCGCCGCAGCTCGGCCTCGTCATAGGCGAAGCCCTCGGCCTCCTCCGGCGGGGGCAGGGGAACGAAGCCGGCGCGCTCCCGCAGCGTGCGCTGCAACTCGCGGGAGCGGAACAGGCGCCGCGCCTCCTCCTCCGTCTCCGCCGCCACGGCGAAGACGCAGATCGCCGCGTGCGGCGCCGGCAGCACGCCGGGCCGGAAGCCGCTGTGATAGGTCTCCAGTGCCTCGGCGGCGCCGCGCCCGTCCGAGAAGAAGTAGGCGAAGCAGTAGGGCAGGCCGAGATAGGCCGCGACCTGGGCGCCATAGTTGCTGCTGCCCAGCATCCAGACCTCGGGCGGCGGCGTCCCCTGCGGCTGTGCCTGGATGCTGGCGAAGGGATGGTTCGCCGCCAGACCGTCCCCCAGCCAGCCCAGCAGGTCGGTGAGCTGCTGCGGGAAATGGTCCTCCGTCTGCCGGGCGTTCAGCGGGTTCAGCGCATAGGCGGTGCGCCCGTCCGAGCCCGGGGCGCGGCCCAGCCCCAGGTCGATCCGCCCCGGCGCGATGGCCGACAGGACGCGGAACTGCTCCGCCACCTTCAGCGCGCTATAGTGCGGCAGCATGATCCCCGCCGGCCCGACCCGGATGCGTCGCGTGGTGGCGGCGATGGCCGAGACCAGGATCTCCGGCGCCGAGCCCGCCAGGGCCTCGCTGTTGTGGTGCTCCGAGAGCCAGTAGCGGGTATAGCCCAGCCGGTCCGCCAGCTTGGCGAGCTCCAGCGTATCGGGAATGGCCTCCGCGGGCGTGTGCCCGGCGAGCACGGGGGACTGGTCGAGGATGGAAAGCGCGGGCTTCATGCGGAAGAAATGGGGCGGAAACGCTCGATGCGAAAGGATGCAGCCTTGCCCGATACAACCAGTCCCGGGTCCGTCACGCCCGAACAGGCCATGCGCCGGGCCATCGCCCTGTCGCGCGAGAACATCGAGACGGGCGGCGGTCCCTTTGGCGCCGTCATCGTGAAGGACGGCCGGATCGTGGGAGAGGGGGCGAACCGGGTGGTACCGGATGGCGACCCGACCGCCCATGCCGAGGTCACGGCCATCCGCGACGCCTGCCGCCGCCTGGGCACGCACGACCTGAGCGGGGCCGTCCTCTACACGAGCTGCGAGCCCTGCCCGATGTGCCTTTCCGCCACCTGGTGGGCGCGGATCGGCGAGATCGCCTATGGCAATGGCCGCGCCGATGCCGCCGTCATCGGCTTCGACGACGCCGCGATCTATGACGAGGTGGCGCGTCCAATCGGGGAACGTCGCCTGCCCCTGCGGCGCTTCATGGCGGAGGAGGCGATCACCACCTTCCGGGCCTGGGCCGCGAAGGCGGACAAGGTGCCCTACTGATCCGGGACGGCGGGACGGCAACGGCGATGCCGAGGGCTGCGCCCGGCGATTGGCAGCGCCGAATCGACTCTTCCAGATGAATATCCTGGCTGACCTGGGATGTTGTCCTGCCGATTGACAGCACTGGGAGCGACACCATGGCGAATGCGAGCGTGGCCGATCTTTTTGCCGAGACGCTGCAGGGCATCGGCGTCCGGCGGATCTACGGGGTGGTGGGCGACAGCCTGAACGCGATCACCGAGTCGCTGCGCCAGCGCGGCGGGATCGACTGGGTGCATGTGCGGCACGAGGAGGCCGCCGCCTTCGCCGCCGGGGCCGAGGCGCAACTGACGGGCACGCTGGCGGTCTGCGCCGGCTCCTGCGGGCCGGGCAACCTGCACCTGATCAACGGCCTCTTCGACTGCAACCGCACCCGCGTGCCAGTGCTGGCCATCGCCGCGCATATCCCGAGCGCCGAGATCGGCTCCGGCTATTTCCAGGAGACCCATCCGGAAAACCTGTTCCGCGAATGCAGCGTCTATTGCGAGATGGTCTCCAGCCCCGAGCAGATGCCGCGCGTGCTGGACAATGCCATCCGCGCGGCGGTGGGGCAGCGCGGCGTGGCCGTGGTGGTGATCCCGGGCGACGTGGCGATGAAGCCCGCCATTGCCCCCGCCACGACCACGGCGCTGCTGCCCATGGCACCGGTGGTCCGCCCGGCGGAAGGGCCGCTGGAGGCGCTGGCCGAGATGCTGAACGGTGCCTCCAAGGTCACGCTGCTCTGCGGGCGCGGCTGCCGCGATGCGCATGGCGCCCTGCTGCAACTGGCGGAGGTGCTGAAATCGCCCATCGTCCACGCGCTCGGCGGCAAGGAGTTCGTGGAATACGACAATCCCTACGATGTCGGCATGACCGGGCTGATCGGCTTCTCCTCAGGCTACCACGCCATGGAGAACTGCGAGGCGCTGCTGATGCTGGGTACGGATTTCCCGTACCGGCAGTTCTATCCGCAGGAGGCGAAAATCGCCCAGGTCGATATCCGGCCGGAGAATCTGGGCCGCCGCACGCGGCTGGACCTGGGGCTGGTCGGCGATGTCGGCACCACCATCGCGGCGCTGCTGCCCCGGCTGGTGGAGAAGCAGGACCGCCGCTACCTCGATAGCTGCCTCGCGCACTATCGCAAGGCGCGGGAGGGGCTGGACGCGCTCGCGCAAGGCCGGCCGGGCGAGGGGGTGATCCATCCGCAGCACCTGGCCCGCGTGCTGAGCGAGCAGGCGGCGGAGAATGCCATCTTCACCGCCGATGTCGGCACGCCCACGGTCTGGGCGGCGCGCTACCTGAAGATGAACGGGCGGCGGCGCCTGATCGGCTCCTGGGTGCATGGCTCCATGGCCAATGCCCTGCCGCAGGCGATCGGTGCACAATGCGCCTTTCCCGGGCGGCAGGTCATCTCCTTCTCCGGCGATGGCGGCTTCACCATGCTGATGGGCGACCTGCTGACCCTGCGGCAGCAGAAGCTGCCGGCCAAGGTGGTGGTGCTGAACAACGGCACGCTGGGCTTCGTGGAGCTGGAGATGAAGGCTGCCGGGCTGCTGGAGACCGGCGTGGCGCTGGAGAACCCGGACTTCGCCGCCATGGCGCGGGCCTGCGGCATCCCCGCCCGCCGCGTCACCGACCCGGGCGAGCTGGAGGCGGCGGTGCGGGACGTGCTGGCGGAGGAAGGGCCCGCGCTGCTGGACGTGGTGAGCAACCGGCAGGAACTCGCCATCCCGC
Source organism: Roseomonas mucosa ATCC BAA-692 (assembly GCF_000622225.1). Lineage (GTDB taxonomy): Bacteria > Pseudomonadota > Alphaproteobacteria > Acetobacterales > Acetobacteraceae > Roseomonas > Roseomonas mucosa. The sequence goes on along the minus strand of NZ_JHWD01000004.1, from coordinate 35,345 downwards.
CGAAGATCACCGCGGAGCAGATGAAGGGCTTCGGCCTTTTCGCGCTGAAGGCGGTGATGAGCGGACGCGGCAACGAGATCCTGGACCTCGCCCGCAGCAACCTGCGGCTCTGAGCCGCGCAGCCCGGGGCGGGGGGTGATGCTGCCCTGGCCGCCTCTGTTCCGGGCGGCGCGGGCCATGGCCAGCGCGGTGCTGTCCTACGGGGCGGCACTGGCGCTGGCCCTGCCGCAGCCGGTCTGGGCGCCGGTCTCGGCGCTGGTGGTGGCGCAGGACCGGCTGCCCGATACGCTGCGCAGCTTCCGTGGCCGGCTGATCGGCACCGCGTTGGGCGTGGCCATCGCGATGGCGGTGCATCTGCTGCTCTACCCCCTCGGCGCGCCGCCCCTGCTGGTGCTGGGGGTGGCGACCGGTCTCGCTTCTCTGCTGGCTTCCGTCTGGCCGGCATGGCGGGTCTGCCTCTGGACCGCCGCGATCACCCTGCTCGGCCATCCGCCGGAGATGAGCATTCTGGCCAGCGGCCTCGCGCGGTTCCTGGAAGTGACGCTTGGCGCCTGCATCGCCACCGCCATCGCGGCACTGGAATTCCGCTCGTTGGTCGCCCTCGGCCGCTCTCCGTCCCGGGAAAAGGGCGGTGATACCCCGGGCGGCGGCTGAGGCCGGGGGCTATCCCGCCAGATGGCGCCGCCGCAGCAGCCGGGCCAGCAGCCCGTCCACCGGCCCTGCGATCACCGAGACGGCCCAGAGCCCGCCCGCCACCAGCACGATGGCCGGGCCGGTCGGGACGTCGAGGTGATAGGACAGCAGCAGCCCCGCCGTGGAGGCGATGGTCGCCAGCAACGCCGAGGCGCGGGCCAGCCCACCGATCTGCCGCGACCAGTGGCGGGAGGCGACGGCGGGCAGCATCATCAGCCCCACCGCCATCAGCGTGCCGAGCGCCTGGAAGGCCGCCAGCACGTTCAGCACCACCAGGGCCAGAAAGAGCATGTGCCAGGCCCCGCCATGCGCCCTCTGCGCGGCGGCGAACTGGGGATCGAAGCATTCCAGAACCAGCGGCCGCCAGGCGGGGGCCAGGACCAGGAGGGTGAGGGTGGAGACCCCCGCCATCATCAGGAGCGCGTCGTCGTCCACGCCCAGAACGCTGCCGAAGAGCAGGTGGGTGAGGTCCATCGCCCCGCCGCGCACGGACACCATGGCGACGCCCAGGGCGAGCGCCAGGAGATAGAGCGCGGCCAGCGTCGCATCCTCGCGCCCGCCTGTAGCGCGGGACAGCGCCCCGGCCCCGAGCGCCACGCCCAGCCCCGCCACCAGCCCGCCCAGGGACATGGCGGTGACGGAAAGGCCGGCGACCCAGAAGCCCGCCGCCACGCCGGGCAGGATGCCGTGCGCCAGCACGTCGGCGGACAGGCTCATCCGACGCAGCATCAGGAAGACGCCGAGTGGCGGCGCGGCGAGGCTGAGCGCCAGGCAGCCGATCAGCGCCCGGCGCAGGAAGCCGAATTCGATGAAGGGCGAGAAGAGCAGGTCATGGGCGCTCATGCCAGGAACGGGGCCCCGGCCGGCGACGTGGCGGAAAGAGACATGGGCTCAGGCCGCGACGGGACGGTCGCAGGCCTCGGCATCCTCGTCCCAGCCTTCCGCCATCATCCGGGCGCGCAGGCGGTTCTGCGCGGTCAGCACCGTTTCGGTCGGCCCCCAGGCCACGGCCTCCCGCGCCAGGAGCAGGCAGTCGGGGAACTCCCGGCGCACCAACTCCATGTCGTGCAGCACCGCGAGAACGGTGCGCCCCTGGCCGTGCCAGTCCCGGACCAGCCGCAGCAGGTCCGCGGCGGTGCGGGCATCCACGGCGTTGAAAGGCTCGTCGAGCAGGATCGCCGGCGCGTCCTCGACCAGCAGCCGGGCAAAGAGCAGGCGCTGGAACTGCCCGGCGGAAAGGCTGCCCACCGGGCGCCGGCCGAAGCCATCCAGCCCGACCGCCGCCAGGGCCTCGGCAGCCCGGCCGCGGTCGGCGGCGGAGGCGCCGCGCAGGGCGCCCAGGCGCGGCCAGTGCCCCAGCATCGCGACGTCGAGGCAGGTGATCGGAAAGGAACGGTCCAGCGAGGTCATCTGCGGCAGCAGGGCGATGCGGCCGCAGTTGCGCTCCACCTTGCCCTCGCTGGGGTTGTGCAGGCCGGCGATGGCGCGCAGCAGGGTCGTCTTGCCGGCACCGTTCGGCCCGACCACGGCGGTCAGGCTGCCCTGCGGAAAGAGGCCGTTCACATGGTGCACCGCCGGGCGGCGCTCATGCGCCACCGTCAGGTCGCGGAGGCGGATGCCGCCCATGGCGCTCATGGCTGCCCCCCTGACACGGGGGCGATGTCACTCGGCACAGGCTCGTCGGACATGGCCCAGGCCACACCCAGCCACAGCAGCCCGGACAGGCCGATGGCCAGGATCAGGCGCGGAACGACACCAGTGGACAGGGCGAGCGGATCGGGCAGGCGGACCATACGTTATTACATAACATCCTGAGAGCACTGGACAAGCGCTTCCGTCCCCGCCAATTCCGCGCCCTATGCAGGACAGCCCCGCTTCCCCCTCCGCGCCGCGTGCCGGCCAGGGCAGGCCGCCGGAAACCCCTTCCTCGCCTCTGCCACAGGACGCTGCGGCAACAGACGATGTGGCGACGGACCCTGACGCGGCCGGCCGGGAAGGCCCGGCCTCTTCGCCAATCGGAAAGCCAAGCGGAGCCGCCGGAACCTCCCGCCCGCTGGGCAACGGGGCCGCCGCATCGCCTTCCCCCGCCGGAGAGGGCACCGTCCCGCCGCCGGAACCCTTGTTCGCCCCTCCGGCCGCCCCTCCGGCCGCCCCCATGGTGGCAGGCGAAGACGAACTGCGCCGCCGGCTGCGGCGCCACAAGGCCCTGGCGGGTGGGCTGCTGCTCGTCATGGCGGCGCTGACGGTGGGGGCCTATGCCCTGCCGCCCGGCTGGTGGACCGACCTGCTGCAGGCCAGCGCCAAGGCCGGGCTGGTGGGCGGCATCGCCGACTGGTTCGCGGTCACGGCGCTGTTCCGCCATCCGCTGGGGCTGCCGATTCCGCACACCGCCATCATCCCGCGCCAGAAGGAGCGCCTCGGCGCTGCGCTGGGCCGCTTCGTGGCGGAGCATGTCTTCACGGAGCGCGAGGTGGCAAAGGTCATCGCCCGGCTCGACCTCGCCGGGGTGATCCGCAACGTCCTGGCCGACGAGGCGACGACGCGGCCGGCCGCGCGGGCCATCGCCGCCTCGGTGCCGCGCCTGCTCGCCAATGTTCAGGAGGGCAGGGCGCAGAAGCTGGTGCTGCGAATCCTGCCGCGCCTCGCCGATGGCCCTGCCGCCACGAAGCTGCTGGCGCATGCACTGCGCACGCTGGTCGAGGGCGGCAAGCACCGCGACGTCTTCGCCCTGGCGCTGGGCGAGATCCGCGAGGTGCTGCGGAACAAGGAGCAGTCCCTGCGCGAGGAAGTGGAGAAGCGCGTCCGCGACCAGGGCGGCTCCGTGGTCGGCTGGGTCGCCGGGGCCTATCTCGCCAAGCGCGTGGTCACGGCGGTGAACGGCGCGCTGGACGAGGCGCTGAATTCCGAGAATGCGGAAAGCGGGCTGCGCGCCGCCTTCGACGAATGGGTGATGCGCGAGCTGGACCGCCTGGAGCACGACCCGCAGCGCGCCGCCCAGATCGGGGAGGCGCTGCGCTCGGCCCTGCGCCATGGCGTGGTGGCGGGCTGGCTGGACGATGCCTGGCACCGGGTGCGCTGGGCGGCGGAGATGGACGCCGCCAATCCGGACGGGCGGCTGGCGGCCCTGGCACGGGCCGCGCTGGACAATGCGGGCCAGGTGCTGGCAGAGGACCCCGGCGCCCGCGCCCGGGTGAACGCGGCTGTGGAGCGGATGCTGCTGGCGTTGCTGCCCTCCGCCCGGCAGCGCCTGTCCGGCTTCGTGGCCGAGGTGGTCAGTGGCTGGGACGCGCGGACCGTCACGGACCGGATCGAGCTGCGGGTCGGGCGCGACCTGCAGTTCGTGCGGATCAACGGCACGGTGGTCGGCTTCCTGGTCGGGGGCCTGCTGTTCGCGCTGCTGAGCAGCGTCGCAGGATACGTGGCCTTCTAGCGGCGCCTTCGGGGGCGGCCTGCCCCGGGGAAACCAGCATAGCCCGCGGCGTGGATGCGGCCTGCACGGTTGCTCGTCGCAGGGCTGCCTGCCGGCGCGAAGCATCGTGACATATCGCGGCAAAGCATGACGATGCCGGATCAAGAACCCGTCGGTCCTCAACCGGAACGGGAAAACCGGCCAAAGTAACGGGCTGCATCACGGCAGCGTCATTCCAAGCAGAAAGCTCCGCCTAAACTTCCGTCTCCGGGCAGGCGTTAGGGCAGCAGTCCCGAGGGAGACCACGATGTCCGGCAAGGAACCGGAGACAGTGGCTGTACCCGTCGCTGAAGAAACTCTCATTGTCACCAAGCAGGACGTTGAGACAGCGCGTGTACGCGTGTCGCTGAAGACGGAAACGTTGCAAGACGTGGTCCGGGAAACCTTGCGCGGCCGCCGCGTGGAGGTGGAGCGGGTCCCGATTGGGCGGGAAGTGGACCACATGCTCGAAAGCAGGGTGGAGGGCGATGTCCTCGTCATTCCTGTCGTCGAGGAAATCCTTGTGGTCGAGAAACGGCTGGTCCTCAAGGAGGAGGTCCGGCTCCGCTATGTGAGTACGACGGAAGCCCTGGAATACCCTCTGACGCGCCGCAGCCAGTCGGCGACGATCGAACGGGTGGAGGCCGGTGAAGCCGACCACGCCCGGAGCGCTTTGCAGGACCCAACACCGACACCAGCAGACGAAGGAAAACCCAGCATGACACGCATCCTTACCGGCCTGTTCGACACCCGCCAGGAAGCCGACGCGGTCGTCGAACATCTGCTCCAGCATGATGGCATCGACCGCAGCCATGTCAGGGTCTACGCGGTCGACGCGGACACCGCGTCAGACTACCGCCCGACGGACGACAAGGGTTTCTGGGCATCCCTGAAGGACCTCTTCGTCCCCGACGAGGAGCGGGCGACCTATACCGAGGGCCTGCGGCGGGGCGGCGTGGTCGTCTCGGCGGAAGTGCCGGAACAGCTTCTGGATCATGCCTCCGATGTCTTCGAGAGCCATGGCGCCGTCGACCTGGACGCCCGGGAGGCGGAGTGGCGCAACCAGGGCTGGAGCGACACCACCCATGGCCTGACGACGGGCGACACCACGACCTCGCTCCCGCAGTCCCCCACCGCTCCGGGGACCATGGGCACGATGCCGGCCGCCATGCCTTCGGCGGACACTGCCAGCGCGGTGGGGACCGCTCGGGACAATGGCGAGGAAGTCATTCCGATCGTCGAGGAGCAGATCCGCATCGGCAAGCGTGACACGGAGCATGGGCGTGTCCGCGTCCGTTCCTATGTCGTCGAGACGCCGGTCAGCGAGGATGTGACCTTGCGCGAGGAACACGTCGACGTGCAGCGCCGCCCGGTGGACCGGCCGGTTTCCGATGCCGACCGCATGTTCGAGGAGCGCACGATCGAGGCAACCGAGCATGGCGAGGAAGCCGTCGTCGCCAAGGAGGCGCGGGTGAAGGAAGAGGTGGTCATCCGCAAGAGCGCGACGGAGCACACGGAGACGGTGAAGGATACGGTCCGCCACACGGAGGTGGACGTGGACGACAGCAGGACACCGGCTTCCACCACCCCCACCACGCCGCCGCGCAACCCCATCTAGCGCCGGTGTTCCCGGCCGACTGCCGGCCGGTGGACGAAGCCTGAAGAGGGGCCGAGGCATAGGCTCCGGCCCGGATTGAACGGAAGGGGCAGATCAGGGATCTGCCCCTTGTCGCGCGTCCTTGGTTCCTGCCTCCGGTGACTGATGGTTTTCCTGCGAAACCGGTTTCCTCACCTGCTCCGTCATGGCTCCGCCTCCCGGTGCGTGCGGCGCAGCAGGTCGATGACCTCCGCATCCTCCGTCTGTGTGAAATCCTCGTAGAAGCGGCCGACCGCCCCCAGCACATGCGGCTGCATCAGGACCACGGCCTCGTCGCAAAGGGGTTCCAGCGCGGTGACCGCCTCGGGCGCGGCAACAGGCACCGCTATGATGCGGCGCCGGGCTCCCGAAGCCTGCAGCGATTGCAGGGCCACCCGCATCGTAGCCCCGGTGGCGATGCCGTCATCCACCAGGATGACGCTGCGGTCGCGGATGATGGGCAGGGAGTGGCCTGGTGCGTAGATGGCGCGCCGGCGGGCGATTTCGGTGAGCTGCCCAGCGAGGATGCGGCCGATCTCCGCGTCGGACACGCCGAGTTCGTGCCGGACATCCTCGTTGATCACACGCCCTGGCGGATTGCCGTCGGTAACGGCGCCCAGTGCCAACTCCGGAAATCCCGGCGCCGGGAGCTTCCGGACCATGAGCTGGTCCAGCGGTGCGCCCAATGCCTGCGCCACTTCATAGCCCACCGGTACCCCGCCGCGCGGCAGGGCAAGCACGAGTGGTTGTGGCAAGTCCAGCGCATGCAGCCGGACCGCCAATTGCCGTCCGGCATCCCGCCGGTCGCGGAAAGCCATGGAGAGGTCTCCAGCGGCGCCACGCGCCGCGATGGCCGCTGGTGGCTACATGGTAACAGGCGGGACCTGAGGCGATGGACCCGGCGGCGGGGTGATATCCGGGCCAGGGCCGGGATTCGGCCCGTCGGGCTCCGGCGGCATGGGCGGCGCGGGCTCCTCGGGCGGCAGGGGAGGAATGGGCGTGCCGGGCGGCAGGCCGGGTTCGGGGATGGGGTTGCCGCCGGGCTGCGGGCCGGGGCTCGATGCGATCGGGGACATGGCGATCCTCCCTTTGCGACGATGCAGCGGCTGGCGCGCAGGCGACGGCCGCTCTCCCGCAAACAACGCCCCGCCGCGTCGCCCCGTTGCCATGGCGGTTCGCCCAGGAGCGGGGAGTTGAGCGCTAACGGTCAGCCGCGATGGACGGGGACGGCAGAAAGGCCAGGAGCTCCCGCAGCGTATCATCCGGGCATTCCTCCTGCGGCGTATGGCCGCAGTCCAGCGGCCGTCCCCGCACGTCGAGCGCCTTCTCGCGCCAGGTCTCCAGCACCTCATAGAGCGCGCCGACCGTGCCGCGTCCGCCCCAGAGCGCCAGCAGCGGCGCCCGGATGCGGCTCCCGGCATCGGCGGCATCGTGCTCCAGGTCGATGCCGGCCGCGGCGCGGTAGTCCTCGCAGATGGCGTGGATGGTGGCCGGGTCGCGGTAGGGGCGGAGGTATTCCTGGATCACCGCCTCCGGCGTGGCGCCGGGGATCTTCACCTGCCCCTCGATATGCCTGCGCAGGAAGAACTCCGGATCGGCACCGATCATGCGCTCCGGCAACGGGTAAGGCTGGATCAGGAAGAACCACCAGAAATAGCGGGTGGCGAATGCCTTGTCCGTGCGGGCGTACATCGTGGCGGTGGGCGCGATGTCGAGGACGGCGATGCGCTCCACCGCCTCGGCATGGTCCAGCGCCATGCGGTGCGCGACCCGCCCGCCCCGGTCATGCCCGACCACGGCGAAGCGCCGATGCCCCAGGGCGCGCATCACAGCCACCTGGTCCGCCGCCATGGCGCGCTTGCTGTAGTTCGCGTGCCGCTCGCCCCCCGCCGGCTTGCCGGAATCGCCATAGCCGCGCAGGTCGGTGGCGACCACGGCATAGCCCGCCTCAGCGAGTGCGGGGCCGACATGGCGCCACGTCACCAGCGTTTGCGGATGGCCATGCAGCAGCAGCACCGGAAAGCCCGTGCCGCGCGTGGCAGTGCGGATGCGTAGCCCGGGCGGCACATGCGGCGTTCCGGGCGGGATCTCCACATCCTCGATGCGGAAGCCGGGCATCCATCGGGCGTCGGTCATGGCGCGGCACCTCCTTGTGGCACGATCCTCGGCCCGGAGCGGCGGGGTGTCACCTCCCTTGGCTCAGCGGACCACGGGCTCAGCGGGCCATGGGGCTCAGCGGACTGGCGTCACATAGGCCTTGCGCCCGGACAGGCCGCTGCCCTGGCCGATGCGGATTCCGCCATCGGCCTGCGGCACGGCCAGGGGCGCGACCTCCACCCGGATGACGCTGCTGCCCCGCATGCCGAGCTGCCGCGCCACCATGGGGCTGACATTGAGGATGCGGTCGCCCCGGCGCGGGAACCGGTCACGCACCGCGACGATCGTGCTGCGGCGGTTGCGCAGGTTGGTGACGCGGGCGGTGGCGCCGAGCGGCAGGTCGCTGCTCGCCACGCTGTTGGACTGGGGATCGAAGCGCGCGCCGCTGGCCATGCGGCGCCCGGCGAGGTTCGGCGCGAAGACCGAGGCCTCGCCCCGGTGGATTGCGCCCGAGCGATCAGGGGCGGGGAGCATGCCCTCCGGCACGGCCGTCTGCGCCGCGGCCGGCAGAGCGGCGAGGAGCAGCAGCAGTGCCGCTGCGGGCACCAGGGATCGCCGCCGCCCGGAAGGGGACGGACGCCAGCTCCACATCGTCAGGACTCCGGAATTGTACGAAGTCCGGAATGCTATGGCGCGGCGGAAAGGTCGAGGGGGCAGGCGGCACTCTCCGCCCGCCTCACCCGATCGGGAACTCCGATGAGCACCAGGAGGGAGGCGGAGGGGCCAGGGCCCTTCCGCCTCCGGCCCCGTCAGGCACGGCGCAGCAAGCGCTCGGCGATCTGCACGGCATTCAGGGCGGCGCCCTTCAGGAGCTGGTCGCCTGCCACGAAGAGGGCCAGGGTGCGGCCGGACGGGTCGCCCAGGTCGCGGCGGATGCGGCCGACCAGCACGTCGTCCTGTCCCGAGGCCTCGGAGGGCATCGGGAAGTGGTTGCGGGCGCGGTCGTCCACCAGCTTCAGCCCCGGCGCCCCGGCGAGCAGGGCGCGGGCTTCCTCCGGCGTCACCACCTCGCCGAACTCGACATGCAGCGCCATGGCATGGGCGCGCAGCACCGGCACGCGGATGCAGGTGATGCCGACCGGCAGGTCCGGCGTGCCGAGGATGCGGCGGGTTTCCGCCACGACCTTCTGCTCCTCGCCGTTGTAGCCGCTCTCCTCGTCCATCTCCGCATTGTGGCTGAAGAGGTTGAAGGCATAGGGGTGCGGCAGGACCTTGGGCTCGAAACCCTCGCCACGCAGATAGGCGGCGGTGGACTGGCGCAGCTCCTCCATCGCCGCGGCGCCGGCGCCCGAGGCGGCCTGGTAGGTCGCGGCGGTCAGGCGGCGGATCGGATGGGCGCGGTGCAGCGGGGCGAGCGCCACGGTGGCGATGGCGGCGACGCAATTCGGGTTGGCGATGATGCCGGCATGGCTCGCCATGCTCTCCGCATTCACCTCGGGCACCACCAGCGGCACGTCGGCGCGCATGCGGAAAGCGGAGGAATTGTCCACCACCACCGCGCCGGACTGGACCGCGACGGGGGCGTACTGCTTGGAGACGCCGCTGCCGGCAGAGAAGAGGGCGATGTCCACGCCCTGGAAGCTGTCGGGGCCGAGCGCCTCGATCACCAGATCCTGGCCCCGGAAGCGCATCTTCTGGCCGGCGGAACGGGGGGAGGCCAGCAGCTTCAGCGAGGCGACGGGGAAGTTCCGCGCCTCCAGGCAGTTCAGCAGCTCGACGCCGACGGCACCGGTGGCGCCGACGATGGCCACCACGGGCGCGCGGAGATCCGCGGGTCGGTCCGGGGCGCTGCTCGGCGCTTCGAGGGAAAGGTCCAGGCTCATGGGGTTCTGGTCTCTGTGTGGAGGCCAGCGGGCGGGAGCCTGTTTCGGGGCCCCGCCGCTGCCGGCGGGGTCCTCGGGGGTTCTGCTATGCCGCCGCGATCGCCGCGCGCACGCCCGAGGACGCCCCGCCGGGGGACGTCTCTTTGGTCGTAATGCGCTTGAGCGAGGTCATGGGCACGGCACGGACGCTACGGAGGCGATACGGGACTGTCCACCGGAAAAGCCATGTGTCCCTTGCGGAGCAGGGCAGCCCGGCAACGGCCTCGCCGCCCCCGGTGGTCAAGGTCGGGTGTGACCCGGCCATGAATTCGCGCCATGGGGGCTGGCGCGCCGGCGCGTCCCGCGCATGCTGGGGGCGCCATTCATGCCGGGAGCATGCCACCATGACCATCCGACGCCTGGCCGAGGAAGCCCGCCTGTCCGGCGCCACCATCGGCGGCGGGCTGATCTTTCTGGCGGGACAGGTGGCGGACGATGCCACGCTCGATGCCGAGGGGCAGACCACCGACATCCTGGCGCAGATCGATGCGCTGCTGGCCGAGGCCGGGACCGACAAGCGGGCACTGCTGTCCATCACCGTGGTGCTGGCGGACATCGCCGATGCCCCGGCCATGAACCGGGCCTGGGACCGCTGGCTCGACCCGGCGGCCAAGCCGGCGCGCATGACGATCCAGGCGCCGCTGGTCGATCCGCGGTGGAAGGTGGAGATCACCGGCGTCGCCCTGGCGCCGGCCGCCTGACGCTTCCGGTTCGGCGGCGGCTTCTTTCGCCCCGGGCCGCCCCAATCATGCCAGGACCCTGCCAACACCTCGCCATGGGGTGGGAGAAGGATCGCCAAGACATGCCGCTTCGCCGCCATCCCGCCGGGCCTCATCCGGCCGTCCTGCCACGCCGCCGGGCGAGGCCCTGGCCATGAGCGCCATGGACCCCTGGCGCGGCCGGCGCGCCGTGGTGACCGGCGGAGCCGGTTTCCTGGGTGCCAGTCTCTGCCATGCCCTGTCCGCTGCGGGGGCGGAAGTCCTGGCCATCGACGCGATGCTGCCCGGGATGGGCGCGCATCCAGGCAACCTGGAGGGAAGCGGCGCCCGGCTGCTGCGAGGCGATCTGCGCGATCCGGCGCTGGACCTGGAGGGCGCCCTGCGCGGGGCGGACGCGCTGTTCAACTGCGCTGCCCAGACCTCCCATGCCGGCAGCATGAACGAGCCGCTGCCGGACCTGGAGATCAACGCCACGGCGCAGCTCCGCCTGATCGAGACGCTGCGCCAGACCGCGCCCCGGGCCGTGGTGGTGCACGCTTCGACCCGCCAGTTCTACGGCCGCCCGCAATATCTGCCGGTGGACGAGAAGCACCCGATCGTGCCGCCCGACGCCAACGGTGTCTCCAAGTTCGCCGGCGAGCAGTACTGGCTGCTGGAAAGCCGCGTGCGGGGGCGGCCGGCCGCCTCGCTGCGCCTGACCAACTGCTACGGCCCGCGCCTGCGCATCCGCGATGCGCGACAGACCTTCCTCGGCATCTGGATCCGCCGGGTGCTGGAGGGTGAGCCCTTCGAGGTCTGGGGTGGCGAGCAGCTGCGCGACCTCGCCTATGCCGAGGACGTGGTGGCGGCCTTCCTGGCGGCGGCGGAGACCCTGCTGGGACCGGCGCCGGAGCGTTGCGCCGGGCGGGCCTTCAACCTCGGCGGCGACGCCCCGGTCTCGCTGCTCCGGCTGGCGGAGCTTCTGGTGGACGCCGCCGGGCAGGGGAGCTACGAGATCCGCTCCTTTCCGCCCGACCGGGCGGCCATCGATATCGGGTCCTACCATGCCGACGACCGCGCGTTCCGGGAAGCGACGGGCTGGGCCCCGCGTGTGCCCCTGGCCGAAGGGCTGCGCCGCAGCGTCGAATGGTTCCGGCCGCGCCTCGCCGACTACGTCCAACCTGATCGCATCTGAGGAAGACCCCGGATGAACGTGCCCGACCTCCTGGTTCCGCAGGCCGATCCCGGCGCCGGCTACCGCGCGCAGAAGGCGGAGATCGACGCGGCGGTGATGCGCGCGCTCGAATCCGGCTGGTACATCCTGGGGCAGGAGGGCAAGGGCTTCGAGAGCGAGTTCGCTGCCTGGCTCGGGCGCGGGCAGGGCGCGGCGCAGCATGCGATCGGCTGCGCCAACGGCACCGACGCGCTGGCGCTGATTCTGCGCGGCCTGGGCATCGGCGAGGGCTGCACCGTCGCCACCGTGTCGCACACCGCCGTCGCCACCGTGGCGGCGATCGAGATGGCCGGCGCGACGCCGCTGCTGCTCGATATCGACCCCGACACCTACACCATGGATGCGGACGAGCTGGTGGCCGTGCTGGAGGAGCCGCCGCCTGGCCTGCCGCCGATCCGTGCCGCCATCGCCGTGCATCTCTATGGACAGGCCTGCGACCTCGCCCCGATGCTGGAAGCCTGCCGCGCCGCCGGCGTGGTGCTGATCGAGGACTGTGCCCAGGCCCATGGCGCGACGCTGGGCGGGCGCCGGCTGGGCACGATCGGGGACGCCGCGGCCTTCAGCCTCTATCCCACCAAGAATCTCGGGGCGCTGGGCGATGGGGGCGTGATCGCCACCGCCGATCCGCAGCTCGCCGAGAAGATCGGGGCGATCCGGCAGTATGGCTGGCGCTCCCGCTACGTCTCCGACCTCGCGGGCGTGAACTCCCGGCTGGACGAGGTGCAGGCCGCCATCCTGCGCGCGCGCCTGCCGCGGCTGGACGCCGGCAATGCCCGCCGGCGGGAGATCGCCGGGGCCTATGACGCGGCGCTGGAAGGCGGCTCGCTGACACCGCCGCTGCGGCGCGAGGGTGCCACGCATGTCTTCCACCAGTATGTGCTGCGAAGCGCGGAGCGCGACCTGCTGCAGGGCCGGCTGCGGGCGCAGGGGATCGGCACGGGCATTCATTATCCCGTGCCCGTGCATCTGCAACCCGCCTATCGCGGCCGCATCGCCCTGGGCCCAGCACGCTGCGCCGAGACCGAGGCCACGGCGCGCGAGGTGCTGAGCCTGCCGATGTTTCCGGAGCTCACCGATGCACAGGTCGAGCGCGTCTGCGGCGCGCTGCGGGATCTTTGACCGTCCTCCAGGCTCCCGGCGGAGGGCAGGCCTCCGCCGGGCATGACCCTCTTGTAATGTGTCAAAAACTGTAAATCCGCTCCATATCTGGATACTGTCTTCGCGACGGAAACGCCGCACCGGATAGGAACGGGGGAAGGAATGCCGCAGGGGGGAACGGGACGGCGCTTCGTCGTCCTCGACAGCTGGCGCGGGATCTGCGCGCTGATGGTTGCGCTCTTTCACTTCACGGTGCGCGGGCACTACGTGGCTTCGTCCTTCGGCGCCCACGCCTTCCTTTTCGTCGATTTCTTCTTCGTGCTGAGCGGCTTCGTCATGGCCCAGGCCTATGGCGCCCGGCTGGACGGCCCGGCCTCGGCGCGGGACTTCCTGATCCGGCGCATCGGCCGCGTCTGGCCCTTGCATGTCTTCGTGCTGCTGGCACTGATCGGACTGGAACTGGTGAAGCTCCGGCTGTCCCATGGTGCCGAGGGGGTGGAGAACGCCGCCTTCACCGGCCGGACGGCGGCCTCGCTGATCCTGCCCAATGCTTTGCTGGTGCATTCCCTGGGCTTCCTGCGGATCGATGCCTGGAACATCCCGAGCTGGTCCATCAGCGTGGAGATGGTGGCCTATCTGGCTTTCGCCGCCGGGATGCTGGGTTTCCGCCGCGCCTTCACCGGCTTCGCCATCGCGATGGTGGTGGGCTCGATGGCCGTGCTGCTGGCCTTCACGCCACGGGACCTGAACGTCTCCTATGATTTCGGCCTGTTCCGCTGCCTCGGAGGGTTCTTTCTGGGCTGCCTGGCCCATGCGGCCTGGAGCCGCTGGGAGGCACCACCCCTGGCGCCACGCCTCCACGACGCCCTGGAGATCGGGGCGGTGGTGCTGATGGCCGTCTTCCTGGTCTTCGCCCAGGACACCCTGGCCTTCCTGGCGGCACCGTTCTTCGCCCTGCTCGTCTGCCTTTTCGCCGGGGAACATGGCGTGGTGTCGCGGCTGCTGCGCAGCGCGCCGCTGGTGCTGCTGGGGGTGCTGTCCTACTCGATCTACCTCGTGCATTTCCCGGTCTTCGATGCCACGGCCAAAGCACTCTCAGTGCTTCAGAACCGGACGGACCTTTCCCTGCTCGGCACCTGGCGGACGGCGGATGGGCGCGTGCTGGTCGGGCTCGATTTCGGCAACCCTTGGCTGATGGACCTCGTTTCCGCCGGGCTGCTGGTTGTGACGGTACTGCTGGCCCTGCTGACCTATCGCCTGGTGGAGATGCCGGGACGGCGCTTCTTCGCCCGGCTGGTGGCGGGGCAGGGCGGGCGGGCGGCGGCCCCGGCGATCGCACCGGAAGAACGGCCCGTCCCGGGGCAGGCGGCCTGAAGCGGTTTCCGGCGCCGGCAACCGCCCCGGCCGCCCACGGAGGAGCCGGATAGCCTCCTTGGCCGGCCTTCCGGTCGGGCCTATGCCACGCGGCGTTCCGCAGCCGTCACGGCCACGGGCATCTCCGCCCCCTCGGCGACCTCCACGAACCGCTCCTTCTTCCCGTCCAGAGCGAGCAGGCCGCCGGTCTCCAGGTCGAAGAACCACCCATGCAGCGTCATCTCGCCCCGGGCCAGGCGGGCGGCGACGGAAGCATGGGTACGCAGGTGGTTGAGCTGCAAGGCCACGTTCTCCATGGCCAGGGCGCGAGCCGCCGCCTTGCTTTCCAGATCCGGATAGGACTCGCAGACGACGCAGCGTGCCGCATCGGCATGGCGCAGCCAGGCCTGCACGTTCGGCATGGTCTTCAGGGAATCCGGCTGCAACAGGGCCTTCATGGCCCCGCAGTCGGAATGGCCACAGATGACGATGTCGCGCACGCCCAGCACCACGACTGCATACTCGATCGAGGCGGAAACCCCGCCGGTGAACTGTGCCGTGGGCGGCACGATGTTCCCGGCGTTGCGGCAGACGAAGATCTCGCCCGGGCCGGACTGCATGATCTCCTCCGGGATCACGCGGCTGTCGGCACAGGAGATCACCAGGGCCTTCGGCTGCTGCCCGTTCTGCGCCAAATGACGGTAGAGGTCGCCGCGGCGCGGGAAAACCTCGGTGCGGAAGCGTGAGGCGCTGCTGATCACGGAACTCTGCATCGGAAGGCTCCTGTTGCGAGGAGGAACATGAACGCACGCATGAGCATTTCGTCATGTCCGATTCGGCCCGCTGGGCCAGGAGTTACCGCGCTGCAACATAGACTTCCCGTGAGGCCGGGCGGACAGGAGGAAAAACCCATCTCGTCAGCCGCTTGGCCCGGCCCGCACCGGAATGGCGGAAGCCGGTCCGGATGGCCCGGGCGGACGGGCAACACTTCGTTTCGCCGGTGCTGCAAGGCGTGGTGAAACCGTGCCTTCACCCGCCTCCGAACCGGGAAGTTCCACGAAGCCCCATGCAGGGCGTGGTGTTGACTGGGCCGATTGTTCTCCAGGCGAGGATAAGGAACACGATCCGTACACGCTTCGCGACCTTGGCCCTGGGCCTGGCCTGGCCATCGGGACTGGCCCAGCCTTCCTGCCCACGCTGGCACAGGCGCAGGTTCCGACCAGCCAGTTCAGCCCGGGCTCCACGCCCCTGAACGACAGCCGCTCCAATCGTGGTGCCCCGGACGTGGCGCCCAACCCGAACGAGCCGGTCAGCCGGGCCACGCGCGGCGCGACACCGCGCGATGACAGCCGCAGCGCGGACAATGCACGGGGCGGGCCGGGCACCGGCCCCGTGCGGCCCCGCTCCATGCAAGGTGGGAGGCCGTCGCGGCATCAGGCCGGGTCAGCCTCACCCACGGCGGATGCCTCGCAACCGGCCGGCGTGGTGACCGGCGGACCCGATGCCCGCCGGAGCACCAGCAACACGAACGGGGCCTTCCTGGGCGGCGGCGGCGTCTTCGAGCGCGCGCCGGATGGCAGCCTGCGCCAGGTGATGCGGTAGGCGTCTGTCCCGTTCCGGCATTTCCCGCACGGGCGGCGGATGCCGGGACGATGCCCCCGCGCGCAGCGGGGGAGGGAGGTCAGCCCTCGTCCGGCAGGATCTCCGTGGCCCTGTAGCCCTGGGCATAGAGCACGGCGCGCAAGTCGCCATGTTCCACCCGGGCCCGCGCCGCCGCCGCGACCACCGGCTTGGCGTGGTAGGCCACGCCGAGCCCCGCCGCGCCGATCATCGCGAGGTCGTTGGCACCGTCGCCCACCGCCAGCGTCTCGGCCATGGAGAGGCCGTTCTCGCTGGCGAGGCGGGTGAGGATGGTGAGCTTCGCATCCCGGTCGAACACCGGTTCCTCGACCCTGCCGAGCAGGTGCCGGCCGTCATCGAGCAGGATATTGGCGTGATGCGTGGTGAAGCCGCAGAGCGTCGCGACGCGGGCGGTGAACCAGGTGAAGCCGCCGGAGGCCAGCGCGCAGTGCGCCCCGTTCGCCACCATGGTCCGGACCAGGGCGCGCGCCCCCGGCATGAGATGCGTCTTGGCCCAGGTGGCCTCCAGCGCCTCGACCGACAGCCCCTGCAGCAGTGCCACGCGCTCCCGCAGGGAGGTGGCGAAGTCGATCTCGCCATTCATGCTGCGCTTCGTGATGGCGGCGACCTTCTCGCCCATGCCCGCATAGGCGGCCAGCTCGTCCAGCGTCTCGCTGGTGACGATGGTGCTGTCCATGTCGGCGACGAGCAGGCGCTTGCGCCGCCCTTCCGCCGGCTGGGCGATGGCATCGACCGGGCGCTCCGCCAGCGCCGCGCGGGCGGCGGCCGAGGCCTGGTCCGGCGCGATGCCGGAGAAGGGGAGGTCCACCGCCTCCCGCTCCGCCAGCCATTCGGGGCGCCCGGTTTCCGCGCCGAGCGCGCGCAGCGCATCGGCCATGGCGGGCAGGAGCGAGGGGGATAGCGCCGCTTCCGCCACGGAAGCGGGGGCTGCGATCAGGGTCAGGACATGCGACATGCTGGCGGGACCATATTTCACCACCTGGGCCCAGGCCATCCCGATGCGGCAACCACCCCTCCTGCTGATCGCCGGCCCGACCGCCAGCGGCAAGTCGGCCCTCGCCCTCGCCATCGCCCGGCAGGTCGGCGGCGCGGTGCTGAATGCGGACAGCATGCAGGTCTATCGCGACCTCCGCATCCTCACCGCCCGCCCGGCGCCGGAGGAGGAGGCCCAGGCGCCCCACCGCCTCTACGGCATCCGCGACGCGGCGGAGGCAGCCAGCGCCGCCTGGTGGCGGGGCGAGGCGGAGCGCGCCATCGCGGAGGTCGCGGCGGCGGGGCTCGTGCCGATCCTCTGCGGCGGGACCGGTCTGTATTTCCAGGCCCTGCTGCGGGGGCTGGCGCCGGTGCCACGGGTGCCGGAAGCGGCCCGCGAGGAGGCGCGCGCCCTCCTGGCGGAACTGGGACCGGAGGCGCTGCACGGGAGGCTGGCCGCGGCTGATCCGGACACCGCCGCGCGCCTCCGCCCGGGCGACAGCCAGCGCATCGCCCGGGCCTGGGAGGTCTGGCGTGGCACCGGGCGCGGGCTGGCGGCGTGGCAGGCTGTGCCCATCCCCGACCCGCCGCCGGAGCGGCCGGTGCTGCCGGTCCTGCTCGACCCGCCGCGCGAGGAGTTGCGGGAGGCCATCCGGCGGCGCTGGTCTGCCATGCTGGATCTGGGCGCCATGGAGGAGGTGCGGGCGCTGCTGGCGCGCGGGCTCGACCCGGCCCTGCCGGCCATGCGCGCGCATGGCGTGCCGGAACTCGGCGGCGTGTTGCGCGGGGAGATGTCGATGGAGGAAGCGGGACGCCGCGCCTGCCTGGCCATCGGCCAGTACACCAAGCGGCAGGCGACCTGGTTCCGCCACCACGATCTCGCGATGCCCGCTGGGCGGGGGGCTGACCCGAGCGTGCCGCATACGATCCGTGCTCGCTTCACCGGTTCAGCGCAATTTTCGGAAAGTCTTGAGACGCAAATAATATCGTTTGTTGATTCTGCCCGTTGACGCAGCACAGCATGCCCCCTAGATGGGCCGCTCCGCGCTGTTCCCTTGCGCGGAGCCAGTTCTAAGGAAACGGAACCTCGCCGATGTCCGCCACCCTTCCCGCCGCCTCCGACGCCGATGTGATGAACGGCGCCGAGATCGTCCTGCGCGCGCTGAAGGATCAGGGCGTTGAGGTCATCTTCGGCTATCCGGGGGGCGCCGTCCTTCCGATCTACGACGCGATCTTCCAGCAGAACGCGATCCGGCACGTGCTGGTGCGGCACGAGCAGGCCGCCGTGCATGCGGCGGAGGGCTATGCCCGTTCCACCGGCAAGGTGGGCTGCGTGCTGGTGACCTCCGGCCCCGGCGCCACCAACGCCGTGACCGGCCTGGTGGACGCGCTGCTGGATTCCATCCCGATCGTCTGCCTGACCGGGCAGGTGCCGACGCATCTGATCGGCAACGACGCCTTCCAGGAGGCCGACACCACCGGCATCACCCGCCCGGCGACCAAGCACAACTACCTGGTCAAGCGGATGGAGGACCTGGCACCGACGGTGCACGACGCCTTCCACATCGCACGTTCCGGCCGTCCCGGCCCGGTGGTGATCGACCTCCCGAAGGACATCCTGATCGCCAAGGGCCGCTACACCCCGGCCCCGACCGCGCCGCACCGCTCCTACCGCCCGCAGACCGAGCCCTCGGTGGAAAGCATCCGCGAGGCCGTGGCGCTGCTGAAGGGCGCCAGGCGGCCGATGGTCTATACCGGCGGCGGCATCATCAATGCCGGCCCTGAGGCCAGCGAGCTGCTGACGCGCTTCGTGCGCGAGACGGGCTTTCCCATTACCAACACGCTGATGGGGCTGGGCAGCTACCCGGCCAGCGACCCGCAGTTCCTGGGCATGCTGGGCATGCATGGGACCTTCGAGGCGAACCTCGCCATGCATGGCTGCGACGTGCTGCTGAACATCGGCGCCCGCTTCGACGACCGTGTGACCGGGCGGCTGAACGCCTTCTGCCCCGGCGCGAAGAAGATCCACGCCGATATCGACCCGTCCAACATCAACAAGAACGTGGCGGTGGACGTGCCCATCGTGGGCGATGCCACCGCGGTGCTGCGCGCGCTGAGCGAGGCCTGGAAGGCCGACGAGCGCCCGCAGGACCGCGAGGCGCTGGCCGCCTGGTGGCGCCAGATCGACGCCTGGCGCGAGACGAGGTGCCTGCGCTACGAACAGGCGGGCTCGGTCATCAAGCCGCAGCACGCGGTGCGGCGTCTCTACGAGCTGACGCTGGAGACCGGGCGCGACACCTTCATCACCACCGAGGTCGGACAGCACCAGATGTGGGCCGCGCAGTATTTCGGCTTCGAGAAGCCGAACCGCTGGATGACCTCGGGCGGGCTCGGCACCATGGGCTACGGCCTGCCGGCGGCCTCGGGCGTGCAGGTCGCGCATCCGGACGCGCTGGTGATCGACATCGCGGGCGAGGCCTCGATCCTGATGAACATCCAGGAGATGGGCACGCTGGCGCAGTACCGCCTGCCGGTGAAGGTCTTCATCCTGAACAACGAGTACATGGGCATGGTGCGGCAGTGGCAGGAGCTGCTCCATGGCGGCCGCTACTCGGAGAGCTATTCCGATGCCCTGCCGGATTTCGTGAAGCTGGCCGAGAGCTTCCACGCCAAGGGGCTGCGCGCCACGAAGGCCGATGAACTGGACGACGTGATCCGCGAGATGATCGCCCATCCCGGCCCGGTGATCGCCGACATCGCCGTGGACCCGAAGGAGAACGTCTTCCCGATGATCCCCTCCGGCGCCGCGCATAACGAGATGATCCTGGGCCCGGGCCAGCAGGGGGGCGTCGCCGGCGTCACCGACGAAGGCAAGGTCCTGGTCTGAGAGGCGCGCCGACATGTCCGACCTGAACAGGGCGCCCTTGCAGCGCACGGCCACCATCGCGGTGCTGGTGGAGAACGAGGCAGGCGTGCTCGCCCGCGTCATCGGCCTCTTCTCCGGCCGCGGCTACAACATCGAGAGCCTGACCGTGGCGCCGGTCGATGACGGCAAGCGCCTGTCGCGCATCACCGTCGTCACCTCCGGCACGGACATGGTGATCGAGCAGATCAAGGCGCAGCTCGACCGCCTCGTCCCCGTCCACCGCGTCGCCGACCTGACGCTGGAGGGGCCGCACCTGACGCGGGAGCTGGCGCTGATCAAGGTCGTCGGCCATGGCGAACACCGGATGGAGGCACTGCGCCTCGCCGACGCCTTCCGCGCCCGCGTGGTGGATGCGACCGTCGGCAGCTTCGTCTTCGAGATGACCGGCGCCGCCGAGAAGATCGACGCCTTCATCGAGCTGATGCGCCCTCTCGGTCTCGCCGAGGTTTCGCGCACCGGCGCGGTCGGCATCGCGCGGGGTGCCCGCGTTATCTCGGCGTGAGACGCTATGGACTCGGAGACCGCGATCAAACTGCAACTTGATCTCTGGACCAAAACCTTATTGGACCAGAGTGGCGACGCTAAGCATGTCGAAACACTTAGCATGGCTGCACTCGCCTTTGCCGTAACGACACTTAGCGGCGTCGTTGCTCTGTTCGCCACTCGTTGGGGGGGGCGATGTTGGTCAGAAGAAGCTTCTTGCTAGCGCAGTTCTCATAGTCGGTTTTTTTCTCTGGGCAGTTGGACTTTTTGGTCGTCGACGCTTGGCGATATGTGTCGACCGTGTCTCTCAGTGCAGACATGAGATGGGCAATATTATTGGCACAGAAGAAAAAATTCCGGATACCTTCGTGTTCGAGATAAAGAAGAACAGGAAGGGAAAATATTGGGCAGAGAGCCTTTTCGTTGAAACGGATCTCGTATTGGGATTCTTCATAGTTGTGCTCTCTTTCTTGGCTCTAACAATTTTTTCGTTACAGGAGATGCGCTGATGCGCGTGTATTACGACCGTGACGCGGATGTGGGCCTGATCAAGAACCGCAAGGTCGCGGTGATCGGCTTCGGCAGCCAGGGCCATGCCCATGCCATGAACATGCGCGATTCCGGCGTGAAGGAGGTCGTGATCGGCCTGCGCCCGGGCGGCTCCGCCCAGAAGGCCGAGGCCGCCGGCTTCAAGGTCATGAGCCCCGCCGAGGCCGCCAAGTGGGCCGATCTGGTGATGGTGCTGACCCCCGACGAGGGCCAGGGCGACCTGTACCGCGACCACCTGCACGAGAACATGCGCGAGGGCGCGGCGCTGGCCTTCGCGCACGGGCTGAACATCCACTTCAACCTGATCGAGCCGCGCGCCGACATCGACGTGTTCATGATCGCGCCGAAGGGCCCCGGCCATACCGTGCGCGGCGAGTACCAGAAGGGCGGCGGCGTGCCCTGCCTCGTGGCCGTGCACCAGAACCCCTCGGGCAACGCGCTGGAGATCGCGCTCTCCTATGCCTGCGCCGTCGGCGGCGGTCGCTCGGGCATCATCGAGACGACCTTCAAGGAGGAGTGCGAGACCGACCTGTTCGGCGAGCAGGCCGTGCTCTGCGGCGGCCTGGTCGAGCTGATCCGCGCCGGCTTCGAGACGCTGGTCGAGGCGGGCTATGCCCCCGAGATGGCCTATTTCGAGTGCCTGCACGAGGTGAAGCTGATCGTCGACCTCATCTATGAGGGCGGCATCGCCAACATGAACTACTCCATCTCCAACACCGCGGAGTATGGCGAGTACGTGACCGGCCCGCGCATCATCACGCCGGAGACCAAGGCGGAGATGAAGCGCGTCCTGACCGACATCCAGAGCGGCAAGTTCACCCGCGACTGGATGCTGGAGAACAAGGTCAACCAGGCCTCCTTCAAGGCCACCCGCCGCCGCAACAACGAGCACCAGATCGAGGCGGTGGGCGAGAAGCTGCGCGCCATGATGCCCTGGATCACCAAGGGCAAGCTGGTCGACAAGGCCAAGAACTGAGCCCGACGCAGAAAGGGCCCCGGGAGCGATCCCGGGGCCCTTTCCCTTTGCGGAGGCTGTCAGAGGGCGATGGTCAGCTCCCCCAGCCGGTCGGTGAGCTTCATGTTCTCTGAATAGTCCACCGGGCAGGTGATGACGGAGACTCCATCCTCCGCCAGCGCCTTCCGCAGCGTGGGCAGCAGCTCCGCCGCCGCGCCGATGCGGTAGCCCTTCGCGCCGAAGCTCTCCGCATATTTCACGAAATCCGGGTTGTTGAAGTCCACGTCCCGGTGGTGGCCGAGTTCCATGTCCATCTTCCACTTGATGAGGCCGTAGGCGCGGTCCTCCCAGATCAGCACCTTCAGCGGGATCTTCTCCCGCAGCGCCGTCTCGATCTCCTGCGAGTTCATCATGAAGGAGCCGTCGCCCATCGCGGCCAGGACCTTCCTGCCTGGCCTTGCCAGCGCCGCGGCCAGGGCGCCGGGCAGCGTCCAGGCCATGGTGGAGAGCCCGTTCGAGATCAGGCAGGTCAGCGGCTCATAGGTGGGGTAGAGCCGCGCCATCCACATTTTGATGGCACCGGTATCGGCCAGCACGATGTCCTCGTCCCCCAGCGCCTTGCGCATGTCGCTGATCACCCGCTGTGGCTTCACCGGGAAGCCATCGTCCGTCTCGTGCGACAGCAGTTCCTGATCCCGCAGGGTACGGATCTTCGGCGCGGGATGGCTGGCCGGCACCGGCCCGCCGCGGAAGGCTTCCGACAGGGCGGCGATGGCGCGCGGGATGTCGGCCTCGATGCTGACCGCGACGGGATAGGCGGCGTCCGTCTCCGCGGCGAAGCGGTGGACATGCAGGATGGTCTTGTCATGCTTCGGGTTGATCCGGACCGGCGCGAATTCCTGCAGTTCGTAGCCGATGGAGAGGATCAGGTCCGCCTCGTCGAAGGCGAAGTTCTCGTAGTCGTGCCGCATGAAGCCGATGACGCCGAGCGCGTTGGGATGCCGGTCGGAGATCGCCCCCTTGGCCATGAAGGTCGTGGCCACGGGCATGTTGAGCTGTTCCGCCAGCCGCGTCAGCGCTTTCGAGGCACCGGCGCGTGCCACGCCATGGCCCGCCAGCATCACCGGACGCTTCGCCGCGCGGATCAGCGCCGCGGCCTTCGCCACCTTGTCCTCGTCCGGCCCGGCGGCGTGGTAGGGGCGGGCGGTGAGCGGCTTCGCCTCCGCCGGCACCGTGGCCGCCTCCACATCCTCCGGGATGGCGATGTAGGTGGCGCCGGGCCGTTCCTGCTGCGCCAGGTCGAAGGCCTTGCGGACCATCTCCGGCACCGCATCAGGGGTCAGCAGCATGTCGGCCCATTTGGTGACCGGCCTGAACATGGAGACCAGATCCACGATCTGGTGCGACTCCTTGTAGATCCGGTTCAGCCCGACCTGGGCGGAGATGGCGACCAGCGGCGTGCTGTCCGTCTGCGCGTCCGCGACGCCCAGCAGCAGGTTGATCGCGCCGGGGCCGAGCGTCGCGGTGCAGACGCCCGCCTTGCCGGTGAGGCGGCCGTAGATGTCGGCCATGAAGGAGGCTGCCTGCTCGTGCCGCACGAGGATGAAGCGGATCTTCGATCCGGCCGTGGCATCGACCAGACGGATGTTCTCCTCGCCTGGGATGCCGAACAGGTACTCGACTCCCTCGGCTTCGAGGCAGGAGATCGCCAGTTCGGCGACCGTGCGTGTTTCAGTGCTCATTGCGCCATGACTCCTTGTGGAAAAAGGGAAGGCGGCGGCGCGCTCAGCGCGTGAGCCAGATGAACGCGCCCATGGTCAGCACCGAGAGCAAGGTGCTGAAGAAGAGGGTGGAGGCCATTTCCTGTTCGGCCACCTGGTACTGCACGGCCAGGATCACGATGATCGACGCGGCCGGGATGGCCATGGTGACCACGGATTCGCGCAGCGTGTCCGGCGGCAGTCCGACCAGCATGGCATAGCCGAGCACGGCGGCGGGCATGACGATGTTGCGCAGCAGCACCAGCAGCCCGACCGGCGCGCTGAGGGAGACGCTGCGGGACCAGAGCACGATGCCCGAGGCGAAGAGCGCGACGCCGCCGGTGGAGCGGCCTAGGAGCTGAAGGGAATCCCGCAGCGAGGCGGGGAAGGGGAAGTCCAGCAGCACGATCACCAGGGCGAGCAGCGGCGCCCAGACCACGGGCTCGCGCAGCGCATGGGTGATGTGGCTCATGACCGAGGCCGGCTGGCCCTGGGTGGCGGCGTTGCGCGAGGCCGTGCTGGCCGAGAGCAGCATGAGGGTCGCGGGCACCTGGATCAGGTTCATCACCAGGCCGGCCACGGCGATGGGAATGGCGCTGACCGCCCCGAAGAGTTGCCCCAGCACCGGCACGCCAACAAACGGAACGGCGGGGCCGGCGATGGCCAGGGCACGCAAAGCCGCCGTGCCGATCTCCTGTCGCAACAGGTAACGCATGACAAGGAAGGCGACGAGATAGCCACCCGCCATGCCGAGGAGGATCGCGAGCGCGAGCGGCCCCTGGGCGAGGATCTGGTCGCGCGGCGTGCCGACCATGCCGGCGAAGAGGCTCAGTGGCAGGGCGTAGAGCATCACCATGCGGTTGAGGACGGAGGCCTGCTTCGCGTCGAAGTCATGGTGCCAGCCGGCGGCGAAGCCCAGCATCAGCGTGATGACGATGGGCAGCAGCGCGGCGACGATGGTGTCGAGCATGGTCGGAACTCCTGGTTCCGGGCCGGTCGGTGCCGGGCGTCAGGCGCCCCGCTCGGCTGGTCCTTGGAAGACGCGTGCAGGGAACGCCATTTCGGCCGCTCCTGACACCCCGGACCCATGCAAGCTCGCGCGACCTGTCTGTATGATGTCAGTGTACAGGCGGCAGGCGACATGCGCGCTCTTCCGCCGCCCGCCGTTCAGCCACGGCGCGGTTTCCGGAAGAGTGGAGCGTCCGTTGCCGTGCCGCGCCAACCTGTCCTAGCGGCACTCCAGGATGCGGAGGTCGTAGACCGGGTGTTCCAGCATGTTCACGGCCGGGGCATTCGCCAGCATCCAGCCCCGGAAGGCCGGTGGCGCATCCTTGGGGGCCAGCGTATCCCGCACCTCGATGAAGGCTGCCGCGTCCGGCACCTCGTCGGGCGGGTGGTAGTCGCAGGCGAGGACCGTGATGCTGAGCGTGCCGAACTTCGTCGGCCTGTTCACCGCCGCGTCCAGCACGGTGACCTGGGCGGTCACCTTGTCGAGCGCCTGGAGCTTCGCGGTCTTGCCGGGGATCCAGTTGGCGGATTCCTGCGCCCGCGCATCCCCCCGGCTGAAGGGCAGGGGGGCGGCTGGCAGCAGCATGCCGGCGAGAAGCAGCGTGGGAAGGAGGGCAACCCGCATCGGCGCGCTCATGCCCCCGGGCGGCGGGGCGAGGGCAGGGCATCCACCACCCCGTGCAGCAGCCGGCGCATCGCCACCTCGTCCACCCCCATCAGCACCGCATCCTCGAAGGCATCCCGGAGGACCTGGACGAGCTCCTCATGGTTCTCGCCCAGCACCTTCAGCTTGTCGCGGCAGGACAGCGGCTGGCCGTCCTGGCCGGGCCAGAGCTCCGGCGGCTGCAGCCCCCCGCTCACGGGTGCCGGGCTCCTGACGGGACGTTCCCGGCGGGGGCAGGGGCTTCCTCCTCGGGCTTGGCGGAATTCATCTGGGTCACCGAGAAGATGAACTTGCCCAGCAACGCCTCCAGGCTGACGGAGGACTGGGTGATGGTGATCTCCGACCCGTCCCGCAGGTCCTTGTCGCTGCCACCCGGGACCAGCGCGATGTACTTGCCCCCCAGCAGGCTTTCCGAGGTGATCTCGGCGGAGGTGTCGTCGGGCAGCTTCAGCCCTGGGTCCACCTGCATCGTCACCACCGCCAGAAAGGTCTGCGGATCGATGCGCTCCTGCGTCACGCTGCCCACCCGCACGCCGGCGATGCGGACATCGGAGCCGGGGGCGAGACCGTCGATCCGGTCGAAGCGCGCGTTCAGCGTCATTCCGGCACCGGTGGTGGAGCGGCCGGAATTCGTGGCGGCATAGGCGAGAAACACCACGGCGACGACCAGCACGATGGCGCCGGCCGCGAGCTCGGCGAGGCTGCGTCCCTTCAAATCACGATCCTTATCCGACGGGGCGGAACGAATGCCCGGAAATCCCGGAGGGCCATGGCCCGGCCATCCGGCATGCCATCACGCGCCGGGGGTCCAGGCCTCGTAGTCGCCCGCGGTCTTCGGACGCTCTCCGCCCCGGTAGTCATGGCCGGGCGGCCGATAGGCGAGCGCGGTGCCGGTCATGTTCGGCTGGTGGTCGAGCTGCCAGGGATAGCGGCGGTTCTCGTCCAGCAGCGGCGTGGCATGGTGCAGCCAGCCGTGCCATTCCGGCGGCACGTTGGTGGCTTCCGGCTTGCCCGCGTAGACCACCCAGCGGCGGGTGTGGTTGAAGCCGGGCACAACCTTGCGGCTCTCGAAATACAGGTTCCCGTGGCGGTCAGTGCCGACCTTCCGGCCCTTGAAGCCGGAGCACAGGCGCATGAGCATGGACATGGGCTTTGGGGCCTCCTGGCACCGCCATATGGCACGCGCGCGCCGCGCGTGAAAGGCCGCGCTTTTCCTACCGTATCTGGTGGCGGTTGACTCCGGACGTCACCACATGTTGCTTCACCAGCGTGAATTTCCTTTCGGGGGCAGGACAGTCATGCAGAGGCTCGCAGGCACCGTGTGGTCCGACGTGACGCTGCGCCGCACCCGCGGCCAGGCGGATCCGGACGCAACGCCCCGTGCCGTGGCCCTGCCCGCGGCCTGGGAGGACGGCGCCGCTGACGCCCTGGCCGCCCTGATGCCTGGGGCGGGTCCTGGCACCCGCCCGCTCTCCCTGGTTTCCCTGGCGGAAGCCTGGATCCGCCGCGCCGCCGCCGGTGCTGCCGCGCTCGGCCTGCCGGAAGCCAGCTCGCTGGCCGAGGCGCTGCGGGCGCTGTTGCTGGCGCGGCGCGGCGCCCCCGGGGCCTCCGTCTGGCGCGACTCGACCGGCGACGAGCCGCGCTTCGTGCTGAACCTGCCCGCTTTCCTGGAGGCTCCGGCCGGTTTCGACTCGGCCGGCTATGCACGGGCGGTCCGCCTCGCCGTGCTGGCGCTGGAAGGGCTTTCCGCCGGGCGCGCCCGGCGGCTGCGGGTCGGCTTCGCCGATCTCGCGGGGCTGCTGGCCGGGCTGGGACTCGATTACGAGAGCCGCGAGGCGCGCGAGGTGGCCCAGGCCATCGCCGCCCTGACCCGTGGCGCCGCCGAGGCGGCCAGCGGCGAGTGCGCCGCCATGCTGGGGGAACGTGCGCCGGTGACGCTCTTCGCGCCGCCGCCGCC
Organism: Roseomonas mucosa ATCC BAA-692; assembly: GCF_000622225.1. GTDB lineage: Bacteria > Pseudomonadota > Alphaproteobacteria > Acetobacterales > Acetobacteraceae > Roseomonas > Roseomonas mucosa. The sequence continues at coordinate 8,251 of NZ_JHWD01000004.1, read as the reverse complement.
CGCCGCCTGCGCGGTGCCGGGACTGGCGGAAGCCGCGCGCGAGGCGCTGGACGCCGCCGCCGCCGCGCCCGGGCTGCGGCATGAATCGCTCTTCGCCCTTTCTCCCGCCGATGCGGTGGAGGCGCTGCTCGGCGCCGAGTCGGCCGGTCTCGCTCCGACGGCCGGGCCCAGCCGCCTGACCGCCACCGGCGGGGAGGAGCCCACCGCCGCCGCCCGCCGCGCCGGGGCGCGGGCCGGGGCCCTGCTGGCGCCGCGCGGCCCGGAGGCGAGGGCGGCGATGCAGGCCGCTGTGGAGCCTTTCCTTCACGCCGGGGCGCCGGCGCCGGTTGCCGTCTCGGAACGGCCCCGTCCGGTGCCGATGCCCGCCCCGACCCGCGCGGCGGCGCGCGGGCAGGTCTGGAAGGTCTCCATCGCCGGGCACAGGGTCACGCTGCGCACCGCCGAGCACCCGGACGGCACGCTGTCCGAGGTCTCGCTGACGCTGGCCAAGGACAGCGCCGCCTTCCGGGGCGTGCTGGACGCGCTGTGCCAGTCCGTCTCGCTGGGCCTCGCCCGGGGCGTGCCGCTGGCGGAATTCGTGCAGGCCCATGCCTATACGCGCTTCGGCCCGGCCGGGGTGGTGGAGGGCGACTCGCGGATCGCCCGGGCCACCTCGATCCTGGACTGGGGCTTCCGGCGGCTGGCGCTGGAGTACCTGGAGGGGCCGGCTCTGGCGGACCCGACCGAGGAGGAATGCGGCGCCGAGCTGGGTGTGGCGGCGGGCGAGCAGCCGCTGCTGCCGCTGGAGGCCCCCGCCGGCCCGAAGGCGCGGCGGCGCAGTCTGCGCCTGGTGGGCTGAGGGCCGGCGAAGGCGGTTTCACGGGCGGCACGGCGCGGTCTATGACGGCCCCGGTTCTTCCGAGGAGCATGTCCATGACCGGTCCGATCGACGCCCACCTGAGCGAGCTCGGCCTCACCCTGCCCGAACCCGCCACGCCCATCGCCAACTACGTGCCTGCGGTGATCGCCGGGTCGCTGCTGGTGATCTCCGGCCAGATCCCCATGCAGGCGGGCAGGATCGCCGTCACCGGCAAGCTGGGCCAGGGCGTCGGCCCCGAGGCAGGGCGGGAAGCGGCGCGGACCTGCTTCCTCAACGTGCTGGCCCAGGCCCGGGCGGCGCTGGGCGGCGATCTCGGCCGGGTGAAGCGCGTGGTGCGGCTGGGCGGCTTCATCGCCTGCACGCCGGACTTCACCCAGCACGCGGTGGTGATGAACGGCGCCTCCGACCTCGCGGTGGAGGTCTTCGGTGAGGCCGGCCGCCATGCACGCTCGACCATCGGCGTGCCCTCGCTGCCTGGCGACGCGGCGGTCGAGGTCGAGGCGATGTTCGAGATCGCCTGACCCGGCGACGCCCCCAGGGAGAACCCTTCCCGCCGCATCGCAGCAGCGGGAGCTTGCGCTGGCCCGGGGAGGGCGCACATTGGGTCCATGCCCGAGTGCGCGCCCGAGCTGACGTTGACCCTGCATCCGCGCATCGCGGAGATTTCCGCCGCCGAATGGGATGCCTGCGCGGGGGAGGGGAACCCCTTCGTCTCACACGCCTTCCTCTCGGCGCTGGAGGACAGCGGCTCGGCCGGCGGCAGGACGGGCTGGCTGCCGCAGCACGCGGCGCTGCGCGATGCGGGCGGCACGCTGCTCGCGGTGGCGCCCGCCTATGCCAAGAGCCATTCCTACGGCGAGTACGTCTTCGACTGGGGCTGGGCACGCGGCTTCGAGCAGGCGGGCGGGCGCTACTACCCCAAGCTCCAGGTCTCGGTGCCCTTCTCCCCCGTGCCGGGGCCGCGCCTTCTGACCCGCCCGGGCGGTGGCGTGCCGGTGGCGGCGCTGGCCCAGGGTCTGCGGCAGGCGGTGGCCGATCTGGGGCTTTCCTCCTGCCATGTCACCTTCTGCACCGGCGCGGAATGGGAGGCGCTGGGCGAGGTCGGGTGGCTGCAACGCCTCGGCACGCAGTTCCACTGGGCCAACCCGGGCTATGGCAGCTTCGACGACTTCCTGGGCGCCCTGTCCTCGCGCAAGCGCAAGACGCTGCGGCGGGAAAGGCGGGACGCGCAGGCGGCCGGGCTCCGCTTCCGCGCCCTGCGGGGGAGCGAGATCACGCCGGAGCACTGGCGGGTCTTCCACCAGTGCTACCGACACACCGTGGACCGCAAATGGGGCGACGCCTATCTGAAGCCGCGCTTCTGGCCGCTGCTGTCCGAACGGCTGGGCGACCGCGTGGTGCTGATGGTGGCGGAGCGCGATGGCGAGCCGGTGGCGGGGGCGCTGAACCTGATCGGGGAGGACGCGCTCTACGGGCGCAACTGGGGCTCGCTGGTCGAGGCGCCCTTCCTGCATTTCGAACTCTGCTACTACCAGGCCATGGACTTCGCCATCGCGCACGGCATTCCGCGCGTGGAGGCCGGGGCGCAGGGTGAGCACAAGATCCAGCGCGGCTACCTGCCGGTGCCGACCTATTCCGCGCACTGGATCGAACATGCCGGTCTGCGCCGTGCCGTGGCGGGCTTCCTGAATCAGGAGCGTCCGGCCATGCTGGCGGAGATGGAGGCGCTGGCCCTGGCCTCGCCCTTCCGCCGGGATGGACAAGAGGACTGACGCCGCCGCCGATGCCCGCTTCACCAGTACCGCGGGGCGCACACCCGGCGCCGCGATGCTGACCGCCTATGCGCAGCTCGCGGGGTCGATGGTCCTCACGGGGGTCAATGTCGGCGTCGCCAAGACCCTGGCCGGCGCGCTGCCCATCGCCATGATCCTCGGCCTGCGCTGCCTGCTGGCCGTCGCGGTGCTGCTGCCGCTGTCGCTCTGGCGGGACGGGCCGCGCCTGCCGCCGCGCGGGGCCCTGCTGAACCTGTTCTGGCAGGCCCTGCTGGGTACGGTGCTCTACAACGCCGCGCTGCTGCTCGGCCTGCGCCTGACCACGGCGCTGGAGGGCGGGCTGATGCTGGCGGCCATTCCGGCGGTGGTGGCACTGGGCGCGGCGCTGCTGCTGCGGGAACGGCTGACGCCGCGCGGCTGGGCGGCGGCCCTGCTGGCGGCGGGCGGGATCGGCGCCGTCACCCTGGCCCGAGGCGGCGGGGACGGGCAGGGCGGCGGCAGCCTCGCGGGCAATGCGCTGGTGCTGCTGGCCGTCTGTGGCGAGGCCGCCTATGCGCTGCTGTCCAAGCGACTCGCCGGGCGCATGCCGCTGCTGGCCGCCGGCCTGTGGATGCAGATCTTCTCCGCCCTGTTGCTCCTGCCCGCCTGGCTGCCCCTGGCCATCCCCTGGCCGGGTGCGGCGGGCGTCCTGGCTGATCCGCTCCTGGCGGGGCTGCTGATCTTCCACGGGCTGACGGCCAGCGTGTTCAGCCTGCTGCTCTGGTATTCCGGTCTGCGCCGCGCCCCGGCGGGCCTGGCGGGCGTCTTCATGGCCTTCCTGCCCGCCTCGGCGGCGGTGACGGCGGTGCTGTTCCTGGGGGAACCGATGACCGCGGCGCATCTCGCCGGCTTCGTGCTGATGCTGGCCAGCCTGCTGCTGGCGACCTTGCCGGCACGGCGCGGATGAGGGCCTGGTTCGCCTGTACCGGTGCGGAACTGCTGCGCACCGAAGCCGCCGATGTGGCCGCCCGCCTCGCGGCGGCGCAGACCCGGCGGGGCTTCGACGCCACCTATGCCCAGCTCGCCGCCTGGGAGGCCTCGGCGTCGCTGCTGCGCGAGGCGGTGGCGCGGGCGGGTGGTGAGGACTGGACCCTGGCCTTCGAATACGAGCTGCTGCGCCTGGAGAAGCGCATCGACGCGGTGCTGCTGACCGACCGCGCGATTCTGGTGCTGGAGTTCAAGGGCGAGGGCTTCTCCCCCGCCGATCTGCGGCAGGTGGAGGACTACGCGCTGGACCTGCGCGACTTCCATGCCGGCAGCCGGGCGCATCCGATCGTGCCCGTGCTGGTGCCGCTGCTGGCGCCGGACCAGGGAGCGCAGCAGCTCAGCCTGCTCTGGCACGCGGTGGTGCCGCCGCTCCGCGCCAATGCGCGGGGCCTGCCCGCCCTGCTGTCCGCCGTGCAGGCTTCCGTCCCGGCCCCGGCCACGCCGCTGGACGGGGCGGCCTGGCTCGCCGCCCCCTATCGCCCGGTGCCGAGCATCGTGGAGGCCGCCACCATGCTCTATGCCCGGCATGGGGTGGCGGAGATCGCGGCGGCCCGTTCGGACGCCGCCAACCTGACCCGCACCACGGAGGCCATTGCGCGGGCGCTGGACGAGGCCCGGCGTGACGCGGCGCGGGTGGTGGTCTTCGTTACCGGCATTCCCGGCGCGGGCAAGACGCTGTGCGGGCTGAACGCAGTCTTCGGTACGGCGCGGCTGGACGGCGCGGCCTTCCTGACCGGCAACGTGCCGCTGGTCGGCGTGCTGCGCGCCGCGCTGGCCCAGGATGCGGTGGCGCGCGGCGCCTGTGGGCGGGATGAGGCGGAGCGGCGGGTGAAGGCGGCGCTGCAGAACGTCCATGCCTTCCTGGCCGAACATGCCGGCGACCCGCGGCACGGATCACCGCCGGAACGGCTGATCGTCTTCGACGAGGCGCAGCGAGCCTGGGACGCGAAACAGGCGAGCCGCGATACGCAGCGGCGCAAGGCCGTGCTGACCCTGAGCGAACCCGCCCACACGCTGGAGATCATGGCGCGCACCGAGGGCTGGTCGGCGATCGTCGCGCTGGTCGGCCAGGGGCAGGAGATCAACACGGGCGAGGCCGGGCTGGCGGAATGGGGCCGCTGCATCGCTGCCGACGGGCGCTGGCGCGCGGTGGCCGCGCCGCATGTGCTGGGGGCCTCCGATCCGGTGCAGCGCCTCGCCCCCGGGCCGGCGCCCTGGCTGCGGCTCGATCCCGCGCTCGACCTGACGGTGCCGATCCGTGGCATCCGCAGCGCCGCCGTCGCGCCCTGGGTGGAGGCCCTGCTGGACGGGCGCGTCGCCGAGGCCGCGCGCATCGCGGCGGAGGCCGAGGGCGGGCTGCCGGTCTTTCTCACCCGCGACCTGGGCACCCTGCGTCGGACCCTGCGTGCCTTCGCGCGGGGCGAGCGGCGGGCCGGCATCCTGCGCAGTTCCGGCGCGCGCCGGCTGCGCGGCGACGGCTTCGGCGAGGAAGTTCCGGCCCCGGCGGTGGCGGACTGGTTCCTCCGCCGCTGGCCGGATGTGCGCGCCTCCGACGCGCTGGAGACCGGCGCGACGGAATATGCCTGCCAGGGACTGGAGCTGGATGTGGCGGGACTGGCCTGGGGTGGCGACTTCCTGCCCGCCGGTGCATCGGGGTGGCAGGCACGCCGCTTCGTCGGCAGCGCCTGGCAGGTGGTGCGTCAGGTGCAGGAGCGCGACTTCATCCGCAACACCTATCGCGTGCTGCTGACACGGGCGCGCTACGAGACGGTGCTCTGGGTGCCGCGCGGCGATGCCGCAGACCGGACGCGCGACCCGGCGGCGCTGGACCTGCTGGCGGCGCGGCTGCTCCGCTGCGGCGCGCGGAGCCTGGACGAGGCCTCGATGGAGCCGCCGGAACAGGAGATGGAAGATGCGCCGTCTCTTCTCTAGCCTCGCCCTCCTCTTCCTCCTCTTCGCGGCGCCGGCCCGGGCCGGGGAGATCAAGCTGGCGACATGGAACCTGAACTGGCTCACCACGCGTGCGCCGGGCGATCCCCTGCTGCCACCGGAACTGCCCGGCCGTGGCGCGGAGGACTTCGTGCGCCTCCACCTCTATGCCCAGCGGCTGGCGGCGGATGTGCTGGCGCTGGAGGAGGTGGATGGGCCGGAGGCGGCGGCGCGGCTGCTGGACCCGGCGGAATGGCGGTTCTTCTTCGCCAACGAACATGACGTGCAGCGGGTCGGCATCGCCGTGCGCCGCCGCCTGCGGGCGCGGCAGAATCCCGATCTCGCCGCGCTGGACCGTGCGCCGGAGGCACGCTTCAGCCTGCGCCGGGGCGTGGACGTGACGATCGAGGAGCCGGGAGGTGCCCCGTTGCGTCTGCTGGCACTGCACCTCAAGGCCGGCTGCCGTCAGGGGGCCTTCCTGGAAGGCGACCGGGAATGCGCGATCCTGGGTGAGCAGGCAGGCATTGTCGCGGACTGGATCACGGCGCGGCAAGGGGAGGGCGGCGGCTTCGCCGTGCTGGGCGACTTCAACCGGCGCTTCCAGGGGCCGCGCGACGCCTTCCTGCGCCGGATCGCGAAGCGCGGCACGCTGCTCCGCGCCACGGAGGGGCGTTCCGATCCCTGCTGGGGCGGGCGGGATTTCATCGACCACATCCTGCTCGGCGGCGCGGCCCGGGACTGGCTGGTGCCGGACAGCCTGCGCGTGCTGGTCTATGCGGAGCGCGAGCCGGGCCGGAAGGACAGCCTGTCGGATCACTGCCCCGTCTCGATCCGCCTGAACCTGCCGTGAACGAGGAAGCGCCCGCCCGGACGCGGTGGTCAACGGTGCCGTCGCTGGCGCGTTGCCTGCTGCACCGGATGGAACGGAGGCCAACCCATGTCGAATCCCATTCGCCAGCTCGTGGAACGACGGCGCATCACCTCGGGTGAGGGATTCGCGCTGAAGGACTATGCCACCGACGACAAGGGAAGCATCCCGCTGACCAAGGTGGAAAGCGAGGCGGCGCTGCAGGAGCGGATCGAGGCCATCGCCGAGTTGCAGGGCCGGCTCTATGCCAGCCGCCGCTGGTCCGTGCTCTGCATCTTCCAGGCGCAGGACGCCGCGGGCAAGGACAGTGCCATCAAGCATGTCTTCTCCGGCATCAACCCGCAGGGCTGCCAGGTCGTCTCCTTCTCCGCGCCGGTCGGGCTGGAGCGCGAGCACGACTTCCTCTGGCGCCACGTGGTGGCGCTGCCGGCCCGTGGCCGGATCGGCATCCACAATCGCTCCTGGTACGAGGAGGTCCTGGTGGCCCGCGTGCATCCGGAGATCCTGGCCGGCGAGGCGCTTCCGAAGGTCCTGGTGGATGACACGATCTGGGACGAACGGCTGGAGGACATCGGCTGCTTCGAGCGCTACCTCTCCCGGCAGGGGACGGTGCTGCTGAAGTTCTTCCTGCATCTCGGCGAGGAGGAGCAGCGCAAGCGCTTCCTGGCCCGGATCGACGAGCCGGACAAGAACTGGAAGCTGCAGCCTTCCGACATCGTGGACCGTCGCCGCTGGCACGATTACGAGACCGCCTACGAGACGGCGATCCGCGCCACGGCCGCGCCCTATGCGCCCTGGTACGTCCTGCCGGCGGACCGGAAGTGGTTGACCCGGTTGCTGGTGGCGGAGATCCTGCTCGGAACGATGCGGAAGCTGGACCTGCATTATCCCGAGGTCAGCGAGACCCAGCGGGAGAGCTTGCAGAAGGCGCGCAAGGCCCTGAGCTGACAGGTTTGCCGCCAGGGCTGGCCCGGTCTGCCGGACCGGTGAACTTCCGTTCATGAAGTTCAAGACAAGACGATAAGCGCCCCGGGACTCGCGCGCCTCGCTTTCCTCCCGCGCCAGCCTGCCTAGCATCGCCCCCAAAGCCGGGGCCGCAGGGCTGCGGGAAGAAAGTGGAGTTTCCGATGCAGGGTGGTTTGACGCGACGGCGGGCCTTGCTGTCGGCCAGTGCCCTCGTGGCGCTGGGCGCAACCGGACAGGCGCGCGAGGTCAGCGGCCTGCTGCCCTGGCAGCCGGGAGAGGTCTGGCCACCCGAGGCCATGGCCCAGCCCGGCCCCTGGCTTTTCCTGACAGCGGACGAGGCCGCGGCGATCGAGGCGATCGCCGAGCGGATGATCCCGACCGATTCCCTCGGCCCCGGCGGCCGCGACGCGGGCTGCGCCATCTTCATCGACCGGCAGCTCGCCGGTCCCTACGGCCGCCGCGACGGCTGGTACATGCAGGGGCCCTTTCCCGCCGACCGAGGCCGTGGGAAAACGGGTTCGCGGTCGCATGCAGCCAGATGAACTTCACGGACGGCACCTGAGAGCTGGCCGTGGCGTTCCGGGTGTTCAGGTCCGGATGGCTAGCATCAGCGGCCCTGCACCCAGGATCGCGATCACCCGCTTCATGTTGTAGGCCAGCACGTGCAGGCTCATCTCCGTGCCGACCCGTTTCAGCGTCCGGGTCAGGAAGTGGGTCGAGCCCATCCAGGCCTTCAGCGTGCCAAACGGGTGCTCGGCGGTCTGCCTGCGGACGCGCATGCTGTCCGGCGCTTGGTCGAGCCGGTGCTGCATGGCGTCCAGCACGCCCTCG